>DNUF01000226.1:66194-67101 GCA_003508595.1 Planctomycetaceae bacterium
TGCAGGAGATCGTGACTGCCGATGAGGGGTGGAAGCTGGTGGCCGAGAACCGGCGGCATCCCCGGCACCCCGTCACCGATCTCGCCGGCCAGGTGTATTTCCTCGAGAATGACGAACAGAGTCGGCAGGCCACCCCCGAACGGCTGACCTGGGGGGCCCCCGCCACACTCTGGAAATGGACCCCGGGAGGAGAGTTCACCGCGGTCCGGACGGGGCTCAAGGGGGCCCGTTGCCTCGCTGCCGGGGGGGAGGGTTGGCTCTATGCCAGCGTGACTGGTGCCCAAGGCCCCACCGTGCTGGGGGTGAAGCCGGGCGCCGCGGGAGAGCGGGAATTGACCCCGCTGCAGGCCCGCAGCCTCGTGCTGCGCCAGGATGGCCGGGCCTACGCGCTGGCGTTTGATCCCGATGCCGACGGGCATGGCGATACGATCTTCCTGGTGGCTCCGGATGGCACCCGTCGACCGGCGGGGGTCTGTCCCGATTTTCATCCCGGCGCCCTCTGCCTGTCTCCCGATCAGACCCTGTTGTATGTGGCCCACCAGGGAAGCCACTGGGTCCACAGTTTCCAGATCGCGGCCGATGGCACGCTGCGGCACGGGCAGAAGTACTACCACCTGCACCTGCCCGACAATCGGCCGTTGGATGAGATCCAGGATCTCAAGGTCGACACCGACGGCCGGCTCTATTGTGCCACCAGTCTCGGTGTGCAGATCTGCGACCAGGCCGGGCGGGTGAACTGCATCGTCCCCGTCCCCGGCGGAGGGGTGACCGGCCTCTGCTTCGCCGGTCCCGACGCGCAGACCCTGGTGGCCTTCACAAAAGACCGCATCTTCACCCGCCGGGTGAAGACCCGGGGGGCGAATCCGCTCGCCCCGCCGAACAAGCCGGGGGCTCCGCGGCTGTAGAC
>DNUF01000226.1:67348-67763 GCA_003508595.1 Planctomycetaceae bacterium
GGCGGGTGGCACCGTCCCGTTCGTGCGGGGGTGAAACCTCGTGTTGGTCCCGAGCGGTCAGCCATCTGCGGACAGGTGGTTGACAGCTCGACCCATCAGACACGATCTCCACGTCACTTCCCCGCGGCACTGCCGCCAGTGCGGCAAGGTCGTTCGCGGGGTTGTCTGCATCGGGTGGGGCCCCGCGCCCCGGGACGTCTCCGGTCGCCCCCGGTTGCCCCGCAGTCGATGTTCCGGCGAAACAGGCACAGATCGGGAATGGAAGGACCAGACGGCGCGTCCCCTTTCCGCAGCGCCCCGTTTGTCGCTTCCCGGGTGGCCGGCAGAAGCCAACCTGCGAATCACTCGATCACACGATTGGATTCACCGGCCGCTCGTTGCCCACGACAGGCCGGCAGCGGGTGGAACAGTCCCG
>DNUF01000226.1:67992-69066 GCA_003508595.1 Planctomycetaceae bacterium
GCGACGACCGTCCCGCATCACGCGCCACTGAATTTCAGGGCGCCGGCTTTTTCACCGTCAGCACGGCCCAGACCGTGATGAACAGGATCACGTGCAGGACGGCGGCCAGCGTTGCGACGCCGTAGATTGTCTGGGCGGCATCATCGGGACGGCTCTTGCGCTTGAGGATCTTCGTCGCCAGCACGTTGCAGACCCAGTTCCAGTGCAGCATGACGTGCACCAGCAGGACCACGGCACACGTGCAGATCGCCCCGAACTGGATGCGGAACCACGTGTCATACGGCCAGCCCCACAGGCTCCAGCCAGCGGCCTGGGTCGGCACCGGAAAGACCGCGATCAACAGCGTGCTGACGATCCCCACGGCGGTCACGGCGACCAGGGCCAGCGTGTCGAGCCAGAAATTGACTGTCACCAGCGAATAGGTGCGGCCCCGGGCTTCCTTCGAAGATTCGCCCGTCAGTTCCCCCGCTTCGGCCTCCGAGGGATTCGGTCGGCCTGGTCGTTCCGCCTGCATCAGCGCATCTGGGCTCGAAAAAACGTCATCGGTCAAAACTCACGGCGTCGCCACCGGAAACGGCGTTCCAGCGGCCCCGGTCGGCACCTCCTCGACCCGCCCCCAGCAGATCTCTGGCTCAGGCTCTTCCGATGCGAGGTTCGAAGTTGAGGCGACGCCTGCGGCATTGCGGCCAGGTTCACGGAGGGTTGCCGAGTTCCCGCTGGAGGGCCGGCAACAGGTACCGCAACACATACGCTGCCGAGCCGATCCAGAAGAGGATCCAGGCCACGCGCACGTACCAGGGAATCACATGACCCACGTAAGTGTGGTAACGCCCTTCTTCGACGGGCGTGGGCAATTCGGCTTCGGTCATCTCAACACCCCGCTCAGGGACTGTGCATCCAGAACCAACATCGCTGTCGCTGCAAAACTGGACCAGCACCTCCACTATACCGATCGGAGGGAGGCTGTGGAGAGGTCAAACCCTGTTTCCCAAGAGTGAAAACCAAGACAGGAATTCCCCGACCGTCAGCCCAGCCCGGGGTTGCTGTGCCGCACCAGTTCCCCCCCTGCGAGGG
>DNUF01000246.1 GCA_003508595.1 Planctomycetaceae bacterium
CAATCCGGCAAAATTCCCCGGCGCATTGACACCGCCGGTCACCCGGACCTGGTGGGCGAGCAGGGTACCCGCGAGAGAAACCTCGGCTCCGTAGCCAGGCAGTCCACTGACGGTTTGACCGGTTTCATCAAAGCCCCCACCATTCGAATTGGTCGCGCAATCGCCCTCGAGACGCAGTTGACCCGAACCTGTTGCCGAGAGACCTGGCACAGATTGTGGGTCGAGTGCCAGCAGAACATCGTTCCACGCGGTCGCCTTGGGCCCTGCGACCGCGCGTGCATGGAGTGGCGTGTGGGTGGACGCATTCAGCAACCGGCCCAGTGGAGTATCGAGCGAATAGGTGACCCTGGCTTCGGCAAACCCCGACTGGTTGGCGAAGGAACCCGACGTGGGGGGAAGGTTGACCAGCACACTGCCGGGGGTCACGCCGTTGTACGTTGAGGCAAAGTTGATTGCCGTCGTCCGGGCGGTTGTCGTGGTGGCCTGGTGATTGAGCATCTCGGCAGCGACCATCGCGGCCGAGTCCGCAGCGGTCTGGACTTCCCGCGACCGGGCCATCAATCGCCCTGTCTCAATCACAAGTCCCATCACGGAGAGTGAGATGGTGAGGGTGATTGCAGTCAACTGCAGGATCGTTCCCGAACGCGATCGCTCGGAAGCGGTTGTGTCGATCGCAAAGCGGTTGGTCAGACTCATGCTGGACTGCTCAATTGCTGATCCGGGCCAGGGAGGTCGCCTGCAGGGATATGCTGCCAGGACCGGGAAGCAGGCCAGCCAGTGCCGTGGGCTGGGTGGCGGTGACAGTCACTCGGACCCGCTGATCAAAGCCATTCCCCCCATCGGGCCATTCCAGCCGAATCTGGAGGTCGGCAGGGGACATGCTTCCTGTGAGTGGCCGCAATGCATCGGCTACGGGATGTGCCTGGTTCAGCGTGCACTGCACGGTGGTTGGCCCCCAGGGAGTCGCCTCGGGCGCCGAGTTTGCTCCGCGGACGGCCGCCATTCTGGCGGCACTGTTCGCGAGGTGGTGCACGAACGTGTGTCGGAACAGCACGATCGCGAGGTCAAGAGTTCCGATCAGCAACAGCATCCACACCAGCATCACGAGAGCGGTTTCGACCGTGGCCGAGCCCATCCGTCCAGACGAAATGAATGCACGGCGCTTGGGAAATGCGCTCACGGGCCGATGGCGGCGTCCTGTTGCCTCAGGTGGGAATCGAGTGGGAAGAGTCGTGTGCATCAACGGATCACCGGCAAAACAGCCACCCTGTGGATGGTCAGACTCGCGGGGGAATCATTCCAGCCGATCAACAGGGTGAACGGATACCGCACTTCGACCTGAGATCTGCTGACAGGGGTGGCGACGGAGTAGGTGCATTGCACCTGGAGGAGGCTGGCATCAATCCCCGGCTGATTCGCCAAAGCCTCCCGGACTCTCTGTTCACACAGGCGGGGCCAGTCTGTCAGTGTGTAGGCATCTGGAGGATGCAGGGCACCATACTCGGCACCCGCCCGGGCTGCGTGGGCAATGCGAACCCCGAGCGAACCAAGTCGCCCGAACTCCACAATTCCCACCAGCGCCAAGAGCAGGATCGGAAGCACCACGGCGAATTCGAGCATCGCGGCTCCACACCGCTGGTGGTGAACGGGGGATGCGGCGGAGAGGCGACGTCGAGGAAACTCGGACGAGCGACTGTGAGGGGGCGCCGACAGGAAATCAGTTCGACCGAGAACAGGCAGGATGGTCATCGCTCGTTTTCCTGAAGGGGGGCCTGTGCAGACGGACCCCGTCCTGGAGGCTCACGCATCAGCCCTGGAAACAGCACAAGTACGAGCACTCCCAACGCAATCGGAATGCTGAAGGGAATCCAGCGCCTCCGCAATTCGGGGTCTGTCAGAGCGGTCTCGACATGCTCTCCCCGGAGTCGGTCCGAATTCGACAGGGAAGATGGACGAGGACTGCGCGAGTGCCTCCAGCGGTATCCAAGATCGCACAGCACGCCGGCCAGTCCCGAGACAACAAGAACATGCAGCCCCGTCCAGCCTCCCAGCCAGGCTCCGACGGCACCCATTAGTTTGACGTCTCCCGCTCCCATTTTCCCACGCAGATGAAACCAGAGGAGCGGCAGCAGACTGATCAGGGTTCCGGTCAGAGACCATGCCAAGCCCGCCCCTTCCCCCGCCACGGAATGCCAGATCCAGCCCAGACCCATCAACGGGAGGGTGAACCAATTTGGCAGCCGATACGTGCGGAAGTCGATTGCCGCCATCACACAGAGAGAGCACACCAGCAGTATTTGGCAGGTGAAAGGGGGCATGGAAGGTCATTTCACCCTGGAGGAGGAAACGGGAGAAATCCGATGGCGATCGCGCCTTCAGGTCTGTGTCAGGCTGTGCAGGATCTCGTAGATATGGACGACGGCTGGTCCCAGGATGACGACGAAGATCGCCGGAAAGATGAACAGGAGGGTGGGAATCATCACCTTGATCGCCGCTTTGCGGGCCGCCTTTTCGGCAGACTGTTTTCGCTTGATCCGCAGATCGGCAGAGAATGATTCCAGCGTTCGGCACATGCTGGAGCCATATCGTTCGGCCAGGTTGATCACAGCCGACAGGTTGCGGAGCTCGACGAGGTCCGTCCGCCTCGAGAAACGCAGCAGGGCTTCCGGAAGGCTGCTGCCAAGTTGCATTTCCCGTTCCACAATCCTCAGTTCCCGGGCCAGCATGGGGTGGGCGGTAACCAGTTCGTCGGTGACTCGCTGGAGAGCCGCATTGAGGCTGAGGCCGCCACTCATGCAGATCACAATCAGGTCAATTGTGTCGGGCAGACTGTGGCGCAGGCTCAATTGCCGGGCCTGCTTGCGGTTGTCCAGCCAGTGTCCCGATCCAATGAAGACCAGCAGGCTCAGTGCCATGGAGTTGGTCAGGGCACGTTTCGTGACAAAGACACCGCTGAAAAAAAGGATGGCTCCGATGAATGCCGGGAGCAGGCTGATGGCCAGGCGCGTGGCGAGGTAAATCGGCACCGCATTGGGGCTGTAATAGCCGGCGTGAAGCAGGCGGGTCGCAAGGCGCGATCGTTCCTCGGTATTGGAGGGAACGAGTGTCTCTCCCATGCGTGGAATCGTCGACCGTACCATCTGATTGAACAGAGCGATCATCTCTCGCTGGCTCTGTTCCCGTTCCGGATGCAGTTCCTGGACCCGGCGACGGATTCGGTCTTGCCTCCGTCCCAGGACGAAGTGGGCGATGGTGGTGGTCAGGGAGGCGATCGCCGCCGCGAGAAGAATCAGGCGAATCATGAGTTGCAATTCCCGTTCTTCAATTGTCCAGTTGGATGATCTTGCGGATGCTGAGCCCACCGATCAGCATTCCCAGCGCGACCAGTTGAAGCAGTTCCGGCATTGCGAAGAGAGATTCCGCATACAGGGGATTGAGGATCGTCATCGCTCCGACCAGGAATGGGGGCAGCGCCATCAGGATCCAGGCCTGCAGCCGCGCCTCGGCCGTCAGGGAGTCGATCTCCCCGATCATCCGCTGCCGTTCCCGAACGAGGCGCGACAACGTCTGCAGGATGTCGGCGAGGTTGCCTCCCGATGACTTCTGGACCAGCAGTGCGACCACAAAGGTCTTCAATTCGGGAATGCGATTGCGCGCGGCAAGTTGGCGGAGGGCGATTTCGGGATCAAGTCCGAGGTGCTGTTGTTCTGCGCAAAGCAGAAATTCCTCCGAGACCGGGGGGGGAAAATCCTGGGAGACTGCCCGCATGGACTCGGCGATCGATTGTCCCGCCCGCAGCGTGCTGCTCATCAACTCGAAGACATCGGCCAGCTGGGCTCTCAGGGCCTCCTCCCGCTGGTGTCTGCGTCGGGACAACCAAAACCAGGGGAGTCCCCCGAGTAGACATCCAAGCACCAGAACCTGCCACAGTTTGAGCAGGAAGAGGATCCCGAGTGTGATTCCCGTGAGGAAGCCTCCCAGGCTGATCCAGAGAAAGGTGGTGGGGGCCAGTGCGACACCCGCCTGTTCCACCAGGTGGTGCAGGGCGTCGAGTTGGTACCAGGCCACCTGGTCCTGCGAGAGGATGCGCTGCATCTCGCGGGGCGTCAGGTGGCGGACGACAGAGTTTCGGGTTCGTTCGATACTGCGGGAGGCAAGCTGTCCGTCGATTCGTTCCTTCAGCCGTTCCCTGTCGCGCGTCATCAGATCGCGCACCACCGAAAGCAGGCTGAGCAGGCCAAATCCTGCTGCCAGGCCGATGCTGAGGTTGTAGATGCCGATTCCCATGGATGATGATCCTTCAGATCAGCAGGTCAACAAGACCCGTCGGTCGAACATGGATCTGGGAAGATGCGTTCCCAGGGATTGCAGTGCTTCGAGTCACTTCGTGCGAATGTCCGTTTCGAGAAACTGGCCGCAGGGACGATTTTCACTCTCAAGACCGTTCGGCCGGAAAACGCAGTTGTCGAGGATCCTGATGTTGTCCCCTTCCATCCCGGTGAATTCCGAAATGTGGTCACCCGCCGGACTCCGGGGGTGAGACGGGCTGCCTGCACGACTGGATGGACGGCGGCGGCAATCGGTCGGCGAATCATCCAGAGGGGGATAGGAATGGAGTCCCGGGAGTCATTGGAATGCAGGGGGGGCATGCCGCCGTTGTGCCCGGTGTTCAGCGCCTGCAACATGTCGAGTGCTTCGTGACCGCGCGACTGACCCATGACGGGGCGGTCGGGGTGCATTCGAATTGCATTCCGCCCCAGGGCCCGGCAAGTAACCGCCCCACTCCCTCCACGTGGGCCGGCGGAGTTTCCATTCGGACGACGTGCGATTGCTGCAGCCCCGATTCGGCGGCACTCTCAGTGGTCGCGGTCTGCACTGAACCACCGCCCGGATGGGATGGTCTGCGATGCGAGATCCGAATCAGCGGGATGGTGAGGTCATGCCCGGGACGGACTGAAGGGTGATCGAGGGGAGTGACACCTTGGAGGCGCGCACCGGGGAGGCTGCCGTTGTCGGTCCGCGCATCACCAGGACACTGAATTCCGTTCGCCGCCGTCGGGGCTTGATGTGGTCGCCGGCGGGCAGTCGGGAATCGTCTTCCTCGACCGGAACAGGCACTGTGGGGGGCGATTCCGGTTTTGGGGGTGTCTGATCGGCACCATTTCGCAGGGCCAGACGCAGTGGGCCACGGGACTGTGCCGCATCGACCAGAGTCGACTGCTCGAGGGTGACGAGGAGGGTCATCGACTTTGGATTCGTCGAGACTTTGTCGGGATTTTGAACATCGTCAACAGCCAGAATCAGGACGTTCTCAACAACCAGATCGCTGGCCCCCGACTCCTGACCGCGTTGCGTTTCCGCATGCGACAGGACATTGACACGACTCCCCGGAAGGGCGAAGCCAGCCAGGCCCGCGCTCGCACTGTTGAGCTGAATCGAGTAGGCGCAATGTCCCTCGGGGATCTTTGACTGCAGGGCTTGCCGGGAATCTTCTTCCAACAGATTCCCCGGATAGACCAGCTGATTCCGCTGGACGGGAGATCGCAGGATCTTGCCGAGCAAGTCCGCCGTGTCCGTGATGGCTCCCGAGGGGAGGTGTTGTTCCGGGAAGGCGACAGTCGCCAGCATGTCGGCCGTCAACTCCGTACCCGAGTCGAGGTCTCGTGTCACGGCGATCGCGACGGACATCGTGGAATTGCGATTCGAGCGCGGGTTCCAGATGGCCCCGACGACGACAATCAGGCTGAAGACACCCGCAAAGACAGTCAGCAAAAGTTGCCGGGATCGCATGGTCCACACTGCGTCTGAGATGTTGGTTCGGAGAAGTCGTGTCGGCGACACAACTGGGAAAGAGAATCTGGCCTGCCCCGGTGAGTGACCGATGGCAGGCCAGACAAGGAGCATGACCGCCGGCTTACAGCGTGGTGGCGATCGACGCGAACAGCTGGTTCAGGGCAGTGCCCACATCGGTCGCACCACCGATGGCAACAATCGCGATCAGGGCGACCATCAGGCCGTACTCAACCATGGTGGCTCCCTCTTCGCGGACCACCAGAGACTTCACCTTGCGAATGACCAGAGACATGACAACTCTCCCAGGAAAGGCGGGAGTCCCAGAGCGCCGCGCTGGAATCCTACAACAGAGTCCAATCAAGCGTGGCGAGCCAGGTCTCCACAAGCAGCAAGAACAGCAGACACAAGAAGCCGGTTGGGGTTCGGGCAGCGGTCGAACCGGGTGGCAGTGGAACTCACGGCTCTCCCGGGGTTGGCCGCGCCAGCCTCCGGCACAGGTTGAGCATGGGATCCGGACTCAAGAACTCCCTCCGGATCACTCAATCTCGCGTGGCAGTTGCCACTGCGTTCTCAATAACCAAAATTTAACGAACCAAATTTGGTTGTCAAGTACTGATTACATAGAAATGCAAAAAAAAGGTGGATTCCCAAAAAAGCGGCTTCCCGATGACCGATTGGTTGGGGTGTGGGGGTTTTGGGTAGAGAAAAGCGATTTTAATGGGGGATTAGCTTTGTAAAAATATATCGATCCGGCAAAATGTACGGCCGATTCCGGAAATTGAGACATTGGGCCATGG
>DNUF01000022.1:0-492 GCA_003508595.1 Planctomycetaceae bacterium
GGCGTTCTTGGGAAATACCGCAGTTTCCTGAGTCATCCAAGTTGAATTGTGCGGCACTACTGAACGTTCTGAGTCACATGGGGCGGAAAGAAATGGCGGAATGGCCTGTCTGGGATGGCAGGGTGGTTTGGGTAGGTGCGGGGCTGTTGTGGATTGGTGTTGTCGCGAAGGTGATGGTCGGTGATTGGGTGGGCAAGTGGGCTGCGAAATCCGGACTCAAGTTGGAAAAGCGTCGAATTCTGCGCAGCAGTTCCCGGCTTTCACGAAATCTTCATAATATCCCGGCGCGTTCGATCCGATGAAACGGATTATTCCGGTTGTCCGGATTGCATCAACTTTGCCGGGGAGGGGAGGTTTCTGTGAACCGCTTGGACTACTTCCGTGGGAGGACTCTGCAGACATTTTTGGCCTGCATGAGCGGACTGCTGATTCTCCTTGGCGGGTCGAAACCTGTTTCGGGGCAGGACGAGTATTTCGAGCCAGTTCCATCGC
>DNUF01000022.1:715-4252 GCA_003508595.1 Planctomycetaceae bacterium
CAGTTCCATCGCAAGCTGTGGAGATGGAGGAGTCTCTGCAGAGTCCAGTACCTGGCACTGACGCCAACGGTGAGACGGACGTGTCGCCCACAGTTTCCGATCTGCTCCAGCGACTGGAGAGGAACGAACGTGAACTTCAAGAACTGAGGGAGTCAAGGAGCGAGGATTCGGATCTCATCGACAAGGTCAAAGACCGCTTCAAGTCAGCCAAAGACCCGGCGATTACAACGGTCGATGAACAGACCCGCAAATCGGCTGACAAGAAGGCTGATTCCAAATCCAAAAAATGGTTTGACCGACTCAGTGTGCGGGGTTACGCCCAGTTCCGTTACAACACGTCGATCTGGGAGGAGGATGGATCTGCACCGGTCCAGCACGCGGGAGACAGGTCCTTGTCCGATGACCAGAATTTTCTCATTCGCCGGGCACGGGTGATCATCTCGGGTGACCTGTCAGAGCATCTGTACGTGTATCTGCAGCCCGATTTCGCATCGGGAGTGCCGGGAAGTCCCGATGCCCATCAGTTCGCCCAGATCCGCGACTGGTACGGCGATATCTACGTCGACACCGACAAGGTTCATCGCTTTCGGGTTGGCCAGTCCAAAGTCCCCTATGGCTGGGAGAATCTTCAGTCGAGTTCCAACCGAATCGCGCTCGACCGAACCGATGGCATCAACAGTGCCGCCCGCAACGAGCGGGATTTGGGAATCTTTTATTACTGGACCCCGGACGAGGCTCAGGATCTCTTCAAGTATGTGCTGGATGAGGGCTTGAAGGGTTCAGGCAACTACGGTGCGTTTGCGTTCGGTGTGTACAACGGTCAGGGAGGATCATTGGCCGAACAAAACGACGATCTGCACCTTGTCACCCGCTTCACCTGGCCGTTCTACCTCACCGATGAGCAGATCGTCGAAGTTGGCATCCAGGCCTACACCGGCAAATACACCGTTCTCTCGTCGCCCATTCGTCCTCTCGGAGTCGGGCCACTGGTCCGTCCTTTGGGGACCCTGGAGACCGACAATCGCGACGGCATCCGTGACGAACGCGTTGGGGCCACATTCGTGTACTACCCCCAGCCCTTCGGCATCCAGGCGGAATGGAATGTGGGGAATGGTCCCGGTTTGAATGACGCACAGACCGCTGTTGTTGAACGGGCACTGCAGGGGGGATATTCCCAGTTGTTCTACAAGATTGACACCCCAACCTGCGGCACTGTCTTTCCTTTCCTCCGGTTCAGTTTTTTCCGGGGGGGCTACAAGGCCGAACGAAACGCCCCGTATAGTGATGTCAAGGAGTGGGACTTCGGAACCGAATGGCAGTTCACGCCGCAGGTGGAACTGACGACTCAGTACTCCATCAGCAATCGGACCAACACCCTGGCGCAGACGACGGGACGCAGCTACGGTCAATATGAAGGACATTCATTGCGTTGCCAGTTGCAGATCAACTACTGATTGGCGTTGTCCCCCCCAAGTCTCGCGGATTTTGTTTGCCTTCGGTCGTTCTGCTCCCGGACCAGGGCGGGGAACAACTCCTCGGTGATGTCGAAGCGAGCTGACTACGGATGAAGAGTTGGGACGGGATGACAGCGATGGAACCTGGAGTCAGTCAAGGACTGTCCCGTCATGAAACTGCGGAGCGCATCGCGGACTGCGGGACTGCGCGAGTGGATCTCAGCCTCACCCACAATGTCTCCGCGAGATTCGCATGAAGGGTGTTCCCTCTGGCGACACCACCCGGAAGAATACAGCTCCGGGTGGCAGCGAACCTGGACTGGAGCGTTCGCCACGTCGGACGTGGCGACAACGGATGCCGGCGATCCCGTGGAATTTTTTTGCGGTGCTCGCCCTGGTGCCGCTCATTGCGGTCCTGCATGAAGCGTGGACAGCCTGGCGCTGGAATGTCCGCCTGAATGCACTGCGCCGACTGCAGTCGGCGGCCGCAGGGCAGCGCAGTGGACTTTCCCCCGTCGGGATCACTGAGTCGCCCCGCTCCTGGCGTCGCCTGGTGGAGCCAACTTTGGCCTTGCCGCCGGCGGGCTCACGGGCCGACGATCGGTTGGGATTTCTCTGGACCGACGTTCGTTGTAACGGCATCTATCTCTACGATGTGGACAACGACAGTCAATTGCGGGATGTGAGACAATTTCCCGAGTTGAAGGAACTGAGGCTCTCGGGAGGGACGGTGACCAGGGAGGGGTTGATTTCGCTGGGAGCCCTGCGCGACCTCGTATCACTGACGCTTCAGGATCTCTCCCTGGACGCGTCTGACCTGCAGCCTCTCGGGCGACTGGGGCACCTCGAGAAACTGAGTCTCAACAAATGCCGCCTCCGCAATGCGGCGTTGTCTTCGCTGCCCCCGCTTGCCGCATTGGAGCAGTTGTCTCTCGATGCCGCGACACTTTCCGGAGCTGGCCTGTCGGTGCTGGACCGCCTGCCCCGGTTGGCCGTTCTCTCTCTGCGGGGGACGGCCGTCGATGATGGCGATTTGTCGGCATTGCCCCGATTGGACACCCTCAGGTCGCTCGACTTGTCCGAAACTCGCGTCTCGGGAGTGGGTCTGAAGTCCTTGTGTCAAACACCCGGTTTGAAAAATCTGTCACTCGACCACGCTCCGTTACCGGATGCTGGATTGGCCAACCTGCCCGAGCTGAGGTCATTGACTCAACTGTCTCTGCGGGGAACGAACCTGGGGGGGGCTGGCCTCTCGGCGCTGGCCCGCCTGCCGGCTCTCCAGGTGTTGTTCCTGGATGAGACGTCCCTCGACGATTCGGGGCTGAAGCACCTCCCCCATCTGCCACAGCTTCGAACGTTGTCGTTGCGGAAGACCTCCATTTCCTCGGCTGCCATGCCGTTGTTGAAGGCACGCCTGCCCGGACTGACCGTCCTCGAGTTGCCCCGGACCCCCACATTGACGCGGGAAGTTCTGGACGAACTGATGTCCGAAACCGGTTGGCGAGTCTTTCACTGACGCTGGGGCCGGTCACGAACGTTGAGTGGCAACAGGCAGTATTCCATCAAGGTGACCAATTCCAGTGCCTGGATCCTTCGGGCCACAGATTCCAGGCTGGCATCCTGAACCGCTGCCTCGGCAAGGTCAACCATCGTAAACGAATCCCACGCACCACCCCGCAGCAGACGCGATCGCCATGCCTGATTTGAGATCTCCGCTTGTTCCCAAAGTCGATTGACCCGTTCGGCGAGTGTCACCCACGCCGGGTGACGTCCCAACTGCCGGAACCAGTACCTGGCGTTGCCGTAGTCGGGTTCCCGGCGGTGCATGATGGCGTGCCAATAGTCACAGAGTTGCTCCCGGCCTTGTCCCTCATGCTGCTGCGAGAGTGTGTGGCTGAGATCGAGTTCTCCCAGGCATTGCCAGATGCCAGCCTGCAGGGCTGCCTGGTCACACCGGTCAGGCGTTGCGTTGCGGGCGAAGAGGGCAAGGTGCTGTGACAACCACGATCGAAACTCCCGCCACTCGCGAGGCCATGCGGGAGGGGTCAGGAGCGGGAAGGTCGCGTCGTTGGGGGGAGAGGCC
>DNUF01000141.1:0-888 GCA_003508595.1 Planctomycetaceae bacterium
TTCAACAGCGGGGGGCGCTGTTTGTAGAGACTGCCACAGTCGTTGTTCTGGCTCACCAGACCGAACGAATCGAGAATCTGGACTTCGTATCGCCCCTGGAGATAGACGCCCGAATTCCCCCGGGCCTGGCTGCGGGCCTCGGGCATCAACGGGGTCCGGAACTCGACATGCAGACAGAAATCGCGGTAGGCCCGCGTGGTCTCGCAGCCCACCTGCAGCAGCCCCTCGGGGGTGATCTTCGCGTTCTTCAGTTCGCTGGTGGGGCCCCCCGAGAAGAGCACGATCGCACCCGCGGGAGGGGGTGAACCGAGTGTCTGGCTGCTGCGGAAATACCGGCGGAGGGTTCCCACCGGGTTCCCCTGCAGATCGGTCACACGCACCTGCCAGCCATCGACTTCGTACTTGCGGACGGGGGATGCCAGCACCAGGGTGGGAGTCCCCTCGGCTCGCCCCACCGCTTCCTGGCGATCGCGCATGTTCCAGCGATTGCCGGGGAGTCCTCCCGCCAATTCAACAGCCAGGTATTCTCCCTTCCCCTGGGGAACCACCTGCAGACCGGTCCATTGGGGCCGGCCGGTGGGATCGGGGAGAGAGCCGGCGTATTCCCCATGCCAGGCCTGTGCCGGGGTCTCAGCGAGCGCCGGTTCGCACCACCGACTCCACGCCAGGGAGAGACTCGCAACCAACAGCAACAGGCGGTTTTGGTGCACGGGCATGGAGAGCGGGTCCAGAAACAGGGATGCTCGGGGAGGATGCCGGGGTGAGAAAGTCGCCTCCCGCAGCCTCATCAACGCACAACGCCAGCCACCGACGGATCGGAGACTGGCGTTGACTGTGATGGCACGTGGGGGGGGCTTGCAAGTCCGCCTGGCAGTTCCCTGGGGTCAG
>DNUF01000141.1:1163-1987 GCA_003508595.1 Planctomycetaceae bacterium
TGGGGCGAGAGTGGCCTTCCTGCAGGAAGGTTCCGTCGCCGCGGCTCAGTAGGCGAGGGGGAGCGGATTGGGCTGCAGGATGAACGGGAAGACGCGCACCGGCTTGCCGGCGGTGTAGGTGTTCTTGTAGGTGAGTTGGGCCGCCCGGTCGGCCGCGTACTGCAGCTTGGTGAACTCCAGGCCGCACAGGAACTCACCACTCACTTCGGCGGCCACGTCGGCGAAGACTTCCCCGGCCGAGGCGGCATGCCGGCGAACCCCGTGCAGGCTGTTCTCCCGGACCTTGACCCCGGCCGCCGCGAGCTTGATCAGCCCCTTCAAATAACGGCCGCAGGTGGTGTCGTTGCCGGTCGAGCGCAGCAACCGTTCCCACTCTTCGTGGGCTTCCCAGTAATAACCCAGGTTGAAGAGGTCGATCGCCCAGAGGTAGGAACGATTCTCGGCCCAGGTTTCGGAATCGAGCGCCAGCGGGGCCGGATTCTTGCGGTTGTGACTGTGTCCCCTCGGATCACGGAAAGGATGGGGAAGACCAGCACCGGGAATGTAGGTGTACTTCGGCAATTCTGTCGAAGGGAGCAGGCGTGGGGCTTCAACGTCGAGTTGCGTGATCATGCGTGAGGTTCTCCAGCAAACGGGACCAGCCAGTCGATTCCCCGGTGAAGACCGTTGGGGATCCCAACCAGGCAGGTGCAGGACGAGGGTCAGAGAGACCCGCGCTCCACAAAGCAGGGGCGCAAAACAAGTTTCTCCACCTTACCGGAAACAGGTGGATTTGCGAGATGAATTTCGGGGGTTTCTGCGAATTTCAATTTCTGGGATCCCCT
>DNUF01000141.1:2277-6736 GCA_003508595.1 Planctomycetaceae bacterium
TGGATGTCAAGTTTCGTCGCCCGGCACGGCGCGCAGCCTCCTCGCGAACAGCGGGAGAGACCCAGGCCGGCTCGAATTCCGATGGCCTTTCAGTCACCAATGGCGTACAGGCGTTCCCTGGTACGGATATAAATCCGGCCGTCGACAAAGACGGGCGTCGCCACCACGAATTCCCCTTCCAGCTCATTCATGGCGAGCTGTTCGAAGGCGTCTCCCTGGGCGAGAACAAAGGTCGTGCCATCTTCGCGGGTGATGTAGATTCGACCCCCCGCGAGAACCGGCGAGGCACTGAACGCATTGCGGTTCTTTTCGACCGCCCCGGACCAGAGTGTTTCGCCGGTCTGTCCGTTGAGACAGTGCACTTCGCCACGGTCTGTGCAGAGATAGACCTTGCCATCGACGGCAGCCGGGGTCGGCACGTCGGCACCGAGTTTGTCGCGGAACCAGGCGACATTCTGCCGTGTGACATCTCCCTTCCCCCCGAGCTTGATGCCGGTGAGGGTTGAGCCACGGGCGTAGGGAGAAACCACCACATCGCCACAGACGACGGGCGAAGAAATCGAGCGGAAGAACTTCTGCTCGGTGGGATTCAGGCCACCGACCCGCCAAATCTCATTTCCGGTTTTCGCATCGTGTGCGGTGACGTGGTCGGCCCCCAGGACCACCAGGGTTTCGCTCTCACCCTGGGTCAGCACCAGGGGGGTCGAATAGCTCTGGGCGGCCTCGCTGGGAGCGTTCAGATCACGATCGTGTTTCCAGGCGGGCTTTCCGGTTTTCTTGTCGACGGCAACGAGATAGGAAGGACCGGTCTGCATCACCGCCACAATCACGTGCTGGCGGGTGAGGACGGGAGAGGTGCCGAGGTCCCACCAGAGGGTGTCCTCTCCATATTCTTTTTGCAGGTTGAGTTGCCAGAGGATTTTGCCTTCGAAGTCGAGGGCCGCGAGATCGCCACTCTTGAAATAGACGAAAATGGACTGGCCGTCGGTCACGGGAGACGGGTTGGAACCGGTCGCCTTGGCGTGCTTGCCTTCCCGTTCCTCACCGATTGGCCGGCTCCATTTCAGCTCTCCCTTCGCCGTGTAGGCCAGGGCGAGGTTCTTGCCATCCTGGCCGCTGGTCAGGATGACATCTCCCCGGGCGACGATGGGGGTCGAGGCCCCCTTGCCGGGAAGATCGACCACCCAGGCGACATTCTCCGTCTTGCTCCACTGGAGGGGGAATGGCTTTTGGGATGCGACGCCATTCTGCCCGGGGCCGCGCCAGTTCGGCCATTCTTCCGCCAATGAGAACCCGGGCAATGACAACCCGGGCAACGCAATCAGCGCCAGCAAGGTGAACCAGGAACGCATGGCAGGAGTCCGTCAAAGGTGGGTTCGGAAAGGCAGGGCCGGAGTTGTCGCGATGGTAGCCCAGGGGCGATCGAAAGTCATGCCGGGGAAATTTGGTCAGGAGCGACATCCCCGGCAGGGCCCATACCCCGGTCCGACGATGGCAATCTCAAGGGCAATCTCAAGTGGCCGTCCTGGGAAATGGTGACTGGCGTCCATGGAGGTCTTTTTGATCACTAATTGGCACTGTCATGCAATCCCAACAACGGATTTGAACAGCACTTCGAGTGCCGGACGGTGATTGTGCTGGTGCGGTGGAATCGATCGGGCGGATTGTGCAGCCCATCCAGCGTTGAGGACGGGAATGCATTTCGGGTGGGGAGGGGGGGAACGGAGAGCCCCGGGGGGGAAAGCGGACCTCAGGGCCAACACGGACCCGCCTCCGCCGGAACCCGCCAAAACCCAACACAACCGGCCCGAGCCAACCCGTTCAGGTCTGTTTAAGTCATTCCAAGACAAGCAGATACAACACAGAACTGGCCCAAAAAAACAGGGAAATCAGAGTTGCATTTCCCGCGTAGCTCGTCGATAATCCTCCACTTCCCCCGAGGGTTTCGCACTGCCTGCCGTTCCGGTTTGTCAGTCGGGATTGCGGGGGCTGAAGAGACGGACACAAACATCTGTCATCAACCCATCTGCGAATGAGATCTCCCGGCAATGCCGTTGGATGTCATTTCTGAACGGCAGCGTTTCACGCGACCGTCGCCCATCAGATGATCGTGAATCAGGTGGTCGTGAATCAGGTTGCCTTGAGTCGGATTGCCGTGGGTCAGTTTGCAGCGGGTCGGGTGACACGCTGAGTCGAGTTACCGAGTTTTTTGAGTGGCGAGAGAATCGGTGGATCTGGCCAGCCAGCGGAGTACAGCAGGTGCTGTGACGCGGAGGGCGGGAACCGATTTGGAAGGAGATTAGTCGTGGCTGCTGTGACGTACGAGGGGATGTTTCTGGTGGACAGCAACAAGTATGCGTCCAATCCGCAGGGAACCACGGGTGAAGTGCTGGGGATGCTCGAGAAGATCGGCGCCCAGGTGCTGGCGACCCGTCCCTGGCAGGATGGCAAGCTGGCGTATGCCATCGATGGACAGCGGAAGGGAATGCATTTTCTGACCTACTTCACGGTCGAAAGCCGGAAAGTGCACGAGCTCGACCGCATGGTCAAGCTCAATGAGTCGGTTCTGCGTCATCTGATCATCAAGCTGCCCGAAAAGCTGATTGCCCCCATGGTCGACATGGCGAATGGCAAGGGTGAGGTCATCACGACGTTCCACGACTCCGATTCGTCGTCGCTGGCCGACGTGGTGCCGGCGGTCGTGGCGGTCGACGCTGGCGTCTGATCGGGCGGCTCTGCGGTTCGGCGACGGTGGGCGGCAACTGTGGGCCTGATGCCCCAGTTGGCCAGTCTGGGGTTGGCGAGTCTGGCCTTGGCGAATCTGGCTGGATGTCATCCTCGCCGATTCCGGATGCTTTCCGGGAGAGTCCATCTCCGAGCCGATGCGAGTGTCCCCCAAAAACGACTGATGCTCAACGCCTGATGCTCCAGGAGTGATCCTGGAAGTGAATCATTCTGGAAGCCTTTGGTGGATCGGGGAAAGTTCCCTGCGGCTTCTGCTGGTCCATGTTGGATTCTGTTTTCTGTTCCGGCCTCGTTCTCTGGCCTCGTTCTGACTGAGGTGCATGGCCCATGGCAAGCTTCAACAAGGTGATCCTCGTCGGCAACGTGACCCGCGATCCGCAGGTCAAGCGGACCCCGGCCGGGCAGGCAGTGACCGAGATCGGGCTGGCGGTCAACCGCTACTGGTGGGACAAGCAGTCCAACCAGCGGAAGGAAGAGACCACCTTTGTCGATGTCACCTGCTGGGGACGTGATGCCGAGGTGGCCGGTGAGTACCTCGCCAAGGGGCGCCCGGTGCTGATCGAGGGGCGTCTGCAACTCGATTCCTGGGAAGACAAGCAGTCGGGCCAGAAACGCAGCAAGCTGCGGGTGGTCTGCGAGAAGATGCAACTCCTGGGTGGCCGGGGTGAGGGTGGCGGGGGGGGTGGTGGCGGCGGCGGTGGCCGCAGTACTCCCCAGTCCGACTCATACAGCCAGGGGGGAGACGATTACGGTGCCGAGGGGAGTTACTCGGGGAACAACAACTACGGAGGGGGCAACTTCGGCGGCTCTTCCGAACCCCCCAGTGATGACGTCCCGTTCTAGCCGTTCGCTGTTCCCCGGTCTGGATGAAATTCTGGTCGAATCCACCAGGCCAACATCCTGCCGATCAACATCTGACAACCATCTCCAGACGATCACGAACTCTTGACGACTGCGATCAAGGCTCATGATCATGGAAACCACACTGTGAAACCGATCGGGAACTGGCCTGTGCGGCTGTGAGTCCCGAGACCTGTTGAACCAACCTGATTCTGTTCCTGTTTTTGCTGGCCTTCTGTGATCCAGAGGGCGACTGGAAAGTTTGATGCCTCCCTCAGCCTCTCCCACCTCTCGTCGTCGCAATGTCGAACTGATGCTGGCCGAAGATGTTCCCTCGCTGGGCAAGCAGGGGGAGATCGTCTCGGTTCGTACGGGCTACGCCCGCAACTTCCTGTTGCCGCAGGGCCTGGCCACGGTGGCCACCGACCACAACAAGATGATGGTCGAGAAGCACCGCGCCCGACTCGCCGAACTGGCCAAGAAGCGTCTGGCCGAACTGCGGAAACTGGCCGACCAGGTTGGCAAGTACAGTGTGACCATCGAAGCCAATGCCAACGAAGAGGGTCACCTCTACGGCTCGATTGGCGCCCCCGAGATCAGCAAGCAGCTCAAGAGCGCGGGCTTCGCGGTCGAACCCGAAATGGTTCGCCTCGACGGCCCCCTCAAGGAACTGGCGATGTACACCGTCAAGATCCGCATGCACGAGGAAGTCGAGACCGAGTGCAAGGTCTGGGTGGTTCCCACCGCCGCCAAGTAATCTGGTTCCCCTCGCCGCCCGGGGCTTTCCTCCCGCGCGGCTGTGTGTGGCCCGATCCTGAACACGGGGTGACCTTTTCTGAAAGGTCGCCCCGTGTTTTTTTGCGCCTTGCTGTCG
>DNUF01000141.1:6984-10915 GCA_003508595.1 Planctomycetaceae bacterium
CTGCACGGGCCTCCAACTGCACGAGTCCCCAGCGGCACGGGACCCCAGCCGCACGGGCCCCCAGCAGCGTGCCGAACGGCGAATCGGGGTCGGCCCGACGTGCCGGGGGCTCGTCCCCCTTCGACATGACATGGCCCCCGTCTCCCAAGGGCCGCTGCACAACCATCCTGTCGGCCCTGTGGTAGACTGGACTGCCTGTTGGGTTCCCGCACCCAGGCATGTCACCGGCCACCCACCATGTCCCGCTCTCCCGGCGATTCCGAACCTCCCCCCGAACAGGAGAATCCTCCCGGATTCTGGCAGCGCTGGTATTGGCCCACCGTTTCGCTGGCCGCCCTGCTGGCGTTCGAACTGACCGCCAGCCCCGCCCTCTCCGCCATCCTGCTCTGTTGCCACTTCGGTCTGGATGACTGGCTGACGGGAGTCTGGCTCTGGAGGAACGATCCCCACATGGGCCGGGGGCGGGCGTGTGCCTGGTTCAGCTTCGCCCGGGCTGTCACCCGCACACTGCTGGCAGCGTTCTTTCTGCTGCTGCTGCTCGTCATCGTGGCCGCACAACTGGCCCGCAATCAGCCTCGAGGGCCGGGCAATCTCCCGGCTGGTTTCTGGGGGGTGGCCATCCTGTTGATTGTCGGGCTTCCGCTGGGTTCACTGCTCAGCCTGATCGCCTGCTTCTCGGCCCGCCGTCACTCGGTCAAGGTCTGGCTTGATCCGGGTCTGCACGCCGCCCGCCGGGCTCACCAGTGGCCGGTGTCCATCATGGGTGTCCACAACCTGGCAGACATGCCCTATCTGCTGATGATTTCGGTCTTGCTGATGATCGTGCTGACACCCATGATCATCGCGGTTGTCAGCCTCTTTCCGCAGAAAGGTCCACGACCGGCGTTCGACATCGCCCTGGTGGGAGTGATCCTCGCCACCAGCGTGGCCTTCCTGTGGTTGCTGCTGCGTTGGACCCATCAGGCCCGCGCCCGCCTGCCCTACGAATGCTGGGCCCACGAGCCGATTTCGGCACTGCCCCCCGCGTTCGCTCAAAGCCCACTGCGAAACCCGGGTGCCGATGTGCATGATCGGATCGATCCCCTCGATTTCGACGACTGACGCACGTGCCCGGCGCCGCACTCACCGTTGGGGCTTGGGGACCCGTCCACCACCGCGTCGGCCGCGCCCCTTCCCCCGGCTTTGCTGCAGCTTTTCCTGCTGGGCCGCCTGCTCGGTCGCCGTGAGGGTCTGTCCGGTTTTCTGTTTCGCCTTGAGAATCTGGTCGCGCAACTGGGCCGCGAGTTCGAAATCGAGACTGCGGGCCGCCTCATGCATCTGTCGTTCGAGGTCGGCCATCACATCCAGGGTGATGGCTGTCTGCTCGTCCCCAATGCCAGCCGCCTCCTGGGCTTTCTTGCGGGCCTGCACCTCTTCTTCAATCCCGCGCTTGATCGCCTTGCGGATTGTGGCCGGGGTGATGCCGTGCTGCTGGTTGTACGCCATCTGCAGTTCCCGCCGGCGGTTCGTCTCGGAGATGGCGTCCTGCATGCTCTCGGTGATGATGTCGGCATAGAGAATGACTTCGGCATTCACATTCCGGGCCGCCCGGCCGATGGTCTGGATGAGGCTGGTGGCACTCCGCAGGAAGCCTTCCTTGTCGGCATCGAGAATCGCGACCAGCGACACCTCGGGAAGGTCGAGCCCTTCGCGAAGCAGGTTCACCCCCACCACGCAGTCATACTCATCACCCCGCAACTTGTTGAGCACATCAACCCGCTCGAAGGCGTCGAGTTCCGAGTGGAGCCAGGCGCAACGCAGCCCCCCCTCGGTGAGGTAGCGTGACAGGTCTTCCGCCATCCGCTTGGTCAGCGTGGTGACCAGCACCCGCTCCCCCTTGGCAGCCCGCAGCTTGATCTGCTCGATCAGGTGGGGCACCTGGCCACGTGCCGGCACGACATGAATCTGCGGATCCACCAGCCCCGTGGGACGAATCACCTGCTCGACCACCTCCCCCTGCGTCTGTTCCAGTTCCCAGTCTGCGGGGGTGGCCGAGACGAGGATTGTCTGCAGCGAACGGGCCCGGAACTCGTCGAACTTGAGGGGGCGGTTGTCGAGCGCGCTGGGCAGCCGAAAGCCATGCTCGACCAGCGTCTTCTTCCGCGACTGGTCACCGGCGAACATCGCCCCGATCTGCGGTATGGTGACGTGTGACTCGTCGACGATCAGCAGGGCATCTTTCGGAAAGAAGTCAAACAGCGTGGCGGGAGGTTCGCCGGGCTTGCGCCCTGCCAGGTGCCGGCTGTAGTTCTCGATTCCGGGGCAGTAACCCACCTCCTGCATCATCTCGATGTCGAACCGGCAGCGGGCCGCCAGGCGCTGCGCTTCGAGCAGCTTTCCCTCCCGCCGAAAAAATTCCAGCCGTTCATCGAGTTCCAGCTGGATGTCATTGACCGCCATGGCCACTCGATCGGCCGGCATCACGAAGTGCTTGGCCGGATAGATGTAGACTTCCTTGAGCTTGCGGGCCTCGACCCCCGTGGTCGGATTGATCTCGGCCAGCGACTCGATCTCGTCGCCCCACAGTTCGATCCGGTAGGCGAACTCTTCGTAAGCCGGCCAGCATTCCACCACATCGCCGCGAACCCGGAACTTCCCCCGTTCGAAACTGATGTCATTCCGGTCGTACTGGATGTCAATCAGCCGACGCAGCAGTTCGTCCCGGGCAATCTCTTCCCCCACCCGCAGGGGAATCATCATCTCGAGATAGTCTTTGGGTGAACCGAGGCCGTAGATGCAGCTCACGGTGGCCACGACCACCACGTCGCGCCGGCTCATCAACGCACTGGTGGCGGCGAGCCGGAGGCGGTCGATTTCTTCATTGATCGAGGAGTCTTTCTCGATGTAGATGTCGCGCTGCGGGATGTACGCCTCGGGTTGATAGTAGTCGTAGTAACTGACGAAATAGGCGACCGCATTGCCTGGAAAAAACTCGCGAAATTCGCCGTAGAGCTGGGCCGCCAGCGTCTTGTTGTGCGACAACACGAGGGTGGGGCGCTGCATCTGGGCGATGACGTTCGCCATGGTGAAGGTCTTGCCCGAACCGGTCACCCCCATCAGCACCTGGTCGCGCTGTCCCTCTTTCAGTCCCCGCACCAGGGAGGCAATGGCCTTGGGCTGATCGCCGTCGGGCTGAAACTCACTCTTGAGTTCGAACTGGGGCACGACGCAAATCTCACGACGCAACGGGAACTCGGGGGAAACGACCACCACCCTGATTGTAGTCGATCGTTCTCCGGTCGCCTCCCCGCTGACCGGTGGAATCACCCGGGCCGGGCCCGTTCGATCAGCTCGTTCGAGGGGCGGGAGTCATCCTCGAACTTGAGGGTCTGTTCAATCCCGGTCACCGGCAGGGTCCCCCGTTCGAGCAGCCCCACCTGGACCAGGACCGAGGCCTGGTCCCAGTAAATCCGCTCGCTGGCCAGCTTTCCCTCCTCGAACGTGACCACGGCCACCATCGGAATCTCCACCTTGCGGTGAGTCGGGGCCACCCCGGGAAGCATCCAGTCCATGACCAGATCGTGGGTGAACGAAAAGACGAACTCGTCCACCAGGCGGTCGGTTCCCACGGTCCGCGCCAAGAGCCGCAGGCTGGCGTCGGCAGGCACTTTCGGAATGAAGTGCGTTCCATAGAAATGCAGCAGCCCCTCGGCCCCCCGTCCTCCGGTCATCACTGGCACATGGTTCACCGAGTTGTGCCTGGCCATTGTCGCCACGGTGGCCGGGGCGTCACGCGTCGCGAACTCCAGGTCGGTGTGCTCCTTCCAGAGGGCCACCATCTGTTCTTCGGTCAATCGGCTCATCGCATGCTCCCGGGAAAGTCACCCAACGGAAATCCACAACCCCACCAAACAACCGCCGGTTCAGGACAACAGACGATTCAGGGCTCGCA
>DNUF01000141.1:11244-14244 GCA_003508595.1 Planctomycetaceae bacterium
ATCCGCTCCGACTGCTGCAGGGGGACCAGTTGGTCGGCATCGCCATGGATCAGCAGTGCCGGAGCATCGTCGGACGTCACGTGATAGACCGGCGAAATCTGGCGGCCGATTTCGCGGATCCGCTGCTCATCGGTCACGGCAATCCAGGTGTTCCGCTGGGGATCGTGATCGCGAAACTGAAACGGTGCCTTGAAGTTGACCAGCACCCCCTCACCCAGGGCACTTTCACCCGGCTTTCCATAATTCAGGAAATCGGTCGGCGGGTAAAAACAGGCCACAGCCTGAACCCGGCTGCTCTCCCGATCCACCGGGTCGGTCGCCTCGGGATTGCCCGTCTTCCCCGCGGTCCCCTGCATCAACGACAGGTGACCACCGGCCGATCCGCCATAGATGCCAATCTTCGCGGGATCGATGCCATGGTCCCGGGCATGGTGCCGGACATATCGCACCGACCGATGCAGATCGTCCAGAATCTCGGGAATGGTGAACTTGGGCTGGCTGCCGTGGACCACGGCAAACACCGTGTATCCCCGCTTCACGAACTCACGGATCGGACCCGGGTTGATCGCCTCGTGGAACGACGTCCAGCCGCCACTGACCACGTAGATCAGCCCCCGTCCATTGGATGTCCCCCGGGGACGAAACACGTCCATGGTCAGCACGGTGCCGAACTTTCGGCCATAGATGATGTCCGACCTGCGTTCGAACAACTCGGCATCGGCATCCTGCGCACCGGCGAGACGCGCACAGAGCAGGACCAGACACCCCACCACCACAGACAGCCAACGTCGCATCACGCGCTCCCGCACGAGGTTTTCTCCCAATCGGGGAGATGGAGAAACAGCGTCGTCCTCAAACCACGGCCGCCCCACCGCACCAGGTCTGCATCCCGGGTGGGGACCATGTGACCCGCGCGCCGTGTGAACGTGTCGCCATGACATCGTGATGTCACAATGCCGACTGGCACAGGCGCGGTCAACCGAGCCACTGATGAACTGAACGAGCATTCGCCACCCGCCGAAACGCGAGGCCATCCAGGGGGACCGGTTTTCGGGGCGGTTGTGGCGAGGCAGGGTCCTAGAACGGCAGTGAGTCGGTATCGATCGGCGGGAGGTCTTCGCTGTCGGAAGCCTTCGGGCTGGCGGGGCGCTTGGTCCCCTTGGCCGATTTGACCCCCTTCGCCGACTTGCGGGCGGCACTGGGAGCCGCCTTCGCCCCCTTCTTGGCCGCTTTCTTGGGAGCGGCCGCCGTGACACTGGCACCGGCGCTCGACTTGCGTGCGGCCGACTTCGTGGCGCCCGCGCGGCCCTTCTTTCCCTTCCCCTTGCCGGTCGCCGCAGCCCGCTCGGCCAGCAGGGGGAGGACATCGGCGAGGGTCAGCGTATCGAGCACGGTCTCCTTGGGAAGCGTCGCATTGACATCACCATGCTTCACATACTGACCGTATTTGCCGTCGAACACCTGCACTGGCTGCTGGTCGTCGGGGTGCGCACCCAGTTCCTTGATCGGTGTCGCGCCACTGCGAACACGCTTCTGCTTCAGCAGTTCCACCGACGTCGGCAGATCGATCGTCAGCACGTCGTGTCCCTTGGGCAGCGACTTGTAGCCCGTCCCCTCATGGAAGACGTAGGGACCAAACCGACCGATTCCCGCTGTGACCGGCTTGCCGGTCTCGGGATGCATGCCGACGGTCCTGGGAAGCTGCAGCAGTTCCACCGCCTGATCGAACGTGACCGCCTGCGGATCGGCCCCCTTGGGCAGCGAGACGCGCTTGGGCTTGGGGCCCCCCTCAACGGCATCTCCCAGCTGCAGGTAGGGACCGAATGGCCCCAGCAGGGCGTACATCGGCAGGCCCTCGGTCGGGTGGACGCCGACCGAGCGTGGGCCCTGCTGTTTCTGCTTGAGCAGTTCGTCGGCCATCGCATCGGTGATGTCGGCCGGAGCGATGTCATTCGGCAGCGAGGCCGTCATGCTCTCGCCATCCTGCTCCTTCACCAGGTACGGCCCAAACTTGCCCACTCGGATGCGTGACGAGAGCCCGTCGAGATCGATCGTGCAGGCCTCACGCGGATCGATGTTTTCTTCCTGGTTCTTCACCTGCTGATCGAGACCGGTTTGCCCGTTGTAGAACTCGCGCAGGTAGGGGGTGGAATGCGCCTCGCCGGTCGCAATGTCGTCGAGGGTCTGTTCCATGCTGGCGGTGAACTGCTCATCGACCAGTTGCGGGAAGTTCCTCTCCAGCAGTCGGGTCACCGCCATCGCAGTGAACGTCGGCCGCAGCTGGTTCGACACCTTGACCACATAACCCCGGTCCTGGATGGTGCCGATGATGGAGGCATAGGTACTCGGGCGTCCAATGCCGTCGGCTTCGAGCGCGCGGATCAGGGTCGCTTCGGTGAAGCGGGCAGGGGGCTGCGTCTCGTGCGATACCTGGTCGAGGTTCAGGCACTTGAGCGGGTCGCTGATCACCATGGGGGGCAGCGACTGTTCCTGGTCATCGAGCGCAGCCGCCGGATCGTCGACCCCCTCGACGTAGGCCCGGAAGAAGCCGGGAAATTCAATCTGCCGGCCGGTCGCCTTGAACTCGGCGTCGGCCGCCTGGATCAGGATGGTGCGGAAACGCAGCCGGGCGTCGGCCATCTGGCAGGCGACGGTCCGCTTCCAGATCAGAGAGTACAGCTGCAGTTCGCGGCCGGTCAGCCCATGCTCTTCGCCGGTTTTCATCTCGGTGCCGGCGGGACGAATCGCCTCGTGGGCCTCCTGGGCCCCCTTGCTCTTGGTCTCAAACGTCCGGACGGCGGGACTGAGGAAGTCTTTGCCATACCGTTCTTCGATGCACTTCCGGGCGGCGGAAACGGCTTCGGTCGACAACGCCACCGAGTCGGTACGCATGTAGGTGATCAACCCGTCTTCATACAGTCGCTGGGCGACCTGCATGGTTTCACGGGCCGACAGCCCCAGCTTGCGGTTCGATTCCTGCTGCAGGGTGCTGGTGGTGAA
>DNUF01000141.1:14431-16937 GCA_003508595.1 Planctomycetaceae bacterium
CAGGGTGCTGGTGGTGAAGGGAGCATACGGACGGCGGACCTGCTCGCGCTCTTCGATGTTCGCCACGTGCCAACCCGGAGGGGCCGGCCGTTCCGGGAGCCCGGAGAGGCGATCCCGCAACTCTCCCACCGTCTGCTCGTCGAGCAGCAGCACGTCGGCAGTTGGCTTGAGCTTGCCGGTGCTTTCGTCGAAGTCTTTGCCCAGGGCGACGCGGCGGCCGCCGACGGCACTCAGTTCCGCCTCGAACGTTCCTCCCTTGGGGGTCTGCAGCTGGACCTTGAGGTCCCACCAGGTGGCCGAGCGAAACGCCCGGCGTTCCAACTCGCGGAGCACGATCAGACGGACAGCGACCGACTGGACCCGTCCGGCCGACAACCCCCGGGCAACCTTCTTCCACAACAGCGGGCTGAGGGTATATCCGTACAGGCGATCGAGCACCCGGCGGGTTTCCTGGGCCGAGACGAGGTTGTAATCGAGTTCGCGCGGGTTGCGGATCGCCTCCTGGATCGCCTGCTTGGTGATTTCCGAGAAGACCATCCGCTTGACGGGGATCTTGGGTTTGAGCACTTCGGCCAGGTGCCAGCCGATGCTCTCCCCTTCGCGGTCTTCGTCCGTCGCGAGGATCAGTTCATCCGCATCTTTCATCGCCGATTTCAACTCGGAAATCAGCTTCTTCTTTTTGGCGGGGACGACATAGAGGGGTTCGAAGTCGGCACTGACGTTGACCCCCAGTCGGGACCACGGCTCTTTTTTGACCTCTTCTGGAATGTCGGCGGCCGATTCGGGCAGATCGCGCACATGCCCCATGCTGGCCAGAACCTTGTAGTCGCGGCCGAGGTAGCTGTTGATCTTCTTCGCCTTTGCGGGCGATTCCACGATCACCAGACCCTTGTACTTCTGCTTGGCCACGGGGAGTTTTCCAGTTCGAGAGGTCAATCCAGCCGGCAAATGCCCCCGGCTGAAACCGGGGTCAGGGCGAAATCACAGTGGCCCACCAGGCCACAGAAACCGCCGGTCCAATCGCCCCGCTCCAGTGAACATTGGAGCAGAAGACGGGTCCGGGTTGTAGGGCTTCTGACGAACGAAGGTTGGACTTTGCCAGTTACGCCAACCCCGTTACAATCGCGGTTCGCTCGCGCCAAGTGTCGACGGGCGACGAGTTTGCATAGTTCATCATTCTGCGCGTTGTCAAGGTCGACCGCCCGATGGAGTCTCCGTTCGAGTTCTTCCGCAAGCACCAGAAACAGGCGCTGGTGTTTCTCTTCCTGACCGCCATGCTGGCCTTCACCGTGGGTGATCCCCTGATGAAGCTGTTCAGCTATGCCCGGGGGGGCGGCTCGGCTGAAGCGTCGCTCATCGAATCCAGTGCGGGGAATCTCTCGCGCTCGGATGTCGAACAGCTCATCCAGCGCCGGGGGCTGGTCAACCGGTTCCTGGAACGCGCTGCACGCGAGGCGGGGCTGCCGGCCAACCAGTCTCCCCAGTTTGGTCCCGCGAACCAGAGTGAAGTGGTTCAGGGCTGGCTGATGCGGCGGGAAGCCGACCGCATGGGAATTACGGTCGATGACGACGATGTCTCCCGGTTCCTCGACCGGACGTTTCGCAACAAGCTGACAACCAGCAGCTTTCGCGAGGTCTGCGACGAACTGCGCGTTCCCCCCCGGCAGCTCTACAGCGTGCTGAAGGACGAGCTGCAGGCGATCGAGACCGCGCAATTGGCCCGGCCGGGTATCCCCACCCCTCCCGAAGAATTGTGGCGGATCTATCAGAAGGTCCACACCCGCCAGAAGATCGAGGCGGCGGCGGTCCCGGTTTCGGCATTCGTCGACCGGGTCGGCGAACCGTCTGAAAGTGACATCGCGGCCCTCTTCGAAAAGCACAAGACCACGTTTGATCCCCGTGACAATCCCGGGAACTCGTGGGGAGGCAAGTACACGCCCGGCTTCCGCCAGCCCCGCAAGGTGCAGCTGCAGTACATCAAGCTGGCCTACGAATCGGTCGAACAGGCCGTTGCTGGCCAGCAGCCGGTGACCGACGAAGAAATCCAGACGTATTACGACGAGAAGAAAATTCTCGACTCGGCCCTCCAGGAATCCCCGGTGGTTCCCGAGGCGCCCAGCGATGCCGAAGAGGGACGGCCCCAACTGACCCCCGGCACCGAAGACGAAGGCACCAGCGACCCGGCCACCCCGGAAACCGGGACGAATCCCGAAGCTGCGACTCCCGAAACCGACCGGCCCGCCGAGCCCGCGGCTCCCGCGGAACCCGCGCCCGAATCTCCCTGTGGCCCGCAGGATGCCGCCGCTCCCCAGGAGACAGGCGATACACCGGCCGCACCGGCCGAGACAACCCCGCCGGCCGAGCCTGCGGAACCGGCCCCGGTCGAGGCGGTCCAGCCTCCTGCCGAACCGGCACCTGAAACTCCCGCTGGCGAAACCCCGTCTGAAACCCCGGCGGGCGAAACTCCGGCCGGTGAAATGCAGGAAGAGACCACCGAGACGGTCGT
>DNUF01000141.1:17185-18368 GCA_003508595.1 Planctomycetaceae bacterium
CTGAAGCAGCTGATCCGGGAGCGGATCCTGCGCGATCGGACCGCGAAGGCCATGCAGACGCGTTCCAAGGCGATTGTGAATGCGATGTTCTCGGAAGGGCAGAAACTGACCCGCTTCGTCGACATCGACAAACTCAACTCCGGAACCCCCGCCGAGCGCCAGAAGTTCGAAGAAGAATCGCAGCTCAAGACGGTGCCCGATGCCGCCAAGGCGCTGCAGGACCTCGGGACTGCGAATGGGGCCGAGTATGGCGAGACCGGACTCTTGACCCCGATGGACCTCAGCGAGCATCCGGTGCTGGGGAAGACCCAGGAAGCGCTCGCGGCCGAAGACTTGCGGGGCATTCCCGCCAACATCGTGACCCTCGCCTTCCGCGGACAGGGGCTCTACTCCCCCGTGGTGGTCGAAGCGCAGGCTGACGGTGAAAACCTCGCCGGCGACCGGTACCTCGTCTGGAAGGTTCGCGAACTGCCCGATCACGTTCCCGCCCTGTTGGAAGAGGGGGTGAAGGAGCAGGTCATCAAGGCGTGGAAGCGTCTGCAGGCCATTCCCAAGGCACGCGAACGGGCTGAGGCACTCGCCAAGCAGGCCGCGAAAGCCGATTCGCTCGAGCAGGGTCTGGCGGAGGCCACTGTCACCGGTGAGAAAGACGCCGATGCCGTGACTGTCAGTGAATCCCCCGACTTCTCCTGGTACCGTCAGGCGAGTGTCAATGCCATGATCGGCCGACAGCCACTGGAGTTTGGCAACCCCGTTGTCATCGACGGAGCCGGCGAGAACTTCATGGAAACGGTCTTCAACACACTCGGTGATGGCGAGACCGGCGTCACCCCCAATGATGATGCCTCGATCATCTATGTGGTTCGGGTCAATTCCCGACGGCCGGCAACCCGCGAAGCGTTCCAGTCAGCCCCGCTGTTCGACACCCAGATCGCCAACTTCACCATCCCCTCGCAGTACCAGGAGATCGCCAACCAGGGGGTGCGTCGGATGCTGATCGAGCAGGAACGGCAACTCCAGCGTCGTTACAAGCTCAAGTACCGCAATCCCATGACCGGCGACCTGGTCGACCTGGCCAACGCGAACGAAGAAGACGCCGAAGAGTAGGTCTCTCGGGTGAGGGAATTCCCCTCGCCAAGACTCCCGCTGCGGCAGACACCCTCCCAGGGCGGAACCCGTCCTT
>DNUF01000141.1:18621-19585 GCA_003508595.1 Planctomycetaceae bacterium
GGTGGTTTTGGCAACCGGTGCTTCTGACCCTCTGTTGTTTTCGCAGGGGCCCCGCAATTCTCAGCGCTGGACGAATCGCCCGGCACACGGCCCCCGCTGACCGACAAACGGCTCCTGCCGACAGGTCACCGGCTCGTTTCACAGCGGGGTTTGCCACCTGGGACTGACGTCCCGCAATCCGCGTTCGCCGGGATTTGGTTGAACTTGGCCCGGGTCTGGAAGAAGATCGGGAGTCGCATTCTTCCAACCCGACTGCCTGTGGTCGCTCGCATGCCCATTCCCCTTGTCTGCCCCGCCTGCTCCCGCAGTTACCAGGTTCGGGAACAGTTTGCGAACCGTACGATCCAGTGCAAATCGTGCGGCGAACCCATGTCCGTTCCACCCACGACATCCGGCGATCTCAATGAGGCTGGGGCTGAAACGCAGGATGCGCCTGGCGACGACTGGGCCCGGGCCTTCGGCAATTCCTCCGCCGCGCGGAAAGCGGGTTCCCGGAAGGCCTCACTGACCGGGCGATCGGGCCGGCCCGCCAATCGGGACGATGACAGCGACCTGGATGATTCGGAGATTGCCCGGGGTGACCGCAAGGTCCGTTCGCTGCGTGGCAAATCGGGGACATCCCCGGTCGTCTGGGTGCTCGTCGGCCTGTCGATTCTCGCCTCGGCGGGAGCCCTGGGGATCGGTCTCTGGTTCGGCATGCAGCGTCGTGCCCAAACCGCCCCCTCCCCCGGACCGGGCGGATTCCCGGGACAATTCCCCGGCAACAACCAGGTCCCCGGCCAATTCCCGATGCCCCCCGGTCAGCCCCCGATCCCCCCCGGTCCGATCGGCCCCAACCTCAAGTCTGACCCCCGACAGCCCGGTGGCTTTCCCGTCAGCCCCAATGCACCGGGACGGTAACGGGTGGCCCTGATCGCAGGCTTGCGGAATCGACAGCACACGCCACCTGCCGGTATCGACTCCA
>DNUF01000141.1:19992-20654 GCA_003508595.1 Planctomycetaceae bacterium
TCGGAACAGGCAACTTCGCCCTGCCGTTCACGCGATGTCCCGGGGATGTCGATGATCGCAGCCAGCGTTCCCACAACTCCACCAATGGCATGCGCCCAGGGGAGGGGAATGAATGTCGTGTCCTGGACGAACAGGTTTTCTCCCTGCAGGCACTCCAGTCCGATCTTGGCCGCCAGTCCCACCAGGAACAGCCCCATCACCCATGCTCCCGCCCGGTCCCCCTCCCGCAGGCGTTGTCGGCCCAAATCGGCGGCCAGCAGTCCAAACAGTGCCGAGTCGATGCCACTCAGTCCGCGATACCGCGTGATGGCGGGATGTAGCACCGCCAATCCCAGGGGTATCAGCACGGCACTCAACGCCAGAGTGGCCACAAAGCGTGGACGGCTGCGACGTTCACAAAGCGCCCCCAGCGTGCTGAACACCGCCAGATCCCACACCAGGTGGCTCACCGACCAATGCAGGGCATGACAGGTCAGCAGACGGGGCAGAGACAGACCGTCGAGAAAGGGGACGTCCAACCGCAACCCCGCCAGCCACCCTTCCGCCCCAAACAGCATCAGCACACACACGCTCAACAACATGGTGATGGAGATCGACGCGGGACGCATGATGGATTCCTGGTGATGGATGCTGAGTGGGGCTGAATTCGGTGCCGAAGAGCG
>DNUF01000141.1:20986-21445 GCA_003508595.1 Planctomycetaceae bacterium
CGCCGGGTCAGACCGGCGGCCGCCGCCAGGCCGAGGGCCACCGTGGCGGTCAGCGGATCCAGGGCCCCGCCACCCGAGCCACCCCAAGAGGGGCCGGAGTTGTTGGAGAACGAGGGGGGGCTGGTGCGAACGGGGTTGGAAACCGGGTTGGCCTGCGGCACGGCCGTCGGCAGCGGCGGCGAACCGGCCTGGGGATTGGTCGGCGCGGTCGTGTTCAGTGCCAGTTGATCTTGGGCCGCCGGTTGACCGGGGGGTACAGGGCCCAGCTTGGCCAGCGATTCATCCCGTTGCCGTTGCAGTTCGTCCCGCAACCGGGCGCGGGTGGCCTCGTCCCGTTTCACCCGGGTGACGTTGCGACGTTCGATCGCCCAGCGTTTGTACTCGGCATCGTTCTCCAGCACGATGAACGAGGCGTATTCCCCGGCGATTGAGAAGCCCTCGCACAGCTGCACGATCTTC
>DNUF01000126.1:0-5461 GCA_003508595.1 Planctomycetaceae bacterium
TCAACAACAATCAGAACATTTTCTGAGTTCTGAACTGGCCGACGGGTCCCTCCCGTTCGCGGCAGGGGCCCTCCGAGGCGTCACACACCACCGCCGGTCCCGGGAAGTTTTCTCCCCGGGACCGGTTTGTTTTTGGACACTGCAGTCCAGGCGTCGACCACACCCGCTGGTCGCCCCGTCGGCACTTAGCACCGGTGCCTCACCGCTCATCACCCGGGGCACTCCGTGCTGGTGAGGGGGCGCGGGAGGCGTGGCTGTCCGGCCACATAAGCCGGTGTTTTGCGACTGGCCGATGCGGACGCGCGCGGCTGTCAGATGTCGAAAACGGAACCCTGCTGGTGGGTTTCTTCAAACGTTTTCGACTCCGATGGCAAAGTCAAATTCAAACGCAACTCGCCGGCCATGTGGATTTGCGCGGGAGATGTTGACCGGCACTCGACGTCGACTCCGGCCGCATGGGACGACGGTGGACGACGCCGTACTCCAGGTTTGACCCCACCCACACCAGTGCCCGCTTGCATCACCCGATGCACGACAGTACTTTTGAACAGCACTCATTGACGTGGGGTGAGATTCCGCGAGTGAGCATCGACCTGGCTGGCGGTCACTCTCTCGCTCTCGGGATCTCTCCCGGGCTGCGCCTGTGTCCCCTGGGTTGGTAATCACGAGAACAAGACGTCATGGCGGAACCTCAGGATCAGTTCCATGATTTGCTGCACCGGGCCAGCCAGTTGGACTCGCCCGATCAGCGAACGCGGTTTCTGGATGAGTCGTGCGGCAGTGATGCCGGGCTGCGGAACCGTCTTGAAGAGGGCCTGAAAACCATCGACGGTCGCAGTCGTGTCCCGACCGACACCTCGGGCCAGACAATGGCCGTCGATCCGCCCGACCTCACCCATCTCTCGGATGCCAGACCCGACCAGACCGTCGCTGCGGGAATCCCCGACCGGCCCCGCCGGAACAGGCCCGACGCGGACGGGCAGACCCTGGCGTCGGATGGCCTGCCGGATGACGAATCCCCCGACCGGGTCGATGTCCCCACGCGGCGACCCCAGGTCTCCCTCCCCGATCCCGCCGGGCAGAGCGATGTCGTTCCCGTCCTGCCTCTCACCGTTCCGCTCGGCCCGGTGGGACTCGATGGGCGGTATCATGTCGAGGGGGAAATCGCCCGCGGCGGCATGGGGATTGTCCTCAAGGCACGCGACGAAAACCTCGGCCGCGTCCTTGCGATCAAGGTCCTCCACGAAGCACAGGCCTTCCGCTCGGGGGTCGTTCACCGCTTCATCGAAGAGGCCCAGATCGGCGGGCAACTGCAGCACCCCGGGATTGCTCCCGTCTACGAACTGGGTGTCTTTGAAGATGGCCGACCGTTTTTCAGCATGAAGCTCGTCCAGGGAGAGACCCTGGCCGAATTGCTGCAGAAGCGAACCTCTCCCGGCGACGACCAGGGACGCTTCCTGGGGATCTTCCTGCAGATCTGCCAGACAATGGCCTATGTCCACAGCCGGGGGGTCGTCCATCGCGACCTCAAGCCCTCCAACATCATGGTGGGGGCCTTCGGGGAGGTGCAGGTCATGGACTGGGGCCTCGCCAAGGTGCTCGATGGCCGCGCTGGCCTGCCGACCCCCACACAGTCGGCCACAGCAGCCCTGTCGGGCATGAAGACCCATCGCACCGGCAGCGACACCACCCCGCCCCCCGACGCCGCGGTCACCCAGATGGGCTGTGTCCTCGGCACTCCCGCCTACATGCCCCCCGAGCAGGCCCTCGGCCAGATCGACCAGCTCGATGCCCGCAGTGATGTCTTCTCGCTGGGGGGAATCCTGGGGGAGATCCTCACCGGCAAGCCGCCCTATGTTCAGAATCTCGACAGCGGGGTGATGCAGCAGGCGATCGCGGGGAACCTCGACGCCTGCTATGTGCGACTGGCCGAGTCGGGAGCCGACCCCGAGTTGATCACCCTCGCCCGCGACTGTCTCCAGCGCGATCCCGCGCAACGCCTGCGGGATGCCGGCGAGGTCGCCACACGCATCGCCACCTGGCAGGAATCGGTTGCCCTCAAGCTGCGCACCGCCGAGTCGGACCGCGCCGCCCAGTCGGCCCGGCTGGAAGTCGAGCAACGGGCGGCCCGCAAGCAGAGCCGTCTCGCCCGCATCCTCGCCGGTGTCGCGGCCCTCGCCCTGCTGGCCTCGCTGTTCGCCATGCTCGCGCGCCGAGAGGCGCTGCGTCAACAGGCGACCGCTTTGGCCGCCCAGGAGGAGGCCTCGACGGCCGCCCGACAGGCGCAGTCGGCGCGGATGGCAGCCGACAATTCGGCACAGCGGGCCCAGGATGAGGCCGAGCGGGCGAAGAATGCCGAACGAAATGAAAGATACGCGGCGCAGCAGGCCCGCGACTCGGAAAACCAGGCCCTGCGGAACCTGGAGCGGGCCCAGCAACTGGAAGAACAGAACCAGCAGGATCTGTATACCTCCGACATGAAATTGCTGCCGTTTCTCTGGAACGACCCGCGCTCGTCCCCGGCCAGTTACCTCGCCCGACTCGCCCGGCACGAAGCCTCGGAAACGACCGCGGGGCAGAAAGACCGGCGTGGTTTCGAGTGGCATTACTTCCGCAATCTCCCCGAGAGCGGCTCACGACTGGTCTCGGTCGCACCCCGCTCGATCGCCGCGTCCGCGATGCCCGATTCCCAGTCGATGGTCACGCTCGACGAGACGGGAACACTGCAACGCTGGAACATCAAGCCGGAAACCAAGCCGGACGGAAGCCCGCGTCGCCTCGCCCCCGATGGGACGACACAGGCGACACTGTCGAGCGACGGGCGCCGACTCGCCTGTGGTCTGGGTCGGGCGGTGGTGGTCTTGGCGACCGACACCGGTGAGGAAGTGCTGCGGATGCCCACGCGTGCCGTCATCCGGGGACTCTCCTTCTCGCGGGACGGACGCTGGCTCGTGATCGCCGAAGATCAAGCGGCCGAATGGGTCGACCTGACGGGACAGCATCCGCCAGTCACCCTCGAAGTGAAGGATGCCCGCGGCTACAGCTTCAGCAGCGATGGCTCCACTTTCCTCGCGTGGGGCCTGGGGAATCTTGGCAACATGGCCATCGGGTGGCGGCGCGATCCGGCCACCGGAGAGGTCGCGGCAATTCCCGGACAGTTGACGCTGGGATCCACCATCAGCACAGCAGCGCTCAGCCCCGATGGTCGCCTGATTCTGCTCTGCCCCTACGCCTCCGGCGATCTCCGGCTGTTGAAGACCGATGGCTACACCCCGCTGGGCAGCCGCAATTCGGCCCATGCCGCCCAGATCACCGTCCTCGATTTCACCCCTGATGGAGAGCGACTGGTGACGGGCGACAGCGAGGGGACCGTGCTGGTCTGGAACACTCCCCTGGAACTTGGCCCCGCGCTGCAACCGGCACTGGTCTTCAAGGGACACATGGCCCCGGTCGAGCAGATCGGCGTCGCCGCGGACAGCCAGACCCTCTTCAGTCGTGCGGGCGATGGCACCGTACGGGTCTGGGGTCAGCGGGCCGGAGAAAATGTCATCCGTCGCTTCCCGGGGCGCGTGGTCGCCGGGACCTACCTGCACCACGGACTGCTGGTCGCACTGGCCCGGGAGAGATCTGTGGAGCTCGCCGATGCGTGGACCGGCGAGACCGTGGACCGACTGGCCGAAGGTACCACCGAGATCGAGTCGCTGGCGATCTCCCCCGACAACCGTCTGCTCGCCATCGGCCGGGTGAATCCCGTCCGCTCGGTCGCTGACCGCATCGAGATCTGGGACATCGACTCGGGGCGACAACTCGCCAATCTGCATGGCGTGAGGGGCCCCGGTGCAGGGGACTCTGCCTACTCGGCTGCCGAAACTCTCGCGTTTTCCCCCGACGGACACCTGCTGATCGCTGGTTTCGGACGGCAGTCGGCCGGATTCTCAAATATCCTGGTCCCGGTCAATATCTACGACGTTTCGCGACGGGCACTCGCGGTCCAGCTCAATGAGCATATGAATGCCTGTGTCGCACTCGCCTTCACCCGCGACAGGCTTCTCACCGGCAGCCATGATGGCACGGTGCTTGCCTGGGACACCCAGACCTGGAAGCGCCCCGAGAGTGCTCTCTATGGAGAATTCTCGGCCGACCCTGTCGACTCCCTCGCCCACTCGCCGGTGACGGGACTGCTGGCCATCGGCACCCTCTCGCTGCCGGAGCGCAACGGTCGTATCGCGCTCTGGAAGAATCCCCAGGACGCACCGCTCGAGTTGGATGGGCACCACACCAACCGGGTCACGACGCTCGCGTTTTCTCCCGATGGCCACACGCTCGCTTCCGGAAGCGACGACGAAACTGTCCGCCTCTGGAATATCGATTCCCGCCGGGAGTTGCTGACCCTCAACGCCAGCGATCTGGACCTGGGACGGATCCGCTCGGTCGAGTTCACCCCGGCGGGAGACCAGTTGCTGGCGATCTCGCGTCGCGATTCCGGGGCCACCATCTGGTCGGCCGCCCCCCCAGTGTGGAATTCTCCCGAGAAAGCCCTCGCCCGGCTGAACCTGCAGACCGCGACCGAGGCCCAGACGCTGGAGCGAACCCTGCGCTGGTTCTCGAACAATCCCCGACTGGTCGCTGCGCTGGAATCCCGGCCCGACCTGCCCGCCAACCTGCGGCGACTCGTCTCCCTGCTGAAGGCCGATGCCCTGGCCCGTACCGGTGATTTTCCCGCCGCAGCACGCACCCTGCAGGAACTCAACCCGGCTGCCGACGAATTGTCCCGCTGGCTGCGTCCTCCCGTCCTGCGTCGCCTGGCGCGCTGCCAGATCGAAACCGGGAGACTGCGCGAGGGGCTGGACCTGCTCGCCCTGGCCCGGGCCGGCGAGTCACGTCAACCCCCCGCCGCCGATGACGACGAGCGGGCGCTTCTCGCCCGTATCGAGACACAGCAGGCCGCCCAGCCCGAAGAGCCTCTCTGGATCGCCCTGCGAGGCGAGCAGCGCCGCCGGCAGGGGGACGTCGCCGGGTGGCGCAGCGATCTGCGGGACACCCTCGCCCGACTCACCGCAGCGGGTACGACCCCCGACCCCACCACACTGGCAACGGTGCTGCGCGAACTCGCCCAGGCCGAGATCCAGCAGGCGAGTGCGACCGGGGCTCCCGCAGAATGGCAAGCCGCCGTGCAGACTCTCGATCGCTGGCTGGCCGTCTCACCGGGCAACCCTGTCATCCTGGAAGAACGGGCCTGGGCCCACGAGCAATTGGGGCAATGGACGGCCGCCCGCGACGACTGGTTGCAGTTGTCTTCCGAAGATGACGAATCGCTGCGGAGGCAACTCGCATTTCTGGAACGATTCCCGGTCTCGGGCGATTGGACCGCCACCCGCGAACTCCGCAACGAGTTGCGGGCCCGGCTCGAACAGCGCCTGGACACGGATCCGGAGAATGCCTCCCACGCCGCCCTGCTCGC
>DNUF01000126.1:5804-9051 GCA_003508595.1 Planctomycetaceae bacterium
GGGCGGGCGATCACGGCCATCCGTGTCGAGTCGGTCCCCGATGCCCCCCGTTCCCGGAGTGAACCCGAACGGTTCCGCCCGCTGTTGTTCGACATCAGCCGCCTGCCCCTCTCCCGGCCAGCACCGGGAGACGCCCCCGTGCCGACCGAGCAATTCGACAATCGCACCGCATCCCTGCTGCTCGGTTCCGAGCCGCAACGTCCCGTTTACACTCCGTGGCCTCTGTCGGCCCGGCCCGAATACCCTTCTGACGTGGTCCTGCGCCCCCTCTCGGGTCCAGTCGCCTCAGCCGACGAATCGTGGAGACTCGGTTGTCAGGTCCATCTTGTGAACCCCCGGCGACCGAACCCCCCCTTCATGGGGCGGTTCCGCATCTGGGGAAGTGAGCACCCCGAGGCATTCACCCGGCAGGCCCTGCGACTGTGTGCCCGAGAGATCGCCGACCCCTGGCTGCAGCTGGCGGTGGCCTACTCGCTCGAAGAGCCCGGACCTCGGCAGGAGAGTCTGCTCGCCGGGCATCCCGATACGGCTGCGGGGCTCGCTCAACTCCGTCAACTGGCGGGCATCGCCGGTGGCTATGAAGCCGGGCAGCGTGTTGATCCCGGCCCAGTCGATTCGGAATTGGGAATCTGGAGGCAGATCGCCCTCCGGCACCTCTGGTTCCAACATCCCGCTGACTATGCCCAGGCCTGCGATGCCCTGTTGGAACTTTGTTCGGTATGCCGGGATGCCCGTGAACTGTGCGTCTCCGCCGCCGTGGTCTGCCTTGATCCGCAGCAGGACGAACGTCGTCTCAGGGACGCTCTTGACCTCGGCCAGCGCGGACTCGCCCGGGGTGCCAACGACTTTGTCGTGGGGGATTTCCTCATCCACTGGGGACATGTTCTCTACCGCAATCGACGCTACGAAGACGCTCTGGCGGCCCTGCAACAGGCCGAGTCCGTTCCGCGCGTCCGATCCCGGCCCGATTTCGAAGGCTCACGTCTCCGCATTCGGACGCTGCAGGCTCTCTGCCTCCACTCCCTCGGAAGAACCGCCGACGCCAAGGTGCTCATCCAGCGGGTCGCCGACCAGATCCAGCCCCTGCCCAAGCTCCCCGACTCGACGCTCTCGGTCCCGATCGATGATGGAACGCTGCTCGCCTGGCTCACCCTGCGCGAGGCCGAAGGGGTGTTTGGACGGCCGTTGATGCCCCGCGCCCGCCCCTGAAATGACATCGTCGGTTTGGCAGACATGTCGCGAAGGCTGACAGGCGTTCGAGGACGTGCGTCCTCCTCGCGTCAGCGCATGGTGCGCCCCCTGCCCTCATCGCACTCTGTCACCTTTCACAACCTCGCAGAGGTCGCAGACCTGCTCGAGAGTGATCTCGATCAGTTCCGGGAATGAGCCCGCATCCCCCTCACCGCCAACTCCGGCGACTCTGTCTTTGGCACCGAAGAGTGCACTCAGGCCGACCTTCGCCGTCACCATCTCGCCGTCAGACGAGGAGAGGCGCACTGGTTCACCCCCCCTGCAGGCATCGCGGGGACTCATCCGCCGATTGAATTGGAACACGGCTGCCCACCTCGTGCCGGGAGTCTGGCACGTCGCCCGCGGACAACCGGAACCTCGACCCCAGGGAAGCCTGCGGGACGACCGCCCGATACCCAGATCGATTGACCTCGCAGTCGTCTCATCCAAGCGTCCCGCGTGACTGTCCCCCATGACACCACTGGGCATTCCAGGAGAGTCTGCACGTCGCAAGTCGGCAGAGAGAGATGTCGCGGGGCATTCGTCTGGGGACAGGAATACAGAACAAGCACGATCCCGGGCACGGACTGATCTCGCCACTCGTCATCCCCCCAAGTGGGGGGTGAACGGGATGGCCGAGCCACGAATCGCGGGGATGTGGCCGGCGGGGATGGTGGTCCCAGTCGGCCACACCACTCTGAACGCAGCTACTGCAGTTTCTTCACGTCGAAGTTGAACGTCCCCCCGGTGGAGGAGACGTTGGCGGTCAACTCGGTCCGGTCGAAGGCCGAATGCTCGATCGCAATCGACTCCCGCGCCCCTGTATGCATGGGCGGCTCCTGCGAGTCGGGGGGAAGCGGGGAACCATCGGGACGAATCATCACACTGACTGTCACCTTGTACTTCCCGGGAGCCGCTCCAACCACCTTCTTGTCGCCAAACAGCGACTGCAGTTCGTACTTGCCGGTGGAATCGGTGAAGCCGCTGCCGACTCCACTCCCCTGCGCAACCTCCTGCGGAAAGAAGGTCACCTTGGCGTTCCCCAATGGCTTGCCGTCGAGATTGATCACCCCCGTGACCGGGACCGATTTCTCGGGAATCACCCTGGGGGGACCTTTGGCACCGCAACCCACCAGGGCCACCATCCCCAGGAACGCCCCACTCCACACACTTTGCCTCAACCAGAACATGACCTCTCCTCCAGCGCGGATGCGACAGGCTTGATTCCGACTTCACCGGGCTTCCGGACTGTCCCCCCCGGAATTCCCCCAGGCTAGAACTCGCCGACAGGATTGCCGTCAGCCGGGTAGTGCAGGCGTTGCCTCGTCAGCGTATCAATATTTTCCGAGAGAAATCGCACGGTCCCGTCACCCAGCAACACGTGACATCCCCCCGTATGCAGGCTTCCCGCCGACGCCCAGTTCGCGAGGCGCCCCGGCTGCCGCATGTAGAGGTAGGTCGGGTCGTTGATGTTGTAGACCCACGTGTTGATCGGATACCACGAGAGGTCAATGCCGACCTGGACGTGCCCCGCATGTCCCCAGGCGGGGGGCACCCCATTCCACACCTCGCGAATCGTTTCGGTCACCATCGCGGTATTGCTGGTCCCGTCTTTCACCGAGGCCAGGCTGGTCGATGAATTCGCGGCAAACAACGGCCGATTCGTGCTGTTGTAATACCGCATCACATATCCCTGGTAATAGTACTCGCCATACCACGTGTTGAAGTCGTAGTTGGTCCGTGCACCACCGGGATTGTTGCCGCTCACCGAGTAGTACTGGTTGGTTCCGTTGTAGAACTTTTCGTTCGGATCACTGGGACAGAGGAAGAACGGCAGAACCGTCTTCACGACCTGGTAATTCACATCGGGATTTCCGGCGACGTCGGACGGACTGTAGGCCCCATACACGTACGACCAGCTCGCCGCCACGTTGTGGTTGTACTGGTTGTACAAAGCCGTCTGCTCGAGGAACGGCAGCAACAGCGTCCAGCCCGAACCGTTCTTGTAGAACTGCGG
>DNUF01000126.1:9373-10966 GCA_003508595.1 Planctomycetaceae bacterium
TTGCACTGGGTCCGGCGGGCCGCCTCGCGGGCCTGCTGGACGGCGGGCAACAACAACGCCACCAGGATGCCAATGATGGCGATCACCACCAGCAGTTCAATGAGGGTAAAGCCCACCCGCCTGCGGGTGCTCACCAAGGATTCAGCCATCTGCACAACTCCCTGAAAAAATGAAAACCAGGAGCACAAACAGACTCGTTCACCGGAGCCCCCGTCAAAGGGGACATCCCGCCCGCTGAATGGACCAGAATCCGATCGAGACCCGACAGCGTCATGACAAACCGCGTGTCGACGATCCGTCCGTCAACACGACAAACCACAATCGGAATTGGGGACAACACCAACGCGCGTGTGGCGTCCCAGAGGAATGCGATGCTCAGGCAGTCCGCAACGCCACTCGGCTCACGCTGACCGACAGCGGGGGATTCATGACTGGCGTGCACGATGAAGGCAATCGCCATGCCATTTCCGGGAAATCACGGTATTCCTGGAATGTCCCGATCGAAAAGGCTGTTTTCTCGCGTTCCTTCGCGACTCTGCCGAGGTTCTCCGCAACGGCGAATCCGCGCAGTTCGTGTGCGTCACCTCGGCAGGAACGCCCAGGGAACTGGCAGTCGAGCGGAACCACTTCAGGTGATGAGAGATTCCGCACTCGTCGAACGAGCGAGCGGACACAGATCTCCGACGCGCTCGCCCTGCATGCCGGTCGAAAGCCCGACCGAAGCCCAGGTGAGAGGGGGACCCGCGCGACCAGGACGCGCGAGTCCCCGTGGCCATTTCGCCGCGAACAGTGCCGGCAGAACAGTACCCGCAGAGCCCGAGCACAACGGGGGAGATCCATAGGAAAGCCGGAGGCCATCCGTGGTTTCAAGTGTGGCTGGGTTCCGACCACACCGCCACACCGACTCCAGACAATCAGCGTCTTCCTTCGAAAGAGCCGACTTTTCCAGATCGCCTCGTTCGACCCTGCAAGGCCGGAATTTCGTTCCCTAAAATCGAGGGAGGGTCAAGCAGTGAGGGGACGAAATCGACGGAATTCGGATGTCGCCATGGGGCTGGATGTCTCTGCGTGGGGGATGACCGAGACGGCGGGAGAGCCCGGGGCACCGACCGGGAATGCATCCCGCCGTCACGAGTTCGAGGCTCGACTGCTGCGCGAAGCCGAACGGTTTCTGCACCGACAGCTCGACCTCGTCGGCGGGGTGATCGAAGAGCAGACGCTGCGGAATGCCCTCCACCGGGTGGGAATCGCATGGCGGTATGCCGAAGAGGTGCTCGACCGCCGGGAGTTTGGTGCGGTCTATGAGTCGACGGTGCACGGCAGCGTTCGACTGGTCGGACGGGTGGAGGCGCTCGAGGCCCGCCAGCGAAGTCTCCAGAGGAGGCCGTTGCGGGTATCGCAGCCGTGCCACCCCGCACAACGCCACCAGCACAGGCCGGCGGCGAGTCCATTCCAGCGCGCGTTCCTGGCCCTGCTCGAAGTGGGGAAGAACTGGGTGCCACTGGGGGACTGGGAGTCGATGCAGAAGGAGTCCTGGGCCGCGACATTGTTTGAGCCGATCCAGGTCCACCGGCTGTCGCTCGATCCGGAGGA
>DNUF01000204.1:0-4836 GCA_003508595.1 Planctomycetaceae bacterium
CCAACCAGTCGGGGCGACAGGATTTGAACCTGCGACCTTCTGGTCCCAAACCAGACGCTCTAGCCAAGCTGAGCTACGCCCCGTGTGCGTTGACTGTACCCCGGTGTTTTCGGGGGGTCAATGGGGAGGACACTCGGGGAGGCGGGTGGGTTCGCTCCCAAAGATATGGAAGCGAATGGTCGCAAAGGCTGGCTCAATCCCTGCGGAAAATCCGGGCAAACCAACCAAACGGAAACAAGGGGCTTGACGGTCCGAAATGGCACGTGTAATTTGCATTTCGGAATTTGATAATGCCTCGCCGGCATCATTAGCAATCCTAATGATGCTGCACGGATGACGCGAGGGAGCAGGTGGGGCGTCGTTTTCGAAAAACGGCTCTCGGCCGCAGTCCAGGTTCCCAAATGGTGTGTCCACTGCGAATCGGAACGGGGTCGCTCCCCGATCCCCCGCAGTGTCGGTTCATTCTGATTCTTCGTCTCATGCAACTGCGGTTCGTGGAGATCTTCTGTGCGGTCGTCGAGGAGCGCAGCTTCTCGAAGGGGGCCCGCGCGCAGAGTGTCACGCAGTCGGCAGCCAGCCAGGCGGTTTCCAATCTCGAACGCAAGCTCGGCACCCTGTTGATCGACCGCTCGAAGCGCCCCTTCGAACTCACCCCGGCCGGGCAAATCTACTACGACGGCTGCCGCCGCATTCTCGCCGAGTATCGCGAGATTGAAGGTCGCGTCCGCGGGACTCCCGATCGGGTCATCGGTCGGGTGCGTGTTGCCGCCATCTACTCGGTCGGCCTGCTGCAGATGGAGCGGTTCGCCCGCAAGTTCGAAGAACAGTATCCCGACGTCGCCCTCCGCCTCGAGTACCAGCACCCCGACCGGGTCTACGAACAGGTTCTCTCGGAGCAGGCCGACCTGGGCCTGGTGTCGTACCCGCGCCCCCGGGCTGACCTGGTCTGCCTCCCCTGGCAGGACCAGCCGATGGTCCTGGTCTGCGCCACCGAACATCAACTCGCCCTTCGCTCGCGGATCGAGCCAGCCGATCTCAACGGGGTCCCGTTGATCGCCTTTACCCCCGAACTTCCGATCCGCCGGGAAATCGACCAGTGGCTGCGACGGCAACGGGTTGAGGTGAATCAACTGCACGAGTTCGACAACATCGAGACAATCAAGCAGGCGGTGCAATGCGGCACCGGCGTCTCGCTGCTGCCGTTGGCAACGGTCAACAAAGAAGTCACCCTGCACTCGCTGGTGGCCATTCCCCTCGGGGGGGAACCACTCAGCCGTCCGCTGGGGATCATCCACCGCAAGCACCGGCAACTCACGCCACCGGTGCTGAAGCTGATCGAGCACCTCCGGCTCGAACTGGGGACCACACCGGTAACGGCAGCCGTTCCGGCCGAGTCGACCGACGCGGCAACGCCTGCCCCGGTGCCCGCAGCGGTGGGAGCCAAACGTCCCCCCCGCCGGGCCCCGGTGATCAACGCCCCCGGCATCAACGTCCCCGGTCTCAACACCACGGGGGCAAATGCCCTGGGGGCGAACACGCCGGACGCCAATGCTGTGGGGCCGGTGGCCAAAGCCTCCCGAAAACCGGGGTAAGGCCCGCCACCCCGAGGTCGCCTGCAGAGCGACCACTCGCCTTCCGGAAGGCGAGTCCTGTGGCGGGCCAAACCACTCGTTCCCACCACCTGCGATCCGGAATGCCCCGCCGGGGCCCCTCCCTCCGGACAACTCCTTCGAAAACATCACCCACGCTCACACGAGTTCGTTTCGTTCTGAAAGTCGATTGCATCATGGCTCACGCCCCCGATTACCGAACCGCTCCCCCCGAAGCCCAGGGGCTGTACGATCCCGCCAACGAGCATGACGCCTGCGGCGTCGGCTTCATCACCAGCATCCAGGGAATCAAGACACACAAGCTGGTCCAGGATGCCCTGCAGATTCTTGTCAACCTGCAGCACCGCGGGGCGTGCGGCTGCGAAGACAACACCGGCGACGGTGCCGGGATCCTCACGCAGATTCCCCACCGCTTCTATGCCAAGGTGTGCGCCAGCGCGAACATCGCCCTGCCGGGCGAACCGGGGGAATACGGCACCGGCCTGATTTTCCTCCCCAGCCTGCGCGAGGAACGGGACACCTGCAAGCGGCTGTTTGAGACGATCGTGCGAGAAGAGGGGCAGGTCCTGCTGGGCTGGCGCGATGTCCCCCGCGACAACAGCTCGCTGGGTGAGACCGCGAGGGCAGTCGAGCCGGCGGTCCGCCAGATCTTCATCGGCCGGGGTCCCGACACCCCCGATGCCGCCGCCCTCGAATGGAAGCTCTACGTCATCCGCAAGCGGATGGAGCAGGCAGTCGCCACCAGCGACCTGGTGCAGCGGAAGTTCTTCTACGTCCCCAGCCTCTCGACCAAGACGATCATCTACAAGGGGCTGCTGCTCGCGACACAGATTCCGACCTATTACAAGGATCTCGCCGACCCCGATTTCGAATCGGCGATCGCCCTCGTGCACCAGCGGTACAGCACCAACACCTTCCCGACGTGGGACCTGGCGCACCCGTTCCGGTTCATCGCCCACAACGGCGAAATCAACACCGTGAAGGGGAACGTCAACTGGATGCGGGCCCGGCAGACGATGTTCCAGCATCCCAAGTTCGGGGCTGACATTCCCAAGCTCTTCCCGATCATCCCGTCGGGGCTCTCCGACTCGGCCTGCTTTGACTGCGCGCTTGAGCTGCTGCAGGCGACCGGTCGCAGCCTGCCGCATGCGATCCGCATGATGATTCCCGCCGCGTGGGACGGGCACGAATCGATGCCCGACGACGAAAAGGCGTTCTACGAATACCACGCCTCGCTGATGGAACCGTGGGACGGCCCCGCGTCGATCGCCTTCACCGACGGGACCGTGATCGGTGCCGTGCTCGACCGCAACGGGCTGCGTCCCTCGCGCTACACCGTCACCAAGGATGGCTATGTCGTGCTCGCCTCCGAGACGGGCGTGCTGCCGATCGATCCGTCCAACGTGCTCGAGAAGGGGCGGTTGCAGCCGGGCAAGATGTTCCTGGTCGACACAGCCCAGAAGCGGATCATTCCCGATGACGAAATTCGGGCGAGCTTCGTCAAGCGGCAGCCGTACCGGCAGTGGCTCAAGGAGCAGCAGGTCCGGCTCGAAGACCTGCCCCGCCGAGAGGCACAGCCGTTCGACTTCAAGTCGCTGCTGACCCGCCAGCAGGTGTTTGGCTACACCCTGGAAGATCTGCGGATCCTGCTGACCCCGATGGCGACCAACGGCGAAGAGCCGATCGGTTCCATGGGGAACGACACCCCTCTGGCGGTTCTCTCGCAGAAGCCGCAGTTGCTCTACAACTATTTCAAGCAGCTGTTCGCCCAGGTGACGAACCCTCCCCTCGATGCGATCCGCGAAGAGATCGTGACCTCGATGGTGACGACGCTGGGAGCGGAACAGGACCTGTTCCAGGAAACGGCCGCCCACTGTCACCAGTTGCGGCTGCGGCAGCCGATCCTGACGAATGCCGACCTGGAGTCGATTCGGGCGGCGTCGACGGGCAAGATTCGGGCCCACACGATCTCGACGGTGTACGAGGTCGCCGCCGGCGCGAAGGGGTTGCAGACAGCCCTCGACCGCATTCGCCGCGAGGCGCATGAGGCGGTGCTGCGTGGCGCGGCCCTGGTGATCCTGTCGGACCGCGGGGTCGATGCGAAGCATGCCCCGATCCCGGCGTTGCTGGCGTGCGCGGGGGTGCATCATCACCTGATCCGCGAGGGGAGCCGTACCCGCTGCGGGTTGATCGTGGAATCGGGCGAGCCCCGCGAGGTGCACCACTTCGCGCTGCTGTTCGGGTTTGGAGCCGGCGCGGTGAACCCCTGGCTGGCCTTCGAGACGATCGCCCAGATGTGCCAGCAGGCCCCGTTGAAGGGGGCCAAGGGGGAGGTCGATGCGAAGACCGCCGAGAAGAACTACATCAAGGGGTTGAACAAGGGGATCCTCAAGGTCATGTCGAAGATGGGGATCTCGACGCTGCACAGCTACCGCGGTGCGCAGATCTTCGAGGCGGTCGGGCTGAACAAGGCGTTTGTCGACGAGTTCTTCAGCCGCACTCCCACCCGCATCCAGGGGATCGGGCTGGCCGATGTGGCGCTCGAAGTCGAACGGCAGCACCATGTCGCCTTCCCCCGAATCGAGGTGGCCGAGGTGCTGGACCTCGATGTCGGCGGCCAGTACCAGTGGCGCCGTCGCGGCGAGTTCCACATGGTCAATCCCGAGATGGTCGCCAAGCTGCAGCACGCGGTGCGGTCGAACAACCGGGAGGCGTACCGCAGGTATGCCGACTTCGTGAACAACCAGCAGAAGAACCTGGCGACCCTGCGTGGGCTGCTGGAGTTCCGCAAGCCGGCCCAGACAGTCCCGCTGGAGGAAGTCGAACCGGTCGAAAGCATCCTGCGGCGGTTCGCCACGGGCGCCATGTCGCTGGGGTCGATCTCGCGCGAAGCCCACGAGACGCTGGCGATTGCCATGAACCGCATTGGCGGGAAGAGCAACACCGGCGAAGGGGGTGAAGACTCGGTTCGCTATCGTCCCGATGCCAATGGCGACCTCCGCCGCAGTGCGATCAAGCAGGTCGCCTCGGGGCGGTTTGGTGTCACCAGCGAGTACCTGGTGAATGCCGACGAGCTGCAGATCAAGATGGCCCAGGGGGCGAAGCCCGGCGAAGGGGGTCAGTTGCCCGGGCACAAGGTGGACGAGTACATCGCCAAGGTCCGGCACTCCACGCCGGGCGTCGGGCTGATCTCTCCCCCGCCGCACCACGACATCTACTCGATCGA
>DNUF01000204.1:5060-48583 GCA_003508595.1 Planctomycetaceae bacterium
GCCCAGTTGATCCACGACCTGAAGAACTCGAATCCCGAGGCGCGGGTCTGCGTGAAGCTGGTGTCGGAAGTCGGGGTCGGCACCGTGGCCGCCGGTGTGGCCAAGGGGAAATCGGACGTGGTCCTGATCTCGGGCTACGAGGGGGGAACCGGGGCCAGCCCGCTGACCTCGATCAAGCACGCCGGCATTCCCTGGGAACTCGGCCTGGCCGAGACACACCAGACACTGGTCGTGCACAACCTGCGCAGCCGGATCATCGTCCAGACGGACGGACAACTGAAGTCGGGACGCGACATCGCGATCGCCGCACTGCTGGGGGCTGAGGAATTCGGCATAGCCAGTGCCGCCCTGGTGGCGGCGGGCTGCATCATGATGCGGGTCTGCCACCTCAACACCTGTCCGGTCGGGATCGCCACCCAGGACCCGGTGCTGCGGCAGCGGTTTGCCGGGAAGCCCGAGCACGTGGTGAATTTCTTCCGGTTCCTGGCCGAAGAACTGCGCGAGATCATGGCGAGCCTCGGATTCCGCACCGTCAACGAGATGGTCGGGCGGGTCGACCTGCTCGACACGCGGAAGGCGATTGATCACTGGAAGGCGAAGGGACTCGACTTCACGATGCTGCTGCATCGGCCCGACGTTCCCGCGGGGACCAAGGTGCATTGCGTCGAGTCGCAGGATCACGGCCTCAAGGACGCGCTCGACAACGAGCTGATCCGCCGGGCGGAGCCGGCCCTCGCCCGCGGCGAGAAGGTCGAGTTCTCGTTGCCGATCCACAACATCAACCGCACGGCGGGAACGATGCTGGGGAGCCGGCTGACCAGGAAGTACGGCGGTGCGGGTCTCCCCGACAACACGATCACCGTGCGGTTCCACGGTTCGTGCGGCCAGAGCTTCGCCGCGTTCCTCCCCCGCGGGATCACCTTCCACGTCGAAGGGGACGCGAACGACTACTTCGGCAAGGGACTCTCGGGGGGCCGGATCGCCGTCTTCCCCCCGAAGACCGCCACCTTCGAACCTTCAAAGAACATCATCATCGGCAACGTGGCGGGTTACGGCGCCACTGCCGGCGAGATGTACATTCGCGGCCAGGGGGGCGAGCGGTTCTGCGTTCGCAACTCGGGGGCGATGGCGGTGATTGAAGGGGTGGGTGACCACGGCTGCGAGTACATGACGGGGGGCCGGGTGGTGGTGATTGGCCCCACCGGGCGGAACTTCGCCGCCGGGATGAGCGGCGGAATCGCCTACGTCCTGGACGAGCAGCAGGGCTTCGCACAGCTGTGCAACCAGGAGATGGTGGATCTCGTGGGGCTGGAACCGGGCGATGTGACGACGGTCCAGCAACTGCTCAAGAACCACATGGCGGTCACCGGCAGCGACCGGGCCCGCTGGGTGCTCGACAACTGGAACACCCTGCAGTCGAAGTTTGTGAAGGTTTACCCGCGCGATTATCGGCGGGTGCTGGAGTCCGGCAAGATCCAGGCCCCACAGATTCCCGTTGCCGCCGCCCATTGATTTGAACCCGCTTCCTCAGTGCTCCGCCCGGCGGAGCGCTGCGGCATCACCACACAATTCGCATTCACTTCTGACCACGGATACCTGTCATGGGCAAGCCCTCCGGATTTTTGGAATTCCAGCGCGAGACTCCCCAGCGCCGGGAAGTCACCACCCGCCTCCAGGACTACCAGGAAGTCTACCAGCCGTTCCCCGAGCTCAAGCTGCTTGAGCAGGGTGCCCGCTGCATGGACTGCGGTGTCCCCTTCTGCCACACCGGCTGTCCGCTGGGGAACATCATCCCCGACTGGAACGACCTGGTGTACCGCAACAACTGGAAGGAGGCGATTCGCCGCCTGCACTCCACGAACAACTTCCCCGAGTTCACCGGTCGGCTCTGCCCGGCACCGTGCGAAGAGGCGTGCGTCCTGGGGATCAATGCTCCCCCGGTGACGATCAAGAACATCGAGCAGTCGATCATCGAAAAGGCGTTTGCCGAAGGCTGGGTCGTTCCCGAGCCCCCCGCCTCGCGCAGCGGCAAGAAGGTGGCGGTGATCGGTTCGGGTCCGGCCGGACTGGCGGCCGCACAGCAGTTGAACCGGGCCGGGCACTGGGTGACCGTCTACGAACGGGCCGACCGCATCGGCGGTCTGCTGCGATACGGGATTCCCGAGTTCAAGATGGAAAAGAAAGTCCTCGACCGCCGGCTGAAGATCATGGAGGCGGAAGGGATCGTCTTCCGGACCGGGGTCAATGTCGGGGTCGACATCACCGCCGAGCAGTTGCGCCGCGACTACGACGTGGTGCTGCTGGCCATGGGGGCGACAATTCCGCGCGATCTGCCGGTGCCGGGGCGCGAGCTGAAGGGGGTTCACTTCGCGATGGATTACCTCCCCCTGCAGAACCGCAAGTGCGAGGGAGATGAGGTTCCCGAAACGGGCTTCATCTCGGCGAAGGGGAAGCACGTGGTGATCATCGGCGGTGGCGATACCGGTGCCGACTGCCTGGGGACAGCCCATCGGCAGGGGGCCGAAAACGTCGTGCAACTGGAACTGTTGCCGAAGCCTCCGGGAGGCCGGGACGAGACCATGCCCTGGCCCTACTGGCCGACGATCCTGCGCACCTCGAGCGCCCATGAAGAGGGGGGAGACCGCGACTGGAGCGTGGGGACGAAGAAGTTCACCGGCAAGGATGGCAAGGTCGACACGCTGCATGCCGTCCGGCTGGAGTGGGGCTTCGAGGGGGGCCGTCCGGTGATGAAGGAGATCCCGGGGAGCGAATTCACGATCAAGGCCGACCTCGTGCTGCTGGCGATGGGCTTCCTCGGCCCGCAGAAGGCCGGGCTTGTCGAGCAGCTGGGGGTGGAACTCGACCCGCGCGGCAACGTCAAGGCCGACGACGATTACATGACGAATGTGCCGGGGGTCTTCGCCTCCGGTGACACTCGTCGGGGCCAGTCGCTGATCGTGTGGGCGATCTGGGAAGGGCGCGAGGCAGCCGTCGGGGTCGACAAGTACCTGATGGGTTCGAGCGAACTGCCGAGCAACCCGCAGTTGCTGGGTCGGGATGTTCGGGCAGGGGTGTAGTCGCGCTGTCTGGGTCGCACGCAGCAACCGACCGCCGGTCACACAGACGGCACGCTGGTCCATCTCCAGCGTGCCATGACCGGTCATCGCCCCACCGATGTCACTGGTGGACCTTCTCCTGGTGAGAAAGCCCAGAATGTCCGGACCCAGGCCCGGACCTTCTGGGCTTCTTTTGATCGGCACCGACAGAACGTGAGGAACCAGGTGCGCAACACGACCGGTGGTCCCCAGCCTGTCGATCGTTCCCCGGAGTGCTGGTTGATGGCGGTTACCCGGGGTCCGATCGAGCCGCGCGGACGTGCGTGACGACGTGTCCAATCCCAGGTGAAGATCTCAGCCTTTCGGCGTTCGCTGCGACACCCGTCATCGGGTCATTCCAGGTTGCAACATCGCGAGGATTGTGTTTCGCGCCCACTCAATTTCGCCAATTCGATCACGACGCGATTGACTGGGATTTCGCGGAACGGGACACGGACCATTGAACCGGTTTCTCAGGAACTTGGGAGGGCCATCGAGAAATCCGGGGCCGCGGCGCGAACTGGGCCTGCGTCAATCCTGTCAAGATTTCCGGCGATGTTCAGACAGTAGTCATTCCCATCCCCCCGCCATAAAATCAATCGACTGGGTTCGGGCGTACGTGCCCTGGGCCAAGTCCTGCCGCTGACCGGGGGTTCCTGCGGGGAACCGTCGGCCCGCTTCATCCCCCTCCTCCCCGCCGCCAACGAGGTCTCTAGGCATGCGTTCTGTCGTGCTGGGTCTGCTGTTCTGCCTGCTGGCCGCCGTGCCGGTGCGAGCCGAGAAAAAAGTTGAACCGCTCGCCGAGGCTCCCCAGGGACTCTCGGAAGAAGTGACCGGGGCGCTGCAGCCTTCGGGGTTTCGGGTGAGTGATGACGCCGGCGTCATCTGCGACATCTGGCTGGCCAAAGAAGCGCCGCTGAAGCCGAAGTTCAAGCCGACCCTGCGGGTCAAGTACCCGTTCCAGCTCGGTCAGCTCGTCGGGGCGATTCGCTATCCCGACGGGAGCAAACCGTCCGATTTCCGAGGTCAGCCCCTGAAGCCCGGCCTGTACACCCTGCGGTACGGACTGCAGCCGGATGACGGGAACCACCTGGGAACGAGTGACATCCGCGACTTCCTTGTCGGCTGTCCTCCCGAAAAAGACCAGAAGGCGGCCCGCGTCGACGACCTGAAGAAACTCTTCAAGCTCAGTGCCGGTGCGTCGGGCACCACCCATCCCGCCATCTACCTGCTGACCCCTCCTCCCGAAAAGGCAGTCGACAAGCCCAGTGTGGTGGCCGACGAAGAAAAGAAGCTGACGATTTTTGAAGGCTCACTGACCGGCAAATCGGGCGAAGAATCTTCGGCTGTCCCGGTCAAGGTCGTGGTCCAGGGGAAGAGCGAAGGCTAGTCCGTGACCACAGGCTCCCGCTCTCACTCGCGCCCCGCCCTTCTCGGCCTGCTGCTGACCCTCACCGGTCTGCTCAGCAGCGTGACGCTCGGGCTGAGACATCCCTCCCCGGCGCTGCTGGCTCAGGAAACCACACCCGCTCCGTCCGAAGAGGTGACTGCCAAATCACCGGCCCCCACGGGGTCGCCTCCAGCGGCAGAGGCTGGCAAACCAGCCTCAGGAGCCTCCGAGACCAACTCGCAGGAGGGGGTGGAGAAGGTTCTCTACACGGGGGAAGTGGTGTTGCTTCCCGAGGCGTTTCGCCGGCGGGGGGTGAAGAGCTACGCCGAAGAAATCGCCCAGACGGCGGTCCTTTACACGACCGACGGCGAGATTGTGCCGCTGGTCCCCGACTGGCGTGGCCGGGCCTTCTTCCAGGACGAACGCCTGCGTGACCGCCCGGTCGAACTGGTGGTCAACCGCCGCCCGGGGGTTCCGTGGGTCAGCGTGCTGTCGATCTACCTGAAAGATGACAAGGGAAAGCGGGCAGTCGTCGACTACTGGTGCGACGTCTGCTCAATCCCGATGTACGAGATCAAAGACTGCGAATGCTGCCAGGGGCCGATTCGGCTGCGGTATCGCAATCTGCCCCTCCCCAAGGATGCCCGGCCTGCAAAGCCGGTCGCGAAATGAATCAACAACTCAATGCCCGGGCCGCTCACCTCGTCGATCAACTGCTGGAGTCCCCCGAACTGCTGAAGGTCTCGGCCCATTCGATCGCGGGAGGGGGTCGCTGGATCGACTGCGGACTGCAGGCCGAGGGGGGCCTCGCCGCTGGACTCACCCTCGCCCGGATCTGTACCGCCGGTCTCGCCGAGATCAGCATCATACCGGGAGAGGTCGCGGGCAGCGGCTGGCCTCACCTGCAGGTCTCGACCGATCACCCCGTGGCGGCCTGCCTGCTGAGCCAGTACGCGGGATGGCAGATCTCGGTCGGGAGATTCTTCGCGATGGGTTCCGGCCCGATGCGGGCGATGGCCGCCCGCGAGGAACTGTTTCAGAAGCTCGATTATCGCGAGTCTGCGTCGCAGGCGATTGGCGTGCTGGAGGGGCGCAAGATCCCGGATGAGGGGGTGCTGCAGTACCTGGCCGAGCGAACGGGACTGCCCGCCTCGGCGATCACACTGTTGCTGGCCCCCACCGCGAGCCTGGCGGGAAGCGTTCAGGTCGTCGCGCGGGTCGTCGAGACCGCCCTGCACAAGCTGCACGAAATCGGGTTTGATGTGAAGCGCATCCGCTCGGCGACCGGCACGGCACCGTTGGCCCCGGTGGCGAAAGACGATCTCACCGGCATTGGCCGGACGAATGATGCGATCCTCTACGGGGGCCGGGTCACCCTCTACGTGCGGGGCGATGACCAATCGATCGCCGAGATGGGCCCGCGGGTTCCCGCCATGGCCTCGATGGCGCATGGACGTCCCTTCCTGGCGATCTTTGCCGCCGCCGGGAACGACTTTTACAAGATTGATCCGCATCTCTTCAGCCCGGCCGAGATTGTGTTCCAGAACCTCGACACCGGGCATGTGCACCGCTTTGGGAAGGTGATGCCCGAAGTGCTGCGGCACTCGTTTTGTGGTGAGTGATGCGGCTGGCGATCCTGTCGAACCCGGACAGCTGGTATCGGCGTGACCTCGAACGGGCCGCCCACGAGCGCGGGCACACCGTGCTGGGACTCCCGTTCTCGGGCCTGGCAGCACTCGTCGCCGGGGGGAGCGAAGGGGTGTCGCACCCCGAGTGGGGGCCCCTCGATGTCGATGCCGTCCTGGTCCGGACAATGCCCCCCGGCTCGCTTGAGCAGGTGGTCTTCCGGATGAATCTGCTGGCCCGGCTGGAACGCCGCGGAGTGCAGGTGGTCAATCCGGCGAAGTCGGTCGAATGCGCGGTGGACAAGTTCCTCACGACCGCGCGGCTGCAGGAGGCGGGACTGCCGGTCCCCCCCACCGCCGTTTGCGAAACCGCCGAGAGCGCCCTCGCCGCCTTCGAACAGCTGGGAGGAGACGTGGTCGTCAAGCCGCTCTTCGGCTCGGAAGGGCGGGGGATCGTGCGGGTGTCCGATCCCGATCTCGCCGTCCGGGTTTTCCGCACGCTCGAACGGCTGCAGGCGGTCCTGTACCTGCAGCAGTTTGTTCCGCACGCCGGTTTCGACGTGCGCGTGCTGGTCCTCGATGGCCGGGTCCTGGGGGGCATGCGACGGCGGAATCCGGACGATTTCCGGACGAATGTCTCGCGCTCGGCGATTGCCGAGCCAGTCGAATTGACCGCCGAGCAGTGTGACTGGGCCCTGCGGGCCACAGCGGCTGTCGGTGCGCGGATTGCCGGTGTCGACCTGCTGTACGACCAGCGGGGCCCGGGCTACGTGATCGAGGTGAACGGCGTTCCGGGTTGGCAGGCGCTGAAGCGGGTGACGGGCATCGACGTGGCGGCAGAGGTCATCACCAGCCTCGAACACCACGCCGGGGAGCGAGCCGGAGGTGCCCGTTGAGTGGGACCGCGGTTGCCGAGCCCGGCGTTGGGGACACTCCCCCCCCGCTCGATCTGTCGAACGCCCAACTGCTGAAGCGGATGCTGGGACTGGGATGGCAGTACCGCCGGGGTTGCCTGGGGCTGCTGGCCCTGCAGGGATTGCTGCTGGTGACCGGCCTGTCGGGACTGGGGCTGACAGGAGTCGGGATCGATGCCGTGCTGTACCACGCGCAGGCGAGTCCCCATCCGGCGGCCTGGCCGCTGGGCTGGCGGCCACCGGTGGACTGGACTCCGATGGCCGAGGTGGGACTGGCCGCGGGGTTGATCCTGCTGTTTGCCCTGGTGCGCGGGTGGCTGAACTACATCTATGCCGTGGCGTCGGGCCGGCTGGTTCACGAGCAGATCGTGGTCGACCTGCGGGCCCGGGTGTACGACAAGCTGCAACGGCTGAGCTTTCACTTTTTCGACTGCAACACCACCGGCAGCATCATGAACCGCGTGACCAGCGACGTGCAGTCGGTGCGGGCGTTTATCGACGGGGTGATCATCCAGCTGGCACTGCTGATTCTCTCGCTGGTCTGTTACCTGGCCTACATGTTGCGAATCGATGTGGGGGTGACCCTGGCCTGCCTGGGGACCACCCCCCTGTTGATTGGGGCGACTGTCATCTTCTCGCGGACCGTCCGGCCGATGTACGACCGCGTGCGCGATCTGGCCGACCAGATGGTGCTGACCCTGGCCGAGAACGTGCAGGGGGTCCAGGTGGTGAAGGGATTCGGCCGCGAACCGGAAGAGATCGACAAGTTCGCCCAGGCTGTCCAGGCGGTGGAAGCACAGCAGCAGAGCATCTTCTGGCGGGTCAGCATCTTCACGCCGCTGATTGGCTTTCTGACACAGTTCAACGTGGTGGTACTGCTGATCTACGGGGGCTACCTGGTGACGCAGGACCGTCTTCCACTTGGGACGGGCCTGGTGGTCTTTGCCGGTCTGCTGACCCAGTTCGCCAACCAGGTCGCCAATCTCACCAACATCACCAACAGTATCCAGCAGAGCCTGAGTGGCGCCCGCCGGGTGTTCGAGGTGCTCGATGCCCCGGTGCAGATCGAGACCCGGCCGACAGCGGTGTCACATCCCCGGCTGACCGGCCGAGTGGAATTCGACCACGTCACATTCGGGTACTCCGCCGATCTTCCCGTGTTGCAGGAGGTCTCCTTCCGGGTTGAACCCGGCCAGCGCGTCGCCATCCTGGGCGAGACCGGTGCCGGGAAAAGCACCCTGCTCTCCCTGATCCCGCGGTTTTACGATCCGACGGCGGGGCGGGTGAAGATTGACGGGATCGACGTCCGCGACCTCGTGGTGGATGAACTGCGGCGACAGGTCGGGATCGTCTTCCAGGAGAGTTTCCTGTTCAGCAATTCGATCGCGATGAACATCGCCTTCGGGCGGCCGTACGCGACGCAGGCTGAGATCGAGCAGGCGGCCCGCATCGCCTGCGCACACGAGTTCATCGAGAAGTTGCCCCAGGGCTACGACACACTGCTGGGGGAATGGGGGATGGACCTCTCGGGAGGGCAAAGGCAAAGGCTGGCGATTGCACGGGCCCTTGTGCTCGATCCGCGGATCCTGCTGCTGGATGACCCGGCGGCCGCCATCGACCCCGAGACCGAGCAGGAGATTCTCACCGCCATGGAACGGGCGATGGAAGGACGGACCACCTTCGTCGTGGCCCATCGCCTGAGCACGCTGCGGCGGGCCGACCTGGTGCTGGTCTTCGATCATGGTCGGCTGGTCCAGCAGGGAACCCATGTCGAGTTGCTGCAGCAGGCGGGCCATTATCGCGACGCAGCCCAGTTGCAGGCCCTGGGGATGGAACGGAATTGAGCGACAAGTCCGAAACCGGGCTTCGTCTGGCCCGGTCTGGTGGGTCGCCGGTCCGTACCCGATCCCCATCCGCTCGTTTCGATCACCTTGTGTTTCGCACTTGTTTTCCCGGGAAACCCCCTCCCTTGAAACCATCCGGAAACGGAATTGCCAGAAACGATCTTGGGACATCGCGAAGGCCCCTCGCGGCAGCGGCGGGGGGCCGGCGAAACACTCTTTCGGATCGGGGAATGCGAGCCGTTTGCACGCCCCCTCCCCTGCCCCTTACGATTTTTCCAGTGGTCGGATGCAGGTTCTTGCCAAGGTGAATGTCATGCGGCGTCGTTGGATGGGTGGGTGGTTGCTGCTGGTGGCGGCGGGCTGGTTCGCGGGGATGGCCCCGGCACCAGTCGGAGCCCAGACACTGCTGTTGCGGTTTCCCGACATTCATGAAGGGCGCATTGTCTTTTGCCACTCGGGAAATCTCTGGACCTGTTCCGCCGAGGGGGGGGTGGCCACGCGGTTGACCGCCCATCCCGGCCAGGAACTGTTCCCCAAGTTCTCTCCCGACGGACAGTGGATTGCCTTCACCGGGCAGTACGACGGCGACGAGCAGGTGTACGTCATGCCGGCTGTCGGCGGTGAACCACGACAGCTCACCTGGTACCCGGCCCGGGGCCCGCTCAAGCCGCGTGGTGGCTATGACAACCAGGTCTATGGCTGGTCTCCCGACGGTCAAAAGATCCTGTTCCGTTCACTTCAGGATGCGGACGGCGGAAAAGTCGAGACCACCCTGTACACGGTGAATGTCGCCGGGGGGCTGCCGGTGGCTCTTCCCCTGCCGACGGCCGGTGCCGGTGATTTCTCTCCCGACGGACAGAAGGTGATCTACTCGCCGCTGTTCCGCGACTTCCGCACCTGGAAGCGTTACGAGGGGGGATGGGCGCAGGATCTGTTTGTGGCCGACCTGCAGAGCCTGGCCCTGCGTCCGGTGGCCCACAGCCGGCAGACCGAGCGGGATCCCATGTGGATTGGGGACAAGATCTGGTTTGTCTCGGATCGTACCGGAACCCTCAACCTGTTCTCGTTCGACCTCGCCACCGAAGAGGTCAGGCAGGCGACCCTCTCGACTGAAGCCGACGTGCGGTGGGCCAGTTCCGACAATCGCCGCTGGATCGTCTACGAACTGCTGGGGGAACTGGCCGTCTTCGATACGACCACCGGGCAGGAACGCCGGCTGCAGGTGCAGGTTCCGGACGACGGCCTCGACAAGCGGCCGTCGCGGATTGCGGTCGACAAGTTCATTGAGTCGTTCGACCTGAGTCCGAAGGGGGAACGGGCCCTGTTTGTGGCCCGGGGAGATGTCTTCTCGGCACCGATCGAGAAGGGGCTGACCCGCAACCTGACCAACAGCAGCCGGGCACACGACCGCGCCGCCGCCTGGAGCCCCGACGGCTCGAAGATCGCCTTCATCTCCGACAAGAGTGGTGAAGAGCAGGTGTATGTGGTCCCCCAGGATGGATCGGGACCTGCCGAGGCGGTGACCGCCGGGCTGGAAAGCATGCTGTTCGCCCTCAAGTGGTCTCCCGATGGCAAACGGCTGTCATTCTCGGACAAGTTCGGCCGGCTGCACCTGCTGACCCTGGCTGACAAGACCCTGCTGCAGGTCGCCGACGAACGCCGGGGTCTGCTGCAGGACTACGAATGGTCTCCCTGCAGCGGGCATCTTGCCCTGCGGCTGTCGAACCCCAGCGAACTCGATTCGCTGTTTCTCTATTCGCTGTCGGACCGCCAACTGCGGCGGGTGACCAGCGAGAACTTTGATGTCAGCAATCCGGCCTGGGATCCGAAGGGAGACTACCTGTTTTTCCTCTCCCGCCGGCAGTTCGCTCCGCAGCTCAGTTCCCTCGAATGGAACTATGCCGGGAACCGCGGCACAGGAATCTTCGCACTGGCACTGCGCAAAGATGTGAAGCCGCTGTTTCCTCCCGAGAGTGATGAAGTCCAGGTTGCGGGGGGAGCGAAACCGGAAGGCAAACCCGACGCGAAGGCGGCCGAGGCACCAGCCGCCGATCGTCCTCCCCTGGTGATCGACTTCGAAGGGCTCGACCAGCGGGTGATGCGGATTCCCGTCGAGGCCGACAACATCGCGGGACTGATTGCCACGCGGGGACACCTGCTCTACTCGGTCTCGGGAGCCCGCTATTACGGTCGCGAAAGCGGACTCAAGACGAAGCTGCAGATCTTCGATCTCGCCAAGCGCGAGGCCTCGACGCTGCTTGAAGATGCCGGTGGCTACGCCGTCTCGGCCGATGGCGCGAAAGTGCTCGCCCGGACGGGCAACACCTTCACACTGATCGACGCCCGCCCCAAGGGGGCCGAGAAGAAAACGGTCTCGACAAAAGATCTCGCCTCCGACCGGGTGCCGGCCGACGAGTATGCCGCCATCTTCGACGAAGTCTGGCGCCGGTATCGCGACTTCTTCTATGTGCGGAACATGCACGGTTACGACTGGAAGGCGATTGGCGACCGCTACCGCAAGCTGTTGCCCCATGTCGCACACCGCTCGGACCTGAACTACATCCTGGGAGAGATGATTGGCGAACTGAATGCCGGGCACTGTTACATCGAGGGGGGAGACTTTGACCTTCCCGAACGGGCCCGCGTCGGACTGCCCGGGGCCCGTTTCACCCTCGATCCCGCCGCGCAGCGCTACCGCGTCGCGAAGATCCTGCGGGGGGAAAACGAAGAGGAGAAATACCGGTCTCCCCTCACCGAAGTGGGGGTCGACATTGCCGAAGGAGACTACGTGCTGGCAATCGATGGCCAGGAGCTGAAGGGGAACGACAGTCCCTACCGGTTGCTCCGGCACAAGACCCAACTCGTGACGCTGACCGTCAGCAAGCAGGCGGACGGGGCGAATCCCCGACAGGTGACCTTCCGGCCGATCTTCGCCGAAGAAAACCTGCTGTATCTCGACTGGGTACGGGGGAATCGCGAGCGGGTGGCGCAGGCCACGCAGGGGCGGGTGGGCTATCTGCACATTCCCGACATGGGTGCCGACGGAATCTACGAGTTCATCAAGTGGTACTACCCGCAGGTCCGCAAGGAAGGACTCGTCATTGATGTCCGCTCGAATGGGGGCGGGAATATTTCCCAGATGATCCTCGAGCGTCTCGACAACCGCCTGCTGGGAACCCGCTTCGGCAGCCTGAATGATGATCCGGGGACTTATCCCGGAACGGTCTTCCACGGGCACATGGTGTGCCTGGTGAACGAGGTCTCGGCCTCGGATGGCGACATCTTCCCGCATCGGTTCCGCCAGGCGGGACTGGGTCCGCTGATTGGCCGGAGGACCTGGGGGGGAGTTGTCGGAATCAGCAATATCGGGCCGCTGCTCGATGGGGGAACGGTCTTCGTCCCCCTGCAGGCGACCAACTCACCCACTGGCGAGTACATCATCGAGGGGGAAGGGGTCGCACCCGACATTGATGTGGTCAATGAACCTCGTGAGGTGATGGCGGGACGCGACGCCCAGCTCGAACGGGGGATTGCCGAGGTGCTGGACCGGATGACCAAGGAACCGCGCCGGCTGCCGCAGCGTCCGGCCGACCCCAACAAGGCGGCCCAGCCCCCCAGGAAGTGATGCCCGTACCCGGCGAACAGAGAGCCTGTCGGCCAGGTCCCCCAAGGCCCCGCCAGGAGTGTTCACCGGAGTCGAGATCCCCGGAAATCGATTTCGTCCTGCCCGAGTGTCCCACGGGTGCGACGGCATGACCTGACAAACCGGAGCGGTTTGGAGTACGGTCATGGGGTGTTGTTGTGGAGCGAGTCACCTTGACGGAGAGAGGCGTGCTGCTTCCAGGACGATCTGTTGTTCCATGGCCGGACCTGCGGTTTCAAGCGCAGGGGCGATCAGGCCGGTTCTTGGTGTGGCTGGTGCTGCTGTGGATGGGGGCAGCGCCGCCATGGATGAGGTCAGCCTCGGGTCAGGCGACTCCTCCGGCAAGCTGGTTTGATCCTGCCGGGGGGCCGGGGACGGTGGTCCTGTCGGGAGGAGGCCGTCTGCCGGACGATGTCCGCAAGGCATTTGTCGAAGCGGGCGGGGGCGCGCAGTGCAGGCTGGTTGTCGTGCCCACCGCAACTCCCGGCACCGATGACCAGGAAGCGCTGCAGGAAGGGGCCGAAGTGGCCGAGAGCTGGAAACAACTCTCTGTCGCCACGGTTGATGTGCTGCACACCCGCGACCGCGAACGGGCGAATGATCCGCAGTTTTGCGAACCGCTGCGACAGGCGACGGCAGTCTGGTTCACGGGGGGACGGCAATCCCAGGTCGCGGCGGCCTACCAGGGAACCCGCTTCGAAGACGAGGTCCGGCAGGTGCTGGTCCGGGGGGGTGTCGTGGGGGGAACCTCGGCGGGGGCCGCCTGCATGTCGCGCGTGATGATCGTGCGCGGCCAGGTGTGGGAGACTCCGGGACTCGGCATGGTGCCCGGAGTGATTGTCGACCAGCACTTTGTCGCCCGGGAACGGCGCGACCGGCTGCTGGCGGCACTGCAGCACCATCCCCAACTGGTGGGGGTGGGGATCGACGAGGGGACGGCCCTCGTGGTGAAGGGGCGCGAATTGAAGTGCCTCGGCGAATCGACAGTCCATCTCTGCCTCGGAGCCTGCAACTCGCTGGAACCGTGCGAGCGGGTCCTCCAGCCGGGCGAATCCGGCGACCTGACGATGTTCCGGCGGGAAGCCCTCTGTCGCCAGCAGCCTCCGTTTCCTCCCGCCACTCCCGCTGAGCCTGTGGTCCCCTCGGGTGCCCTGGTGATCGTGGGGGGTGGGGGACTGACCGAACAGATCACGCAACGCTTCATCGAACTGGCGGGAGGTGTCGACGCGCCGATCGTGGTGCTGCCGACCGCCAATCCACGGATCGATCTCAACGAGGGAAAGTTCCTCGAACGGGCCGGGGCGAAGCATGTGACAATGCTTGCGGCCCGGACCTGGGCCGAGGTGGAATCTCCCGAAACAGAGCGAATTCTTCGGGAAGCGAAAGGAATCTGGTTTGGTGGAGGACGGCAATGGCGGTTTGTGGATGCCTACGAGCAAACCAGGGCAGTCGCCCTGTTCCATGAGGTGCTGCAGCGGGGGGGAGTGATTGGCGGCAGCTCGGCCGGCGCGACCATCCAGGGAGATTTCCTGGTGCGCGGAAGTCCGCTGGGGAACACCGACATGATGGCCCTCGGCTACCAGCGGGGTTTTGCGTTTCTGCCCGGGACGGCGATCGATCAGCACTTTCGGCAGCGAAACCGCTTTGCCGACCTGGCCGGCGTGGTGGATCGACACCCGCAATTGCTGGGCATTGGACTCGATGAGGCGACGGCCCTGGTGGTGCAGGGAGAAGTGGGAGAGATCCTGGGACGGGGAGAAGCACACTTTTACGACCGCCGCCCTGGCCGCCCCGCGGACGCCCCCGATCATGAGTCGGTGGCGGCCGGAGGACGGTACCAGCTGCGGAACCGGCAGGTGCTGGAGCGCGGCGCGAAACCGGAACCCGAAAAGCCCAAGACCGAGTAAAACCCACACCATTCTTTCGCGGCATTCTCGGTTACCGGGATCCTCTCGGGGAACTGGCCGGGGGATGTGGTTGAACTGATTGCGGGCCAGACGGTAGCATCGCGGAATGAGTTCCTCACCCGCTCCCTACCTGCGTTCTCCCTCCCTGCTGAACCGGCAGGAGAGCCGGCTGTTGATCGTCGACATGCAGGACCGCATCCTGCCGGTGATCCACAATGGCGACCTGGTCCTGGCCAACTGCGTGCGGCTGGTGGAGGGGGCCCAGTTGCTGCAGGTTCCGGTTTCCGCCACCGAGCAATATCCCAAGGGGCTGGGGCCGACAACGGCTGCTCTCGCCCGGCAATTGCCCGACCGGCTGGAGAAGCTGCGGTTCAGCAGTGCCGAGGTGCTGAACTGGGGCCTGGCGGCCGAAGATTCGACCGGCCGGTTTCGGGTGGTGGTGGCGGGGATCGAAACGCATGTCTGCATCCTGCAGACGGTGTTCGACCTGCTGTCGGCGGGGTTTGAGGTGCATGTTCCCGCCGATGCGGTCGGAAGTCGGTCCGAGTCGAACCGCCAGGTCGCCCTGGACCGGATGGCGCTGGGGGGAGCGGTGATCACGACCACAGAATCGGTCTTGCTGGAGTGGTGCGAGGTGGCGGGCACCCCCGATTTCAAACAGATCAGCCAGATGATCCGCTGACCGGGTCGGGCTGTCGTTCTCTCTGCCGGGCTCACACGGTGGCCGGGCTTGGTCTTCTTGTTGCAGGTGAGTTGTCATGTCGAGTTCTGCCGCGCTGAATCCTCCCCGCCGCATCCTCATGGGCCCCGGGCCCAGTGATACCCATCCGCGGGTTTTGGCCGCCCTCGGGGCCCCCACGGTCGGACATCTCGATCCCTACTTCCTCCAGGTGATGAATGACACGCAGCAGATGCTGCGGCAGGTCTTCCGGACGAAGAACGAGCTGACCCTGGCGGTCAGCGGGACGGGAAGTGCCGGGATGGAAGCCGCCGTGGTCAACCTGGTCGAACCGGGCGACCCGATGCTGGTCTGCGTGAATGGGGTCTTCGGCGGCCGCATGGTTGATGTCGCCACCCGGGCGGGAGCCCAGGTGAGCAAGATCGAGGTTCCCTTCGGCGAGACGTTTGATCCCGCCCAGGTGGCCGAGGCTGTGGCGAAGCACCAGCCCAAGCTGGTCGGGATCGTGCATGCCGAGACCTCCACCGGGGCCCGGCAGCCACTCGAAGAGATCTCGAAAATCGTCCACAACGCGGGGGCCCTGCTGGTGGCCGACACGGTCACCTCACTCGGTGGACTGCCCGTGGAAACCGATGGTTGGGAACTCGACGCGGTGTACAGCGGCACGCAGAAGTGTCTGTCGTGTCCTCCAGGACTGGCCCCCGTGACGTTCGGTCCGCGGGCACTGGCGAAGATCGATGCCCGCAAGACCAAGGTCGCGAGCTGGTACCTCGACATGACGATGGTCCGGAACTACTGGGGGCAGGATCGCGCTTACCACCACACCGCTCCCATCAACATGAACTATGCCCTGCGCGAAGCACTGCAACTGGTGATGGAGGAGGGGCTGGAGAACCGCTGGGCCCGCCACCTGCGGAATCACCTGGCCCTGAAGGCCGGCCTGCAGGCCCTGGGGCTCAAGTATGCCGTGGCCGAGGGGAAGCAGTTGCCCATGCTGAATGCAGTGCTGATTCCCGCCGGCGTCGACGACCTCAAGGTGCGCAGTCAGTTGCTGAATGAGTTCGGCATCGAGATTGGTGGCGGCCTGGGCCCGATGAAGGGGAAGACCTGGCGCATCGGCCTGATGGGGGAGACCAGTTCGCCCCGGAATGTGCTGACCCTGCTGGCCGCTCTCGACCGCTGCCTCGCCGACCAGGGAGTCAAATTCTCCCCTGGCAGTGGAGTGGTCGCCGCGAATGCCGAGTACGCCCGCCAGGCTGCCCAGTAGTTCGGACCACGTTCTCACCAGTCAAAAAACGACAGCAGACGGCACAGGTCGACAGTCTGCGCCGTCTGCATTTCGGTTGTGCAGTGCGGCAGGCCCGCGCCAGACTTGCCCTCCTCGCCGGCTCGAGCCCGATCCAACAGGGCTGACCTTCAGCCGTGCGACGTTGGAGATGAACCAGTCGGGCCACTTGACGGAGGGGGTGTCGTGGAGGGACCTGCGGCCGGTCCCGGTGTGACGCCTGGCCGATTTTCAGCCGTTCGTCGCGCCCGCCATTCCGCGAGGCGCTGGCGAAAGGTCGCCTCGACGCCACGGGGAACCGGCTCGTAGTAATGGCGGTCGATACCGAGATAATCCTGGGGGATCCAGCCCTCGGGGGCATCGTGGGGATAGCGGTACTCGGCCCCGTGGCCCAACTGGCGGGCCCCGGCATAGTGGGCGTCGCGCAGGTGCCGCGGGACAGGGAGAATCCGCTGGTTGCGGATATCGTCGAGAGCCGCATCGATCGCGACGAGCGAAGCGTTGGACTTGGGGGCGAGCGCGATATAGATCGCCGCCTGGGCGAGGGGAATCCGCCCCTCCGGCATGCCGAGAAAGTCGGTGGCCTGGGCGGCCGCCTGAGCCACCAGCAAGGCCTGTGGATCGGCATTCCCCACATCTTCGGCTGCACAGATCACGATCCGCCGGGCCACAAACCGCGGGTCTTCTCCCGCTTCGAGCATTCGTGCGAGCCAGTAGACCGCCGCATCGGGGTCACTTCCCCGCATCGACTTGATCAGGGCACTCGCCGCGTCGTAGTGGCTGTCTCCCGTGCGGTCATACTGGATCTGTTTCTTCTGGATCGATTCCTGCGCACAGGCAAGGTCAAACGGCTGATCTGTTCCCACCAGCGACAACACCCCCACCTCGAGGGCCGACAGGGCCCGGCGGGCATCGCCATCGCTCACCTCGGCGAGGAACTGCAGCGCCTCAGGCTGGGCGGGAACACCGGTATTCCCCAAACCCCGCTCACGGTCGGCGAGGGCCCGCTGCAGCAGGCCCAGCAGATCGGCCGCCGACAGGGGCTGGAACTCGAAGACCCGGCTGCGGCTGACGAGGGGCGAGACGAGCGAAAAGAACGGGTTGGCAGTGGTCGCGCCGATCAGCGTGACCACACCCTCTTCGACATCGGGCAGCAGGACATCCTGCTGAGTGCGATTGAAGTGGTGCAACTCGTCAATGAACAGGACGGTCCGCCGACTTCCCGTCTCAAGCCGGCGCCGGGCGTCATCCAGGGCGGTCCGCACCTCTTTCACTCCGGCCGAAGCGGCATTGAGCTTGCAGAACTGCGACCGGGTGTGCTGGGCGATGATCTCGGCCAGGGAGGTCTTGCCGGCCCCCGGCGGACCATAAAAGATCACGGAACCAAGCCGGTCGGCATGCAGCATGCGCCACAGCAGTTTTCCCTGCCCGAGGAAATGCTGCTGACCGACAAACTCGGCCAGTGTCCGGGGGCGCATGCGGGCGGCGAGCGGTTGGGCCTGCAACCGGGCCTGGGCCTCCTGCTTGTCGAACAGCCCGGCCATGCATCACCCGCGGCAAAAGGAACGACGCACCGTCGTTCCGGGGAGGGGAAAAACAACGGCCCGGTCGAAACCGGGCCGTTGTCTGGAAGACAGACATCCACCGCAATGCCGTTCGAGCCCTGTTGTATGAACCCGCGTCGCAAAAGTGGGAACCGGGAAACCGGGTTGTGTGAGCCGGTGACCACCACAGAGGGTGATCGACGGTATGACACGCAGCCAGTTTCGAGAAGCTCCCTGCGGATTGTTATAGGGTCAACAATTCCGAGCCCGTGACGTACATGGCAGACCTCTGCCAGATCCAGTCGCGATCAGTTCATTCATCGTAGCCCTGGGGGGTGGGTGAATCAACGTCCCGGTGGCTGTTCAGTATTCCTGCACACTCCCCCCTGCTAATCTGTTCAAGCGACCGGTCGATCGAGATCGAAGCGAAGGAAAGTCTCGAGAATCTGGTGCAGAAGGAGTCTGGCGATGGTCCTGCGGAGCAACCATTATGACGTCGCTTTCGAGGCGTACCTGCGCGCCCGCCGCACACCCTATGTTTCCGTCGACGAGACCCGTCGGGCGCTGCTGGAACAGGCTTCTTTGAAGTCGATGGACTTTATCGTCTATTCCCGTCGCCGTCCCAATCTGCTGGTTGACGTGAAGGGACGAAGGTTTCCATCGGGCGATGCCGATTCCGGACACCGGTGGGAGAACTGGACCACTGCCGAAGATCTTCCCGCGCTGCAGAAGTGGCAGACGGTTTTTGGAGGCGACTTTCGGGCCGTGCTGGTGTTCGCCTATCATGTGGTTGGCGAGCGGGCCCAGTCAGAGTTCGAGAACCTGTTTTCGTTCCGGGATTCGCTCTACGCCTTTTACGGTGTCTGGGTCGATGAATACCGTGAGGCGATGCAGGTGCGGTCGAGAAGCTGGCAGACCGTGTCGGTCCCGAGCCGGCTGTTCCGTGACCTGCGACAGCCCATTGACCAGTTTCTCTAGCAGTTTCTCTAGTTGAGCGTTCAACCAGGACACCAAGCCCTGTGTTTGCGGCTGGTGTCCGCCGTCGGGTCCTGCCCATTCCCTGCATGTTTTCCCGCAGCACCACCGCTGGATTTCTCACCGCTCCCGGAACCTCACCAGGCCGCGGGTGGAATCGTGTTGTTCCTCGCGTGTTGCCAGTCTTGCTGGTCGCACTGACCGAGTCTGTCAACTGGGCGCAGGAATCGGCAGGTGGCGGCGTTCGGGTGGAATCGTCCGGGCGCAGCTTCACTTTCGAAGCGGTGGTGGTGGCGGCCTTCCTGGGGTTGGCCCTGTTCTCTGTCTGCCGTTCCAGCCGTCGTGTCTGAACGGCGCGTGGTGATCACCGGGATCGGGCTGATCACACCAGCCGGGCCCGATCGCGAGAGCAGTTGGCAGGGACTGTGCCGGGGGGACTCGACGACCCGGCTGGTCTCAATTCCCGGTCTGCCGGCCCCCGTCTGCGGCGCACCACTGCCAGCCGGACTCTTTTTCCACGCCCCGCTGGAACCCCTGGTCGACCTCGCCCTGGCGACCAGCGCGGAAGCCCTGGCACATGCCAATCACCCCTTGACGGCCTATGACCCATCACGTGTGGGTTGTGTGATCGGCACCTCCAAGGGGGGCTGTCATGCCCTCTCGGCAGCCTGGCAGCAGACGCATCGTCCCGATGCTTCTGCATGGCCCCACGGGCCCGATCCCTGGACCTGTTGTGATCCCCAGGTTGCCGCGCGGACGGTGTCGCAGCACTGGAACCTGCAGGGCCCCTGTCTGGCTCCCGTCGCCGCCTGTGCCACCGGACTGCTGTCAATTGCCCGGGGGGCTGACCTGATCACCCTCGGGCGCTGCGATGCGGTGCTGGCGGGCAGCGTTGATGCTTCACTGCTTCCCGCCATCCACGCCTCATTCCGCAGGCTGGGGGTCCTCGCCCCCGTCGCGAGCGATCCCACGCATGCCTGCCGACCGTTCCACAAAGACCGCGGAGGCTTTGTCATCGGCGAAGGGGGAGCGGTCCTGATGCTCGAACGGGCCGACCTGGCAAGAGCCAGGCAGGCCCCCATCCTGGCTGACTGGCGGGGAGCGAGTCTTGCCGCCGACGCCGGGCACCTGACCCGCCTCAGTCCCGACCCCGAGCCCCTGATCCACCTGTTGCGCGACACGTTGCGGCAGGCAGAGATGTCTCCGGCCGAGCTCGACTACATCAATTACCACGGGACAGCGACCCGGGGAAACGATCCCCTGGAATCCCAGGCGGTTGAACTCGCCCTGGGGACTGCCGCCAGGTCGATCCCCGGTTCATCGCTCAAGGGGACCATTGGCCATCTGCTGGGAGGGGCCGGAAGCGTGGAACTCGCGGCGACCGTGCTGGCCTTGCGCGACCAGACGATCCCCCCGACGCTGCACCTCGACCAACCGGACCCGGCCTGCCGACTCGACTACACGCCGCACCACGCCCGGCCCTCCTCACTGCAGACCGCCCTCAAGCTGTCACTCGGGTTTGGAGGACACCTGGTGTGTGCCGTGATTTCACGACCCGTCTAAGTCCTGCCGTCTCTCGACGGGTGTTGCGAGGTGACAGGCTCGTCGAGACCGATTTCGCGGATCACAGCAAGGCTCTCGTCGCGAGCTGCGAGAACCTCGCCGGTCGAGCTACTTCGTCATGACCCGTTTGAGGACCTCGGCAATCGCCACCGGAGCCCCCTGTTTCTGACGGCTCTCCCGGGCCGCTTCCATGAAGGCGTAGAGTTCGAGTGTCTCGGCTGGCGTGACAGGGACCGGCCCCCCCTTGGCGAAACGGGCAATCTCAATCGCAATCCCCTCGTAGCCCATGTACTTGTCGTCGGTGGGGGCGACTCCCTTCACCGGGATTCCATGCCCGTATACGCCTGCGATGGAGACTCCCTGGTCACCGAAGACAGTAGCGCTGTATTTCACCCCTCCCTGCCGGATACCCCGGTAGGTTCCGATTCGCCCATCCCGCCAGACCCCGGTGATCGATTCCGCCTGCGGGGTGCTGAGGCAGCGGACAGTCTCGCAGCCTGGCCCCATGATCGTGTAGAGGGTTTCCAGGCTGTGGACGGCGTGCCAGAAGAAGTCCGAGTGATGCGGGACCATCGGGCAACCACCATAGACATCACACCCCAGCACCTTCCCGACCTCGGGATGATTCCGCATGCCAATGAAACCAGGACTGAACCGGTGCTGGGAGCTGCTCCAGAGCGGAACCCCGGCCTCTTCGGCGGTCTTGAGCAGGGCGGCGACGTCTTCGAGAGACGCGGCCATCGGACGACCGATGTAGGTTCGTTTCCCGGCGCGAATCGCCGCCTCGGCCAGCTTCCGATGCCGGCGTCCATCCACCGGCATCACCAGCACGGCATCACACTGGGCGAGGACCTGGTCCACGGAATCAACCAGTGGAACCTGGAAGTCCTTCATCGACTGGACCCACTTCGGGAGATTCTCAACACTCTCGGCGATGTCGGGACTCGGCTCATCAGGAAACGCAGCCGTCACCCGGATCCCGGCCAGGTCGCCAGCCGCCTTGGGATCGTGAAACAATTGGGTGAACGCGACCGACTGATAGTTGTCGAGCCCGAGGATTCCAATCCGGACCACAGGGTCGGCCGCCTCAGTCGCCCCTCCCGAGCCCAGGAGTGTGACAAGGAGCATCAGGAGGCCAAACAGCTTCCCGATGACCGCCCGAGAACGTCCACCCCGCCCATTTTCCCATTCGAACTGCATCGTGTTCCCTTTCCCGCGAAGTTCTCCACCCTCGTTGATCCCCGGGGTGCCCCGGCCTGGGGTGACGGTAATTCATGCGGGCACAGCGGGCAATTCGGAGACGATTCACGAAGGGAACCCGGTTTTGGCTCAAGTCGTGTCATGACTGTCATCAGGATCTGATGAATCGAAACTCGCCTCCCCAGAAACTGGATCCGATGCGATCCGATCAAATCCTGGACATAAGTCAAACCCTGCAGGTTACGAAGTTTCTTCATTGCGGAACTGCCGATCGAGAGGATTCGTTGCCTGAAACGACGATTTCTTACAGGGATGATGGGTTCGATTCCGGCAGGGATCGTTGTGGACCCTGACCTGCCGGGAAAGGATTCCCCCAATGTACTGTCGCTGGCCGCTGTTCGTGGGACAGGCCCTTTTGGGTCTCGCGATTCTTTCGGTTCCCTCACGGGCCCCCAGAGCCGATGAGATCCCGCTGCCGCCGATTGCGGAACCTCAGGACACTCTTGCAGAATCGCCCCCCTCCGAAGTGACTGCCGAGGACGGCGCCGCCCCCCCGGAAGCCGATACGGGTGCGGTGCCAGATGAGCAGACGTCCCAGACCAGCGATGACGAGAGCCCCCTGAGCGGTGGCGCCCCGACTGTCGATCGACCGGACATGCCGGGGAAGGCTGCAGTCCGGCCTCCGGCCCCGCCGGCGAAGAAGAAGAAAAAGGCTCCTCCAGCCTTTCCATCACCGAAGACACTTCCTCCGCTGGGGCCCTACAAGATTCTCTTTTACAACAACGACTTCTCGTACAAAAAAGACCCAGACCACGAACCGTTGCTGGGTGAGCAGTTGAAGGAGATTCCCCTGGAGTTGTGGGGAACCGACTGGACCATTTCGACGGGTGGTGAAGTTCGCTACCGCTATCTGAAGGAAGCCAATCGGCTGCGCAAGGGGCCACCCTATTCCGCCGACTACAATCAATGGCGCTGGCGGCACTATTTCGACCTGAAGGGGGAAGTCTTCCGGGTCTACGGTGAAATTCTCGATGCCGAGTCGTTCGACAACGAAGCTCCCGACCTTCCCATCGATAAAAACGAACTCGACATCCAGAACCTGTTTGCCGACTGGAAGTTCCTGGAGAATGATCTGGGGCTGCATACGCTGCGGATAGGACGTCAGGAACTGCTCTATGGCAGGCAGCGCCTGGTCTCTCCCCTCGACTGGGGAAATACGCGTCGCAATTTCCAGGGGGGCAAATACCTGCTGCAACGCGACGACTACAACTTCGAGGCGTTTCTCGTCCACCCGGTCAACACGGCCACCGGATATACCTCCCTGGTCGACTTCGATGGAGCTCTCGACCGGGCCGAGCGGAACATCTGGTTTGGCGGGACCTATTACAGCTACACCGGTTGGGACAACACCGTTCTAGACGCCTACTGGATGGTCCTCGACACCAACCACACCGCGCGCATTCATCCCGACATGCAGCGGCACACCGTCGGCTCGCGCTGGGCCCATCTCGAACCGGTTCTCGACGATGCCGGGCAGGAGTCGCGGGTTTGGGACTTCGACGTCGAGGGAGGTGTTCAGGCTGGCGTTGAACAGGGGACGGATGTCATCTCGGGGTTCTGGACAGCGGTCGTCGGACACACGTGGAAAAAACCGCGCTGGACCCCCCGCGTCTCGGGCCTGTTCTACTATGGATCGGGAACCGTCGATGCCCTGAGCAACAACAACACGTTTTATGTGATGTTCCCGCTGGGACATGCGTATTGGGCCCTGTCCGACAACCTGTCGGGACAGAACCTGTTCGATACCTGTCTGCAATTGGACATCAAGCCGACGAAGAAACTTTCGAGTACCGCCGCGTTCCACTGGTTCCAGCTCGCCTCGAGCCAGGACACCGCCTACAACGTCGCGGGAACAGCAATTGGCACGCCGGGGAATGGCACGAATCTCGGCACGGCCCTCGACCTGTACGGTTACTATTCCTTCAATCCGAACCTCGACGTCCAACTGGGCTATTCGTGGTTCTGGTACGGTTCGTATATCGAGCGCACTGTCCCCCGGGGAGACTCGACCCAGTTTTACGTGATGACGTCACTGCGGTACTGATCGGCCGCACGTCGGATCTTGCCGAATGAAACCCCGGTGACCAGACCAGCTGGGACCGGGGAGTCGAGGACTGGCGTTTATCCTGGCGGGGGGCGGGGACTGGTCCGGGGTCGTTCGGAGGGGACCCAGGTGTTGATTCCCCCTTTCAACTCCCGCACCGATTCGGCAGTCGGGGGTCCCGACAGGGGGACACTGGCAGATCCCGTGGGACGGGTGCGGGCGATCTTCACGTGCCGCCGAATCTTGTGCCGGCGTTTCAGCCAACTCCAGCGCTCGGCATGGGAACTGCCGGGCTGCCGGTCGCGGAGCAACCACAAGAGAAAGGCGATTCCCGCCACGATCGGACCAGCCGAGCGAAATCCCTCGCGCCAGTCGGCATTCATCGCGACGGCAATCAGGGTACAACACCCGCCCCCTGCAACGAGGGTGACCCAGGTTGCCAACCAGGCGACCGCCGCCCCTTTCGCTGGTGTTTCGGAAGTTGGCATCGCACTGGTCCCGGTGGCACAACAGGCTTCATCCACAAATCGCATTTCACCCAATCCGCCGCCGTTTTGCAAACTGTCTCAACTCCGGGAATCCGACTCCATCCCTGCGAAACATCGAGCACGCCTGGGGGTTTGCACATCAGGGAAACGTCCAGCAAGTCCCTCTCCGCGACGCCGGGGGGCAGTTGCGAGACTTCGCCCGGCTGTCCTGTGACGGTTGTTTCCATCGGTGGACCAACGTGGTGATTCTTCGCAGTACTGTGATCCCCCCATGAATGGCAGGAAGAGCGAGTGACGACCTGTCGGATCGGCATCGTGGGCGGGGGCCCGGGAGGGTTGTTGACCGCCTGGCGTCTTCAACAGTATCTGCGGGTGCCGTGCGACATCACCCTGCTGGAAGCCTCGGATCGACTCGGCGGCAAGCTGCAGACCCTGCGTTTTACCCACAGCCCGATCCCCTATGAAGCGGGGGCGGCCGAGTTCTATGACTACTCGGTCACCGGTGAGGACCCCCTCAAGGACCTCGTGCTGTCGCTGGGGCTCTCCATCTCCCCCATGGGGGGGTCGGCCGTGTTGCTGGATGGTCAGGTGCTCGCCCATCTCGACGACATCGAAGCCCACTGCGGGTCGGCCGTCCGGGTGGAACTGGAAGAATTCGACCGCCGTTCCGTCGATGCCCTCGGGCGTCACGAGTTCTTCGAAGCCGATCTGCTGCAGAATCAATCCCTCGCACAATTCCCGGGATCCTTTGCCCGCCGTCTTGACCAACTGCAGCATCCTCAAGCCCGACGCTTCCTCGAAACCCTGATCCACAGCGACCTGGCCACCGAGCCAGGCCACACCAGCGTCCCTTATGGACTACACAACTATTTGATGAACCGCCCCGAGTACCTCCGACTCTATTCGATTGTCGGGGGGAATGAACGGTTGATCGAGGAACTGGTCCGCCGCCTGGATGTCCGGTTCCGGATGCAGCACCGGGTGTCGACCATTGAGGCCCACCCCACCGGTCACTACACCGTGACAGCCACCATTCCTGGTCCCGCGGGGCAGACTTCCGCCAGCAGTTTCGAATTCGACTACGTTGTTGTCGCACTCCCCAACCCGCTGCTCCGTCAGCTGCAGTTCGTGGGGCATGGCGTTGCCGATGCCGTTCATCGGCACCAGTCGCACCACGCTCACCCCGCCCACTACCTGCGGATGACACTGCTGTTCGACCGTCCGTTTTGGCGCTCGGTGCTGCCAGAGTCGTACTGCATGCTCGACCAGTTCGGCGGCTGCTGTCTCTATGACGAGTCAATCCGCAATCCGGCGGCGGATGAAGGGTTGCTGGGCTGGCTGCTGGGGGGCGACGCCGCCCTCGAACTCAGTGAACGCTCTGATGCCGAGTTGATCCAGTTGGCGCTTGATTCGCTCCCCCCGGCACTGAAATTCGGGGCCAGCCTGTTCCGCGAGGGGCGGGTCCATCGCTGGATTTCCGAAGTGAGCGCCCTGCCCGGAGGCTGGGAGGTCTGGTCGACCGACCGGCGGCATCAACCGACCCCCCAGTCCGCGCCAGGACTCTTCCTGGTTGGAGACTACCTGTTTGACTCCACCCTGAATGGGGTTCTCGACTCGGCCGATCATGTGGCTGGCTGGATCGCCAGCCTGCTGGAGTCTTCCTGTCCTTCCTCCCGCCGCCCCGCCATCACACTACAGCCACAGCAGGAAGCACTCTCGTGACCTCTGCGTTGTCTCCGGTTCCCTGGTCCCGCTCTCAAACCCAGCGACTGTTGTTCCAGCCTGGCCTGGTCGGAGAAACGACTGCTGGCAAAGTTCTCTGCGAGGTCGCAACGCATCCTCCCTGCCGGCTGGTGGTCGCCGATTCGGTCCCGGCGGTACCCGGGGGAACCGGAGCCCTTTCGACCACCATCGAACTGCTGACTGCCGCCAACGACGGCGTATCAGAAACGGCGGCACTGGAGGCTCTTCGAGCCTGGGCCGAGCGGGACCGTCCCCATCCCGATCCCGCGGTCCAGTCCCTGTCACTCCATGGCGTCCAGGTCGTCTGGGGCCCCGGGCGGGTTGGTGTTGCCGCCCCCGAGGCCCGATTGCCCCTCGTCCTGCCCACCGTGCTTGAATTCGTCTGCCTGGAACAGGCACTGGGGGAGGTCGAGCGGCACGTCGCACGCAGTTGGCCACACCTCACAGAAGATTCACCGCTGGCCTTCGACTTCGACCATCGGGCCGAGCGACGACGTGGCGACCTCGCCCGCCGGTTCCAGGAGATTCTTGGAATCCGCGCTCGCTGGGCCCAATTGCAGCCCCCCCTGCATCGGCCGCTGGTCTATCCCCCGACACTGGCCAGCCAGGTCGGAGAGCGTCTGCGCGAGCGAGCCCGCCTGGCCGAGCGCTGGGAATCACTCGGCAGCCAGATCGACACGTTCCAGAACGTCTACGAATTGTGTGCCCAGCGGGCTCACGACTGGCGACTGGCCTGGAAGGGGCACACGCTGGAAATCCTGATCATCCTGCTGCTGCTGGTTCAGACGCTGCTCCTGATTTTTGAGTTGTTCGCCAGTGGACAGGCCTGAAGCGATGCGTCATTCGTCGATTGACCTGCTGCGGACCCTGGCCATCATCCTCATGGTGCTGGTGCATTTCGTGGAGAACCTGGCGGGACAACAGTCGCGCGTGTGGCTTCCCACCGGTTTGGCCGCGCCGCTGTTTGCCTTCCTCTCGGGATTCAGTCACTGGCTCTGGAGGCACTCGCTGGAAAGTCGGCGAACATCTCTCTCCGAGATCTCCCGCCGGGCAGTTCGACGGGGGCTGTTCCTCATCGGGCTTGGCTTTGCCTTCAATGTGCTGGTCTGGATGCCAGAAGACACTTTCAACTGGGATGTGCTCACGTTCCTGGGTTTCAGCCTGCTGATTCTCGAATGCCTGCATGACCAGCCACGATTCGTCTGGCTGGTCACTGCCGGGGGGGCCTATGCAATCGCACCTCTCCTGCGGAAGCTGGCTGACTACGATGGGTACTGGACCCTGGGGTGGTTCGACCCTGAACTGACGCTGTCGGACACTTTCATGGGGTGCCTGGCAACCGGGTATTTTCCGCTCTGTCCGTGGGTGGTCTTTCCCCTGGTGGGATATACGGTGGCCGATCTGCTGGCCGAGCACCGCGAGCAGGAGAGGCCCACCCTGCGACGCCTTGGTTTCCTCGGCGGCGGACTCTTCCTGGCGGGAGTGCTGGTCGCCTGGTGGAGCTCCCGACTCCCCTCACGACTTCCGAATTCACTGCTGCGGGGATGGACGATGATCCCCCCCTCTCTCGAGTACGTGATCGGCATGCTCGGCCTGGTGCTGCTGAGCTTTTCCAGCAGTCGTCGCGCAATCGATCTGACTTCCCACCGACGACTGCCCCCCTGGTTGGCACAGATCTGCACCACGTTCAGCCGGCACTCCCTTTCGGTCTACCTGCTGCATCACGTGGCGCACCTCTGGCCCCTCTGGTTGATCGCCAGCTTCCAGGGGAATGACACCACGACTCTCTGGCAACAGGCGACTTCCCCCGCGATCGCCATCCTGTTGGCGGTGGGATTCCTGGTCACCTGCTACGGAGCCCTGCGATGGGCCGACGAAACCGGTCTGCCGACGGCCGAATCGGTCCTGCGCTGGTTGTGCGATTCGCCCCCGTAACGCGTTCTGTCAATCCGATATTGAGGCCAGCAGGGCCCTTATCGCGGGGGGAAATCCCGGCAGGGCTTCGTCCGGTCCTGCCAGGTGCGGGTGCCAAGCCTTTTCCCATTCGAGGCTGTACCAACCCTGATAGCCCGCCTTGTGCAGAGCCACGAGGCAGTCGCGGGCAGGAAATTCGCCGGTTCCAAACAGGGCATAGGCAACATCGTCGCGATGCCCGCGCATCAGGGCTCGAGCCTCAGCTGCCGCCGCCGCTTCTTCAGGACCGAGGGATTGCGGGGTCTCGCGGGCGACCGAATCTTTCCAGTGGGTGTGCCAGGTGCGGGACACAATGCGCCGGGCAGTCTCATCCAGCGGCTCGCCATGGAATCTCCACGGGTGATGGGTGTCCCAGAGAATGCCCACCCGCGGATCATGCACCCGCCCGAACAACCGGGCAAGCAGGTGTGTGTCGGAAAAATCACCATGTGTCTCCAGCACGATCCGCACGCCGGAATTCGCCTCCGCGGCGAATTCCCCGAGGCGATTCAAACCCTCGGCAATCGACTCGAGAACTCCTGCTTCCGACCCTGGTGTGGTTCCCTCGGGCAGCACATCGCCAAACACCCGCACGAATTCGGCCCCGAGTTCAGAGGCCAGCTCGACATACCGTCGCCCGGTCTCCCACTGTGCAGAACGGGCCGCCGGTTCGGGGTCATCCAGGCGCACGGACGACGCGAGACCGCAGATCGCGATCCCCAGGTCATCGAAGACCCTTCGGCTTTCGGCCCGGCGCCCGCTCGCAAGTTCGGCCCGGGCGGGAAGATCGGTGTCACCGGCGACCATGCGGATTTCGACACCGTCATAGCCATACCGGGCGGCCCCCGCAGCGGTCTCACGCCAGCCCCAACCCGGGCAGGCCAGCGTGGAAAAACAGATCCGGCTCATCGCTCGGTTGTTCCTTGCGGGAAGACAGTTTGGGGACATCCGACCGAGCGGCAACCCGCCTGGTCAGGCGATGCCCGGTGGCACCGTCACCTGCAGTTGTCCCGCCAGCTTGACCAGTTCATTCCAGTTGCCGTCGTCGAGAGTCAACCCCTCGCGCATCCGGCGGGCCAGCAGTTCCCGCTCGGGATCCCCCGGCAGAATGACCCGGTCGACGCCCGCCTTGCGGGGGGTCGTGCGGACGAACGGCTCGAGAATGCCAATCTGCTGTCGCAGGTGCTCTTCTCCCCCCAGGTGACGGGGATCCAGAATCACAAACAACACGTCATTCCCCACCGGGGGAGGGGCATCGGGATGCGAGCACTTTCCACCCGACAATCCCCCGGCGAGCAATTCGATGAGGAAGGCGAGCCCGAACCCCTTGTAGGCCTGGTCCCCCCCCATCGGCAGGATGGACCCGGGAGGATTGCCATAGAGCTGATTGGGATCGGTGGTGGGGTTCCCCTCTGGATCCAGAATCCAGCCCAGGGGGACCTTTTCGCCGGCGATCCGCTTGACCCGCACCTTTCCCTCGGCGGTCGCACTGGTCCCGAAGTCGAGGATGAACGGTCCCTGTTCTCCCCCGGGCATGCCGATGCTGAGCGGATTGGTCCCCAACCGGCCCCGTATGCCTCCCACCGGGGCGACTCGCTGGCCCGAGCCGTGAGAGTTGGCACAGATGATGGCGGCCATGCCGGCAGCCGCCGCCTGCTCGGCATATTCACCCACCCGGCCGATATGAGCCGCCTGCCGGAGTGTCCCCGCGGCGACACCGACCTGCGACGCCTTGGCGATCAGCCGCTCGACCAGTTCCCGCGCCAGTACCTGGCCGAGTCCCCACTGGGCATCGCACACGAGCAATGCCGGTGTTTCCCGCTCGACCTGCAGGGCTGTTCCCGGGCGCACCCGGCCATCTTTCATGGCCGAGATGTAGAACGGGACCCGCATCACGCCATGCGAATCGTAGCCCCGGAGGTTCGCCCCGACGAGGCTGGTGGCCAGCGTCTGGGCTTCCTGGGCCGAAACTCCGGCCGCCAGGAACAGCGACTCGGTAAAGCGGGTCAGGGTTTCAGCGGGAATGACGGGCATGGCTGTGTTGGGCAATCTGGTCGCGGGCTGCGGTCACCACCGACTCGGTGGTGAAACCGAAATGTTTCTGCAGATCCTTCAGGGGAGCCGAGGCCCCAAACGTGTTCATCGCAATCACGGCTCCGTCGCAGCCGACGTATCGGTGCCACCCCATCGGGGCCGCCATCTCCACCGCGACACGGGCGCGCACGGCTGACGGAAGCACTTCTTCCCGGTATCCAGGATGCTTCGCACAGTACTGCTCGAAGATCTCGAACGACGGGACCGACACGACCCGTGACTTCACCCCCGAGGCGACCAGCGTGTCGTGGGCCGAGACCGCCAGCGACACCTCGCTGCCGGTCGCCAGCAGGATCACGTCGGGAGTTCCGCCAGCATCCGCCAGAACATACGCCCCCTTGTGCAGTCCCTGGGCCGAGCCATACTTCGCCCGATCAAACGTCGGAACCGCCTGCCGGGTCAGAATCAGCGAGACTGGATGATGGGTCTGCGACAGGGTGAATCGCCACGCTTCGGCGACTTCATTCGCATCGGCCGGGCGGATCGTGAACATTCCCGGAATCGCCCGCAGGCTGGGAACATGCTCGATCGGCTGGTGGGTCGGCCCGTCTTCGCCGACCCCGATGGAATCGTGGGTGAAGACCCAGACGACCGGCAGTTCCATGATGGCGGCCAACCGCAGGGTGTTCCGCATGTAGTCGCTGAACACCAGGAACGTCGCGCCATATGAACGCAACCCCGAGACACCAAGCCCGTTGACGATGGCTCCCATGGCATGTTCCCGCACACCGAAGTGCAGGTTGCGTCCACCGGGAGAAGCCGCCTGAAAGACCCCCGCACCGTCAAACGCCAGCTTGGTCTTGGTCGACGGAGCCAGGTCGGCGGCCCCCCCCATCAACCAGGGAATCCGCTTGGCCACCGCATTGAGAACCTGTCCTGAAGTGTCGCGCGTGGCCTTCCCCTTGGCGTCGGCGGGGAACTGGGGAATGTCCTGATCCCACCCCTCGGGCAGCTCGCGATTGCGAATCTGATCGAGTTCGCGGGCGAGTTCCGGATGCGACTTCCGATAGCCGGCAAACTTTTCGGACCACTCGGCAAACTGCTTCGCCCCCCGCGCTCCAAGCCCCGCGGCAATGTGCTGCAGCACCTCGGACGGGACCAGGAACTTCGCCTCTTCCGGCCAACCATACGCTTTTTTGGTCAGCCGGATTTCCTCCTCGCCGAGTGGCTCACCATGGGCGGCATGCGTGTCCTGCTTGTTGGGGGAACCGAACGCAATGTGGCTGGTGACAATGATCAGCGTCGGGCGGTCGGTGGTTGACTGGAATTTCTTCAGGGCCAGTTCGACTGCCGTCAGATCGTTGGCGTCATCAACATTCAGCACCTGCCAGCCATGACCTTCAAACCGGGTCTTCACATCCTCGGTGAATGCCAGGTCGGTATGTCCCTCAATGGTGATCCGGTTGCTGTCGTAAATCCAGCAGAGGTTCGAGAGCTTGAGGTGACCGGCGATCGAGGCCGCCTCGGCCGAGATCCCCTCCATGAGGCAGCCATCGCCGCAGAAGGCGTAGACCCGGTAATCAAACAGGTCGTGTCCCGGGCGGTTGTAGCGGGCGGCGAACCAGCGGGCGGCCATCGCCATCCCGACGCTGTTGGCAACCCCCTGCCCCAACGGGCCGGTCGTCGTCTCGACCCCGCTGGTCAGGTGCGATTCGGGATGGCCCGGAGTCCGGCTGCCGAGTTGACGGAACCGCTTGATGTCGTCGAGAGAGATGGCCAGTTCGCCCGGCTTTGCCTGGAGGCCGACCTGCTTCACCTGGGCGAGGTGCAACAGCGAGTAGATCAACATGCTGGCATGACCGGCACTCAGCACAAACCGGTCGCGATTCAACCAGTCGGGATGCTCGGGATCGAACTTCAGCAACTTCTGCCACAGGGCGAACGCCACCGGCGCCATCCCCATGGGAGCCCCGGGATGCCCCGAGTTGGCCGCCTGCACGGCATCCATGCTCAGGGTTCGAATCGTGTTGACGGCCAGTTGGTCGAGCGAGCCCGCAGGGTGAGACATGACGGCAGACGCAAAAGAAGAAGGGAAACAGGAGCGGAAATGGCCGTGATCCGGCCACTCCCCTGTGTTGATGTGCGTGAAGACGAGCAGGCAGTCAGAATATTCCCGAGCGGGTGCCTTGCATTGCCCCTCACCACAGCCAGTCGGCTTCAGTCGAAGGGATGACACACCGGGAACATCCGTTCCCCGGGCCTCTCAGTCTGGCCCGGGGGCGAAGCGGGGATTATGACGGATTGGGCCCCGTTTTTGAACGGTCCGCCTGAACCAGGACCCGGTCAAAATAGTTCACCCCCATCCCCGCATCGATCACCACCCCCTGGGCGTTGATCCCGGACGAACGGGGGCTCAGCAGGAAGGCGACTGCGTTCGCGACCTCCTCGGTCTGTACCGCCTCTTTCCGCAGGGTCGCCTGCTCGGCATAAAGGTAACTGTCGATATAACCGGGGATCCCCGCGGAGGCTGAACTCTTCAGCAGACCTGGGCAGACCGCGTTGAACCGGACCCGCGAAAACTGCGAAAACGACTTCGCCAGGAAACAGACCGACGAGTCGAGGGCCGCCTTGATGGGAGCCATGTATCCATAATTCTCGGCGGCCATCCGGGTGGTCGAAATCGAGATCGTGACCACACTGCCGTGCTGCTTGTCGAGCAGGTCTCGAAACGCGTCAGCCAGGGCCACCAGCGAATAGCACGAAATATCAACCGCCTGCAGAAACGCTTTTCGCGGGGTCTGGTGGAATGGGAGAAAACCGGCCGAATAGTCGGCAAACGCCAGAGAATGAACCAATCCCTGCAGTGGAATTCCCAACCCGGCCACCTCGTCGCGCAGCCGTGCGATCTCTTCCGGTCGCTCGACGTCGCAGACAAAGACCGGGGCCCCGGGGACCAGTTTTTCCACCTGCGCCTTGCGGGCTTCCGAACGGACCGAATAGAGGACCCGGGCCCCCGCTTCGGTCAACACCCGGGCCACATGCCAGGCAACGCTTTTCCTGTTGGCGACCCCCACCACGAGGATCGCCTTCCCCGCCAGTTGCAGAAAATCCACTACTGCTTCTTCCCCTGGTTGATGTAAAGACGCACATTCCGGGTCGCCCGTCCCACCGCGACAATCTCGGGCCAGCCGTCACCTGTCAGGTCGCGGGAGATGAGATCTTCCGTGGCCACTTCACCCTGATCAATGATGTGCTTGGTCCAGGAATGCCCCGTCGCGTCGGGAACGTAGACGAACACCCCAGGACCGGCGGGTGTTCCAGTTCCCTTGTCACTGTGTCCCAGCACCAGTTCGTCGATGCCGTCGCGATCAAGATCACTGGGCCAGAGGGCGTGGCCTCGACCCAGGGTGTCATCCAGTACCACCCGTTCCCACACAGTCGGCTGGTCGATGCTGGACTCTTGTGGTTGCAGGTAGATCACCGCGTGGTTGCCATGCATCGGTTCAACGGTGGCAATGTAAACACGATCCTGGCCCAGGCGGCCGACCTTCACTTCACCCGCCCCGGTTTTCTGCGCCGTCGGGAGATCCCCCTCCACCCCCGCACTGATGCGGGTCTTGACCAACTGACCCTGGGCATCCCGCCGGAACCAGTACAGCCCCTCGGCACTCCCGGTCAACAGATCGGTCTGACCATCGCCATCGAGATCTCCCGTCCAGTGGGCATGCATGCCATTCAGGCTCTCATCGAGCACGGTGCTCTTCCAGGGGGTCTCGTCCAGAAAATTGGCCGGCTTGTGATAGGCGAGGACCCGCACTCCCTCACCCCGGGTCTTGTTGAGGGGCGAAAGAATCAACTGCGGCGATCCCGTCCCCAGCACGTCTCCCCACTGGATCCGGTGAGCCCAGCTCTCGCGTCCGATCGGATGCACCGACCACGGGTCGTCGAGCGAGGCCTTCCGCTTCAGCCAGTACAGGGTCCCCAGGTGCCGGTTGTTGAGCCAGCCCGCTCCCAGGGCGAAGTCGACCTGGCCATCCCCATCAATGTCGAGCGGCGCGATGCAGACGTTGTCCCGTTCCGTCTGGTCGGCAATGACCACCCGCATTTTCCAGTCGGGGTTGTGATACCACAACACCCGATTTTCGGTGACAACGACCACATCTTCACGATCGTCCCCATCGACGTCCGCCAGGGTGACCGCGTAACACACTTCCCCCGCCTTGGGATCCAGGGTTTGGGGCGTGAAGGGAGGGGGTTCACCCGCCACGGCCAGGGTGGCCAGAGACAGGAGGCAGACGAAAGTGAGGAAACGCATGGGAGTACCGCGAGAGCGTGTGCGGGCCGGGAATTTGGGGAGCATGCCTGCAAGTTTAGTGCACGGTGCAACGCCGCTGTAGGCTGCCACCCAAATTGAAGCGACCGGTGGAAGTGCCCGTGAACTCAACAACCTCACCGCCAGACCCGCCTGGATTCCATTTCAGAGCAAACAGGGTCAGACGCAGAAACCCGTGAATCCAACAGACACCTGAAATCGTGGGGGCCGTCATCACGGAAGATCCCCGTTATTACGGCCCCTGCACTTCCAGCAGTCTGACACCGCGGGATGTCCTGACGGGCTGCGATCGACGTGTCACCAACCGGCATTCGGTCGGTAGCAGCCGTCGTCCATCCAGTCGTAGTCGACCGGTCCGTAGTACTGTGGTGCAGGCACCACCAGGGGAAACCCAATCCCAATCGAAAAGCGGGGACTGCCGAGTCGGATGCGGGCACCGGCAACAGGAGGGGCGTAATACGCGGGAGCCGGGCGAAAACCAGTGGCATAAACGGGACGCGGCGGTGTCGGTAGATGCCGCTGGTGGCCGTAATGACTGTTTTGTCGGGGATGCCCGTGATGCTCGTGGGCCTGCACGAACGCCCCCCAAGGCCCAGCCATCAGTCCCAGCACTGTCAGGCCACACACAATCCAAGCGCGTTTCTTCGTCATGACGAAATCTCCAGACATCTGAAAGACCTCTCCCCGGCCCGACCCGGGCAGGAGCCACCGCAGATCCTGGAATGCACGCGGCATGCCGAATTGAAGAATCTTTTTCTCTCCCCGCGCCAAGCGGGTTTTCCAGCGTTTGACGTCTTCGAAACAGGTTCTCGATCCCACAGTGTCGCCCCACCGACCGTCGCAAAACCGCGTCAACTGTCATCATTCCCGAGACCGAACCGCTGTTCCCATTGTTTCCCGGCACGCTTGAACGAAGGGGAACGGGACGAGCATGCGGCGATTCCTGAGATCGACGCTGCACAATCACCTGAGCGGAATAAAAAAGGCCGTCACTCTCGAAGGAAGAGAGTGACGGCCCTGAAATCTTCAAGAAGGGCCGAGATCGACCCGCCTTGAATTACCAACCGTAGTAACGTCCATACCGGGGATAGGGACGATAGACCGGCCCGTAATAGGCGGGGGCCGGAGCGAGGACCGGGGCTCCAATTCCCACCGAGAACCCAGGGCCGCCGATCGTCACACCCGTTCCGATGACCCCGGGGCCGTAGTAGGCGGGAGGCGGAGCATAAACGGGGCCATACACCGGCCGGGAGTAAACCCGGGGCGCGTAGACACGGGGTCCGTAGTAGCGGGGATATCCGTAGTAGCCGTGGGCTTCCGCCGAAGACGACTGAGGTCCCAGCACCAGCACCGCCGCAGCGACCAGACCGAGCATGGTCAACACAAACTTCTTCGTCATGATTGAGACTCCCAAGATCAGAACCACACTTCCGTCGTCGCTTCTCCACAGCGAACCCGACTCGATTCTCATCATATGCAGGTCATGTGCCAGAATTCGACAAAGCTCCGCTCAAACACCACAAATCGTTTTTCCACAATCCTTTACAGCCACAACCAAACAAACTCCAACTCACCGTGAGCCTCCCATCAGTTTGTTGCAATTTCGCACCACCTGTCGTCATTTTTACAAGTCTTCCCGGGGTGAGTACCCGATCATTGAGCCGGCTGATCCGTCGATTTACCCGACGATTTCCATGAAAAATCGCGTGCACGATTGTTTGGAGGATCAGGGTGTCCAGTAAAAAACCCGGCTGGCCTTTTCGGCCAACCGGGTGTTTTCAGCATTCAAGTCGGGCACTCCCGAGAGGGGGCAGACCTCCGGGGGTCACCAGGACAGAATCAGTGTGTGGCCGAAGCCGTGGCATGTTTCACCGGCTCACGGAAGCCGAGCCAGAAGACCACGAGTGTGACCAGCGCCATCAAGGCAGGCCAGAGCCAGATGTGGAACCAGTCCTTGCGCTGGGCGACCCGCCACTCGGCCCGGGTGACCTTGCCATCCTTGTCGAGGTCTGCGGACGCGATGGCCGCCTTCAGATCCTCAGCCTTGTAGACAGTCTCGTTGTCCTTGCCGGCATTTTCGATCAGGTCTCCCTTGATCGAATCGGCAGAGAGAGTTCCATCCGCCTTCAAGCCCAGGTCGGCGGCCAGCCCCGTCTTGCCCTCGACGTCCCAATTGGGCAGCACCAGTTTCGCCGGGGTCGATCCCGTCGCCGTCTTGACCGAGGCATTGACCACAGTCTTGGGGGGATACATGTCCACAATCTTGCCGGCAAGGTAGTTGCCGACAAACATCCCCAACCCGAGGGTGACAAACGCGATAAAACTCTGGGCACTGGCCCGGGTCGCAGCGGTCGCCCGGCTGTCGACGTAGATCTGGCTGGCCACGAAGAAAAAGTCGTAGCAGATGCCATGCAGGAACAGGCCCATCAAAGCGGCCGGGAAGGCCAGGGTCCCGAAGCAGAAGTACCGCAGCACCCAGGCTGCCATTCCGACCGCCAGCATCTTCTTGACACCCAGCCGCTGAATGAACCAAGGCATGGCCGCCATGAAGCCCACTTCCGAGATCTGGCCGAGTGTCTGCAAGGCAGCCGGATAGGGAGCGTCGATTTCGCCGAGGAAGATGTTGGCAAAGCCGTAGTAAAAGGTGAGGGGGATACACACCAGGAACGAACAGATCACAAACAGCAGGAACGAGGGATCCTTGAGAAGCTGCAGCACCCCCTTGCGATCGCCGGGATCAGCGACGGCATTCTTGCCAGCGGGGGGGGTGTGGGGGAGCGACAAGGCATGGATGCCCAGGGCGATGGAGAACAGCGCTGAGAGAATCAGGGGACTGTTGGGAGCGGTCACGAACCCGGGCAGCGCCCCCTTGAGACTGGCATTCTGCAGGATGAACCCGACGATCCAACCCACCACAATCCAGCCCCAGGTTCCCCAGACACGGATCGGAGGAAACTCGCTCTCAGGATCCTTGATGTTGGCGAAACTGATGGAGTTGGTGAGGGCCAGAGTCGGCATGTAGCACAGGGCATACACGATCATGACTGGATACAGGGCACTGAATCCGGTCAATTGCGAAGCCACCAGCATGAGGGCCGCCCCCACGAAGTGGAGAATGGCAATCATCTTCTCGGTGGCGAACATCTTGTCCGCCAGGAAGCCGGTGTAGAGCGGAGAAATCATCGCCGCGAGAGCGGTGGTGCCATAAATCAGGCCGATGTCAGCCCCACTGAAACCCAGTCCGCCCAGGTAAGCCCCCATGGGGACAGCCCAGGCCCCCCAGATGGCATACTGGAGGAACATCATGATCGAGAGTTTGAGCTTCACCGGAGACATCGCTCAGCACCTGTGCGGAAGGGGAAGGAACCGGCATGACCAAGGCCCGGTCGGTCGGGAAAACCCGGGTCCGGCAGGCGTGGCGGGCATCATCCCCATTCATCGGCGGTGAGGCAAGCGACCAGCCTTGACGGTAGCGGGAGTCCCCCCGATAGTGGATTGTTTCTCCCCGGCTGGGCCGGTGGATTCGCCATTCCGCCAGACGTAACCGGTGGAATCGCTACAGTCTGCCCCCGGGCCTTCTGCCTGAACCAAACCGCGCGTGACCTGCCATGTCGGAACCTGATCGTCTGGAACAAGCCCGTCTCGACAAGCTCTTGGCCATCGAGGCCCTGGGACTCGACCCGTGGGGTGAGCGGTTTGACGACCACCGACCGATCCGCCAGGCCCGGGCCGAGTGCCCCGCCGAACCCGGTGTCCAGGGTGCGCTGTGCCGGATTGCCGGCCGCATCATGCTGCGGAACAACAAGGGGAAGCTCAAGTTCTTCCACGTCCAGGACTGGACCGGGCGCATCCAGGTCATGTGCTCCAAGTCGGACTTCTCTGAAGAGCAATGGAAGCTGATCGAACTGCTCGACCTCGGTGACCTCGTCGGGATCGACGGCCACCTGAAGGTCAGCAACACGGGTGAGAAGACCATCGGCGCCACCCACGTCACCTTCCTCACCAAGTCGCTCGCCCAGCCCCCCGAGAAGTTCCACGGGGCCAAGGATGTCGAGCTGCTGCTGCGGCAGCGTTACATCGACCTCATCTACAACGACGGCGTGCTGGCCCGCATGCTCAATCGTGGCAAGATCATTGACTCGATCCGCCAGACACTGCGCGCGCGGGGATTCGTCGAGGCCGAGACCCCGGTGCTGCACTCGATCGCCGGGGGAGCCGCCGCCCGCCCCTTCATCACCCACCACAATGCCCTCGACATGTCGCTCTTCCTGCGCATCGCCCTCGAGCTGCACCTGAAGCGGCTGATGGTCGGTGGCGTGGAACGGGTTTATGAGATTGGCCGTGTCTTCCGGAATGAGGGGGTCGACAGCACCCACAATCCCGAGTTCACCATGATTGAGCTGTACCAGGCGTACGGCGACTACGAGACCATGATGGACATCACCGAGGCGATCTTCACCAATGCCATCCAGGCATTGCATGAAGCGGCGGTGGCTGCCGGGGGTGATCCCGCGGCCAACCCGTACCTGCGTCCCTGGGGAGACAAGCTGGTCGACTACACGCCCCCCTTCCAGCGGGCCCGGTATGGCGACCTCTTCCGCCAGCACGCCGGCTGCGAGATGCACGATCACGCTGCCGTCGTCGAAGTCGCCCGCAAGCACCACATCGAAACCAAGGGGAAACACCCCGATGTGCTGATCAACGACGTCTTCGAGGCGGTGGTTGAAGATCACCTCACCGGACCGGTCTTCGTGATCGACTATCCGGCCGCGATGTGTCCCCTCACGAAGCGGAAAAAGGGGCATCCGGAAATTGCCGAGCGGTTTGAGCTGTTCATCCATGGGATGGAACTGGCAAACGCCTACACCGAGCTCAACGACCCCCGTCTCCAGGAAGAACTCTTCCGCACGCAACTGGCCGGCCTGTCGGAAGAAGACAGCATGGCCAAGATGGACACCGACTTTGTCCGGGCCCTCAAGGTGGGCATGCCCCCCGCCGGTGGCCTGGGGATCGGCATCGACCGCCTCGTGATGCTGCTGACCAACAGCCACAGCATCCGTGACGTCATCTACTTCCCGCTGCTCCGGCACGAACGACCGGCCGGCAGTCGCACAGAAGACGCCCCCGAGGAAGCGGGCTGAGTCCCCCCCTTTCTCCGGAGACTCTTCGCAAGCTCTGGTGTCCGTCGACGTCGACCGGTAGCGTCTTCCCCCGAGACCTCCCTGGCTCCGGAGATCGATATGTCCGACACGTCGCAGCCTCCGCGCATGACAGCGTTTCTGGCCGCGTCTTGATCGGGACTGCGGAGCCGGAGGCCCGTTTCAGCGCCAGATCGCTGGCGGGACGTGTGGTTCCCGCCGGGAGAGAAGATGCAGGCAGTGGTCACGCCATTCGAGGAACGGCAAGATCATCCTGATCATTACCGGCTTCGACCACTCGTCCCAGCCACCCAGCCCTCTCTGTTTTCGGCCCAGTCAGACAGTCCCCGCGCAGACCGCCGACGGGAGACAGCAGCAGCCGGGGGACATCCTCCAGGACCGGGTGTTCGTTGGCAGAGAGCATACCCGTCCGCAGGGAGTCGTCTCGATCGTCACTGTCGGCGGCGGTCACAACCGGCTGGACAGTGGCGATATCGATCCGCTGTGCATCACCCGCAGATACTCCGCACTCATCCAGCCGGATTCGACAGCGCCCCGACATCCCGCAGCACCGTTTCCAGGGCGGTCACATCGTGGTTGAGATGCAGGTGGACGGCGAAACCGCATTCGCGGCCTGCATCACAGTTCTCGGGCAGATCGTCCACGAACAGCACGTCGGAGGGTGACAACTCCGGCGTCCCAATCCCCCGGCGAATCCGGTCGAGCAGATGGGCGAAAAAACCAGGCGATGGCTTGCGATGTCCCGTCTCGAATGAGCGCAGCAACCCGCCGGGCACAAAACCGGTGAAGTCGCCGGCGAAGTGCCGTTCGATCTCTTCCCAGTGCAGTGGATCGGTGTTGCTGGCGAGGAACTTCGGCAGCTTGACCCGCGCGATCAACTCACAACTCTCCGGCAACCGGGTGAAGATCTGCTGATAGGCGCGCCGCAGGGCCGCCAGATCGTCGATCTGGAATGCCCGTCCCATATCTGCCAGGAATTGCTCCGGTGAAATCCGCCCCATCTCAAGCTGGTAAAACCGGTCGCCCCCGTACAACCACTGGTGCACCCGTGCCTCAGTGACACCGGGCCCCGCGAGGGCGGCAATCTGCTGGCAGCCGCGGGGATGGCTGAAGGCCGAGAGGACATTCCCGAAATCAAACGCCACGGCACGAATCATGACTCCATCCCTCCGGAACAAGACCAAGACATCGACCGGTCCCCACCCCTGAGGGCTGGCCCCCGGAACTCCGGATTACGACTGCCCCAGGGCGACCGCGGTGGCCGTGGCATACGCCCGACAATGCGAGATGGTGATGAGAATCGAGGCGATTCCCAGTTCCTCGGCCACATCCCGGGCCCCCCCCTTGAGCGAAATCCAGGGCTGACCGCTGCGCGACGTACAGACTTCAATATCGCGGAAGGATACCCCCTTGGCCCAACCGGTGCCGAGGGTCTTCATCACCGCCTCCTTGGCCGCCCACCTGCCGGCGAAGTGCTGGGTGTACTCCTTCTTCGAGTGGCAGTACTGCACTTCGCTCTCGGTGTAAACCCGATCAAAAAACGCCTCGCCGTGGCGCTCGATCATTTGCCCGATCCGGACCGTCTCGATGATGTCGGTCCCCAGTCCGACGATCCGGTGCGGGCCGGGAGTGGCGGGGGGAAGGCTCATGGGAATGTCATCTCAACGAAGGACAGGAAACTGGAATCTGACACCCGGTGTCAGGAGGAAACAGCCTCGGCGGCTTCAGGTTCTGTCTGGATCTGCGACCGGCACACCTTTCCGGCGACCAGAGCCGCCAGGACCACTTCGGCCAGCCAGAACAGCGCGGCAGCAGGCCAGGGCCACCGACCCCACTCACGCGGAATGCGGAACGCCAGGTAGCCCGGAAAGGTCTGCCGGAATTCCCGTTCGGCCAGCAACTCCTCCCGTCGCTGCTCCTGCCGGGCCAGGGCCCCCCGAAGCTCTGCGGTGGACGCCATGCCGTCACCGGCCGACTCATCGCCACGCAGCAGCAGATCCTCGAGCCCCTGGCCAAAACTGGCGATTTCCGGTGTTTGCGGCAATGGCTGCTGCCGGATGAACGCCGCGAGACGGCGGTGAGTGTCCCACGCATTCAGCAGCAATCCCACAGCCACCAGCGCCGCCACCGTGGCTGTCACCCGTCGCGACGACAGCAACCGCCAGCGGTCGGCCAACACACCCAGGCCCAGCCCGAGCAGTGCGGCGACTCCCAGCGGCAGTACGACGGGAATTTTCGCCTGCTGCGGCAATCGGCCGGCCCCGACCAGCACTCCCAGCGTGACCACCGCCGCAAGTGCCGTCCACTCCATCCAGGGGAGGTTGGTCGCGGGAGCGTTCGACCCAGACACCGGAGACGACGCGTCCATCACCGCGCCCGGCTCCAGCGTCCCAGACCACAGGCATGGGACGCCCGTTCGAGCACTTCCTGCCCCTTGGCCCGTGCTCTGCGGGCCCCGTCCGCCAGGATGTCCTTCACCTGGTCGAGGTCTCCCATCAACTCTTCCCGACGGGCCCGGGCGGGGGCGAAGTGGGCATTGGCCGCCTCGAACAACGCCTGCTTCGCTTCGCCATATCCCATGCCGCCGGCCCGGTACCTCTCGGCCAGCGCGGCCTGCTGTTCCGACGTGGCGAACAACTTGTACAGCGTGAACACCGCGCAGGTCTCGGGATCTTTCGGCGACTCGACCGGTGTGCTGTCGGTCTTGATCGCCATGATCTTCTTGCGCAGCTTCTTTTCTGGCTCAAAGACATCAATGGTATTCCCATAGCTCTTCGACATCTTTTCGCCATCGGTCCCCGGAACCTTGGCCGACTCATCCAGCACCCGTGCTTCGGGAAGCACGAAGACTTCCCCAAACAGGTGATTGAACTTGAGCGCCAGGTCGCGGGTCACCTCGATGTGCTGCACCTGGTCGGCACCGACGGGAACCACCGTGCTGTCATACAGCAGGATGTCGGCCGCCATCAGCACGGGATAGGTGAAGAGCCCGGCATCGGCGGGCAGCCCCTTGGCCTTCTTGTCCTTGAAGGCGTGGCACTTCTCCAGAAGCCCCAGCGGGGTGACTGTCATCAACAGCCAGGTCAGCTCGCAGACTTCGGGGACGTCCGACTGGAAGAAGAGACAGGCGCGGGCCGGATCGAGCCCCAGGGCCAACAAATCAAGGGCGGCATCAATCCGCAGGTCCAGCAGCTGCTTGCCATCACGGATGGTCGTCAGGGCATGCAGATCGGCAATGAAGTAGAACGCCTGCTCATTTCCCTGCAGGGAAATGTACTGCCGGATCGCCCCGAAATAATTGCCCCAGTGGAAACGCCCGGTGGGCTGAATGCCGGAAAGAACACGCATGGTCTGCTCGACGAAGGACCCGAAGGACCGCTGTTTGCGGAGTTGGCCTGGCTGCCCGGCCAATCCCGGTGACCAACCACGGCTGGCTGATTATCGGGTTCGCGGCGCAGCTCGGCAACCACGCCACCCCACCTGCGTCCTCTCGTCGCCTCAAGCGGCCACGCGGCTGGAGCACGATCCACATCGCAGGGGGACCGACTCTGGTCTTCCCGGGTATTGTTCCAGCCCACACTCGACCTGTCGGGCACTCCCGCCGACTATCGGCTGCCAAGCCGGGAATTCGCCCCCTTGCTTCCCGCCGTCGGGGAGGTGCTGGCAGCTCCCTTTTCCAATCCTTTCCCGGCCGACGGTCTGCCAGTGGCTGGTTTCGTGGACGCGGGGGCCTCGTTCGCCCGTTCCCGGGTCCCCTCCACCGGCACAACCTCATCGGCCTCGGCCGACTTCTGCCGCGCGAGACCGCTGACCTCGGTCAATTGACGGAGATCCTGCTTGAGCGACGACGCAGTCGCAGTGGTCGAAACGGCATTGCCATTCGCATCGACCAGCCAGAACGCCGGGACGTCAAACACACCGAAGTGCGTGGTGACCGGGTTCTTCCATCCCTGCTGCTCGGGATCGGTGAACTGCAACTGCGTCCAGTCGATCCTGTGCTTGCCCACAAACGCCTGCAACGCCTTGCGGTCGGTGTCGAGGGCCA
>DNUF01000204.1:48927-51052 GCA_003508595.1 Planctomycetaceae bacterium
GTCTCGCCCTCCAGCGTCGGGCCCGAGATCGGCGGGGGATTCCCCACCAGGTCAAGCCGACGAAGAATCCGTTCCGCCTCCGAGCCATGCAGCGAATCGGGCGTGAACTGCACGATCTGGGTGTAGCACGCCCTTGCGTCGTCGATTTGACCATGCTGTTCGCACAGCCTCCCGGCGGTGTACGCCAGCGGCACAGACCGGGGTTCCTCACGGGGGAACGTCTGGAGGTAGTGATTCGCCAACTGGGCAAATTCCGAACGCCATGTCGCCGCCTTGTCGGGAGCCTTTTCCTGCGTGGCATTGTGATAGGCCAGGTTCACCAGTGTGTGGGCTCCGTGCGCGGCCGCGTGCGAGGCGGGATCACGCTTCACAAACGCCCGCGCATTCTCGTAGAGCAGCTCGACCTGTTCATCATCGCCCGTCATCGCCAACTGCAGACGGGCGTCCAACAGGTACCGTGCCGAGACCTCAAACTGCTGCTTCTTCTCGGGATTCTTGTGGGTCAGGGCGACCGACTTGGTGGCGAGATCGACAATCTTTCTCTGCCGTTCCTGGAACTTCGGATCCTGCGTCGGATCGGCGTCCTTGTCGTCGAGAGGGGTCAGCCGCAGTTTCGACGCCTCGGCCAGATACCACTCGGCGGTTCCGGGCTGAGCCGGCGCGGATTCCATCTCCTCGTCATCGTCGAGCTCTTCGTCGATGTCATCCTCGTCATCGTCGTCGTCGTCGTCATCTGCATCGGAACGATCTGAGGTTGGCTCGGCGGCTGGTCGATTCTTGCCGGCGGCGCCAGACTTCGAGGAAGCTGACGGAGGTGCTGCAGCTCCAGGGGACTTGGGCGATGAGGCAGCCGCAGCGGGGCGTTTACCTCCGTCGGCAGTGGTTTTGCCCGGGATTTCCTTGCCCGATGCTCCCTTGTCGGCGGCTCCCTTGTCGGCGGACGACGGCTTGCGGGCCGTGGCCCCCGCCGACTTCGCGGTCGCTCCCGAGGGATTGGCCGGTGGAGCTGCCGGGGCCGTCCCTGCCAGCCCCAAGATCAGCAAAACTGCCCAAAAGCCGCGTGTGGCCATGCGAGACATGGTCCCCTCCCTGGAGCCAATCCGTTGACTGAAGTTCCGACCAGGTTCCCCTGGTGAGCCCGGAGAGTCTCCCTCTCCAAATCTCGGCCCGCTTGTACGACAAAAGTCACGGGAATCGCAAGACGAGCTGCGGCCCGCGACAAAACAGGCAACCTGGTCAATCCGGGCAGCTTTCTCCACTTTCTCCACAGGTCAGGGGATTGCTTGCCAGCTCGCCTCGGGCCCCTCAGCATAGGAAGCGACGGTTTGACCCAAGACCACACGTACCCGCGGCCCGAGGAAGCCCCGATGACTGCAACTGCCCCGTGGGGATTGCCCTATTGGCTCGATTTCGAGCGGCCGCAATTTCCGACGCTGGATCGTGACCTCTCGACCGAGGTCGCCATTATTGGTGGCGGGATTGCCGGTCTCAAACTGGCCCACTTCCTGAACGGGCAGGGGATCCCGGTGGACATCCTCGAAGGGGGCCGCGTGGGCGATGGTGCTTCTGGAAGAAACCAGGGTTCCCTCAATCATGGCCCCGGCTTTGGGTATGCCGAATGCATCGCGCGACACTCCCGGGGGGTGGCGAAAGAGTTGTGGCAACTGGGACTCGACAACCACGAACTGATGCGGGACCAACTCGCCGAATACGAAGTCGATTGCGACTACCAGGTCGAGGGTTTCTGGTTCCTCACACGGGAAGACATGCCCGACCACCAGGCCACGCTGCAGTCGTATCGCACCGACTGCGACTTGCTCGCTGAAGATGGCTTCGAGGTCGAGTGGCTCGATCGGGACTCGGCCCGTGAGCGGGGAGGCAACTCGCTCTACACCGGAGGCTTTGGATACCTGACCGATGCGCAGTTCCATTCGGGGAAATACGTGGCCGGCCTGGCGCGGGGAATCGCCCGTCGCCCAGGAGTCCAGTTGTGGGAACGAACCCGTATCGTGAAGATCGAAAAGTGTGGATCGGGGGCGGTGGCCCGGGCGGCGAACGGGCATACCGTCCGTGCCCGACACATTTTCCTCGCGGTCAATGCCCTGGCCCCGCAGTTTGTTCGATC
>DNUF01000204.1:51345-51741 GCA_003508595.1 Planctomycetaceae bacterium
GGGAGCTTTGGCACCGCCATGGCCTGGTGGAGAGAGATCATCGAACCGGGTGGCCGCTGGCGGTTGCTATTTGGTGGAGGGAGGACCCGCGAAACGCCCGACAGCCTGTTTCCGCAATTTGATGCCGAGGGACGCCCCAATGAGCGTCTCGAACGCGATGGCTTCCATCCTTCGGTCGAACACCAGGCCCGGCTTGATGCCCAGTTCGCAATCCTCTTCCCCCAGCTGCGGGATGTGACGATCACCCACCGCTGGGGAGGGCTGCAGTCATTCACTGCCGACTGCCTTCCCGTCATGGGGGAATTCGACCCTGCCCGTCAGATCCACGGCCTGGCGGGATTCAGTGGCCGGGGAAACTGCTTCGCCGACGTCGGGGCCGAGTACCTGGCAGGACGC
>DNUF01000182.1:0-12457 GCA_003508595.1 Planctomycetaceae bacterium
AATCTTTCTTAGGCTGTGTAGCCCACGCGTCGCAGTCAGTAACGACTGTAGGAAGCGTTCGGGAAACGCCCGAGAAAACCCGAGATACAATCGAACTGCCTCGCGACTAGACAACAACGCGGCTTCCCGTTGACCCAGCACGCTTTGCCTGTTCCCCGGGTTGTTGAGGCTCATTGCGAGATCGGGCAGGAAAGCATCCGGGCGCGTGGCCGCCAGCGTCCTGCGAATCACCACCCCTTCCTCCGCCGACGACAACGCCGCTTCCCTGGGTTGCAAGCCGTCTCGATTCCGAATCTTCCAAGTCAGTCCCGTCGGAAGTGCGCGTCGCGAACCTTCCAAGCGAGATCCGGCGGGACAAGTGGCCTGGGCCCTGAAGTCCCATGACGCCGCGTGCTGCGTCTGCAATGTGGAAGACAATGTGGGCCACCGTCGACGGGGCCACCCTTTGTGACGCGTCGCAGCCGCGTGGGTCGTAAGTCGTGATAGGGATATGTCTTGTGGACTGTCGAGGTGGGCGGGTCGCGGCGGGCTGCCATTTGGGGAGGGGCCACCTGTTGTTGCTGATGCCGAAATTTCAGTGGTCGTGAACACCAGCGGGAAGGCTGTCGAACCAAGGGTGACTCGTGGTTCCCCACGGAGCACACCTGCTGACAAGACCTCGAGTTGTCGAGGTCTATTCCTACTGGTTGGGATTCTCGATCAACGACTGCAACCGATCGGCCAATGGGGCAGGAAAGCGAGTGATCCACGTCGCGTCGATCAACCCCACCTGAATCATGTCGATGAGATGGACGCGGTCTTTGAGTCGATAGGAATTGAGTTTCATCCGGACCAGTCGTTCGAGCGGAAGCGTGCGGATTCCATCACCCACCTGATTTGGTTCCACATCCGGGTTGGGCTCGAAGTCGTCCTGTCTGACCGGGCGATTCGCCAGAATGACGTGGATGGCCGCGCGCGGAGAATCGTCCTCACCCTCAAGAAACATGTCGAGTCCCGCAGAGTGGCGGTAGCGGTACCCATTCCGCTCCATGATCGCGATCGCTGACTGGAGATCTTCCGGGCGAATCAGGACGTCGACGTCATTGGTGGCCCGTACCGCCCCCGGATCGACCTGCGCCACCCAAATGCGCACCGCATTGCCCCCCACAATCGCGAACGGAATTCCCGCTGCTTCGAGGATTGCAATGGCCTTTCGGAGTCGCGTTTCCACCCGATCCATCGACTCTCCGATCCTTTTCCAAAGCTGATCCCCAACGATGGTCAACGTGGTCTCCACCTTGGCTCCTCTGCGATCACAATCCGACTTTCCGTTGCGAACCAGTCATGCCGGTGGCAGGGTGCGGCCGCCGTGCAGCCAACCCCCCTCCACGGCTGGACCAACTGTACCACATCAGAGTCTCCGGCAAACATGTTTCCTCCATAGAACCGGAATGATCCGACTTCCTCGCCGTTGAAACCTGACTCTGCAGGTCGGGGTCGTTCGGGATCGAGCGTTGGCCGTGCCTCGTGATCTCTCTGGTGATTGGGACAACGGGCAACGACACAATTCCGGTCGGTTCCCGAGATCACCTCGAGACAATTCCCAGCTGCCTCGGGATCGTGCGCTGGCAACGTCTCTCTGCCTCCCCAGACCAACCCACGGCACAGTTCACCCTCGTTTTCCCGGAATGAGCCTTCCTGGGGGTCCCCTGGGGACTTGGCTACTCCGACAGCAGCCACCAACCGGCACGGGCCCCCAATTGCAGCGTCAGCCACTCGGCGGCCATTCCCACCAGGATCACGGCGGTCATCACTCCCACAACCTGGAGCAGCGTGATTATCCCGCGCCACCCCCGACTCTGGAACAGATAAATCGGCAGGGCCAGTGCGAAGCTCAGCACCAGCAGCAACCTCATCACGCGACCGAGCCGATGCCCGCGCTCTCTGGCGTCGACGAAGCACCAGGCGATGCTCAGCACAAGCAGCGGCAGTCCCATCAGCAACTCAAGGACCGAATCCTCCTCGTCGATGAAACAGCCTGCGATTCCCAGCAGTGCACTCGCGACAAACAGCATTGCCACCAGCCAGCGCTTCCGACGGCCCCAGGGGCTCGCGGTTTCCGGCGCGAGTTCTCCCAACGACTCGTCTTGTGTCACGCCCTGCATCACAGCGACACCTTTCCCGCACCCGCGTCGGCGGAGACTGTCTCACAATTCCATCCCTTCTTTCCCACCGTTCGGGAACTGTGCGGATGTACTCGTGATTCAGCTTAGATTCCGCGCGGGGCGCTTACCAATGGAGTGCTGTGAAATTTCACATACCAATCGCAATGTCCGCCTCCCCCGACCATAAGAACTCTCCTCAGGGGGGCTCGGGGAGAGTCTGCCACGGGGACGCCGCCTGTCTCTGCCAGCGACTGCACCAGATGCCGAAAACAACTCAGGCGTGGGATCGGACCTTCCCACGCCTGAGCGACAGCCCGCTGACCTGCCCCAGGTCAGCGACGGCAACGACGCGAAAGGGCGATTCCGAGAGCTCCGAGACACACCAGGGCGTATGTGGACGGTTCGGGCACAATCTGCACCCGATACGCCAGAATCATCGTGTCGTTCTCGAGTCCGGCATCGTACGACTGCAGTGTTCCCGACGCGTCCATGTAGCTGCCAGTCCGGCTCTGAAAGTCATTGTCATTCCCAACAAACAGGAAGTAGTCACGCGGTGCCGACGGATCCTGGGCCGACACCAGCGCCATGCCTTCCCACTTCTCCGAGATGGTGTTCGAATCACCCGGAGCCGTATTGAGATTCAGACCGAACTGGGCCAGTTCGCTGATCGACAGATCCAGCTTGCCCAGCATGTTCAACGCCTCAACCCACGAAACGGGTGTCACGAGGGGATTGAGAACCCCGCTGGGAGCCACGGCATTCCCTTCGGCATCGTACAGGCCATCGATGTTGGTGGCCCCGTTGAGTTCCGCGAGGAGGATCGACTTGAACACCGGCGAACCGCTCGACCCGCGACCGTTTCCATCACGCGACAGAATCAGCACCTGGTGGTCGTTGAGGGCGATGATGGTACTCTGGGCCCCCGTGCGATTGACCGCTGGCGTCCCGCCGTTGTCGTCGATCCGGGGGAGCTGAATGACATACTGCGAGATCGGATCGGTCGGTGCATCGGTGCTGGAAACATCGTAGACCAGCAACCGGGTGTTGGACCGCCCCTGGTTGCCGGTTCCCGAATCCTGGATGGTGGCACTCTGCAGCAGCCCGAACAGTCGATTGCCGCTCGGGCTCTGTGCGATCCCCTCCATCCCCTGGTTGATGCGGCGGCCATTGGTTGGGGGATCGGCCAAAAAGTTGGTTGTCCCGGTGGGGGAGTGCGGGACGATCGCTTCGGGCAGTTGCAGCAGACCATCGATCTGCTTGTTGGCGTTGAAGTGGTAAATGTAGGGGCCGTATTCATCGCTGACCCAGCCACTCCCTCCGCGACCCGCCCGCGAGTCGAGGACGAAACCTTCGGCATCCATCGTCAGGCGGCCGCTCACCGTGCCGTCAGACTGCGTGGTATTGCCCGACACCGTGGGAATCGGGCGACCAAACAGCGTGCCGACACCACTGGCGAGCATTCCCGACGTGAAGACGCCGGGGGTTGCCGAATTGCCATCATGATCGTAGGTGAACCGGGTCGACCCGAGAAATGTCGTCTGGATCTGGTTCTGCAGAGCGGTCGCCGTCGTGCCGGTGTAGGGGGTGAACGTGAAATCAAAGCTGTTCACGCGGGCGGCATAGTTGGAGTACACCGAGCCTGAGTTGTAACCGCGGTCGGGCAGAAACTCGAAGCGACCGCTCCACGAACCCCCTCCCAGATTCTGGAAGTTGGTGATCTGCATGTCGGAAATGGAACCGAGCGATTCACCGGTCGCCGCGTCGATCGAGTTCGCTGCGATCCGACCCACCCCCTGCAATCCGAGAACCCGGAAATTCGTCCCCCCCAGGGTGACGCCCGCCAGCGGCATGGCACCGGTGTTCGGCGTAAGAACGTCGCGGTTGGAGGAGGTGATGGGAGCCCCCAGGGCCGACCAACCCCAACCCAGGGACGAGACGAGCAGCGTTGACAGAACTCGTTTTTTCATCGCAGCAGATCCTCAATGAACAGACCTCGGAGACACCCCCTCAAACTCTCATGATGTGACCTATGGAATATGTGGATTGCGCATAGGCCCGATGAAGGAACGGAGCTTTATCGATGACGGTGTCTTCACAAACAAAGCAGGTGTTGGTGGAGCGGCGAACGCCCGCAGTCCCGTTCTGTTGCCACTGGCAGCCAACGGCAGGTTGAAAACCTGTCGTCCGGAAGGGGAACCGCTGGCGGCCAAATTCATCCCGGTGGGGCATGAGGGTCGATAACTGGCAGTGAGGCGCCAGCGTCGGACTGCGCGCCCCTCTGGCCACAACCTCGAGATTCGTCACAACTCATGTCGCAGCAGGACCTTGCGGATTACCGCGTCGAGCTGGATGGCTTTTGCGGCCCCCTCGACCTGCTGCTGTACCTCGTGCGGCGTGAAGAAGTCGACATTCTCGACCTCCCCATGGCGGTCATCACCGCCCAGTTTGTCGAGTTTCTCGAAGTTCTCCAGATTCTCGATCTCGATTTCATCGGCGAATTCGTCGTCGTCGCGAGTACTCTCGTCGAAATCAAGAGCCGGATGGTCCTCCCCCAGGAGGAAGCGACCCCGGAAATCATCGAGCGGGACGAAGACCCCCGTTCCGAACTGGTGCAGCAACTGCTTGAGTACAAGCGCTTCAAGGAAGCGTCGCAGCAACTCGAAGAGCAGGCCGCCCAGTGGCAGCAGCGGTACCCCCGCCTCTCCGACGACCGTCCCAACAGCTCGGGTGATCCCTCCCAGGACCTCTTCAAAGAGGTTGAGCTGTGGGACCTCGTCAGTGCCCTGTCGCGCGTGCTGCGGAAAAACTCCGAGGCAGCCCCCACCAAGGTCATCTACGACGACACCCCGATCGCCGTCTACATCGAGCAGATCAAGCAGCGTGTCGAAGAAGAGGGGCGCTGCACCTTCAGCTCGTTCTTCGCCGGGGCGTACTCGCGCAGCCGGATCACCGGAATCTTTTTGGCGATTCTCGAACTGCTGCGACACCAGAAGTACCGGGCCGAACAGCCGATCGCCTACCGCGAGATCTGGATTCTCCCGCCCATCGAACAGACCCAGACCGCACCGACCGACGAGACCTCGACCACATCGGCCGACACTCGGGTCGCTGCCAGCGACACAGCGCTGCTGGTCGAGCCCGCTGCGGAGGAACTGGTCCCGGCCGCCGAGGTCGCTGTCGAACCGGTCGCCGAGGATGAATCGCCGGTCATCCTTCAGATGCCCGCCCCAGCCAACGAGGGGAACGCGGTCGACGCGCCCCCTCCCGCCACCGGAACCGAGGCGTAGTCGCTCGCCAGGCGATGCCTCCCTCGTGACGCGGACGTGGCCGGTCGATCGCCCCGATCACTTCGCCGGCACAAACAGCCGGTAGGTCTTGTAGCCCCCTCCGACGTTCCGCACGTCGAAGCCGTGCTGCAGCAGGATCCGCGTGGCGAGGTACCCGCGCTGGCCCACCTGGCAGAACGCCGCGATCGGCCGATCGCGGGGGAGCTCTCCCAGACGCTGTCGCAACCCATCGACGGGAATATTGATCGCCCCGGGAATGGTTCCCAGTTCAAACTCCTCGACCGTCCGCACATCGAGCAACAGCGGACGCTCCGCTTCCGGAAGTGCGAGCACCGCGTCGAGATCGAGCTGCGGATGCTCTCCCAGCAACAGCCCCGACGCCACGAATCCCAGCATGTTGACCGGGTCCTTGGCCGAGCCAAACTGCGGCGAATAACAGAGCTCGACCTCTTCCAGCTGCTGCACGGTCATCCCTCCCTGCAACGCGATGGCCAGCACGTCAATCCGCTTGTCGACTCCATTCCCCCCCACCCCCTGGGCCCCCAGGATGCGCCCCGACTGCGGGTCGAAGAGCAGCTTGAGGGTCATCTGCTCGGCACCCGGATAATACCCGGCATGATTCATCGGGTGGATGTAGATCTTGCGATACGGTCGCTTCGCCCGCTGCAGCGTCTTCTCGGCCGCCCCCGTGCAGGCGGCGACACGATCGAACACCCGCACAATTGCCGTCCCCTGTGTTCCCCGATAGTGCGCAGGCTGGCCGAAGATGTGATTCGCCGCCAGCCGTCCCTGGCGATTCGCCGGGCCCGCCAAAGGCACCTGCGTCGCCGACCCGGTCACCGGATCCCGCACCTCAATCGCATCCCCCACGGCATAGATGTGCGGATCGCTGGTCTGCAGCGAGTCATTCACCCGAATGCCCCCGCGCGGCCCCACCTCGAGCCCCGCCTCGACCGCCAGACGATTCTCGGGACGGACCCCCACCCCCAGGATCACCATTTGGCCGTCGAGTGTGCCTCCCGACTTGAGCCTTATCCGCAAGCCCCGCGGCGTCGCTTCGAATCCCTCGGCCGCCTCCTGCAGCCGGACGTCAACTCCATGCCGGGCCAGGGCCTCGGCAATCGGCGTCGTCATCTCGCGGTCAAACGGCGGCAAGACCTGGTCCTGCAATTCCACCACCGTGCACTGCACGCCGCGACGGACCAGGTTTTCGACCAGTTCCAGCCCGATAAACCCAGCCCCCACGATGATCGCGCGGGGCGGTGTTCCCGCCGGGGACGACGCCAGGAGGCCATCGACGGCACTCTTGATGCGGTCGACATCCGCCAGGTTGCGCAGGGTATGGATCCCCGGCAGATCGAGGCCGGGCAATGGCGGGCGAATCGGGGCGGCCCCGGGGGCGAGAATCAGCCGGTCGTACGACTCCACCGACTCGGCTCCCGTCGCCACATGGCGGAGCCGCACGGTCCCCGCCGTCCGGTCAATCGCCACCGCCTCGGTCTGCGTCCGCACATCCAGCCGAAACCGTTCCCGCAGCCGGGCCGGGGTGGTGACCAGCAGTTTCCCCCGCTCGGCAATCTCCTGCCCAACGTAATACGGCAGCCCACAATTGGCGAACGAGACATCGGGGCCCCGTTCCAGCAACACAATCTCGGCCTGTTCCGACAACCGCCGGGCCCGCGTCGCCGCCGACGCCCCCCCCGCCACACCGCCGACAATCACCACTTTCATCCGTCAGACTCCTTGCTCGGACGGGAACTCCCCAGGTGGGGTCGCTCCCGATTCACATTCGATGCCCCTCATGGGCGGGCTGTCCAGGGATGAACTCCCCTCATGGGAGTCTCCTGGCAAACGATTGCGGGTGTCCCTCTTCAGCATCATCCCGCCGGATTGGGTCACCTGTCATGGCCGGTGAACCCCGATTCGACTTCAGGACCGGGGAAACCCCGGGTGTCCGCACAGGCGTGCAAGGTCGTCGAAGTAGTGCGGGTATGTTTTGCGGGTGCAGCCCGGATCGGCGATCTTGACCCCCGGCGTCCGCAGCCCGACGAGCGAAAAACTCATCGCCATGCGATGGTCGTCGTAGGTGGCAACCGTGGCCGGGGTGAGGGGGGCCGGGTGAATCGTGAGTCCATCGGGGAACTCGTCGACCTGTTGCCCCAGCCGGCGCAGTTCGGTGGCGACGGCGGCAATCCGGTCGGTCTCCTTGTGCCGGACGTGGGCGATGTTGCGGATGGTGGTCGGTCCCGTTGCAAAGGGGGCGACCGCTGCCAGGGTCTGGGCGGTGTCGCTGATGGCGTTCATGTCGACTTCAATGCCCCGCAGCGGCCCCCCCGTCACGGTGATTCCCTCCGCGCCCGCGTCGACCCGGCACCCCATCCGGGCCAGCACATCCGCAAACTTCACATCCCCCTGCAGGGCGTTGGGAGACAACCCCTGGACGGTGACCCGCCCCCCCGTGACAGCTGCGAGGGCGAAAAAGTAGCTGGCAGCCGAGGCATCGGGCTCGATGTCATAGGCTGTGCCACAGTACGTCTGCGGAGCAATCGCGTAGACCCCCGGGCGCGCGCGACCGACCTCGACGCCAAACGCCTGCATGACCCCAATTGTCATGTCGACGTACGGCTCCGAGACGAGTTCACCGGCGACTTCGAGCGTCACCTGCTGCTGCGCGCCGGGAGCCGCCATCAGCAGGGCGCTGAGGTACTGGCTGGAGATGCCGCTGGCCACCCGTGCGAGACCACCGGGCAAACCCTGGGCCGAGACCACCACCGGGGGACAGCGATTGTCGAGCTCACAGCGGGTGTGTGCCCCCAGTTGATTGAGGGCGTCAATGAGGTCGCCCAGGGGCCGTTCGCGCATGCGGGTATTGCCGTCGAGACGGTATTCCCCCTGCCCGAGGCAACACAGCGCGGTGAGAAAGCGAATGCTGGTGCCGCTGTTTTCGAGCCAGAGCCCGGCAGAGGTCGCGGGGGGAGCCCCGGCACACCCGGCGATCGTCACCGTGGAGGCGGCCGGGTCGTGGTGCAGCCCCAGCCCCAGCCGCTGCAGGCTGTCGAGCATCACCCGGGTGTCCTGGCTGTCGAGAACCCCGGTCAGCCGCGAGTCACCCCGTGCCAGCGCCGCAATCACCAGCGCGCGATTGGTGATGCTCTTCGAACCGGGCGGACGGATGGTGCCGTGGACAGGCCCCGACACCGGCAGTACTTCAAGAACGTCGTGCATGGGAACAAAATACCGATTTCAGGCGTGGGCTGCTGCGCTGGGCGGGGGCTGCCCGACTGAAACCATCGGCGGCGACGGCCGGGGCTCGCCGGGCGATTTCCCTCCTGCGGGCTACGCCATCCATCCGGGCTGACCCGATCATTCCACCGGTTTACCTCACCGAAATCGGAGACTACGATCTTCCCAGATCGGTCACTTGGGCCGGTTTTTCCTCGACGACAGAATCGCCCCCGGTGAGCGGTGACGCAGACCGGCTGGCCTCATCGCGAGGGGTCTGTTTTCCATCCTGTTCCGGGAGTTGCGATTTTGCGCCCGTTCCTGCTTCTGCTGGGTTTGCTGATGACTGTTCCGACTCCACTTTGGGCCCAGTCTTCCGAAGGGGGAGACGACCAGTTCCAGTGGCTCGAAGAGGTGCTGGGCGAAAAGCCCCTCGATTGGGTCAAGCAGCAGAATGGCCAGAGCACGGGGGAACTCTCCAAGAGCCCCCGGTTTCAGGAATTCAACGACCGCATCCTGCAAATTCTCGATTCCAACGCCAAGATCCCGATGATCTCCAAGGCGGGGGACTGGTATTACAACTTCTGGCGGGATGCGAAAAACCGCCGGGGGCTGTGGCGGCGGACCACCCTCGACAAGTACCGCCAGGCCAATCCCGAATGGGAGACCGTGCTCGACCTCGACGAACTCGGCAAGCAGGAGGGAGAGAACTGGGTCTGGAAGGGGGCGACCTTCCTCAAGCCCGGCTACGACCGCGTGCTGCTGTCGCTCTCTCGCGGTGGAGCCGATGCCACCGTGACCCGCGAATTTGACGTGGTGAAAAAGGAATTCATCACCGACGGTTTCGTGCTCCCCGAGGCGAAGACGCGCATTGGCTGGCGCGATCGCGACAGTGTCTTCGTGGGAACCGACACCGGCCCCGGCTCGCTGACCGATTCGGGCTACCCGCGCACCGTCCGCGAGTGGAAGCGGGGAACCCCCCTGGCCGAAGCCCCCGTGGTCTATGAAGGACAGGCGGCCGACGTTTCGGTGTCGGGGACCCGCTCGAAGCAGCCCGGTTACGAACGGGACTGGTTCAGTCGGGCAGTCACCTTCTGGACCACCGAGGTTTTCCTCCGCCGTGACGGGAAACTGATCAAGATCGAGAAGCCCGACGACGCCAAGTTTTCGAGCGACCGCGAGCTGCTCTTCCTCGAACTGCGGAGTTCCTGGGATGTCGGGGGGAAGCAATACCCGGCCGGGGCACTGCTCGCCACGAATCTCGAGGAGTTCCTCAAGGGGGAACGGAAGTTCGACGTGCTGTTTGAGCCGACCGAGCGGAAGTCGCTCGACGACTTCACCGTCACCCGCAATCACCTGCTGCTCAACGAACTCGACAACGTCCGCAGCCGGCTCTACGTGCTCACTCGCGAGAACGGCCAGTGGAAGCGCGAAGAAGTCCCCGGCGCCCCCAAGCTGAGTTCCGTCGGTGTCAGTCCCATCGATCCCGATGAGACCGATGAGTACTTCATGACCGTGACCGATTACCTCACCCCCACCAGCCTTTACTACGGCACTCTCGGGGGAGGGCCGGCCGAGAAGCTCAAGGAGAACCCGCAGTTCTTCAAGACCGAGGGGCTGTCGGTCGCCCAGTACGAGGCGGTCTCGGCCGACGGGACCCGCATTCCCTACTTCCAGGTGTCGCGCCAGCCGATCAAGCTCGATGGCAGGAACCCGACCCTGCTGTATGGCTACGGCGGTTTCGAGATCTCGATGACCCCCACCTACCAGCCCAACGTCGGGGCGGCATGGCTCGAGAATGGCGGGGTGTATGTCGTCGCCAACATCCGCGGGGGAGGCGAGTTTGGTCCGAAGTGGCACCAGGCGGCTCTCAAGAAAAACCGGCACAAGGCGTACGAAGACTTCATTGCCGTGGGGGAAGATCTGGTCAGGCGCGGCATCACGTCCCCGCCGCACCTGGGAACCATGGGGGGGAGCAATGGCGGTCTGCTGATGGGAAACATGCTGACCCGCCGTCCCGACCTGTTCGGGGCGATTGTCTGCCAGGTCCCCCTGCTCGACATGCGGCGGTTCAACAAGCTGCTGGCGGGTGCGAGCTGGATGGGAGAATACGGCAATCCCGACGTCCCCGAAGAATGGGAGTTCATCCGCACGTTCTCCCCATACCACAACGTCGATCCGAAGACGAAGTACCCCCGCACGCTGTTCACCACGTCGACCCGCGACGACCGCGTGCACCCCGGTCACGCCCGCAAGATGGTCGCCCTGATGAAAGACCAGGGACACGATGTGCTCTACTACGAAAACATCGAAGGGGGCCACGGCGGGGCGGCCGACAACAAGCAGGCGGCCTACATGTGGTCGCTGGCGTACACCTTCCTCTGGAATCAGCTCGATTCCACGAAATAGGGCCTTCGGAGATGGCCCGAGTGGGCCGTCCCTGTTGGCGCGAATGACAACACCCCCGGTCGCGACGCGTTTTCGCGTGGCAACCGGGGGTAAGTGTTTTTCGGGAGAGCGCCGAACGCGGCCGACTACCAGGTCCAGCCCGTCTTCCCCTTGAGGTTCATCACGCAACCGGTGGGCCAGCGTCCCTGGTAGAGCCCGGTGATGATCTCGGCACACATCTTCGATGTGTCGTGGGCCGAGTCGTCATCAAGACCGGCGATGTGACCGCTGACCAGGACGTTGTCGAGGGTCAGCAGGGGGCTGGTGAGGGGGAGCGGTTCGACTTCGAACACGTCGAGACCGGCAGCCGCAAGACGACGGGTGCGCAGCGCCTCGAACAGGTCGGCCTCATTGACCAGCGTTCCCCGGGCGGTGTTGATCAGCGCCGCCCCCGGCTTCATCTTCTCGATGTTTTCCTTCCGGATGAGGTGCCGGCTTTCCGGGGTGCTGGGGCAGTGCAGCGACAGGAAGTCGGCCTGAGACAGCACGGTATTGAGGTCGACCAGTTCGATGTTCCACTTCTGGCAGAAGTCGCGGTCGGGATACGGCTCGTGGGCGATCACGCGCATGCCGAGGCCCACACCGCGGGTGGCGGTCGCCTGGCCGATGCGCCCCAGTCCCACCAACCCCAGGGTCTTCCCCATCACACGGGGATAGCTCTTGCGCGACCATTCCCCCACGCGCACCTTGCGGTCGAGATGGGGAAAGCCCCGGGCGACCGCCATCAGCAACGCGATGGTGTGCTCGGCCACCGAATGATGATTGACGCCGGGGGTGATGCAGACCGGGATGTTGGCCCGGTCGCACGCCTCGAGATTCACCGCATCGTAGCCCACGCCGGCGCGGGTGATGGTGCGCAGTTGCGGCAGCGCTTCGATCGCCTGCGGGGAGTAGGGCTCGGACCCCGCCAGCACCGCGTCGGCCCCCTGCAAGACGCCAATCAACTGGTCTTCCTGGAAGACATCGCAACCCTGGGCCGGGTAGACGACATCGAATCCATGATCATGAAAGATCTTGTTGTGGGGACCTTCCTTGGCAATCTTGGCGGTGATGACAACCTTGGGCATGAACCGGGCGACCTGGAATCGGGGAGCGGCGCGAAGGCACACGGGGGAAACGACGAACGGCCGGTGAGCCTAGCCGCACGATTCGGGCGTGGCAAGGAAGTTGCCAGAGTCTGAGTGGCAGTTCCTCAAGCGGTGGTGCAGCGATCCCGGCACAGCAGTGCGAACACCGACAGTTTCGCGTTCGTGGGAACGCTGGTTGCAGCCAGGGGGATCGACCGGGGGAGAGCCGGGTCGGCCTCTCAGCAGAGAATGCTGTGCGCGAATCCCGAATTACCGCACCGAATTACCG
>DNUF01000182.1:12676-19478 GCA_003508595.1 Planctomycetaceae bacterium
TTACCGCACCGAATTACCGCACCGGGTCAACGCACCGGGTCAACGCACCGAATCAACGCACCGGGTCAACGCGATCGGCATCGACCACCGCGGACGGGGCCCGACTTGTCGACGACGCGAGAATTTCCGTTACCACCCGGGCCGGTTCGACGCCGGTGAGGCGTTCCTGCAGCCCCCCATGATCGACTGCCAGGGTCAGGTGGTCGAGACCCATCAGGTGCAGGATCGTCGCGTGCCAGTCGGGAATGCTCACCCGGTCGGCCACGGCAGCGAACCCGAGTTCGTCGGTGACGCCGTGCGTCACGCCCCCCTGCACGCCCCCCCCGGCAAACCAGCAGACCCCGGCATTCTTGTTGTGGTCTCGACCCGCCTTGCGTTCGTCCTTGTCGGGAGGGAGCTGCGCGATCGGCAGGCGTCCGAATTCTCCCCCCCAGACCACCAGTGTGTCGTCCAGCAGGCCGCGCTGCTCCAGGTCGGTCAGCAGGCCGGCAATCGGCCGGTCGGTGCGGTCGCAGGCCCCCTTCATGTCGGTGGCCAGGCCGGTGTGGTTGTCCCAGATCTGGGCATTGATGTAGAGCTGCACGAAACGGACACCCCGCTCGACCAGCCGGCGGGCAATCAGGCAGCGCCGGCCGTAACTGTCGGTCGGTTCCTGCCCGATGCCATACAGCCCCTGCGTCACGGCGGTCTCCTGCGTCAGGTCGAGCGCCTCCCCCGCCGACAACTGCATGCGGGCGGCCAGTTCATAGCTGGCGATCCGGGCGGAGAGTTGCCCGTGACCGGGACGCTCCCGGCGGTGCAGATCGTCCAGGGCGGCCCGCAGCCTCGAGTGGACCGGTGCGATCCCCTCGGGCTCGGGCTGTGCCGGGCGCAGGTTCAACACGGCCGAACCCTGCGAACGGAACCGCGTCCCCTGGAAGTTCGCGGGAAGATACCCCGCACTCCAGTTTTCGACCCCGTTGATCGGCAACCCCAGTGGATCATCCAGCACAACATACGCCGGCAGGTTCTGGTTCTCACTCCCCAGGCCCCACGTCACCCAGCTCCCCAGAGACGGGTGTCCCGAAATCATGCGACCCGAGTGCGCGAGGTACAGTGCCGGTTCGTGCGTGATGTTCGTCGTGTGCAGCGACCGGATCAGGGCCAGCTTGTCGACCTGCCCGGCAATCGCCGGCATCGCGTTCGACACCCACATCCCGCAGTCGCCGTACTGGGCGAAACGGAACGGGCTGCGCATCAGGGCCCCCGCGTCTTTCACGTTTTCGACTTCCCCGGCGATTTTCGGGAAGTACGGCTCTCCATGATGGGCGTCGAGCTCGGGCTTGGGATCGAACAGATCCATCTGGCTCGGTCCGCCATTCATGAACAACTGGATGACCGCCCGCGCCCGGGGGACCAGCCGCGTCGGCCGCGGAGCCAGGGGATTCGTCCCCGTCGGGGCAGTCGCCCCCTGCGCCGGTCGGTCGTACCCCTGCAGGCTGCACAGGGCGGCCGCCGGCAACAGCGTCGAGACCCGCAGCCCCAGCGAGCGGCGCGAGCAACGAGGATCGGTCGGGAACGCAGAGGCAGCCGTCATGGGGCCCTCAGTCGACATAGAGGAACAGGGCCGAGTTGAGCAGCGCATGGGCCAAGGTCTGCAGGGCCTGCTGGTCGGCCTGGTCGGCCGGAACCCCCGGCTGCTGCCGCCAGGCGTTCGCCAGTTCCTGCCGGTGAGCCTGCAGCAGGTCACGCTCGGCATCGGTCGGAACTCGTCCCACGAGTTGCCGGACGAGTTGATCGAGCCCCTGGTCACCCCCCGCTTTCAGGGCCTGCTCGGCCGCTTGCCGGGCGAGGTCGCGCACTCCCGTGTCGTTGAGCAGGTGCAGCGCCTGCGGGGCCACCAGCGACTCACTGCGGGCCAGGCAATTCGGGTTCATCTGCGGCAGGTCGAAACTGTCGAGCAGCGTCACGGGAAACTTCCGCAGTTGCTGGTTGTACAGCCCCCGCCGGCGACCGGCGGTGACCAACCCATCGGGATGAATTTGGACCCCATCGGCAGGACCGAACGGACGCTGGTCGAGGCTGCCGGCGGCCAGTCGCAGCGTGTCGCTCAACTGCTCGGCATCCAGTCGGCGCAGCGCTTGTCGGGACAACAGCCGACGGTCGGGATCCCGTTCCTGCGCCAGTTCACTCACCTGTGACGACTGCCGCCACGTGCTGGAATTGAGAATCAGCCGGTGCAGCTCCTTCAGACTCCAGCCCCGTTCCACGAATTCACACGCCAGCCAGTCGAGCAACTCGGGATGGGACGGGCGGTCTCCCATGGTGCCGAAGTTCCCCAGAGTGCGCACGAGCCCCTGGCCAAAGTGGTGATGCCAGACCCGGTTGACGATCACGCGGGCCGTCAGGGGATGGTCGGGCCGGGTGAGCCAGTTCGCAAAAGCCAGCCGGCGTCCGGTCGAGATGGCCCCGGGATACGGGGGCTCGGGTGTGAAGCGACGCCCCGGCTCTTCAAGGACGGCCGGCACGCCCGGTTCCACCGGGGGACCGGGGTTCTGGTAATCGCCCCGCCGGTAAATCCAGGTGGGGGAGGGGTCGCCGTTGTCCCACAGGGCGAACAGTCGCGGCTCGCGGGGCTTCGACGCGGTCAACTTGCGGATCTGTTCGTCGCGCTCGGCACTGGGGGGCTGCTGCTGCCACTGGGCCAGTTGCTGGTCGATCGCCGCGAGCTTGTCGGCCCACTGCCGTCGCTCGGCCGAGTTCACCTGTGGCAGCAGTCGCTCGGCCAACCCGGCGTTGAGGGCTCCGCCGTAGCCAAAGGTCTCGGGCTTGAGCCAGTTGTGTTCGTCCCACGCTCCCTTGAAGATCGCGGCCAGGCGGTAGTAGTCGCGCTGGGGAAGCGGGTCGAACTTGTGCGTATGGCAGCGGGCACACTTGAGCGTCAACCCCAGCACCCCGCCGCCGAGCACGTCGAGCGAGTCGGAGATCACCTCCAGCCGGTCGGGCACAAACCCGGTGAGATTGGCCCAGGTGGGGTCGGGGGCCATCCGCAAAAAGCCGGTCGCCACCAGCAGATCTTCGATTTCGGGGGTGATCTCGGTCGCCTGCCGATAGTCGACAAGGTCATCGCCGGCGAGTTGTTCGCGCAGGAACTGGTCGTACGGCTTGTCGGCGTTGAGGCTGCGGATGACGTAGTCGCGGTACTTCCAGACGAAGGGGCGCGGCAGGTGCTGTTCGCGCCGGCCTTCGCAGTCGGCATATCCGGCGACGTCGAGCCAGTGCCGTCCCCAGCGCTCGCCATACCGGGGCGAAGCCAGCAACCGGTCGACCCACCGCGCCCAGACCTCATCGCGTCCGGCAGGGCCGGCCTGCTTCAGGTCGGTCTCAAAGATGGCCTGCTCATCGGGTGACGGGGGGAGGCCGGTCAGGTCGAAGCTGGCCCGCCGCAGCAACTCGGAGGGACTGGCCGGGGGCGAGAGCCCCAACCCCTCGGCTTCCAGACGGTCGAGCACGAACAGGTCGATCGGGGTCCGAATGACGGAGGCCGAAACGGGCGTCGGCAGGAGAGGACGTTGCGGGGGGCGGAACGCCCAGAAGTCGCGGTCAGCGGGGCGGACGAGGGGATCGTCCAGTTGCCCGGCACGATCGTCGGGACGTTCGGCCTCGATCGCCCCCTGTTCGATCCAGCGGGAGATGGTGTCGATCTCGGCACTCTCCAGCGGCTTGACCATCGCCAGGGTCAACTGGTCTTTGGGAGGCATCTCGCCGGCGTGGAGGCGTTTCAGGATCAGGCTGGCCGCCGGATCACCGGGGACAATGGCCGGTCCTGACTGTCCCCCTTGGCGCAATCCGGCGGGGGTGCGCAGGTCGAGTCCCGCCTCGCGACGGCGGCCTCCGTGGCAGACCGTGCAGCGCAGCCAGAGAATGGGCAGCACCTGGTGCTGGGTGACCGCCGTGGGGGCTGCCGACTCCCGGAACCGCGCCCCGCTCTGCAGCCAGTCGTGCAGCTGTTGTTTCTCATCGGCCGTGAGGGGGGTCTCGCCGCGTGGGGGCATCTCTCCCGACTCGACCACTTCGTACAGCCGGCTTTCGTCGGGTTTTCCCGGAACGATCACCGGGCCGGTTTCGCTTCCCCGGCGCACAGCTTCGGCCGAGTGCAGCGCGAACGCCCCTTTTTGCGTCTCGGCACCATGGCATTTCCCACAGCGCTGCAGCAGCACCTGAGCCACCCGATCTTCAAAAACCGGAGGGTCCTCGGCCCCCCGGACCGGACTCGGCCCAAGCAGTCCCACCACCAGCGCCAGCCAGCAGAACCCGCGAAGTCGAGGCAAACAAGGGTTCATGGGAAGGAAGGAAAGTATCCGTGAAGGAGGGACTCGGCAGGTGCGTTGTCCGAGATCGGGTGTCGGCGGAGAGACACGATTGTGAGCGAACCGCCCGAGCGACACAACCACGCGGCTGTTCGGTCCCCGGGACGGTGACTTGGCTCTGGGTGGGGGAAGAGGTCTCGGGCCCGATTTGGGCCACCGACTACAAATCTCAGCGCTGTGAGGTCGATGCGAGTGGGGGGGGGGAAGAGTGTCGTCAAGTCGCATCTGGATTCGCCGGGGTTTGGACTGGACCGAGCGTCACTTTGCAGCGCAGACAGAAAAATCCGGCCGATTTGTCTTGAATCTGCCGTCGACACGGGCGAAGGATAGCGTGGAACACGATGGTGTGGAGCGGGTGGAAAGACGGTGACCGGGACGATTCCCGGCGGCGTGGACGTGTGTGGGTCTTGCAGGTTGTGGTCGGGTTTGTGGCGTTGTTCTCGATGGGGGCGGGGATGATTCCTGAAGGCGACAGGGTGGCGCACGCCGGCGATTCGACACTGTTGCACTCGGTCGGCCTGAAGCGGGGTCAGCCAGTGCCGGCGGTCACTCTCTACGATGCCGTCGGGCGACCGGTACTGCTGGGAGGAAAGCAGCCGACCTTTTCTGTCTATCTCTCGGGATGCAATACCTGCCAGATCTTTCTGGGCAAGGTCGACAGCTTTGAGCAGATCGCCCGGGATTACGCCGGTGCGAATGTGCGGTTTTTCTACCTGCACAAGGGGTTGGTGCATCCCGAGTTGCGCAACCTGCATGAGCCGTATACGCTGCGGGAACGCCGGCTGCTGATTGACCAGTACCAGGCCGAGTTGCAGGGTCAGATTCCCTGGCTGGTCGATGGTCCCGAAGGACATCTCGCCCGCATCTGGGGACCGTCGCTTCCCAATCTGCAACTGGTGGTCGATCCCCAGGGGCGGGTGCTGCAGGCGCTCGAATGGAGCGACCCTGCCGCCCTGCGAAATCTGCTCGATTCGATTTTTCTGGACTGGCGGAGTTCGACTCGCACGGCCCCGCCATCCACGACAGCGCGACTTCGCCTGGCCGACCGGCGCCCCGCTCGGGTGGCGACCGGCCCCATCGTAAAGCCACTCTACATGCCCCGGCTCGAGGTCGAGCCGGTGGTGGAGGATGACGAACGGTCCTATTTCCTCAAGCTGCGGGCCGAGGTGCAACGACCGGTTCTGAAGGGGCAGCCCGGAAAACTCTACCTGCGGTTTGATCTCGATCCGGTGTATCGAACCTCGTGGGAGGTCTCGGAAGCCCCGGTGCGGGTCGAGTTCCGCACGCCGGAACCACTCCCCCGGACCCTGCAGGTGCTCGCCGCTCCCGCCCGGCCCCTCATTGGGACGCAGCCTGCGGAATGGCTGCTCGACAGTCCCTCGACTGACCGTCCCATGGAAGTGCGGATCCGTGCCCGGGTGACTCTGCCGTCAGGCGAACCCATCGAGACCGTGCAGCGGTTTGTGATCTCCTGGCGGGAACACCCCGGTTAGTCGCATCTCGTTCATTTCCACAATCTGACTGAACGCGGAAATCTCATTGTGGGCTGGGGACAATGGCCATTTCTTGGCATTTGTTCCCGCCTGTTCATCATGCTGACGGCGAAATGGTTGGGTGCGTTCCGGATGGATTGGTTCGTTGTTGCGGTGGTTGATGTCGAGTCGTGAAAGCCGGCGCGTTGTGGCAGGGTGATGTTTGGTCGCAGGCAAGAGGCGAAGCCGCAAGCGTTCCCCCTCTCCCGCGAAGAGACTTTCGGTCAGCAGAGCCCGCACTGCTGAGGGAGAGGGTCGGGGTGAGGGCCTAATGGCCGCGTGCATGACCCGTGCATTCATTCGTTCCGGCGGTAGTTGATTTCGAGTCGCGGAAGCCGATGTGCGGAGGTGCGCGAAAGCCCCCTCATCCGGCCTTCGGCCACCGTCCTCCCCCTCGGGGGAGAAGGACCCGATGCAAGCCAACGCGCTGAGGGGCGGTGGGTGGGTGGGAGCGGACCATGGCGAGACACACGATGCAGGCGCTGTGTCGTGCGGGAGCTCGGGCCTTCGCATCGCGGGCGGCCTCACACCGCATGGGAAGACGGCGGAAGCGCCGTACTCCAGGTTGAAGCCCCCCGCAGTCGGTTCAGGCGAACGGCTCAGCGTCAGCTGGCTGGTGGAAGCGCCCCTTCCAAATCGACTGTCCCCTTCACGCACGACAGGCACCGGCACATTGCCCAAAGGGAACCTGATCTTCACCCAACACGATGGCAGCCAGCGCGCCCGACTTGCCGGTGGGCATGTGGGCGTGGAAGTCAGTGGACGTTGCCCTGCGATGCAGGCGCTGTGTTGTGCGGGAACTCGGGCTTTTGAATCGCAGGGGGCCCCCACACCGCATGGGAAGACGGCGGAAGCGCCGTACTCCAGGTTGAAGCCCCCGCAAGCGGTCAGGCGAACGGCTCAGCGTCAGCTGGCTGGTGG
>DNUF01000033.1:0-211 GCA_003508595.1 Planctomycetaceae bacterium
TTGAGGCCGTTGATTTATTCCCCTTTGTGACTGGTTCGGCGCAACCAAAATTTACTGCAGACGCACTAATGAATCTTCGAATTGCCGTACCCCCGGATCTTTCTGAACGTCAACAAATAGAGCATTATGTTGTCAACGGCACCAAATCACTTTCATCACTAATTGCCACCTCTGAACAGGCACTCACCCTCCTTCAAGAACGCCGCACCGC
>DNUF01000033.1:405-584 GCA_003508595.1 Planctomycetaceae bacterium
CCTCCTTCAAGAACGCCGCACCGCACTCATTTCCGCAGCGGTCACCGGCAAGATCGATGTGCGTGGGTGGGCGAACGATGGGGAGCGGGACGCATGAGTCTGCACAATGAGGTGAAGTTCGAAGACGACATCTGCGAGCATCTCGCGCAGCACGGCTGGCTCTACCGCGATGCCCAAGA
>DNUF01000033.1:950-6095 GCA_003508595.1 Planctomycetaceae bacterium
CGGGGACCCTGCACGTGCTGCGGAATGGGTTCGACCTGCTCGGCCTGCGCCGGCCGTTGGCCATGGCCCAGTTCAAGCCGGCCCTGGCCCTCAATCCCGAGATCACCCAGCGCTACCACGCCAACCGCCTGCGCGTCGTCCGCCAACTGCGCTACTCGACCCAGAACGAAAACTGCCTCGACCTGGTGCTGTTCCTCAATGGCATCCCCATCGCCACCGTCGAACTCAAGACCGATCACACCCAGTCGGTCGAAGATGCGGTGCGGCAGTACCGCGACGACCGTCCCCCCCATCCCCGGGGCCAAGCTCCCGAACGCCTGCTGACCTTCCCCTCGGGGGCGCTGGTGCACTTCGCCGTCAGCAACAGCCACGTCCGGATGACCACCCACCTGCAGGGGCCGCAGACGCAGTTTCTGCCGTTCGACCGGGGAGACGACGGCGGGGCGGGAAACCCGCTGAACCCCGACGGCCACCGCACCGCCTATCTCTGGGAGCAGGTCTGGCAGCGCGACAGTTGGCTGGAGATCCTCGGGCGGTACATCGTGGCCGAGAAAGACGACCGCCGGCAAATCCGCAAGCTGATCTTTCCGCGCTACCATCAACTCGACGCGACCCGCGCCCTGCAGCGGGCGGTGCTGGCCGAGGGAGTGGGGCGGCGGTACCTCATCCAGCACTCGGCCGGGTCGGGGAAGACAAATTCGATCGCCTGGTCGGCTCACTTCCTGGCCGACCTGCACGACGCCCAGAACCGCAAGGTGTTCGACACCGTGCTGGTGGTCTCGGACCGCCGCGTGATCGACGGGCAGCTGCAGAGCGCCATCTACGGCTTCGAACGGACCACCGGAGTCGTGGCCACGATCAAGGGGGACGAAGGAAGCAAGAGCAAAGAACTGGCCCAGGCCCTCTCGGGGGAAAAGAAGGTGGTGGTCTGCACAATTCAGACCTTCCCCAAGGCGCTGGAAGAGGTCCAAAAACTGGCGGTCACGCAGGGAAAACGCTTCGCGGTGATTGCCGACGAGGCGCACAGTTCGCAAACGGGGGAAGCGGCCAACAAGCTGAAGCTGGTGCTCTCGGCCGAGGAACAGCAGGAACTGGCCGACGGGGGTTCGATCGACACGGAAGACATCATGACGGCCCAGATGTCGACGCGGGCCGACCGGTCGGGGATCACCTACGTGGCGTTCACGGCGACGCCGAAGGCGAAGACGCTGGAGCTGTTTGGCCGGCCGGCCGACCCGACGCGGCCGGCTTCGTCCGACAATCTGCCGCAGCCGTTTCACGTCTACTCGATGCGGCAGGCGATCGAAGAGGGCTTCATTCTCGACGTGCTGAAGAACTACACGCCGTACAAGCTGGCGTTCCGGCTGGCGAATTCGGGGAGCGAGGTCGACAGCACCGAGGTCGAGCGTCAGGCGGCGGTGAAGGGGTTGATGAACTGGGTGCGGCTGCATCCGTACAACGTCGCGCAGAAGGTGCAGGTGGTGGTCGAGCACTACCGGCAGACGGTGCAGCCGTTGCTGAATGGCCGGGCGAAGGCGATGGTGGTGGTGGGGAGCCGGCGGGAGGCGGTGCGCTGGCAGCTGGCGATGCAGAACTACATTGCCGAGAAGGGGTATGCCCTGCGGACGCTGGTGGCGTTCTCGGGAGAGGTGCACGATCCGGAATCGGGGCCAGACCCGTTTCTGGAGACCAGCGCGGTGCTCAATCCCACGCTGCGGGGACGGGAGATTGCCGAGGCGTTCAAGGAGGTCGAGCACCAGATCTTGCTGGTGGCGAACAAGTTCCAGACGGGGTTCGACCAGCCGTTGTTGTGCGGGATGTACGTCGACAAACGGCTGGCGGGGATCCAGGCGGTGCAGACGCTGTCGCGGCTCAACCGGTGTCATCCCGGGAAGGACGACACATACGTGCTGGATTTCGTGAACGAGCCGGGGGAGATTCTGGACGCGTTCAAGACGTACTACACGACGGCCGAGTTGTCGGACGTGACCGATCCGAATCTCGTGCTCGACCTGCGGACGAAGCTCGACGCGCAGGGGTACTACGACGAGCACGAGATCGAGCGGGTGGTGCGGGTGCTGCTGGACGAGAAGGCGAAGCAGCGGCAGTTGGAGGGGGCGTTGACGCCGGTGGCCGACCGGCTGTTGAAACAGTACCAGCAGGCCCGCGAAGCGCTGCGGGCCGCCCGGCAGGCACAGGACGCGCAGGCCGAGAAAGCGGCGCAGCAGACGCTCGACGCCCTGCTGCTGTTCCGGACCGACATGGGGACCTATCTGCGGGCGTACGCGTTTTTGTCGCAGATTCTGGACTACGGCAACACCGATTTCGAGAAGCGGGCGCTCTTCTACCGGCACCTGGTGCGGCTGTTGAAGTTCGAGCTGGAGCGGGCGACGGTCGATCTGTCGGAGGTGCAGCTGGTCCGGTACAAGCTCACGTCAGAAGGGCAGCGGGCGTTGCCCCTCTCGTCCGACAACGCCCCGCCGTTGGCACCGCTGGGGGCGGGGGGTGGTCAGGTGCGTGAGAAGCAGAAGGCGCTGCTGGCGGAGATTATTGAGCAGCTGAACCAGCTGTTCGGTCAGGAGACGACGGATGGCGACCAGCTATCGTACGCGAACGTGCTGCTGGAGAAGACGCTGGAATCGGACGTGCTGCAGAAGCAGGCGGCGAACAACACCGAAGAGCAGTTCGCGGCGTCGCCCGACCTGAATGCCATTTTCGACAATGTCATCATCGACAGCATGGATGCGCAGCAGTCAATGGCCGTCCAGTTGCTGAATTATCCAGACAAGCGAGCGTTGATGATCTGGATCATGCTGAAGCAGCTGGGGCTGTATGAGAAGTTGAGGGCGCGGGCGACGGGGGTGTGAAGTGCCGTACGTCGTCACAAATACCCCGAGGAGGATCACGGACACCGGCTCCAGACGCCCACACATTCAGATGGCGAACCACCGCGTTGTCAGTGCCGCTGGGATCGAATTCCTTCAGCCGTTACTTGCCGCAGTCAGCCGCTCCAAGACCTGTTTCCCCAGAGATTCCGCCTCCGCAAAAGACACCGGCAATGTGTTCGACAGACACGCCCCCGCGGTTTCTTCGGGCCGCACACGGATGGTCCGGACATCCTCGGCAATCTTTCGCACCCATTCGGGACTCGCGACGCCTTGAAGAAACTGCAACAGAGACTTATGCCGCTTCACGTCGACTTGCCGAGGAACCCAGGTGGCCTCGTTGACCAACTGGATCTGCGCTGAGCGACAAAGAACGATGACAAACGAGGAGCAAGTCAGCCCTCTGTCGTCTTTGACGAGATACTCGCCCTGATCGTTAAAAATTGCGTCTCGCTGCAAGCGAAAACCGTAGGGAAGGTCGGGGCGTCTCTTCGCGACCTGTCGGCAACGGGTCGCGAGAAACTCGAGGCGGGTCGGGTGCAGGTGCGGGATCAGCAAGAAATAACGTGACTCTGTGCTGATGTTGAGCGGGTCATTTCGCAAATCGTTATGAAATGCCAGATGCAGCAGCTTCAACTGAGTGCCTTCATCATCAACTTGATAAGCCAGTCCCACATGGGTTGCGGGATGATCAATCAAGCGAATGGCCACCGCGGCAATTGGGGGTTGGTCTCCCTGGTTCCACCATCCGGACATGGGAAGCTATCGCAAGGAATCGAGAATTGCCGCCGCCTCGTGCTCCCCATGGCGATCGACCATGAGTTCGGACACTCGATTGCTGAAGTCGATCCGGGAGGGAATGCGTTCGCGAGCGGGATAAGTCACAGCCAGCAAAGCAACCAAGACGGTGTCAGAAAACGGCTTCAGACTGCGTGTGCTGAGCCGAAACAGCGCCTCATCACAAAGTGCGAATCGCCCCTGATCGAAACGATCGTCGAAAAAGTCTACGATCAAATCACTCGCGGCACGCGGCTTGTTGTCTCGCACCAGCCGCAGGAGTTGGTGCGTGAAGGAGGCCAGCTCCAGCTGATCAGTCTCATCGAGCCAGCCTCGGGTTTCGTCTGCGGTGCGGGCACTGCGGAAATGCCGTCGCACTGGCACAAATGGAAAGGCCTCAGTCGAAACGGAGTTCCAAGACACGCCGACGGCACTCGCGGTTTCTGCCCACGGCAACGGTGTCTCCGACATTTTTGTCGATGAGGGCAATTCAGCAATCATGGGACATCTCCCTCGGCGAAAATCTCTCGAGCCAGGTCGGCGAACTCTTTCAAAAGATCGCCTAATTGCTCGACGGGAATGTTCGAATTGACTTTGGGAACTGTATTGATATCCAGCTCAAGATTCAGGGCCACACAGTCGTCCACGGGAGTCACAATTGTCGCGTCTGTGGATTTCAGGTCCGTGAACCGACTGGTATTGAGCCGCAGGACCCTGCGCCCCATCGTCACAACCGACCACCTCATCAGGCGATTGAGTTCGATGCCCGGAATCACTTTGGACTGCCGTTTCCGATTGATCTGATACAGAAAATCACTGCTATGCCCGTAGTCGACGTCAAACGGAAGGTATTGACTGATTTCCCTGTAGCCATCGTTCAAATTGTTGACGTGGCGAATTGCGTTGACGCCATACGCAACTCGCTCGACCGACTGCATGGGCAGAACGGCGATGTACTTGTGCATCAAGGCCAACAACTGGGGCGGGGCATCGAGAAAACCAGCATGTTGCCGATGAACGAGATCCTGAGATTGAAGATGCCACTCGAGGCGACGATTCGCAGGCTCATAAACAAAAACCAATTCAAGCGGGGATTCTCCATAGGTCCCGGTTTCAACCACCTGTCCCGTCTTGGGCGAAGACCGTTGGGAATCGGGCGGGCTCCCTGTCACGCGTTCCCAAGTTCCAGCAGCGTTCAGTGGCACGTCATCCGAGTAGAAAAGAGTCACCCGGAGATCCAGCGTCTGCCAAACAGACGGATCGGGGCGACACTTTGATGGCGACGGTGGCACAATGGGGATCCTATGTCTCGAGATGCAACCTGTTCCTTCTCGAATCGTGTTCAAAAGTCGAATCGAGAACTGACCACCAGCAGCGTCAGGGGTAATTGAAGTCGTTCGTGTCTGGCGAAAGCCTCACTCAGGGAAAGAAATCAGGCCAGCCAGTGCCCCTTCGAACACCTTCAGTTTAGTCCACAAAATGT
>DNUF01000023.1:0-234 GCA_003508595.1 Planctomycetaceae bacterium
GTTTTTCCAAAGGTTTGCAGACTCGGCAATTTCACACACCGCAATCGGGTCACGGCTCACTCACGCACAGACTAAAAGTCTGTGCCCACGAAGTCGTGGAATAGGCTTTCAGCCTGTTCGTCAAATTCGGGTGACTCAACACACCGACAACTTCATCCTGCCACAGCCACAGGACCGTCCCCTTCCACCCCGGCCGGTTTTTCCAAAGGCTTGCAGACTTGGCAATTTCACAAA
>DNUF01000023.1:572-787 GCA_003508595.1 Planctomycetaceae bacterium
GTCCTGCCACAGCCACAGTCCCGTTCCCTTCCACCCCGGCCGGTTTTTCCAAAGGCTTTCAGACTCGGCAATTTCACACACCGCAATCGGGTCACGGCTCTTTGACGCACAGACTGAAAGTCTGTGCCCACGAAGTCGTGGAATAGGCTTTTAGCCTGTTCGTCAAATTCGGGCGACTCAACACACCGACAACGTCGTCCTGCCACAGCCACAGT
>DNUF01000023.1:1007-20507 GCA_003508595.1 Planctomycetaceae bacterium
GTCCTGCCACAGCCACAGTCCCGTCCCCTTCCACCCCGGTTTGTTTTCCGAAGGCTTGCAGACTCGGCAGATTCAGAAGCCGTCATCGGGTCACGGTTCTCTCACGCACAGACTAAAAGTCTGTGCCCACGAAGTCGTGGAATAGGCTTTTCGCCTGTTCGTCAAATTCGGATGACACAACACACCGACAACGTCATCCTGCCACAGCCACAGGACCGTTCCCTTCCACCCCGGCCCGTTTTTCCAAAGGCTTGCGGACTCGGCAATTTCACAAACCGCAATCGGGTCACGGCTTTCTCACGCACAGACTAAAAGTCTGTGCCCACGAAGTCGTGGAATAGGCTTTTAGCCTGTTCGTCAAATTCGGGTGACTCAACACACCGACAACGTCGTCCTGCCACAGCCACAGTACCGTCCCCTTCCACCCCGGCCGGTTTTTCCAAAGGTTTGCAGACTCGGCAATTTCACACACCGCAATCGGGTCACGGCTTTCTCACGCACAGACTGAAAGTCTGTGCCCACGACGGGTGAGACCCACTCGCCAATCGGCCGGATTGTCCGGTATGCTCCGGGCGACTCCCATTCCGAGGTCCGGATGGGGAGTCCGGTTCTCTGGTTTGCGGAGCGCAGCGGCGATGATCTTTCGGGCAACAGGTTGCAGTGTGCTGGTCTGGCTGGCGGTGTGCGGAGTCAGTGCGGCCGAGACCATCATCCATGCCGGGCGGCTGATCGACGCCACCGGAGCCCCCCCGCGCGAACGGGTCACGCTCATCATCTCGCAGGGGAAAATCCAGGCGATCGAGCCGGGTTTCCGCGAACCCGGTGCCGACGACACGCTGATTCGGCTCACTTCACAGACCGTGCTGCCCGGTCTGATGGACATGCACACGCACCTGCAGTCGCAGCACTCCAAAGACGCCTACAGCGAGCGATTCTTCATGGACCAGGCCGAGTTTGCCCTGCGTTCGACGATGTACGCCAGGGCGACGCTGCTGGCCGGGTTCACCACGGTGCGCGACCTCGGCGACAACGGCACCACCACCATCGCCCTGCGCAAGGCGATTACCAACCGCTGGGTCATCGGCCCCCGCATCTACACCTCGGGCAAGTCACTCGCCACCACCGGCGGACATGCCGATCCCAGCAACTCGCTGCGGGGGGACTTCCGCCGTGATCCCGGTCCGGTCGACGGTGTGATCAATGGCGTCGACGACGCCCGCAAGGCGGTTCGCGCCCGCTACAAGGATGGTGCCGACCTCATCAAGCTGACCGCCACCGGCGGCGTCCTCAGCCTTGCCGCCAATGGACAGAATCCGCAGTTCACCCAGGAAGAACTCGAGGCGGTCGTCACCACCGCCCGCGACTACGGCATGAGCGTGGCGGTGCATGCCCATGGGACCGAGGGAATCCGCCGGGCCGTGCTGGCCGGGGTCACCTCGATCGAGCACGGCACCTACCTGACCGACGACACCATCGCCCTGATGAAAGAGAAGGGAACCTGGTGGGTCCCGACGAACATGGCGGGGGAATGGGTCGCGAAGAAGTCGCAGGAACCGGGCTACTTTCCCGAGATCGTGCGTCCCAAGGCGGCCGAGATCGGCCCCCTGATGCGAAATACCTTCGCCCGGGCCTACAAGGCGGGTGTGAAGATTGCCTTCGGCACCGACACCGGCGTGTCACCGCACGGCGAAAACGCCCATGAATTCGAGCTGATGGTCGAAGGGGGCATGCCGCCGCTGGAAGCCATCCAGACCGCCACGCGCAATTCCGCCCAACTGCTGAAGATCGACGACCGGCTGGGCACGCTGGAAGTCGGCAAGATCGCCGACGTCATCGCCGTCGACGGAAACCCGCTCGACGAGATCAGCGTCATGAAACAGGTCGTCTTCGTCATGAAGGACGGGGAGATCTTCAAGCAGCCGTAGGGACGGTGGCTGGTCCAGTCCCCCCCGCGGCGGGACGACGCCCGCGACTCAGGGGAACGGGGTCGGGGAGGGGCCGAGCAGCTTGTCGATCGCCTGGCGCACTTCGTCGAAATCCTGGCGGTCGGGGGCCCGACGGGTCTGGTTGAAGAGCACCTTGTGCTGTTTGTCGAGCAGCAGCACAGTCATCCCGGCATCGGTGTTCAGGCCGTAGTTGTCGGGACCGTTCTTTCCCCCCTGGGTCACCCCGGCCGGCGACTTGAGGTCGTAGGTGTCGTACAGCAGCCTGGCGTGCTTCTTGTCCTCCTCGGGCTTGTCGGTCACCCGCACGATCAGCACTTCGAGCCCCTCGGGCTGACGCAACCGACCATATTTGTCGAGCTGCTTCACCAACCCGAAGCTGGGACGGGTCACGCCGTTCCAGAAGACCAGCAGCACCGGCTTGTCTTTCCAGCGGGCGAGCAGGTCGACTTTTTTGCCGGCGTCATCGCCGGTCGCGACATCGACCTCGAAGGCGGGGGGAGTGTCTCCCACACGCGGTCCCGACAGCAGAGAGTCCTGTGCGCAGAGCGAACCGACCCCACAGAGCACCAGCCACACAGCACCCATCCCGCGTCTCCACAACCAACCCGACATGTGCATCTCTCGCGTCTTGAAACCAGGCCCCACCGGTTCAAAACCAAATGGTGCCAACCGACAATCCCCAGCCGCCAATCCCCCCGTGGCCCAACAGATCACAGCGTACCACGCCCGCTGGGTCGGCGTGAAACGAATCCCTCCCGGCCCCCCCTACCCCAGACCCCTTGACCGAAATTGCCGGCCCATCGAGACTCTGGTCCCCTGAAAGGCCTCATGCCGGTCCTCACACCGGGGTGGGTGAATCGGAGCCGCGAAACATCGGGACAGACAGACAGACAGACAGACAGTGAAGTGAGAGGGAGATGAACAATCGCACGCTGGTGATCGCCACGGGCTTGATGCTGCTGTTGGCGTTGCTCTGGGTCATCGGAGTCGTGGGACGCGGCGGCAACCGTCCTGACTCGGTCAGCGGCAACGCAGCGGAAGAGAGTCGAACGGCCGCGAGCCAACGGGCCGTCCTCCCACCCGTTGACCCGCCCGCCGGCCGGAAACCTGCCTTGACCCACAGTGCCGGTTCCGACCGTTCCCCCCAAGCCACTCCTGCCGACGCCGGAACATCCGACGAGAACGCGTGGGCCCGACTGCAATCGCTGCTGGGGCCGTGCGAACCGGTCGGCATGGGAGACGCACTCTGCCGCGAGCCCCTCGCGTCCGACGCGTCTCTCGACGAATGGGCTCGAGCCAAGTCCCTCGTGTTGGCGAACAAGAACCGGGAGGTCTTCGAGCCTCAGACGTGGCTGGCGAATTTTCACGAAGTCGCACGCCGTCCCGCCGGGACCGAAGGCAGGATCATCGACGAGCTGCTGGCCCGAAAGGGAGACAACTTCGAACTGGTGGTCGAGAACTTTCTCACAAATCGTGACGATGCGGCCGACCTGCGGACTGCCCTCACAGCCGTCTTTGATGGTCCGCACATGGCCGAGGTGCTGGTCTATTCGATGGGGGACGGCGAAGCACTCAACGGGCTGCTGATCGTCGGCCGTCACCGGGCCAGCGAGGAAGCGACCTGTGTCTATCACCTGTGGGACTGAGCGATGACCTGTTCCATGACTGCGCTCTCTTCCGTCCGAGCGGCATTCCCCCCGATCTGGCTATTGGCAGGGCTGGCGCTCTGGCTGGAACCTGTGCCCGTCCAGCCGGCCTGCAGTGCCGAGCCCACGCGAGTTCCCACGATCCGCAGCGCCAAGCCCGACCCGGCGTTCGAGCGGCTGTTCCGCCGCGACGAGGGATGGATTGGCTCCGATGCCATCTACTCGATCCCCCTCCCCGACGAATCCTGGCTGTGGGTTTTTGGTGACACCCTCGTCGGCGAGGTGCGTGGAGGACGGCGGTCGAATGTGTCGATGGTCAACAACTCGTTTGGCCGGCAGCGCGGGTTTGGAACCGACATGCAGGTGGAACTGCACCTGCAACGGGATGCGCAGGGACGGACCACGTCGTTTGTGACGCCAAGGGACAAACCGGGCTATTTCTGGATCTGGGATGGTCTCGTCGTGGACGGCCGGCTGTACCTCTTCACCACCCGGCTCATTTCGCCCGGGACCATCACTGCCTTCGACTGGAAACTGCTCGACCAGAGCGTGGTGATTGTCGAGAACCCGCTCGATCCCCCCGCGCAGTGGAGGCACCACCAGGTCGATTTTCCCCACGGCCACTTCAGCGAGACCTCGGAGTACCTCTGGGGTCTCGACGTGGTGCAGGAGGGGGATTGGATCTACACCTTCGGCACCCGCCGGGGAGCGGCGACCGACCCGCGCGAACTGGTCCTGGCACGGGTCGCACCGCGTGATTTCCTGCAGTTTGACCGCTGGCAGTTCCATGCCCGGGGAGAGTGGGTGGCGGATCTCCGGCAGTCGAGTGCGCTCGCGGCCGGGGTGGGAACCGAAGGCTCGATCACCTGGCTGCCGGGGTACAGGCTGTGGGTCTACGTCTATTCCCCGCCGCTCGACGCGACGATCCAGATCCGGGCGGCACGCACGTTGACGGGACCGTGGTCGGACCCGCAGTCGCTCTACACCTGCCCCGACCCGCAGCGCAATCCGCGCATTTTCTGCTATGCGGCAAAAGGACGCATCCTTCCCGGGACCAGAAACGAGTTGCTGGTGAGCTATGCCACGAACTCGTTTGAGATGCTGCCCGATGTCTCGGCTGATGCCGAGATTTACCAGCCCCGGTTCGTGCGGGTGATGCTCGAGCCGGCCCGCTGAGGGTCCGTCCACAGCGGCCGTCGGCAGCGACCAACAGTCCGTACCAAGGACCGTCACCAGCCGCCGCGAAACCACACGCCGCGTCACACGGTCTCATTGGACAGGTCCCATCGTTCCGGTCCCATACTACCGGGGACTTCACTCCGGCGCTGGTTCTGACCCATTCCCTGCGGGTGTCGTGGAGGTGGGGGAGGCGGGCGTGGAGGAAATGCCAGTCAGGCACAGCAGCACCAGGGGGATGGCCCCGGCCGAGATGCCGAGGGCCAATGGCAGCACGCCGATGCCCAGACCGCCCCCTGCCTTGAACGTGAGGTTGGCCAGAAAGGCCCCCAGGGCTCCCGACACGGCCACGGTGGCCAGCACACTTGCCGAGGCACTGTAGGTTCGTCCGGTGATGGTCTGCAGGGCGACCTGCACCGGACAGTTGAAACCGACCAGGGCCATCGACAGCGCAATGACCGGCATGGTCAGTTGCTGCTGCAAGAGGAGGTAGGTGAGTGTCCAGACGATCGGTCCCAGGGCCAGCATCCAGCGGAGGTCTCGGACCCGGGGGGACACGGTGTGCAGCAGGACAATTTCCGAAAGAATCAGCACGGTCAACCACCACAGGCCATGCTGCGTTCCATCGCGCAGCAGAATCGCCCCGTAGGTGTCGAAGCCCCGGGCGGTGGCGGTGCTCAGCAGGCCCGCCAGCAGCAAGGGCAACAACCCGCGCAGCGAAACCCGGCCGGGATGGGCTGCCGTCGCCGACGGAGCCAGATCACGCACCAGTCCCGGGGTCAGCCACAGCAGGATCCCCAGCACCGTGACTCCGGGGAACAACTGCCCGGTGAAAGTCTGCGACAACAGGGCGGCAATGAGATAACCGACGCTGCCAAAGGCCCGCACGGCCGGGTACTCGGCCGGGTTCTGCCGTTGCGTCGAGGCGATCTCGACCGAATGCGACAGCAGGAACAGCGAGCTCTGCAGCGAGCAGATTCCCAGCATCAGCCAGGGGGCCCAGGGCCAGTCGTCCCAGTACAGGCTCGTCACCCAGCTGAAGAGACTGTTGAGCAGCAACAGCCGGCTGGGAAGCGGGGTGATTCCCAAGGGGGTGCCGCGCAGCGTGAGGGCACTGAGCGACAGGACCGTCACAAGGATCCCGAACCCGCTGGCAAGTCCCAGTTGAACGGCCGCCTGTTCCCGTCCAAGGTGGTCGATGGCCACCGCCTGCCACTCAAAGCTCTGCAGCGAGGCGGTCAGGAACAAGAGCAGCAGGCGCAGCCGGGTCCCCCACGGATAACGCAATCGACTCGACTCACTCACGACAACGCGGCGACTTTCTGACAGATTTCAGGCAGCGGACGGGACCGTCCCGCAGGACGACCCAACCCGGGTGGCCACGACGGCAGAAGACAACCGCGGGGAGCACGCACCGGCTCTGACAAACCGGGCTTCCACAGGGCAATTCCGGGAAGCAACGTCACGGGAAGACACTCCACAGGATCCGGCGCCAACGACCCTCCCGACAGGAGAACCGCCACTCCGCCCGGATGGGCCACACAACCCCCGACCTGCTGCAGAAACAGTATGCCGAAACCAGGAACAAGTCCAGACGCGTCCCTCGCATCCCACTCCCCGGTCTGCCCCCCGCTCGGGGAACCAACCAGCCCCACCCCGGCAGCCCCACAAATCGGCCGTTCCTGATGTGACAGGAGCCCCGGTCGTGTACGATGGGAACCAGCGAAATGTCTCCTGCGGCCCAACCGCCCGAACCGGTGGTGTGTCCGCGGAGTTTCAGCGACGTCGGATTCACGAAGCCAGGTTGCGGGTGTTGCATGTCGGGTGGCCGATCACAGGTGACGCGAAGACAACTGCTGCAGGCAGGGGGTGCCCTGTCGTGCGGCGCAGTGTCATTTGGCCTCGGGCCCTCGCTGTCGGGAATCGCCCGCGCAGCAGACCTGCCGGCCAGCAGCGCGATCCGCTCCTGCATCTTCGTCTTCTACTATGGCGGGCCGAGTCACCTCGACACGTACGACATGAAGCCGACCGGCCCGTCCGCCATCCGGGGCGAATTCCAGCCGATCCAGACCACCATCCCCGGCCTGCAGATCTGCGAGCACCTGCCCCACATGGCCCGGCAGATGCAGCATTGTGCCCTCATCCGCAGCATGCGGCACACCAACCGGCTGCACGACTCGGCGTCGATCGAGACGCACACCGGCCGCCAGGCCGCCCAGGGAGACCGGGAAGAATTCGCCCCCATCCCGCAGTTCTTCCCCTGTCATGGGGCCACGCTGCATCATCAGTCGCAGGGGGCGACCCGCGTTGTGCAGCATGCCGCACTCCCCTACCAGTTTCACAACGTGATTGACGTCCCGTGCCAGGGGGGTGGCTTCCTCGGCTCGACGTTTGATCCCTTCCGCATTTCGCTCGATCCCGAGAAGCAGAGCTATGCCGTCCAGGAACTCATCCCCCAGTCCGAGCTCCCCGTCGAACGGATGAAACGCCGGTCCGACCTGCTGACCCGCGTGCAACCCGAGGCGGGCCTGCAACAGAATCCCGCCGCGCTCGACCGCTTCTACAGCCGGGCGCTCGAGCTGCTGGGTGCCACCGACCTCCAGGCGGTCCTCGACCTCTCGCGGGAGAGTGAAGCGACCCGGCAGCGCTATGGCATCTACCCCAATGGCCAGAAAATGCTCCCCAACGGGACGGCCGGGGGCCCGAACGACGGCTACGGGGCCCGCCTCCGGGGCCAGAACCTGCTGCTCGCCCGCCGCCTCGTCGAAGCGGGTGTCCCCTTCGTCAATGTCTATGACTATCGCCAGCAGGGACAGAACTGGGATACCCACGCCAACAACTTCTCCCTGCACAAGAACGACCTGCTTCCCCCGGCCGACCAGGCGCTGGCCGCCCTGATTGCCGACCTCGACGAACGGGGCCTGCTGGACTCGACCCTCGTGGTGGCGACCGGTGAATTCGGCCGGACCCCCGTGATCAACGCCAATGCCGGTCGCGACCACTGGCCCGACTGTTACACCGTGCTGCTCGCCGGCGGCGGGGTGGTCGGCGGAGCGATCCACGGTGCCAGCGACGCCAGTGGCGCTTTTCCGGCCCGCGATCCGGTCAGCCCCGCCGACCTCGCCGCCACCCTCTACTGGCGGTTTGGCATCGATCCCCGCACCCACATCCACGACCGGACCGGCCGGCCGTGGCACCTGGCCGACGGCGAACCGCTGCGGCACCTGTTCCGCGACAGCTGACCCCGCCTCCCCGACCGGTCTCTCCGCAGAACGCCACGGCGTTTCTCCCGCGAACGCCAGTCACCAGGCCCTCCATCGGACCCAGGACGCCCTCCCCTTCGGACGATGCCATGCCCCTCCCCGTCGTGACCATCGGCTGGATCGGTCGAGGACTGCACACCCCTCCACGACCACCCGGTTCCTTCCGGTTGCCCCCCGTTCGAATTTCCACCTTCCGAATTTCGGGCAACTGGATGGCCCCATTCTGGATTGGCATCGTCGCCTGCCTGGTGCTGTTGCCCGTCGCCGCCCCACGGCTGAGTGCCGAAGAATTCAACCCCGCCGACGTTGAGTTCTTCGAAAAGCAGGTGCGCCCCGTGCTGGTTGAACACTGCCTGGAGTGCCATGGCGGAACGAAGCGGCAGGGGGGCTTCAGCCTGGCGAAGCGCGATCTCCTGTTGAAAGGGGGAGACTCGGGCGCAGCGCTTGTCCCCGGGAAGCCCGACGAGAGTCCGCTGCTGGCCGCCCTCGCCTACACCGGCGATCTCAAGATGCCCCCCTCGGGCAGACTGTCCGACGCGAAGATCGAGGCGCTGCGGCAGTGGGTTGCGAAGGGAGCCCCCTGGCCCGACGACTCTCCGCTCGCCGGCGAATCCCCCGCCGGCGAACCCCGCCCCTACACCGAAAAACAGAAAACGTGGTGGGCCTTCCAGCCTGTCCGCGACCCGGCTCTCCCCGACGTCCGTGCCCTGGACTGGCCCCGCGAGGGACTCGACCGCTTCATCCTCGCAAAACTCGAAGCGGAGGGAGTGGGCCCCGCCCCCCAGGCCGACCGCGTGACCTGGATCCGCCGGGTGACGTTCGATCTCACCGGGCTCCCCCCCTCCCCCGACGCTGTCGCGACCTTCCTCGCCGATGATTCCCCCCAGGCGTGGGAACGGGTCGTCGACCGCCTGCTCGATTCGCCGGCTTTTGGCGAGCGCTGGGCCCGGCACTGGCTCGATGTCGTCCGCTACGCCGACTATCACGACTTCAATCCCGCCCTTCGCACCGCCAGTTGCGAGATCACCGAGGCCTGGCGTTACCGAGACTGGGTGGTCAACGCCTTCAACCGCGATCTGCCGTTCGACCAGTTCATCCAGCACCAGATTGCCGGAGACCTGCTCCCCAGTCCCGACGGGGGCGAGATCTATCCCGACGGTCTCGTGGCCACGACGTTTCTCTCCAATGGGGTCTGGGACCGGGGAGATGCCGACAAGGAGAAAATCGTCAGCGACATGGTCGATGACAACATCGGGGTCATCGGCAAGGCTTTCCTGGGACTGACCCTCGACTGCGCCCGCTGCCACGACCACAAGTTCGATCCCATTTCGACCGCCGACTACTACGCCCTCGCCGGCATCTTCTACAGCTCGCACATCCTCAGGGAACTTGGCGAAAAGGGGGGCGAATACACGGTCAACCGGCTGCCCCTGCTGGGGCCCACCCGCCTGGCCGAACGGGCCCGGCACGAGCAGTCGCTGGCCGGAGTCAACGCCCGCCTCGCCGAGCTCGACCGCCAGCATCGGCGGCAGCAGTTGCTGACCGGTGGTCAGCCGCTCGCCCCCACGAAGTTCCACAGTGAGGCGGGTGCCGAAGGAACGATCGCCGACGATCACAGCATCACCATCCGTGGCCACCTGGCGAAAGACCGCTACGCCATCGAAGCCGTGGTGCCCGACGGGGTCGAGGTGAAATTCCTGAGGCTGGAATCGCTTCCCGAGACTGGGCTTCCCGCCGGTGGGGCCGGCCGTGCCGACGATGGCAACTTCGTCCTCACCCGCCTCTCAGCCACCGTGGCTCGCGACACCGGCCCTGCCACGGTGGTGAAGTTCACCGCCGCCCAGGCCGATTTCGAGCAGGACAAGTTTCCCGCGGCGACGGCCCTGGATGACAACCCGGCGGGGGGCTGGGCGGTTTCTCCCCATGTCGCCCAGCCGCACGTCGCCCTGTTCGAGATCGCGGCCGAGACGCCGGTGGCCGCGGGATCCCGGCTCACCGTCCTCCTCGAGCAGCAGCATGCCGAGAAACACACCCTCGGCAAATTCCGGCTGTCGGTCGCCGGACCGTTCACACTCTCACCCCCACCCGAACCCCCCGAGCGGACCGAGCTGCTGGCGCAGAAGACCGAACTGCAACGCCGGCTGGCCGACCCCGTGCCACTGGCCATGGCCGTCACCGAGGGGGGGACCCCGGGGGGACTCTTTCCCGGGATCCAGGATGTCCCCATTCATATCCGGGGAAGCTACACGCGGTTGGGTCCGGTCGTTCCCCGCCGGTTCCCCCGGTTTCTTGCCGGAGAGGAACAACCGGCGATTGCCCAGGGAAGCGGCCGGCGGGAACTGGCCCAGTGGATCGCCTCGGCCCGCAACCCATTGACGGCCCGGGTGATCGTCAACCGGATCTGGACCGGGCATTTCGGCGAAGGGCTCGTGCGGACACCGAACAACTTCGGCCTCCTCGCAGAGCCCCCCTCGCATCCGGAACTGCTCGACTGGCTGGCCTCCCGCTTCGTCGCACAGGGATGGTCGCTCAAGCAGCTGCACCGCCAGATCGTGTTGTCAGCCACCTATCGCCAGGCGGGCCAGGTGTCGCGCGACTCCTTCGACCGCGACCCCGAGAATCGCTGGCTGGGACGGTTCGCCCTGCGACGGCTGGAAGCCGAGGCACTTCGCGATGCCATCCTGTCGGTCAATGGCCGGCTCGACCTGACCCCGGGTGGCCCGGCGGGAGATGACTTCACCATCCGCCGGCGCAGCCTGTACGTGCAAACCGCCCGCTGGCAGCGCGACAGCTACGCCATGCTCTTCGATGCCGCCAATCCCGATTCCTCCACCGAGAAACGGATCACCAGCACCGTCGCCCCCCAGGCCCTGCTGCTGCTCAATCATGCCTGGGTTCACGAACAGGCCCGGCACCTGTCCGAGCGGGTGATCGCGTCGGCCCCGCCCGAGACCGACGGTCGCATCGACTGGCTCTATCGCTCGCTGTTCGCCCGCCCGCCCCGCCCCGAAGAGGTGACGATCGCCAGCGCGGTGGTCGCCGCCGGTGAGATGTCGGTCCCCAACGCCGGCTGGATCGATCTCGCTCACCTGCTGCTCTGCAGCAACGAATTTGTTTACGTCGATTGAGGAGGCTGCTCCCCATGCCTGCTGCTGTGTTCCCGCATTCGGCTCTGTCGCGCCGCGACTGGCTCGCCACCTCGGGCTGCGGTTTCGGCGCGCTCGCCCTGGCCGACCTGCTGGGGCGAGAATCGCTGGCCGCGGACCCCACGGCGCGCTCGGCCAACCCCTTCGGCGTCCTCCCCGGCCATCACCCCGCCCGGGCCAGGCGGGTGATCTTTCTCTACATGCCCGGTGGTCCTTCGCATGTCGACCTGCTCGACCCCAAGCCCCGGCTCGAACAAGACAACGGCCAGCCGCTCCCCTTCGAAAAGCCCAAGCTCGAACGCCAGAAGACCGGCAACCTGCTCGCGTCTCCCTGGAAGTTTGCGAAACAGGGCTCCGCGGGCATCGAGGTGAGTGAACTGCTGCCAGGCCTCGCCTCGCGCATCGACGATGTCTGCGTGATCCGCTCGATGGTGGCCGACAACATCAACCACACCGGTGCCGCCCTGCAGATGTGCACCGGCGAGCAGGCATTTTCCCGACCCAGCCTGGGCTCATGGCTGACCTACGGTCTGGGGACCGAGAACCAGGACCTTCCCGGGTTTGTTGTCGTCTGCCCCGCCCCGGTCTTCCAGGGAGCCCAGCTCTGGGCGTCGAGCTTCCTTCCCAGTGCCTACCAGGGAACGCTCGTCCGCGACCTCAAGAACCCGATCTCCAATCTGGCAACCGGATCGGGAGGACTCGACCGCCAGCGGGCCAAGCTCGACGCACTCGCGAAAATCAATGCCCTCCACCGGCATGAACGGCCACTCAACAGCCAACTCGACGCCCGCATCGCCACGTTTGAACTCGCCTTCCGCATGCAGCGGCAGGCCCCCGAGGCGTTCGACCTCGCCGGGGAAACCGAAGCGACGCATGCACTGTATGGAACCAACCAGCCCGAGACCGAACTGTTCGGACGGCAATGCCTGCTCGCCCGCCGCCTTGTCGAACGGGGAGTCCGGTTCGTGCAACTCTTCGACGCTCCGGCCAACAATGTCTGGGATCAGCACGGCGACCTGCGGAATGCCCTCCCCAAACGCTGCCAGGCGGTCGACCGACCGATCGCCGCCCTGTTGACCGACCTGAAGGCCCGCGGGCTGCTTGAAGACACCCTCGTCCTCTGGGGGGGCGAATTCGGTCGCACCCCCACCGCGCAGGGAGACAATGGCCGCGAGCACCACCCCTTCGGGTTCACCATGTGGCTCGCCGGTGGCGGAATCCGTGGCGGAATGACGTTTGGGGCCACCGATGAATTCGGTTGGCACGCGGTCGAGAACAAGGTCCACGTGCACGATCTGCACGCCACCATCCTGCACCTGATGGGACTCGACCACGAACGGCTCACGTACCGCTTCGGGGGACGCGATTACCGCCTGACCGACGTCCACGGACGGGTCGTCCACGAGATCCTCGCCTGACAGCCCCCCTCGGGAACCCGCTGATCCCCCCGGTTGTTGTCCGCCGGCCCCCACTGCGATCACCGTGTCGGCCAGGCACACCCGGTGAGTGACCACTCCCCAGTTCCCCGATCCGATTCAGCCACGGCGGTTGCGTGAAGCTGCCCCCCGGTCGACTACTGCTTCCCCGGTTGCCCCGGTGCGGGAGGTTTCCCCGGCGGGCTCCCCGAGGGTTTCCCTGCCACTTTCACCGTCTTCCCCGTGCGGAAGTCATAGCCGCACGACAGGCAGAGAATCTGGTTCGCGGCGGCCATCGCAAAACAGCGGGGACACTCTTTCTCGTCCCCCCCAACTGCGGCGGCAGCCACCGGTGCGGCTGGCAGGGGGAGTTGGATCGACTCGCCACAGGCGGGGCAACGGGCGGTCTTCCCGGCAAGTTCCACCTTCGCCTGCAGTTTCTTGCCGCACGCACACTGGACCCGCAGCAGCCCATCCGCCGGTGTGGCCCCCCCAGACACCGGCTGGTTGCGAATCGCGGTCAGGATCGACGCCGCCGCCTCGGCCGCCAGTTTCCGCAACTCGGGGTCGGGATCCTTCTTGATCACCATCTTCAAGACCGGCACCAGCGTTTCCGCCGACACTCCCAGCGTGCGGGCGATCGACACCGCCTCGCGACGCTGACTGGCATCCGGCTGCTGCAGGAACTCCGCCAGGGAGGCTGCGGTTTTTTGCGGCTCACGCCCAATCGCCGCCAGCGCCCCCAGGATCGGCAATCGCAGGCTGGGGATCTTGCCGTGGAGCTCCCAGAGAGGTTCGCACGCATGACCTGCCGCCCGCCCGGCCATTCGCAGGCTGTTCACCCCCCACAGCCGCAGACGGTCTTCCGGGTTCCTCAGCAGTTCCAGCAGGACGCGCACCTGCACCAGCGGCGTCGGACCAATCCGGTCGAGCGCATCGAGCAGCACCTGCCGGGCGGGCCCCTCTGTCGTCTCGTCGATCAGGTCGAGCAAATGCTGTGCCCCCGTGGCGTCACTCGGCCCCACATGCCCCAGCAGGGTGCGGGCCATCGCCGTGTAGACCGGGTGCCGCGAAATTGCCACTTTCGCCAGGGCCGCGACCGACGTTTCGGCATCCGCATGGCTCACTGCGAGGTACAGTGCCGCCCCGATGGGATCGAGCGTGGCATTCGCACCGGCCAGGTTGGCAATCGTGGTGAAGATGCGCGACTGTTCTCCCTTCACGGTCTCGCGGGTGTTCCGGTACCGCTGCAGCCAGTCGGGCTCCCCCTGCCGTCCCTTCCGCCGAAAGGCCTGCTGGTCTTCTTCGGTCGCGGCCAGTCCATAGCCGACATCGTCGCCCGCGGCCTCAACCGGGTCGGGGAGGAAGATCACCGAGTTGCAGGTGGGGCAATTGACGCGTCGCTGCCCCTCAGGCGGAGTGGCCTCGAATTTCCGTCCGCAATGACAGGTGACGAGTTGTGGCATGGCACCATTCCTGACCCAAGGGAGCGAACCAACCGGAAAGGGCATCACAAGACTGCTTGCCGCAAGAGTAGTCGGGACGACGGGGAGCTGTCATCGTCGGTTTTTCCCCAGACCCACGAACAAATCGAGCCTTTCCCTCGGGGGGGGACAGAAAGCCGGACCCGCCCAGTCACTGACCAACTGGTCGTCCCGCCCGCCTCCCGGTCTTGTCGGGGGGCGGTTCGGCAGCGATACTCCCGTGAGCCTCTCCGGGAGATTCCGTATGACCAGCCGCTGCGTTCACCCCCGGCTTCCCCGCCGTACGGCCCTGCAGGTCGGGGCGAGTTCGATTCTCGGCCTGGGCATGAACCACGTCGCGGGGCTGCGCGGACTGGCGACCGCCAACGAGAATCCCCTCCCTCGCCAGCCGCGGTCGGTGATCTACATCTTCCTCTCGGGTGGCCTGGCGCAGCACGAGAGCTTTGATCCCAAGCCCCTCGCCCCCGACACCGTCCGGGGCGAATTCGCCCCGATCGCCACCCGCACCCCCGGCCTGCCGATCACCGAGCACCTCCCCCTGCTCGCCGGCTGCAGCGACAAGTGGGCCGTCGTCCGCTCGCTCTCTCATCCCTACAACGAGCACTCCATCGGCCATCACGTGATGCTCACGGGACGGACGCCGCAACCGGTCGGGTTCGATGGCACCCGTCCCACCCGGCATGACTTCCCGTCACTCGCCTCGATGGTCACCCGCGTGGTGCCTCCGCGGAACAATCTTCCCCCGGCGGCCGTCCTGCCCGAGAAGCTCGTGCATGTCACCGGCCGGACCATTCCCGGGCAGTTTGCCGGGGAACTGGGTGAGACCTACGACCCCTGGTTCATCGAAGCCAGCCCGTTCCGGGATACCAACTACACGCACGGGGCCTTTCCGGAATATGGATTCCAGCGCCAGCGGGGACGAGCGAATCCCCCGGGGTATCGCTTCGAGGCTCCCCGTCTCGAACTCGCCCAGGGGGTGCTGAAGAACCAGTTCGAATCGCGACTCGCACTGCTCGAATCGATCGAGCGGCAGCGCCGGCTGCTGGATGCCGGGGCCATGGCTGCCGATTACGACCGGCATCGCGAGACGGCGGTCTCGATGCTGCTGCAGGGTCGGGTCCACCAGGCGCTCGACGTGCATGCCGCCGATCCCCGCCTGCAGGATCGTTACGGCCGCAATTCATTCGGCTGGTCGCTGCTGATGGCCCGGCAACTGGTCGAGGCGGGGGTCAGCCTGGTACAGGTCAACCTCGGCAATGACGAATCGTGGGACACCCACGAGGCGGCGTTCCGCAACCTGCGAGAGTTCCTGCTTCCTCCCACAGACCGGGCGGTCTCGGCCCTTGTCGAAGACCTGTCGGACCGTGGATTGCTTGATGACACACTCATCGTCATGGCTGGGGAATTCGGACGGACCCCCAAGGTGTTCACCTTTGAAGGTGCCGAGACAAAGCTCCCCGGCCGCGATCACTGGGGAGCCGTGCAGAGTGTCTTTTTCGCCGGTGGTGGCGTGCAGGGAGGAACCGTCATTGGTGAATCGGACGCGTTGGGAGGTCAGCCGAAATCAGACCGCCAGACCCCCGAGAACATGGCCGCGACCATCTACCACAGCCTCGGCCTGCCCCCAACCCTCACCTGGAAAGATCCGCTCGACCGCCCCCACCAGGTCTACTTCGCCGACCCCATTTGGGGACTGCTGTAACACCGGGCCCGGCACGGGCGCTGCAGTGAGGAGTGCGATGGCGCAACTCTGATTCTGCTGACTCGACGGGATCCGAAACAGCCAGTTCGTATTCGTAGTGGACGTTCAGCCCGTACTGAGGCTGCGGCTGGGGAGATGTCGGGCGGGAGGATTTCCGCCGACGGCTACGCGCGACCGATGGAGTGCACTTCAAACCCGAGGCTGGTCAACCGTGCCTGGTCGAGGATGTTCCGGCCGTCAAACACGAACGCGGGGCGATGCATCCCGTCGAGCACGCGCTGCATCTCGAGTGACTTGAACTCGTCCCATTCGGTCAGCACCGCGATGGCGTGCGCCCGGTCGGTGGCGGTGTAGGGATCGGAGACAACTGTGACGTGATCACGCAGCAGTTGCCGGTGCCGTTCCGAAACCACTCCCGCCGCGTCCTTGAACACCCCTTCCAGCACGCTGCGCACCTGCTGTTCTGAAACCCGCGGATCGTAGATCGTGAGTCGGGCGTGCTCTTCCAGCAGGTCCCGACAGACGGTGATGGCGGCTGATTCGCGCGTGTCGTTGGTGTCTTTTTTGAAGGCGAACCCCCAGATGGCAATCTTCTTGTCCGACACGGTGTGGAACATCGTCCGCACGATGCGCGACGAGAAACGGCGTTTCTGGTAGTCGTTCATCACCACGACCTGTTCCCAGTACTTCGCGACCTCCGTCAGCCCGAAGTGTTCACACAGGTAGACCAGGTTGAGGATGTCTTTCTGGAAGCAGGAACCGCCAAAACCGACCGACGCCTTGAGAAACTTGGGCCCGATGCGCGAGTCGGTGCCGATCGCCCGCGCCACCTCATCGACATTCGCACCGGTTGCCTCGCACAGGGCCGAAATCGCATTGATCGACGAGACCCGTTGCGCGAGGAAGGCGTTCGCCGTCAGCTTGGAGAGTTCACTGCTCCAGACATTTGTGGTGAGAATCTTCTCGCGCGGAATCCACCGGCTGTAGACCGCGACCAGCTGTTCGACGGCCTGGGGCGACTCGCCGCCGATCAACACCCGGTCGGGATTCAGCAGGTCCTGGACGGCGGTCCCCTCGGCGAGGAACTCGGGATTGCTCAGGACATCAAAGGTCGCATTGGTGGCCGAGCTCTGGAGGATCCGGGCAATGGCCTCGGCCGTCCGCACGGGGAGGGTCGACTTTTCGACAACCACCTTGTGACCGGTCGAGCACTCGGCAATCCGCCGCGCGCATTTCTCGACAAACTCGAGGTTCGCCGCCCGGCCGGCCCCAACGCCAAACGTCTTCGTCGGAGTGTTCACCGAGATGAAGATCAGGTTGGCCTCACGGATGGCCCCTTCGACATCGGTGGAGAAGGTCAGGTTGCGGCCCCGCGCCTCCTCGACCACTTCCTGCAATCCGGGCTCGTACACCGGCAATTCGCTGGAGTTCCACTGGGCGACCCGGGAGGCATTCACATCCACGACGTGAACGGGAATGTCCGGGCACTGCTTGGCGATCATCGCCATCGTGGGGCCCCCCACGTAACCAGCTCCAATACAACAAATGCGGGTGGGTTGGGTCATCAGGAAATCGTGTCGACAGGCGGTCTCTGGTGCCTCCGAGCTCGGCTCGGGGCGTGATGTCGATCGATGTTAGTGGTCACCCAGAGCGTTTGCCATCAATCCCCGCGGCAGTGTTGGGGGCGAATCATCCCCTCGCACGAGGTCTCAACGCCCTGTCGCTGCAAACCCTACTCCCGCTGCAATCGGCCCCCCTGCAGTCCACCCCCGGCCCAATCTCTCCCTGCAGCAACACCCAACGACATCGACTTGGAAAGTCGATCGACGCTCCGAGTCGATATCACTCGACTCTCCACACACCATTGCACCCTCAACCCACTCCCCCCTTCGCCCACGCCATCCTCAACCCCAAGTCCGCCACCGGCCCAATCTCTCCCTGCAGCAACACCCAACGACATCGACTTGGAAAGTCGATCGACGCTCCGAGTCGATGTCACTCGACTCTCCACACACCATTGCACCCTATCGAGCACCGCACATGACGACGCGTGCCCAACAGTATGACACCACGCGCCCCACCGCCGCGGTGAAATCCTTCTGATGAACCCGCAAGCCCACTCCGGCGGGAAGCCGTTGACGCCAGTTCCCACGTTTGAAGAGTGCTCAGCAATATTGAAAACAACCTCCGGACCACGAAGGATGACGTTCATCACCCTCGTGGCGGGAGGCTGTGCAACCGTGACAAAAATGAAACGGACCCGTGGTCAGACGGACTGCGTTCGGCGGCTTTCCCCAGGCTTCACCCGCTCACCGCGGGAGGAACGGCAACGTCGAAGTGCGACCCATCCGGCCGCCGTCATGACCAACACCCATGTCGACGGTTCAGGCACCACCAATCCACGGATCGGAGTGACCGAGTCAACGATCATCGAGAACTTCGGGGCGATCACGAATTCCGCCACCCCCACCACGCGCTGATAGTCGGCCGGAGTCATCGTTGAGGCCTGGTAGTAATAGTCATAGGTGTAGCCCAGTCCGGTCCACGGAAAGGGAAAAGCTCCGGGACCGGTCGCGGCGTTGTCGGAAGCGTTCCACCAATCCTGGTACCAGTCATACAGCGTGGTTGAACTCCCGGTGGTCCCACTGAACCTGTCGGCATATTGCGTTCCAAACCAGGCCGGCCCGTCCTTGAATGAGCTCAAATCGGGATCCCACTGGTCGTGCTCCCCCGAGGCGGGACGAAGCATGGTCGACTGCGAGACGTCCCACTGGATGGCGGGGCGAAACAGATCCTGTGGCCGAACCCAGAAGCTCACAAAATGCGAATAATTCGAGGTGACCGGCGTTCCGAGCGCCATCTTGGCCCGATCGGAGATCGAAGAAGCGGTCGTGACATATTCCGTCGGACGGGCCTTCAGGTAATCTCCCAACTCGCCGGCCAAGGTCACCCAGACCTGGCGGGTATTGCCGAGTGTATAGGTCTGGTTGATGAACGGACGGTAAATCCCTGCAACAAATGGACTCACCAGCGTGGTCACCAGCACCCGCTGATCCCCGGAGGAATCGGTCATCCATTGATGGCCATCCCCAGGACCGGTGATGGCAGACACCGGGGTCAGGGCCAGTTCATCCCAATCGTGATGAGTGGTGTCGGTCGCCGCGTAATACAGGTCCATCGGCCCTGCCCAAGCCGATCCCGTCGCCGCCATCCCGATCAAGGCCACTCCGATGAGGGCCACCCGAGCAACCCACCACCCTCGTGTGCGCAGACCGATTTTCCGCATGTCTTCCATAGCTTCCACACTCCCTGTGAAAAATCTCCTGATGCCGCCCCGGCTCGCTTCTCGAACGATGCGACGCGTGGCGATCGACAACACCCCGCACAGACTACCAAACCAAACCCAGTTTGCAAGCAATCGCGTACCGAACGTTCGGACGATCTCCGCTCCCCGTCCTCGACGAATCCCGTCCTTACACACAATTGCAATCCACACACCATTTTTCAGTTTTTGTCCAACGGACTCGGTCCCGCGTACCCCTCGTCCTGGGTGTCCCGGGACAGAGTTCTGAGGATGGCCCAGACGAGCGTATGAGCAGACGACTGCGGCAATAGACCAGGAAGGTCCCCCATGGAATTCCACCCCCGGCCCAATCTCTCCCTGCGGTCCCCCCAACGACATCGACTTGGAAAGTTGATCGACGCTCCGAGTCGATGTCTCT
>DNUF01000023.1:20700-45035 GCA_003508595.1 Planctomycetaceae bacterium
CGAGTCGATGTCACTCGACTCCCCACAATCCATTGCACCCTCAACCCGCTCACCCCCTCGCCCGCGCCATCCTCCAAACCTCAAGTCCGCCTCCGGTACAATCTCTCGCGGCAGTAACTCCCAACGACATCGACTTGGAAAGTCGATCGACACTCCGAGTCGATGTCACTCGACTCCCCACAATCCATTGCACCCTCAACCCGCTCACCCTCTCGCCCACGCCATCCTCCAAACCCCAAGTCCACCTCCGGCACAATCTCTCCCCGCAGCAACTCCCAACGACATCGACTTGGAAAGTCGATCGACGCTCCGAGTCGATGTCACTCGACTCCCCGCGCATCATTGCACCCTCACTCCTGTGCGGGACGAGTTGGCAGCCTCGCCGTCGCTTTCGCGGAAATCGCTGCGAGCCCGCGCCGCCCGCAGTGTAGCCAGACTGCGGGAAACTCCCCCGAGTTGTCGAGGGTCACGACACAATCCTGTCGGAGTGGTGTCGTTGTCAGCTTGTCGTCACGGAGTCAACTCTGGGGTCACCAGGATCTGGCGTCGAACCCCTGGGGACAAACGGAGTGAACCTTGCCCCCTGCTGGTCGAGATGTGGATTCTCGAACAGGAACTGGAAACGCGTGCCGGGTTCAGATTTCCCGATTCTCAAGTCCGTTGATCTGGCCCGACAGCATGCGGGCCATCTCTTCCTGTTGCGACTTGAATCGGCATCGCACGGAGTCGAGAGATGCAGCCGGGGCGCTGCGACACCTCCAAGCAACGGCACGCTTTCGCGTTTCTTATCGGTCTTCGAAGCGCGACCCGCTTGGATGGAGCGTCCAGAAAAGAGTAACTCCGGGGAAACTTTTCCGATTCCGCCGTCCTCCGGACCGAGAAGTCGCCCCCCCTTGGGTCGACCTGGAGATGTTGAGCAGGTATGCCCAGAGGACACCACCATGTGTCGATTGCGATAAAACAACAGGAGAGCAGCGGAACAGGAGTCGGCAGGAGAGGAATCCTTCGGGCAGAATAAAATCTGCACTTCCAGTTCTTCTTTTTTTCCTGCTCTCCTTTTCCGCTACTCTCCTGCTCGATTTGCCTTCATCAAGTCGGGGCGGCGGGATTCGAACCCACGACCTCTTGGTCCCGAACCAAGCGCTCTACCAGGCTGAGCCACGCCCCGGGGATCCGGTGTGATGGCAGACAAGCTGCCCTCTCGGGAAGTTTCGCATTTTAAACAGACTCGTCGGATCGGTCAATGTGAGCGGGTCCGTTCACCAAGGGGGCTATTTGATGTTCAAATCCCCTCTGAAATCCGGCTGAACGTGCGAATCACGCAGGAAAAATTGATTCCATCTCTGTCGTCCGTGACATTCGTCCCGCTCCCAAAGTGTCATCGGCCCCATTTTCGATCCATTGCCCCTCGAATTTCCCGAGCATGGAAGGCCCACGCAACTCGCAACTCGCAGCCCGGTGACTCCCCTCCTCAAATTGTCCCCCCCGTCCGGCATCACTACCATGATTCCATGAGCACACTCCCCCTGCCACCTCTCGCCGGCATGGTCCCCTGCGCCCGGCAGCAGACTGTTCCGCTGGTCGCACAGACCCGGATCGCCCGGGATACCTATCGCCTTCGGCTCGCCGCACCCCAGTTGGCGGCAGCCGCACTCCCCGGCCAGTTCTTCATGGTGAAGGCCCCGGGTGAAACCGACCCCCTGCTGGGCCGGCCGTTCGCCCTCTATGACGTCTGGGGAGATGACCCCGCCACCCCGGCAGGGATTGATCTTGTCTATCTCATCCTCGGCAAGGCGACCCGCCTGATGCCGACCTGGTCCGCCGGGGGGGAAGTCGAAGTCTGGGGCCCGCTGGGGAATGGGTTCCCCCTCCCCCAGTGCGACCGCCTGCTGCTGGTGGCCGGGGGCATTGGCAACACCCCGTTTCCGGCAGTCATCCGCGAAGCCCTGGGTCGCCACCACTACGGGACTGGAGCGGGAGCCAGCGGGGCCAGTCGGCAGATGCCCCGACCACTCGCCCCCGACCACATCACCTTCTGCTACGGAGTCCGCTCGGCCGAGTACCTCGTGGGGACTGACGAATTGCAGGGCCTGGGGATCGATCTGCAGATCGCCACCGATGACGGCTCACGCGGGCACCGGGGCTTTGTCACCGAACTGGTCGAACGCTGGCTGACCCGGCATGCGGGGAATGCCGCCGACGCCCAGCGGGTCGCCGTCTACTGCTGCGGACCCGAACGAATGATGAAGGGGGTCGCTCACCTGGCCGCCCGGTTCCAGGCCCGCTGCTGGCTCTCCCTCGAAACTCCGATGGCGTGCGGATTTGGAGCCTGCTTCAGCTGTGTCACCAAGGTCAAGGAACCGAATGGTGACTGGGACTACCGACGGACCTGCGTCGAAGGACCAATCTTCCCGGCCGAGGTGCTCGACCTCGACTGACGTCGTCCTCCCCCGCCCATCCCAGTCGCCCGATTCGATGGGTCGAGACCGATGAATTCAGCCCGATCGGTTCCGACTCATCCGTTCCGCCACTTCGGATCGGAAAAACTTCCCAGCCGATGGACGAAAACCGGGAGAATCCAGATCTACCTGCTGAGAGAGCGTGGCAGACCCAACCCGTCCTGTCCCCCTCGACCCTCCCCGACTCCCAGTTGCGACGTTTCTGAACCCGCGACGTTTCTGAATGGTGGTGCCCCTGATGCCGCCTGTCCCCCCACAACGGATCCCAGCCGGTCCCCCGGACCTGACCTGCGATCCCGATCTGGTCCGCCGGATTCCCGGCACTCTTCCGCTGGCGACCGGGACAACACGGCCACCGGCACAGTTGTGCCAGGCGGCATGCCGCAGGGGAACACCGGCGGGGTTTCCCGGGGTGGGGGTGAGGCGTTGGATCCTGGCCCTGCTGTCCCTGCTGCCTGGCAGTCTCGCCGGGATATCCCCCGTCATCGCGGGAGGAGAAGGACCGGCCCGTTCCCTTTCGTCCGCGGGACCGGTTGCGAATCCGGCAGCCGTCGACGCCCGGATTGCGGAATTGGCGGCCGACATTGACCGATTCCTCGATGACCGCCTGGCGCAGGAACAGGTGGTGGCCGCCCCGCTGGCTGACGATGCCGAATTCTTCCGGCGGGTCTCCCTGGATGTTGCCGGGCGTGTCCCCCGGGTCGCCGCCCTGCGCGAGTTCCTGGCCGACACCCGTCCCGACAAGCGCCGTCGGGCGGTCGATGACCTGCTCGCCGGTCCCGCCTATGTGGCTCACTTCGCCCGGGTCTGGCGCGGGGTGATGATTCCCGAGGCCGACTCGAACCCCGAGGTGCGGTTTCTGCTCCCGCCGTTTGAGGCGTGGCTGCGCCGCCGGTTGCTCGACAACATCCCCTACGACCGGCTCGTGCGGGAGATCCTCGAGATGACGGTCGATCCCCGGCAGGCGGACAATCCGTTCCAACCCCAGCCGGGGCTCAACGCCCTCAGTTACTACCAGTCGAAGCAGCTCAAGCCCGAGAACCTCGCGGCGAGCACCGCCCGCATGTTTCTTGGTGTGAGGATCGAGTGCGCCCAATGCCACGACCATCCCTTCGACGAGTGGAAACAGGAGCATTTCTGGGGCTATGCCGCATTCTTCGCCGGTCTCAAGCGCGACGGCAACGCCGATGCCGCGATGATGCAGATCAACGCCATTGAAGAATCCCTCGGTCCCACGCAGCTGGAAATTCCCCTCCAGGGCAAGACCGTGACACCCACCCACTTCGACGGGTCGCAGCCGACGCTCGGTTCCCGCGATTCCCCCCGGCGAATCCTGGCGAACTGGATGGTCTCGCCTGAGAACGGCTATTTCGCCCGGACCCTGGTCAACCGGTTGTGGGGTCAGTTCTTCGGCACCGGGATCGTCCATCCGATCGATGACTTTACCGCCGAGAATCCCCCCAGCCATCCCGAGCTGCTTGATCGCCTCGCCCGGATGTTCGTTGACTCGGGACACGACCTCAAGCTGGTGATCCGGGTGTTGACGGCCACGCAGGCGTACCAGCGCACCAGCCGGCAGACCGACGCCTCGCAGACCGACCCCCGGCTCTTCTCGCGAATGGTCGTGAAGGGGCTGACTCCCGACCAGATCTTCGACAGCATCGCGCAGGCGACCGGCTTCCGCGAAGACCGGCGGCGGAACATGTCACCACTGGGAGATCCCGGTTCGGCCCGGGGTGAGTTCGTCCAGATGTTCGAGAACACCCGCGATTCGCAGACCGAGACGCAGACCACAATCCTGCAGGCTCTCGCCATGATGAATGGCAGGTTCGTCGCCGACGCGACCAGCCCCGAGAACAGCCAGACTCTCGCCGCCCTCATCGACTTCCCCCTGATGACCCAAGGCGAACGGATCGAGACCCTTTACATGGCGGCCCTGGGCCGTCCTCCCGAGGCCGAGGAAATGACCCGACTCGAAAACTACGTGAAGTCGGGTGGCCCCACCGGCGACTGGAAGCAGGCGCTGGGAGATGTCTTCTGGTCGCTGCTCAACAGCAGTGAGTTCCTCTTCAACCGCTGAGTTCACGGAGGGAATTCTCCCTCCCCTCTCCCTGCTGCCCCAACTTCCCCCGGCTCCTCACTCGCAGTGTCGGACGCTTCTCATGACGGCCTTCCCTCGTTCTTTCCGGACACCGCAAACCCAGGCACGACTCTCGCGGCGCAACTGGATGAGGTTGTCGGCCTGCGGGCTGCTGGGGATGTCACACTCCGGCTGGCTGCCACTGCTGGCCGATGAGGCGGCGCAGGCGAAGGCGAACCGCAAGTCGTGCATCCTGCTCTGGATGACGGGCGGTCCCAGCCAGACCGATACGTTCGACCTGAAGCCGGGGCATGCCCATGGCGGCCCCTTCCAGCCGATCGAGACGTCCGTCCCGGGAATCCAGATCAGCGAGCATCTGCCGGGGTTGGCGAAGCAGATGCAGCACTGTGCGGTGATTCGCTCGATGTCGACCAAGGAGGGCGATCACTCACGGGCGACCTACCTGCTGCGGACGGGCTATCTGCCCCAGGGACCGGTGCAGTATCCGACGGTGGGCGCAGCGTGGAGTCGGGAGCTGGGGAGCAGCGAAGCCGAGTTGCCCAACTTCGTGAGCGTGGCGCCATTCCGGTTTCTGTCGCCGGGGGCGTTTGGCCCGGGCTTTCTCGGTCCGCGGTACGCCCCGCTGGTGGTGGGGGAAGGTCAACCGGGGGGGACGGCCGATTACGAGCAGTCCCTGCAGGTCAAAAACCTTGCCGTGCCCGAGAGTGTCACCGGGCCGCAGTCCGAAGCCCGGCTCGACCTGTTGACGGGACTGGAAGACTCGTTCCTGAAACGGCATCCCGGGGTGACCGGGGCCAGCCACCGGGCCGCGTACCTGGCGGCGGTGCGGATGATGCGGTCGTCAGCCCGCAAGGCATTCGACCTCGACGACGAGACCGACGAACTGCGTGACCGCTACGGCCGGAACCAGTTTGGGCAGGGATGCCTGCTCGCCCGACGCCTCGTCGAGCGCGGGGTGCCGTTTGTCGAGGTCTCGCTCAACGGCGTTCCGGGAGGCGCGGGAGGCCTGGGCTGGGACACGCACGCGCAGAACTTCGATGGAGTGAAGAGCCTCTGCGAGGTGCTCGACCCGGCATGGAGCACACTGTTGGCCGACCTGACCGAGCGCCGCCTGCTCGACTCAACACTGGTGATCTGGATGGGAGAATTCGGCCGGACCCCCATCATCAATCCCCAGCAGGGACGTGATCATTTCCCCGCCGCCTGGTCGACCGTGCTGTGCGGCGGTGGCATCCGTGGCGGCCAGGTGGTCGGGCAGACCAGTGATGATGGGATGGCCGTCGCCGCCCGGCCGGTCTCGGTCCCCGACCTGCTCGCCACCGCCTGCCTGACTCTGGGGCTCGATCCGCAAAAGCAGAACCTCTCCAACGTCGGTCGACCGGTGCGACTGGTCGACCCGCAGGCCAATCCCCTGCAGGAACTGGTCCCGGCAAGCTGACCGCCCCCGATTTCTTCCGAACCCGGATTCGACGCAGGAACCTCACAACGGTACACTGCAGGAAGACGATTGCGGGAGTGCTGCGGAGGTGGGCTCCGCCCCGGCAACCTGTCACTCCCGCGGTGGTGCGCATCATGTGGCATTTGTCGGGGCTGCTGGATCGGGACCTCAGCCGGCGCGCCTGGCTGCGGTCGATCGCCGGCACCGGCTTCTTGAGCTGGCCCGTGTTGCGGGGGGCGCGAGCCCTGGGCGAGACGACACCCGCGACCCGCCCCCGGTCGTTGATCCTGCTGTGGCAGGATGGTGGACCGAGTCCCTTCGAGACGTTCGATCCGAAGCCCGACGCTCCGGCCGAGTACCGGGGGGACCTGGGTGCGATCGAGACCCGGTTGCCGGGCGTGGCCTACTGCGAGATTCTTCCCCGTCTCGCCCAACTGGCCGACCGGACCGCGATCATCCGCTCGCTGCATCAACCGTCGTCCGATCACGTGGTCGGTTCGCACAACGTCCTCACCGGCTGGTACGACCAGACCAGCAATGGCCGGTCGCGCTATCCCGACCTGGCGAGTGTCATCAATCACCTGCGGGGAATCGAGCAGGAACTGGGAATCTCGCTGGGGGCCTCAACCGACCCCCGGATCGCGCGGGGCATGCGCCGGGGTGGGCCCTCGCCGGGACAGCAGCGCGGTCAGGCGCTCCCGCCGTATATCGACCTGGGGAGCGGGCTGCACCGTGGCGGACCGGCGTTCCTCGGTCCGATGCATGGCCCCTTCCAGGTGGCAGGTGATCCGGCCAAGCCGGGCTTCACCATCCAGAACCTCGACGCCACCACCGACCGCGAGCGGTTCAGCACCCGGCAGGCGATGCTGGCGGCGTTCGAGCAGCGGGCACCGGCCGGGTCGGTCACCTCGGCCCCGCTCGACTCGTTCCGGGCGACCGAGCAGTTCCGCCAGCAGGCGTGCGAGTTGCTGGCGGGAGGCAAGGCGGCGCGGGCCTTCGACCTGGCCCGCGAGCCGGCGGAGGTGCGGGAGCGTTACGGCCGGCACCTCTCGGGTCAGCAGTGCCTGCTCGCCCGACGGCTGGTCGAGGCGGGGGCCGGGGTTGTGGCCGTCCGGTTCTCGCCCGATGGCCGGGGGGACTACGACCGCACCATGATCGGCTGGGATGACCATGCCGTCCATGGCAACATCTTCGACATCATGCGGCAGCGTGGTCCGCAATTCGACCAGGCGGTGAGCGCCCTCATCGAGGACCTCGACACACGGGGTTTGCGCGACGAGTTGCTGCTGGTCGTCGCGGGCGAATTCGGCCGGACACCGCGGATTCACAACCACAAGGGCTGCCCGGGTCGCGAGCATTGGGGACCGGCCGGGTGCGCGCTGGTCTACGGTGGGGGCCTGTCGATGGGACAGGTGATCGGCTCGACCAACAGCCGGGGGGAACAGCCTCAAGACCGACCGACGACCTACCAGGACCTGCTCGCGACCATCTACCACGCGCTGGGCATTCACCCGGCCCAGACCCTGATCAATGACGTGGGACGGCCGGTTCCCCTGCTCCCAGAGGGGGCGCCGATTGGAGAACTGACCGGAGCGGCAACCGCGCCGCGTCCTGCGACACTCGCCACCACGGCACTCTTCCCGATCCGGGTGCCGGACGCTGCTCCCCCGGTGGCCGCGATGACACGTCCGGCGGCCGACAGTCTCGTCCTGCAGTTCACCGATCGTCCGGTGGACCAGGTTCCGTGGGGCGAGTTGGCGACGTGTGCGCGGCTGCAGCGACTGTCGCTGTCTGGGACTCCGGTGACGGACCAGCAACTGGCTCCACTCGCATCTCTCGGGGAGCTGACCGAACTGAGTCTTTCGGGGACGCAGGTGACCGACGCCGGCCTGCAGCACCTGCAGTCACTTCGTCGGCTCACCCGGCTGGAGATCCAGGGTTCGGGGATCACACTGGCGGGGGTGGTGCAGTTGTTCGTCGAGCAACAGGGGCGAACGTTGGTGGACGCCCTGCGGGCTCTCGGTCTCGTGCGCTTGGATGACCACGGCGAGTTGGCTGCGATCGACCTGGCTGGTGCCGTGCTGGGGGATGCGCAACTGCGGCATCTTGGTCCGCAACCGACGCTGCGCGAACTGCACCTGGCCGCCACGCAGGTGTCGGACCAGGGGCTGCGGGATCTGGGATCGCAACCCGCGCTCGAGCGTCTTTATCTTGCCAAGTGTCCGATCACCGATGAGGGGCTGCGGCACCTCGTGCAGTTCCCCCGTCTGCAGCAGTTGAATCTGGTCGGAACCCGCGTCACCTCGGCAGGTCTCGAATCACTGGTTCCCCTGCGCGATCTGAAACACCTGTTGATCACCGATCTCAAGCTGACTCCCGCCGCGGTCGACCGGCTCAAGGGGCAGATCCCCGGCCTCGTGGTGACCGACTACACCCCGGCCTGACTCCCTGATCGCCGGTCCCCGCTCCCTGGTTTCGTCACGGCAGGACTTGTTTCTCCATGGGTGCATCGCTGCCAATCCCGAACCGGGTCGCCCGCCACCGGGGAGCGTTTCAGCGCCGGTTGCCCGCTGTCACGGTGGCTGTGACGGCGGCGGTCGGGATTGGTGTCGATCGCTGGCTGGCGGGACCGATGTCGGGCTGGCTCGCGCTGGGCGCGTCGGCCTGGTTGGTGTGGCTGGTACTGCAATGGCTGGTGCGACGGGGTCTGGTTCGCTTCCACGGGCACCCGGCCCTCCCCTGGCTCGACACGGGGCTCGTGCTGCTGTCGGTCGGCTGCCTGGCAGGTGGCTGGCACCATCTCTGCTGGTCGGCAGTGGGCCCGCGCGAAATTGCCCGGTATGCGCGCGACGAACTGCGCCCGGTCCGGATGCGGGCCCGGATTGCCGAGCGACCGACTGGAATTCCCCGCCGCGATTCGGTCTTCCTGACCGACCGTGACCCCCCCCAGCGCACCGTCTGCCTCGTCGACTGCCTGTCGCTGGAGTCGGCAACGGAGTCAATTCCAGTCAGCGGACGGGCCCGGCTGGATGCGCAGGGAGATCTCACCCGCCTGGCAGTGGGGGATGAAGTCGAAATCACCGGCAGCTTTGCCCGCCCGCGCGGAGCGTCGAACCCCGGAGGCTTCGACTACCGGGCCTTCCTGCGGAGTCTCGGCGTGCATTGCACGATCCGCTGCACGGAAAGCGAAGATGTGCGACTGGTCCAGTCGGGCGGGGCCTTCTGGCGCCGCTGGCAGGGGGCCCTGAGGAAGTCGGCTGAGAACCTGCTGGCCCGACACCTGTCCGCCGAGACGGCTCCGGTCGGAATCGCACTGCTGCTGGGAACCCGCACTTCCATTCCTGAGGAACTGCGGAACGCCTTCACCGAAAGTGGCACGATGCACATCCTGGCGATCTCGGGGGCGAATGTCGGGATCCTCGCCGGGCTGCTGTGGGGGGTGGCGCGGATCTTTCAACTGGGGCGACGGGGGACGGCCGGCCTGATCCTGGCCGGGGTCTGTGCGTACTCGTTCCTGGCCGACGCACAGCCCCCGGTGCTGCGGGCGGTCTTGATGGTGGTGGCCGTGGTGTCGGGACAGGCGTGGCATCGTTGCGGTCCCCTGGCGAATGGACTGGCGCTGGCGGTGCTGGGGCTGCTCGCCTGGAATCCGACACACCTGTTCGACACGGGGGCGCAACTGAGTTTTCTCGCCGTGGCGGCCCTGCTGTGGGCCCCGACGCTGGTGGTGGAATGGCGGAGGGGGACCGGGGGGCCCGATCCGCTGGAAGAACTCGAGCGGTCGGTCCGCCTGGGAGCCCGGGTGCGCGGCTGGTTCACCGACCATGCCCGCCAGGCGGCCATCACACTTGCCGCCGTCTGGATCTTCACCCTGCCCCTCACGGTCGCACGGTTTCACCTGGTGTCACCCATTGGCTTCCTGGCGAACCTGATCCTCGGCCCCCTCTCGGTGGCCGTGTTGTGGGCGGGCTACCTGCTGCTGACCCTGGGCTTGCTGATCCCGTGGGTGGGAATGATTTTCGGGCCCTTGTTTGACTTCGGACTGCGGTTGATGATCCGGCTTGTCGAGAATGCAGCGGCGGTTCCCGGAGGGCATCTGTATCTCCCCGGCCCGGGGGAGGGCTGGTTGGCGGGGTTTTACCTGCTGCTGATTCCCGTCCTGTTTGGAGTCCCCCACGGCTGGTGGCGGCGTCTCGGCTGGCGGGCGATTCTTGTCTGGTGTGTGCTGGGAATGGTCCACGCCGTCTGGCCAAGGGACCGGGGAGAACTGCGCTGTACGTTTCTGTCGGTTGGGCACGGCGTTGGGGTGCTGGTCGAACTCCCCAACGGCCGGACGCTGCTCTACGACCTGGGCCAGATGAACAATGGAATGCAGGCCCGACTGAGCCTGCAGAACGCCCTCTGGGACCGGGGGCGGGCCTGGATCGATGCCGTCGTGATCTCACATTCCGATGTCGATCACTTCAACGGGATCCCGGGGCTGACCCGGAGGATTGGGGTGGGGCAGGTGTTCGTCCATTCGTCGTTCCTCGATTTCGATGAACTGCCGGTCCGGCAGACGGTCGATGAACTGGCGCGCGAACAGGTCCCGCTGCGAATCGTGTGGCAGGGGGACCACATCCCCCTCGACGACCAGGTCTCGGTCGAGGTGCTGCATCCCGCCCGGGGACGCAAGTATGCGTCGGACAACGCCAGCAGCCTCGTCCTCGCGATCGAGTACCGTGGCCAGAAGATCCTGCTGACGGGCGATGTGGAGGGACGCGGACTGCAGTCACTGCTGGCGCAGGAGCCGGTCACCAGTCGGGTGCTGCTCGCTCCTCACCATGGTTCGCGCGCGGCGAACCCGGTCGAGTTGGCCGAGTGGGCCCGGCCGCAGGTGGTGATTGTCTCGGGGAGTCACCGGGATGGCCGGGGGGGCCTTCACAGGATCTATGGCCCCGACTGCCGGGTGGTTTCCACGCACGACCATGGGGCGATCACCTGTGTCATCGGGCGGGACGGAGATCTGCGGGTGGAGGGGTTTCGGACCGGCCCCCTCGCCCGTCTCGCCCCCCGCGCGGACCAGCCAGAGTCGCCGACCACAAACCGGTGAATCGCCGGGTCATGGCGGTGGAGTTCACCGGGAATCAGCGTGCACGGTCCACCACAAAGACCGCCGAACAGCGTGACACCCAGGGCCCTGCAGGGATGGTTAAAGTCCTCCACAGGCTGATCCCGACGTGCCACCACCCCTCTTGAACGCCCCCCGACCGGGTCCTATAGTAAAACCGACCAGCCAGTCGGTTTTCCAGATGTCGAACAAATCCCAGGCCACGCGTGAAAAGCTGTGTGAGGCGGCGATCGAGATTGCCGCCCGAGACGGGCTGTCGTCCATGACGCTCGACAACGTCGCCCGGCATGCCGGGGTCAGCAAGGGGGGGGTGACCTATCATTTCCCCTCCAAGGAAAAGCTGGTGGAAGGGGTGGTCGAACACTTTGGCGAGCGGCTCGAACGGCTGGTGCTGGAACGGGTCGCCCACGATCCACAGCCCCGGCATCGCTGGGCCCGGGCGATGCTCGACTGCACGTTTGAAGAGGCACCAGCGCCGTCATCGGCAGCGTCTCCACCACCCGTTCCCCCGCCCAGTCGGCTCGGGGTTCGCTCGCCGGCCTGGCCCGACCGAACCCTCGATCCCCTGGTGATCGAACGGTTTTTTCTGGCGGTCCTGGCGGCCGCCACGACACATCCCGGTGTCATCGCCCCGCTGCGCGAGGTTGGGCACCGTGTGCGCGCCCGCCTGCTGGCCGACCCTCGCGACGGTTTCGACCAATTGCTGCTCTGGCTGGCGCTCGACGGACTGTTGCTGTGGCAGTTCGCCGGTCTGATCGACCGCAATGATCCCCTCTTTGCCCAGGTGGGGCGTGCGCTGCGCGCCCGGGTCGATGCCCCTGGCGATTCCGCAGTCGAGGCACACGGGGACTCGCTTGCCGCGGCACTCGCCCCAATCCCCCCGCGAGCCACCGAGAAGCCCGCTTCTCCCCGTCGCCACTCCTCCTCGACGCGATCACGCGCCCGGCGACTTGTCTCCCCCACGCCGGCCGATGAGGCGTCGAACACCTCTTCCCCACGGAAGTCGGCCCGCTTGAAACCGGCGGCTGCGAAGCGGGTCTCTGCGAAAGCCATCTCTCCCCAGTCGGTCACCCGCGCGTCGGGGCCTCCATCACCGGAACCACCGGCTGCTCAAGCGGCCGCGGCGCGGTCGCCCCAGACAAGTCCAGTTCGTTCTTCCGCCACCTCTTCCACACCGGCCCGCTTGTCGCGCCGGCGCAAACGCTCCTCATGAGTTCTTCGGCCCCTGCTCTCACACGCCCTGTCTCCGCCAGTCGTCGCTGGCTCTGGTCGCTGCCCGTCGTCATGGTGTTGGGAGGGCTGGGGGCGTACGGCTGGTCGCAGCGATCGTTGACCCCGGTCCCCAAGGTCCCCGCCGGCCCGGGTTCGCTGGCGGGATCGGGGGAATTCCAGGGGAGGCGGGTGCATGCCCTGGGGCGCCTTGAGCCGCGGGGCGAGGTGGTCCGGCTGGCCCCCCCGGCCGGGAATGAGGGAGCCCGGGTCGAAACCCTGCTGGTGGCGGAGGGGGATGAAATCCCCGCCCACACCCTGGTCGCCCGACTGGATGTCCACGCCCGGAAACTGGCCGAATTGAAGGAGGCCGAAGCCCGGTTGCTGGCCGCCCAGGCCCGGCTTGCCCAAACCCGCGCCGGTGCCAAGCCCGGAGACATCGAGGCCCAACAGGCGGCAGTCGACCTGCTGGCCGAGCAGATGAAGGTCTCCCGCCGGGATCTCGAACGGGCCGAGCGCTTCCGCAACCAGAAGGTCATTTCGAGTGAAGACTTCGACAAGTACCAGTGGGCACTCGACAGGACAACACTCGAATACCGGCGGTCGCAGCAGTTGCTGGATGCCATCCGCGAGGTCCGCGAGACCGATGTGCGGGTGCAGGAGACCGAGGTGATCGCCGCCGAGGCCGCCGTCGCCGCCGCGAAAGAACGGGTGGAGGCCGCCGAGGTGCGCAATCCCACCGCCGGTCGGATTCTCAAGATCCACACCCGTCCGGGAGAGAAAGTCGGCGACAATGGCCTGCTCGAACTGGGAGATGTGACGCACATGCAGGCGGTCGCCGAAGTCTTCGAGGGGGACGTCGGCCTGCTCTCCCCGGGCCAGCAGGCGACCGTGATCGTCGACGGCACACGTGACGAACTGCGGGGCCAGATCGTCGAACTGGGAAACATCGTCGCCCGGAAGGTGGTGCTGACGAACGATCCAGTGAGCGATACCGATGCCCGGGTCGTCGAGGTGCGGGTCCAGCTGGACGAACAATCGGCCCGGCGGGTCGAACGTCTTTCGAACGCCCGTGTCGAGGTCACGTTCGAGATCCCTTCCACCACCGGAACGGCTGCTTCGTCCCCGACCGCCGCCGGGATTGGTCCCCCCCGAAGTCGCTAGTCCACACCTCCTGTCACTTGCTGTCCTGCAGTCGACACACCCAATTCCTTCACCAGCCGCACCGTTCATGTGGGACACGTTTCTCATTGCCTGGCGTCAGCTCAGCTACCAGCGGATGAAGCTGGTGGTGGCGTGTGCCGGCGTGGTGGTGGCGGTCATGCTGATGCTGGTGCAGTTGGGAATCCGCGAGGGGGCGCTGGAAAACAGCATCGCCATCGCGGCGAAGGTGCAGGCCGATCTGGTGGTGATCTCTCCCCGCACGAAGACGATCTTCCAGTCGACACAGTTCCCCCGCCGGTTGCTGATGCGGCTGGCCGGGCATCCTGCCGTCGATTTCGTGCAGGAGATGTACATGAGCCAGGCCCGCTGGCGCAATCCGTGGGAATTCCGCGAGCATCCGATTGCGGTGTTTGGTGTCGATCCCCGCTCACCCCTGATCGACTTCCCCGGTTACTCGCGCATGGCCTCCGAGCTGTTGTTGCCCGACCGGTTGATCTTCGACCGCAACAACCGCGTGACCTACGGGCCGGTCCGTGAGCACCTCGCTGCCGAGGGTTACCTCGAAACCGAGATCAACCATCGCCGGGTCCGCGTGATCGGTTCGATTCCCGTCGGCATCTCGATTGTGAGTGATGGCAACCTGTTCCTGGCCCCTGCCAATTTTCTCCGGCTGTTTCCCACGCGGAATCCGGGGGCGATCGATCTCGGGTTGATCCGCCTCAAGCCCGGTGCCGACCGCGACACGGTGCTGCAGGAACTGCGTCCCCTGCTGGGGGCCGAGGCCCGCCTGCTGACGCGGGAAGAACTCATCCACTCGGAATCGCGGTTTGTGCGTGAGAGCGCCCCGATCGATTTCATCTTCGGGATGGGGGCGGTGGTGGGCTTCTTCATCGGCTTCGTCGTCGTCTACCAGATCCTGTACACCGAGGTGACCAATCACCTTCCGCAGTTCGCCACGATGAAGGCGATGGGGTTTTCCGATCGCACGCTGTTGTCGATCGTGTACTACCAGGGATTGCTGCTGTCGGTGCTGGGGTACATCCCGGGATTCTTCCTGGCTCTCTGGCTCTACCAGGTGGCGACGAAGGCGATCCAGATGCCCTTTTCGATGACGTGGAACCGGGGAATCTCGGTGTTCCTGCTGACCGTGGTGATGTGCCTGCTCTCGGCCACGATCGCCCTGCAGAAAGTCCGTCGCGTGGACCCGGCTGATGTCTTCTGAACCGCTCTCGTCACCCGCTCCCTCGACTTCGGCCCACCCCCCGGGCACGGTGATCGAGGCCCGTGACCTGTCGTTTGCGTTTGGCCTGGGGGAACTGCGCCGGCAGGTGTTGTTCGACCTCAACTTCGAAGTGAAAACCGGGGAGATCGTCCTGCTGACAGGCCCCAGCGGCAGCGGCAAGACAACGCTGTTGACGCTGATCGGAGGATTGCGGCGGGTGACTGAAGGGGAATTGACGGTCCTCGGACGTCCTCTGCATCAGGCGACGACCGCCGCCCTCACCGCCAACCGGCGCGACATCGGGTTCATCTTCCAGCAGCACAACCTGCTCGAGTTTCTCTCGGCCCGGCAGAATGTCGAATTGATGTTCCAGCTGCATCCGGAGGTTCCCGCCGAGACGGTTCGGCAAAAGGCGGTGGAGATCCTCACGCTGGTGGGACTGGGGGAACGGCTCGACTATCACCCCTCGCGTCTGTCTGGAGGACAGCGGCAACGAGTCGCGATTGCCCGGGCCCTGGTGACCCAGCCCCGGCTCGTGCTGGCGGACGAACCGACAGCAGCCCTCGACAGTGCCACGGGGCGCGATGTGGTTGAGTTGCTGCAGTACCTGGCCCGTACCAATGGCTGCCCCATTCTGATGGTGACCCACGACAACCGGGTGCTTGATATTGCCGACCGGATTCTCAACATCGAAGACGGCCGCCTGCGGACGGTCGACAAATGAGTGCCCCACACCGTGACGCATGTCGGATGTTCGCACTGCCGTCGCGGACTGCCCGACGGGATTTGTGCGACAACGCGTGTGATTCACCTCCTGTCCCGATGCTTCCGGGAGAGACGTGAAATGCCCGACGGGCGGATCTTCCAGTGGGCCCTGGCCGCGATCGTGGGACTCACCTCGGGGATTGCGGGTTGGCATCGCTGGCGTGCCCGCCGGAACGATGAGCCAATTTCACCCGCGCAGGAAGGAGCCCTGTTTCGCGGGGCGCTCCGGGTGGCAGCGCTGGGACTGTGGGGGGCGACACTGGGTCAACTTGTCGTGCCGGGGTGGTGCGACTGGTGTCGCTGGCCCCTGCCGACCGGGGTGCGGTGGCTGGGTGTGCTGGCGGGCCTCATGGGGGCCTGCGGAATGCACTGGTCCCTCGCCAGCCTGGGGAAAAACCTGACCGACACGGTGGTGGTCCGCCGGGAGGCCGAGCTGGTGACGACGGGGGCATACCGTTGGGTCCGACACCCGTATTACCTGGTGGCAGGCTGGCTGATGGCCTCGGTCACACTGCTGACGGCCAACTGGCTGATCGGTCTCACCAGCCTCGCAGTGCTGGCCCTGCTGGTCGTGCGAACCCCCCGCGAGGAAGCCGAGCTGCAATCGCGCTTCGGCGACGCGTATCGGCGCTATTGCGAACAGACCGGGCGATTTGTGCCACGGTGGCGATCGCACGGGCAGCCCAGCCGGGAGTAACCCGACCGGGTGTCGTCGAGCCAGGTGTCGTCGAGAGAAATTGAGCCGAGACCACCGTACAGACTCGCCTGCCCCGCAGGTGGATCACGACGCGACAGAACTCGGGCCGCACAATAAGGGACACTGATTTCCGACGAACAGGACCGAGGTGTTACCAGAGCGTGTAGCCACCATCGATCACGAGGGAAGCGCCGGTCATGTACCGGGAAGCGTCACTGGCGAGGTAGACGGCGAGGGGACCGAGGTCTTCGGGTTGGCCAAAGTCTCCCGCGGGAATGAGATTGCGGAAGGTGGTGATGATCTCGGGATTGAGTTGGGCCCAACGCTGGTTGGGTTCGGTCATGAATCCCCCGGGGCAGATCGCGTTGACGGTGACCCTGTGCGGTGCCCAGTCGGCTGCCGTCGCGCGGGTGAAGGCGATCACGGCCGCCTTGCTGGTCTCATAGCTGCGTCCGCCGATCCCCCGGTTGGCGACCAGTCCCGAGATCGAGGCGATGTTGATCACCCGCCCCCCCGTCCCCCGCGAGACCATCGCCCCGCCGATCATCCGCGTGCAGACAAACGTGCTCGTCAGGTTGAGATCGAGGATCTGCTGCCACTTCTCGGTGGGCAGGTCCTGCGTGGGGATGTCGATCCGGCGTCCCCCGACGTTGTTGATGAGGATGTCGAACGGACCGTGCCGGTCGAGTGCTGCCTGGCAGGCCCGCTCGGCCTCGTCGGGCTGGCCCACATCGGCGATCAGGTAATCGGCGACCGAACCCCGTGCGGCGATCTCACCCGCAGTCTGCTGCAGGCTGGCCTCGTCACGCCCGACCAGGGTCACGGCGGCCCCCGCCTCGGCAATCGCGAGGGACATTTCCCGTCCCAGACCCCGGCTGCCTCCCGTGATGAACAGCCGCTTGCCATCCAGCCGAAACCGGTCGAGCACTCCCATGCTTCACTCCCCACGAAATCGGACCAACGGAACCGCACTTTCTCTTCAACGATCATCCATCGGGGTTTCTTCCCCGACCGGGTGACCGGGAGGCAGGTCGCCGGACAGTGTCGCCTTGACTTCACCGGGGCTGCGATCGGCACCCTCCGGTTCCTGGTCTTCCGGGAGATCGTCGACGTCCAATTCTTCGTCGGCGAGGTCGCTGGTCGGGGGGGCGCTGGCCGACCGGCGGAAGAGATGGACATCCATCGACCGGTAATTGAGGATTTCGGTCTTCTGCCAGGCGGCCGGCATGGCGAACTCGGTCCCCTGTTCGCACCGGACCAGCAGCCAGGCACCGGGGGACGAGATTCCATCGCGGGCCAACCGCTGCAGAGAACGGAAAAGCATGGTCCCTGGAGCCAGGTTGTAGAGGTGTGAGTACGGGGGATCGAAAAAGATCACGTCGAAGGGAAGAAAACCCTCGCTCTTGCGCGGGCGGAACGAGCACTTCGTGACATCGGTCTTCCAGGTGAGGGTCTCGTCTTCCACCTTGAGGCTGGCGATGTTCCGACGAAGCAGTTCAAACGCCTTGCGGTCGGCCTCGAGAAAGGTGACCCGGCTGGCCCCACGGCTGAGGGCCTCCAGTCCGATCGTCCCCGTGCCCGAGTAAATGTCAGCCACCCGGGCATTCTTGAGCAGGGGCTCGATCCGGTCAAAGAGGGCGACCTTGACCCGGGTGAGGAGCGGCCGGGTGGTGTCTCCCGGGTTGGTTTCCAGTTTGCGGCGGCGAAAGCGCCCGGCAACGATTTGCATGGATCAGCCCCCGCTCCGACGGCGGGCCTGCAGCTCTTCCCACTCGCGGAAGATGTCGGCGGCCTCTTCGCCAATGGTCTGGAACCCCCCCCGATAGGTGGGAATGGTGCCCGAAGAGGGGGAGAGCTCGGCCTCGGAGACCGGCGAGACCAGATTGCTGGCCGATGGGGCCTGCAACTGCGCTGGCACGCGAATGACAGTGGTGTCCCCGGTATGCCGATTCCCCCCGGACGAATCTCCCTCCGAAAGCCAGTTGAGAACGCTCTCTTCCTCGCCCGGGGTGGGAGATTCCTGGGGACATTGGACCTCGAAGCTCACCGGGCCGACCGAGAGCCGGTCTCCCGTCTGCAGCATGATTTCATCATCGACCCGCAGGGCGTTGACGAAGGTGCCATTCTGACTGTTGAGGTCGCGGAGCAGCAGCCCCCGGCCTGTGGGGGTGAGGGAACAGTGACGACGGCTGACCTCGGAGGAAGTCATGCGGACGAGACAATTCTCGTCACGGCCGATCCAGATCTCGCGCTCGGGAAGTTCGATGCGGTGGCCCTTGTGTTTGCCGGTGAGAATGACGAGGAAGTGCATGGCGCAACAGGAAGAGTACGGGGCCACTCAGGCGTGACGGGGAACGACCACCGGCTCGCCACAACTGGGGCAGGTGAGGGTCTTGCCCCGGTGTTGTTCGGAGACCTTGAACCGCTTGCCGCAGCGGCAGGCAAACCGGATCGCCTGGGGAGTGGCGGGCGGGGAATCTTCGGCAAGCGACTTCTGGTAGACCGCATCGGCGATCGAGCGGATCTGGACCAGCAGATCGGCGGCGGGAATCGGCTTGGTCAGGTAGCCATCCGCCCCCACCCGCTCGGCCAGCTTGCGGGCCCGGGGAAGATCAATCGCGGTCAGCATCACCACCGGGATCTTCCGATTGGACTGCTTGAACCGCTCACAAATCTCAAAACCGGTCTCATTTCCGGCGAGCTTGAGATCACAAAGCACCAGGTCGGGATGCCGCATGGTAAAGGCCGAGTGGGCCTGGCCGCCGTCGCGGGCGACCACCACGTCGTACCCGGCCCCTTCCAGGACCGCGGTAAGCGATTCAACCACCGAATCGTTGTCATCCACAACCAGGATGCGATGCACCACCGCCCGGGGGGGAGCAGATTCAAAGGTGTCAAGTGCCATCGCGAGGTGCTCGGCAGAGGCGAGAGCGGATCGAACCCCCGGGGACAAGCCCCGGCAGAGACCAGGCCGGGACCGGATTCTCCGGAGAGCAGCAGGGAGGGTTTCACCTCCCGCAGAACATCCTCGAAAGGACATTTCCACCTGTTTGAATATCGCATTCGGTCGATCGATGCAAACCCCGTCCCCACGCAGTCGGGGGCAATCCCCTCCCGAATCTGCTAGACTGACTCCATCAGGAATCCGGGAACTCCCCGAATCCGATGCTGTTTTTCTCCCTTCTCACCCGTCGCGCGCTCCAGCATGGCCGATCAGGAACACTCCCTGGCCCTCTTTATCGATTTCGAGAACCTGGCCCTCGGGTTCCAGGGGGCCCGGGGACGCTTTGACGTGGGCCGGGTGCTGAAACGGATGGTCGAGAAGGGAAAGATCGTCGTCAAGAAAGCGTATGCCGACTGGAACCGCTACTCGAGCTACACCGAACAACTGCACGAGGCGGCGATCGAGCTGATCCAGATTCCCCGGCGGGCTCAGACCGGGAAGAACTCGGCCGACATCCGCCTCTGTGTCGACGCGATGGACCTCGCCTATTCCAAGGATCACATCGACACGTTTGTCGTGGTCTCGGGAGACAGCGACTTTTCCCCACTGGTCTCGAAGCTCAAGGAACTGGGCAAGCACGTGATCGGCCTGGGAATGCAGCCCTCCACGTCGGAACTGCTGCGCGACAACTGCGATGAGTTCATTTACTACGAAGATGTCGAGGCGGTCACGGCTGATGTGCCGAAGCTCGACCCGCAGATGCCCGAGTTGAAAAAGAAGGCCCATACGCTGCTGGTCGAGGCGCTCACGGCACTGCGTCGCGAAAACAAGATGCGGCTGTGGTCTTCGATGATCAAGGACACGATGAAGCGGCTCAAGCCGTCGTTCAATGAGACCTACCACGGCTACTCGACCTTCAGTGCCCTGCTGGAGGATGCTCAACAACTCGGTCTGCTGGAACTCGAGACCGACGACCGGAGCGGGACCTACGTCGTGGCCCGTTTTGGGGACGAACTGACCAGCCCGGCCAGCGAGGCGGCCGAATCGCGGGGTCGGCGCCGCAGCCGGGGTCGCTCCCGTGGCGGACGCCTGCGGCGTGACGAATCCCGGCCAGACGCCGGGTCGGCTGACGAGGGGCGTTCCGAGCGGAGTGGTTTTTCTGAAGGTGTGGAAGGAAGCGATCGGCCCGATGAGGGAGACCGGCCCGAGGGGCGTGAGGGAGGCGAAAGCGATTCCCGCCGTCCCCGCCGACGGAGGTCCGGGGGAAGCCAGCGCCCCGCTGCCCCGGTCGACCCCAAGCTCCCCCCAGAGACCTTCGACGAGGAATTCCTTCCCTGGCCCGAAGAGTAGTTGCGGAGAGTAGTTGCCAAGAGTAGTTGCGGAGAGTAATTACGAAGACTAATTGCGAAGAGTCGGCCAGAAGACCAGATGATTGGTCCCGGAGAAGGGTCGCTCAGACTGGCCCCCCGGGAATTGACGCTCGAACCCGCACTGCGATTTCGGTCCCCGCTGTACTCGCCACCACGGTGCCGGGCAGGGGGCGAGACCGGATCTGGAAGCGCCACGGTTTTCCCAGCCCTCACGACTGACAGGGTTGGTCATGTTTGGCCCTGGGGAACTGTTCTGGGTCAGGGTTTTCCCGGCCTCTGTGGCAATGGCGGGCTAGGCTCTCGGCAGAGGAGTCTCTGTCCTGGTCCGAATGGTCACCATGCCCAGTCGAGTGCTGTTGGGGGAAGCGCAACGCGATCGGCACCGCTGTTGGCGGTGGCTGCGCGTGTTGCTGTGGTGCCTGTCGCTGCTGCGGATGTCGGGCTGTGCCCAGTTCGGAACCCAGAGAACTGCCCAGTTTCCCCCGCATTCGGGTGAGGTGCTGGTCGAAGCTCCCCGCGCAACATCCCCGGTGGTGGTGAACCGGGGAACGCGAACTTCCCCCTCGCAATACGCTCAGACCCACCAGTCCGTCACACCGGTCCGGGGTCAGACAACCGTTCCTCCCCGGGGTGTGCAGTACACGTCCCCCGAGGACATTCCGCAGGAGACAACCCGGGAGGTGCCCGGTGAGTTTCTCCCCCCGCGCACGGGAACCCCGGACGCCCCCGCCCCCACCGCCGGGCCTTACGGGTCAATGTTCCAGGAAGTTCCCGGGGGGTACTGGATCGTCTCCAGTCGGGAGGCGCGCCTCGCTCCGGGAGCGGTCGATTCCAGCCGGGACCTCGTCTACTACTACCGCACTCCCCACACCATGCAGAGCTTCCCCCGGGAGGTGTTTTTGCAGACCCTGCGGACAGACCGACCTACCTGCTTCACCATCCACGGCAGCTACAACTACTGGCCCGATGTGCTCAGCGAGAGTGTCCGCAGCCTGCGCTGGGTCCAGCAGTCGGCCCGGGGCTGCGAAGTGCAGTTTGTCTATTACTCCTGGCCGGCCGACGGCTACGCCCACCTCGTGTTTCCCCTGGAATTGATGGCGATGGGTCGGCGGGCATCCCGGCACTCGCTGTACCTCGCGAACCTGATGAGCCAGTTTCCGCCCGACCAGCCCATCTGCCTCGTCGGTCACAGCCACGGAGCTCGCTGTTCCGTGGGGGCACTCCACACGCTGGGAGGGGGAGCCCTCGAAGATGGCTCGCGATTGCCCGCGGGGTCACCCGTTCCCCGCAGGATCAATGCCGTGTTGCTGGCGGCAGCCGTTGATCATGACTGGCTGAACCCCGGCGAACGCTACGGAGCGGCTCTTCGGGTCGTTGACCGAATGCTGGTGATGCAGAACGAACGGGACAGCTGGCTGAATGCCTATCCACTGAAGGATTTGATGGGGAATCGTCAGGCTCTGGGTCAGGGGGGGTTCCAGGAGTCGGATACCGTGCGGATGAACGACCAGATGGGGAAGATCACGGTCATCGATGCCAGCCCCTTCGCGGGTCGATCTCACGATTTCCGATCCTTTTATTCGCGACCGGAACTGGCCGAGGCGATTTCGCCGTTTGTCTGTTTCGAGGAACCGGGGAGACCAACCGCTCCAGCATCCCCCAACCCGCCGACCTTTTCCCGCAAACCGCAGGCGACGCCGGTCCAGAAAGTGTCCGGCAAAGGCCCCCCTCCCCTCATGCCCGCACAGGGACCGGCCCGAGCTGCTCCCTCCCCCCCGGTGCAGCGCAGTCCACAAGCCCCAACCCCCTCTCGGCGGGTTCTGGTCGATCCGTCACGATCCGAGCGGGATTTGCCCGAGTACCGGCCGGGAATCGGCTCCAGCAATCGCGTTCCGGCCCATGACTCCCGCGGCAAACTGTTTTCCTCTGGTCCGGTTACAGGATCGCCGCCACCGCAAGGCAAGGGCCCCCCCTCCAGCGGGCCGGGGCGAACCACACGAGCTGCAATCCCTGAATCCAGTCGGCCCCAGCTGACTGTCCCGGAACCGACCGGCCCCGCCCTGGATCTGGACCGTTAAGATTGTCTGTCCGTGCGTGCCGGACGTTTCTTCGAGTGAATCAGGATTCGCCCGGCAGAAGCAGATTATCCAGGCACCCCAAGCTGCCTATATTTGCAAAGTCAGGACCGAAAGCGGACTTCCGTCCTCCGGAATGATCTGCTAGTGTTCGCGAAGGTGTCACAACCGTTCCCGTCCGACTTTTCCCTACGATCGGTACAACAGGCGGATCAGGATCGATCCGTACTACGGATCAGCATTCGTCCCCTGCCGGCAAGGAGGCCAAGTGAGCTCCGGTCAGTCACAGAAGCAGAAGGCCACGCAACAGCCGTCGCTCTCTGTCCAAATTCGCTGGATGATCCGCCGTGACATGGCGGAAGTGCTCGATATCGAGCGAGACAGCTTCGAGTTCAACTGGACGGAGGAAGACTTTCTTTCGTGTCTGCGCCAGCGGAACTGCATCGGCATGGTGGCCGAGCATGAAGGTCGGGTCGTCGGGTTCATGATCTATGAACTGCACAAGACTCGCCTGCACATTCTCAACTTTGCCGTCGAACCGGGTCGCCGTCGCCTGGGAATCGGTGCCCAGATGGTTGAGAAGCTGATCAACAAGTTGTCTCAACAGCGTCGCCACGAGATCGTACTGGAAGTTCGGGAGACCAACCTGGCCGCCCAGTTGTTCTTTCAGAACCAGGGTTTCCGGGCCATCCAGGTCCTGCGGAATCACTACCACGATTCGGCCGAAGACGCCTACCTCATGCAGTTCCGCCTCGAGGTCGATGAGTTCGATCCCGATTCGGATCCCGTGAATCGCATCGCGAGCCTGTAACCAGGTTCGAAGAAGCCCGGTCCGCTGTCATGCACCGGGACCCCTTGTCGGAACGCTTGCAGCACCTCCACGGATAACCACGCACCCCGCAGACCATGCCAGTCTGCGGGGTGCGTTTGTTTTGGCCCCGCCCCCCTCGATACCGTCCATCCGCTGTCGGGGTCCCCCCGGCCAGGCACTGGGAGCGCGACTTCGGCCACAGGGCCTTGCCTTTCCCGGGGAGTTGTCCGACGATCCCAACCTGCTGGTCCGCACCGAAACCCCGATGACTCGCGACTGTCATGGCGTCTGAACCTTTGCGACTGCTGATCCTGGGAGCCCATCCCGATGATGCCGAGTTCCATGCGGGTGGCCTGATCCTCCAGTACCGGCGGGCGGGACACACCGTCAAACTGGTCTCGGCCACCGACGGCGGCGCGGGACACCAGACTCTTTCGGGCCCATCCCTGACGGCCATTCGTGCCCGTGAAGCCGACGCGGCAGCGGCACGCGTGGGGGCAACCGCCGAGCTCTGGCCCTTTCCCGACGGACGACTCGAACCGACGCTGGCCCTGCGCGAGCGGGTGATCCGCGAGATCCGCACGTTTCGTCCCGACCTCGTTTTGACTCACCGCACCTGCGATTACCATCCCGATCATCGGGCCATCGGTCAGGCCGTGCAGGATGCGTCGTACCTCGTGACTGTTCCCTCGATCTGCCCCGATGTGCCCATCCTGCGTCGGGATCCGGTCGTGGCCACGATGAACGACCGTTTCACCCGCCCCACCCCGATGCGCCCCGATGTCGTTCTCGACATCACCGCCGATCTCGCCGAGATCACCCGCCTGTGTGCCTGTCACGCCTCACAGTTTTTCGACTGGCTGCCGTTCAACCAGCAGCAACTGGAGTCGGTCCCGGCTGACGAACCAACCCGACTCGACTGGCTGGCAGACCAACTGCGGCAGTACCTGCGTCCCTATGCCGAGCGCTT
>DNUF01000168.1 GCA_003508595.1 Planctomycetaceae bacterium
CGGCGGTTGCTATCCGGTCGCTCCCCCGGCTCCTGCCGGTGGCTTTTACTCGGGGCCCGTGCTTCCCCCTGCGATCAGCTCGCCGGTGATTGGGGCGCCGGCCGGCTACTACGGGGGCGCAGGGGGCTACTACCCGGGGTATGGAGCGTCTGGTTACGGGGGACCGGGCTATGGGGCGCCAGCCTACGGGTACCCCGTCTATGGCGACTCGCGTTCCTCGAATGACAGTGACCGGGAGCTGAGTGGCAAGACCCGGGCCGTCTCCCGACTTCTCCAGGACAGCACCCGAAACCCGTTCGCCGACTGAGAACCGCGACGGCCACAGTTGAGATCACCACGAGGGTTCCGGAGGTTTGGAACCCTCGTGGGCTGAGTATCCCCGCAGGAATGGCTCTGCAACGACCGAGAGGGCAAAATTTCCCGTTGCACCGAGTTCGAGTGTCGATGGCATCACGCACTCGGGAAGCGAAGAGATCTCTCGTGAGAGATTGCTGCAGACTTTGGATCGGGCCTGTTCCGCCATCCGAAACCAGCCCCCATTTCGTTCAACGGGCTGATCAGCTCAACTGGCCGAATAGTTGGGGAAATCGGTGTAGCCGCGCCCCCCTGTGGGGGAGTACCAGGTCTCCATTCCGGCCGGGGCGGCGAGGGGCCAGTCATTGGCAAACCGTTCGACGAGGTCGGGGTTGCTGATGTAGTCGCGTCCAAACGAGACCAGTTCGGCCATCCCGGACTGCACGGCGGACTCGGCCGACTCGCGGGTGTATCCACAGTTCGCCATCAACGGGCCGGTATAGACGCGACGCGCCTCGGCCAGGGTGTACGGGCTCCCGTGATTGTGGAAACCGAATGCCAGTCCATCGACGAGATGCAGGTAGGCGAGGCCAAAGTTGTTGAGCGACTCAATCGCCGTGGAAAACTGTTCCCGATAATCGGGCGAGCCCATGTCGTTGTAGACGCCGTTGGGGGCCAGTCGCACCCCCACCCGATTGGCCGGCCAGACCGAGGTGACCGCCTCGACAATCTCCAGCAGGAACCGGTTTCGCCCGGCAATACTGCCGCCGTACCTGTCGGTGCGGTGATTGGTTCGCGACTGCAGAAACTGGTCGATGAGATAGCCATTGGCGGCGTGCAGCTCGATTCCGTCGAATCCCGCCGAACGGGCCCGCACGGCGGCCCGGCGATAATCGTCGACAATTCCTGGAATCTCGTCGGTGTCCAGGGCCCTGGGGGTTTCGTGCGGTTGTTTTCCCGCCGGGGTATGGATGGGATCTCCCACGATGGGAATCGCCGATGGAGCCACCGGCAGCGCCCCCCCATGGAAACTGCTGTGCGAGGCCCGTCCCATGTGCCAGAGCTGGCAGAACATCTTCCCCCCCCGTGCGTGAACTGCCGACAGCACCTCACCCCACCCGGCCTCCATCGCGTCGGTGTAGATTCCCGGAGTTTCCAACCATCCATTCGCCTGGGGCGAGATGGTCGTCGCCTCGCTGATCATCAGGCCGGCCGAACTGCGCTGGCAGTAGTACTCAGCCATGATGGCGTTGGGGATCCGTTCCTGGCCTGCACGGCTGCGTGTCAACGGAGCCAGCACAATGCGATTCGGCAGCGAGAAACCACTCAGGGAAAGGGGAGACAGCAGCGGGGACGCGTTCATGAACAGGCTGGGTTCGGGAAGGTGTTGCATTTCGTTCCGGAGAGGGATCTCCAGACGTGATTCTCGAAAGTGTGACCGAATTTTCAAAGCCCGAATCAGCCGGACGTTGTCCCCCCTCGGACGCACCTGTTTTCCGCAGGGGACCCACACAGACATTGGTCCACAGTGACAAAGAATGACTCCAGGCGGGCGAGACCCCGCTGTTCGAAGGCCGGGGCAGTCCTTTGCCGTTGGGCCCCGTACGACACACGTCCGGGTGAATTCCGGTTGTGATCGTGCTGTCGGGAGCAACGCGATCAGATCGGGAGTGACGGAGTCCATCGAAGATGGTGATGCCGGGGCTTCCGCGGTCAGGGGGTTGACATCACGGGGGGGGGGGCGTTTCCCCTGCCGTCGACGAGTTGGCGCGGTCCTGGCTTTTCGAGTTGCTCCTGGCGAGAAGGGTGTCGTTGATGACTCCGGCACGCTCATTTTCCCCCCAATCGGCATAACTGGCCCACCTGTCAACGTTTGCCTGGCCGTTTTTCTCCGCAGACCTTCGCTCTGTATGGCAAAATGGCCCCAGATGCAGAGTTACAAAAGCCAGAGCAGGGGGGGACACCCGCTCCCGCGACAACCTTGAGAAGCCGACCACGATGCCGCGACGGATTCAACAGATCATGCACAAGCTCGACACGCATGTGCAGCACTTCGCCCAGACCAACGCCAGCATTGCCAGCAAGACCAACCTGCTGGCTCTCAACGCGACGATCGAGGCCGCCCGTGCGGGAGACGCCGGGCGGGGCTTTGCCGTCGTCGCCAGCGAGGTCAAGAACCTGGCTGAACAGGCCGCGAGCAACAGCAAAGAGTTCCGCGGGGTCATGCTCAAGCAGATCCACGATGGTCTTGAGCTCACCGATCAACTGATCCAGGAACTGGAGGGAATTCGCCTGGTCGAGATGGCCCAGACCCTCGTGCAGTTGATTGTCCGCAACCTCTACGAGCGTACGGCCGACGTTCGCTGGTGGGCGACCGATGACGCCTTCTCGACCGCACTCGACAGCCGCGAACCGAAGGACATCTCCCGGGCCTCAGGACGCCTGGCGACGATCAACCGTTTCTACAGCGTCTATCTCAACCTGGTGCTGGCTGATCACTCGGGAACGATTGTCGCCTGCTCGCGCCCCGAACAGTATCCGGCCTGCATTGGTGGTACCGTCGCCAATGAGTCGTGGTTCCGCCAGGCTCTCGCGACCGCCAGCGGGAATGATTACATCGCCGATGAAATCCGCGTCTGCAGCCTGCACCGCAACGCTCCGGTCGCCCTCTACGCCGCCGCTGTGCGAGCCGGGGGAGAACTCCACGGCCGCGTCCTGGGGGCCCTGGGAGTCTACTTTGACTGGGGAACCCAGGCTAAGGTCGTCGTCCAGGACGAGCCCATGATGTCGGAGGAGGAATTCGGCCGCAGTCGCGTCCTGCTGCTTGATCGGCGTCTCCGCGTGCTCGCCGCCAGCGACTCCGTCGGCCTTTTCCAGGCCTATCCCCTCGTCACGCAGGGGAAGACCAAGGGAGCCTACCGGGATGACGTCGGCAACACGATCGCCTTCGCCCAGACCATTGGCTATCAGGAATACGACGGACTTGGCTGGTACGCCGTGATCCAGCAAACCCCTCCCCGCACCGCCGAATAACAACGCGGCCTGCCGCAGGATTCACGCGGGCACTCTCCGCGACCAAGGCGGCGGCACGATACACCGCGTCGTCTCCCGTAAAGTCCCGCTCCGAACCCGCACATCGCTGGGAGGATGCCAAATCTCACCGGGCAGTTCGCCCGGGGGAACGTCAGAACCGGGACCCTCGCCATTCCCCCCGATTCGGCAGGCCGGCGACCGTCTTCGTCGTGGAAGCCAGTAGGGGAGCCGCGAACGAGCAGACCGGCGCATCTGCGTCCGATCATTCCAGGACCCGCCGGACAGCGTTGGCCAGGCGGCGCATCCCCTCTTCCAGGCCTGTCGCATCCTGCACGCCAAACGACAACCTCATCTCGTTGCGCCGACGGCCCTCGGGAGGACCGGCATAGCACAATTCCCCGGGCACATACATCACCTGCTCTTCCTTGACGGCCACCTGAAAAAGTCGGCTGTCGAATCCGGTTGCCACCTCCTTCGGGAGTGACATCCAGACGTAGAGACCCCCGTGGGGACGGACCCAGGTGACCACCGGCAGGTCGCCGAAGTGACGCTGGGCCGCGGCCAGCATCGTGTCGCGCTTGGCCCGGCAGGCCTGCTGCACGAGGGACACATGGGGGCGATAGAGTCCCCGGTCGAAGACCTCGGTCAGCAGGTGCTGGCTGAAATTCGACGAACCGAAATCCTCATTCCCCTTCCGGTCGCACACAGCACGCACCAACTCATCGGGCAGGATGCCGCATCCCACCCGCACCCCCGGCGAGAAGCTCTTCGAAAAGGTCTGTGCGTAGATCACGTGTTGGCGGGAGGGGTCGCAGCTCCAAAGACTGGGCAACTCGGGACCGTCGTAGCGCAGTTCCCGATAGGCGGCATCCTCGAGGACGAAAATCCGGTGCGCACGCGACCACCGTCTGGCGAGATCCACCAGACCCTTTCGCCGCTCGGCCGAAAGGCTGATGCCCGACGGGTTTTCGTAGTAGCTGACCGAATAGACAAATCGCACCCGCGACAGTTCTCCCTGCCGATCGAGTTCCGTCAAGACCCGTTCCAGCGATTCCAGCCGCATGCCGTCGGCATCGGTCTCGATCGGCACAATGCGGGCACCGAGCCCTTCGAGCGTTCCCAGGTAGGCGAAGTAGGTCGGGGCCGCGACCAGCACGATGTCCCCCGGGTCGACGAGAATCTCCCCAACCAGTGACAGCAATTGCTGGGAACCCGTCGTGAGGACAAGTTGCTCGGGACGCAGTCCCAGGGCCGACACCGTTGAGCCTTCGAGCCCGGCAAAGTGCTCGATCACCTGGTGACGCAGTCGACCCGAGCCGGCCGTCGTGCCGTATTGAAGCGCATGCCGGGCCCGGACGGGATCGGCAAACAGGTGCTCCAGTGCCTCCCGCGTCTCTGCGATGGGAAGCGACTGTGGATCGACCAGCCCGGCCGCCAACGAGAGGACCTGGGGATTGTCCACCGCCTGAGCCATCAGGAAGCCGATGGCCTGACGGCTGGCCCACTGCCAGCGCTGGCTCAATCGAACGGGTTGTGCCGAAGTGGAGGTCATCCGGATTCCAATCTCGCAGGTTTGAAGACGGGGCTTGAATCCCCAGACTTCGATCATCGAACTGCGTCCCAGCGATCGTCAACCGTGTTGGCAGGGAATGCTGTGAGTCCCCCCGCCAGAGAATGCTGGCCGTCACGGGAAGACTGCAAAGCCTGGCAGCGGGCTGACTGTCGTCGGCGTCGACTTCGTCCGATATTGTTTCAGGCCGTTGACGGCTCCCCGAACCCCAAGTCGCCAGGCCGCCGCCGTTCGCCCGACTTCCCGCCACCAAGGAACCTCCGCGTGACCGCTGACAACGCAACCCCGACGTTTGCTCCCGGGCCCCGACCACGGACGGTGGTCGATTCCCGGGGGGCCATTCGGGAAGTGCCTGAGGGATGGGAGTTGCTTCCCCCCGGAGATGCCGGGGTCACCCGTCGGGTGAAAGCCGGGGGAGAATTCTGGGTGGTGCAGGAGCGGCGCGGGCGCAAGATTTTCTCGCGCGGCGTTTGGGCCCCGGCGGTCACGATCGCGCGGGTGCAGGCCGAGTTGGCCCAGGAACGGACGACCGAGTCGTATGCCCGTCGACAACAGTCGGCTGCGGCGCGGCGCGAGCGGCAGCAGTCCGAGTACGTCGAGGATTTTCGTGGTGCTGTCGTCAACTTTCTGGCCTTTCATCCGGTCCATGCCTCTCTGGCAGAACGCCTGGCCGAGGCCGTCACCCTCCACGCCACACCTGTCGGAAGTGGCACAGTGGCCCGCACGAAGATGATTCCGGTGGAAGAGCGGGCCGAGGCGGCTGTCATCGCCTGGATGCGGCACCAGACGACGGCCTACGATTCGCTCCGCATTCCCCGCATTCGGGGAGAGCGACGAGAGGTCCGGCGGATGCTGGCCCAGCAATCCCGGTCCCTGCTGCAACGATACCGCGCTGGAGAATCGGCCCCGGCCCATTGCCCGCTGCTGCGGGCACTTCCGGAACCATAGCTCCGGGGGAAGCCGTGCTTCGACCGTCGCGAATTCCCATCACTCCCTGAGCAAAACCTGCGGCCAAGTCACTCAGACAGCGAGGCAGGGCTGCCCATCAGAGCCATTCTCCGAAGATTTCCTCGATCTCTTCGCGTTCGAGCGTCTCGTGGGCCAGCAGATTGTCGGCGAGTGCCGCGAGGGCGGCCCACTGCGACTCATCATTGAGTCGCCGGTAAAGCTCGAGGGAGATTTGTTCGAGGTAGGCCAACCGCTGGCGCTCATCGGGCAGCAGCAGTTCGGCTGCCTCCCAGGCATCGCGCCAGTCAGCCGCCCATTCGGCCACCAGGCCAGGATGATAGGGATCGCCGGTGTAGAGCATCTCCGCCACGGGCCCTGCGAGGCTGACGTGGACCAGCTTCCTCGCAAGTTCACGATCCCCGTCAGATCGCCGCCACCGGATCTCGGTTCCTCCCTCGCGGGCAGGTCCGTCGTCGTTGTCGGGGTCGATCGTTACCAGCCGTACCCGCCCCCC
>DNUF01000090.1:0-5374 GCA_003508595.1 Planctomycetaceae bacterium
GCCAGTTCGTGGGGGGTGGCACCCGGGCGGAGAATCCCCGCGACCCCGGCGAAGTAGCTGTGGAGCCGGGTCTGGCGAATCCGGTGCCCCATCGTTTCGAACGGGGGATCTTCGAGCACCAGGGCACTCACCAGGTCGGGGACCTCGGCCGCCACGCCGGCCGCGACCATGGATCCGAGCGAGTGTCCATACACGACGGCGGGCTGGCGAATGTGTTCGCGCAGCAGGGAGACAATGTCGGGGACGTAGTCGACGGTGCGATAGCGGGAGGCGCGGGACGAGCCCCCATGCCCGCGCAGGTCGACGCAAAAGAGCTGATGCCGGGTCGCCAGATCGGCCACCACCGGCAGAAACGACTGCCACCGCCGGGTCACCCCATGCAGGAGCACGAGGGGGGGATCGCCGGGAGGAGTCACGGCGACTCGCAGGGAGACCGGACCAACCTCAAACTGGCGTTCGGTGAGAAAGCGGGGGGAGGAGGAAGAGGAGTTCAAGCTGTCACCGCGGGGGTGAGGATGTGAAGGGGAGGGAGCGCCGCGACTGTGGCCGAATTGGACCGGGCGAATCCGATGGCCGGGCACTTTTATGGGGGCGAAGTCGCCTGAGCCGGATCATACGCCGGTGCGTGCTGGCTGGCGACAGCTGCGGTGCGGCTTCCGGTGGGGGATGGGGGACGGTGTTCAAGGCGACAAAGCCGACTTGGGATGCGGCGGGCGTCGCTGATCCAGATGCCGCCGCGAAATGCCCTCGACTCGCCATCACGACCATCGCTACACCACTACTCCAACAGCATCGCCGTTTTGCCGTCGGGCACTCACTTTGCCGGCATGGTTTTCCATGGACATACTCCCGGCACTGTGTATATACTGCAGTACATGACCGCGCCAAATTGCCGCGGGGGTCACAACCACAACTGTAGCGGTGCCTACCGAGTGTGATTCTTTCGCTTTTCTCGACTACGGCACCGATGTCATGATCGCACGCCATTGAGATCATTCTTCAAAGAACGTCCCCAGCGAACCCAAGCCAGGCAACCCGCACCAGGCAACGAGAGATGGCCATGAATTCCCCGATCCGTCGAGTTGTCATTGTCGACGACGATGTCACGACGGTGGAACGACTTGTCACGGCTTTTGGACGGCAAGCTCCCGGTGACCTGGAATACCTCGTCGAAAATCATGCCCCCGCTGACGACACCTGGACCCGATTGGAGTCAGGCACGATTCATGTGTTGTGTTTTGCGCTGGATACTGGCATTTCTCCCCTCAAAGTCGAAGACCGCATCGATCGACTGGCCGCTTTCCATCGCCTGATTTCCCCCGGCACACTCATCGTGGTCTACTCGTGTTTTCAAGACATCGACAAGATTTCCACCACGGTCCGCGCGATGAAGGCCGGCGCGTTTCTCGTGCTGGAAAAGGTCGCCGGCTTCGAAAACGAGGTGGTGAAACTCTGCCACGCTGAACTGCAGAGCCGGCAGACCATCGGCGGGCTCGACATTGAGGATTGGTTTGATACCGAACTGCCGAAACTGGTTCGTCATTACGGGGGCCAGGCTGTCGCGCTCTCGGGAACACGGGTCGTCGAATCGGCCCGTTCAGTTGCCGATTTGCGCAAGAAGCTGGCCGAGCGAACGCCCCGTGAAGATGTGACCGTCTTCCTGGTCCCCGATCAGGTACTGGCACCGTGACTCCGCCGAGTTGTCCCTGGGCCGACCTGCTGGACCCGGCAATTCCCCATTGGCGCTTTCCCAACCAAGCGGGTGGGTGGATCTCGCCAGCGGTGGAATTCTCAGCCAAACCGAATGGACCCTGGATTGGCCCCGGACAGCTTCCCAAGACTGTCACCACGATCTTTGATACCGGGGCGGCCTTTTCCCTGATGAATACCGGACTCGTCGAGGAATTGGCACTTCGCGACACGGGGACCACCCGGGTTCTCAAGATGGCGAACGGTGCTGAGGATGTGTTTTCCATCGCCCGAGGGTTCCTGCGACTGGAGCGGGCCGACCATTTCATGCATCTGCTGGTGGCCCATTCTGAAAAAACCAGGCGCGACCGGATCCTGTTGCCAGTCTCGACGCTGCATTATTATCACGTTCTGCTGACCCACTCCGAGAGCATCTGGTTCAATCGCTCGTAAGCTGCCGGGCCTGTTCCACTCGCCAGTTCCATGCGCCGCGGGCAGTTTGGCAGACAGTCTGGCACCGGGGGCGGTCGCTTGGCGCAAGCCCCGACCGATGAAAGAATTGGGGTATTGGGTGACTCGACGCCGCAGGTTCCGGAGACAGGCTTGGCGGGCCGGGAAAGCTGCTCGTGCTGTGTCTGGTCCTGCTCTCCTGCCGCCTTGTGACGCGGCTTTCCTCTTCGGCCGGTCGTTCAGGTCATGCACTGGGAGCAGAAGGTTGCCTTCGCCGCGTTGAGCGATATCGGTTTTCGCCGGCGGAACAACCAGGATTCGTACAGCATCCAGATGGCCCCCGACACCGAGTCGTGGGAGCGGAATGGGCATTTGTTCCTGGTGGCGGATGGCATGGGGGGGCATGCGGTCGGCGAACTGGCCAGCAAGATGGCCGCCGACACCATTCCCCACGCCTACACCAAGCTCTCGGACGAATCGGTCGAAGGAGCGCTCAAGCGGGCGCTCGAGATGGGGAACGACGCGATCCACGAGCGGGGAGAACTCAACCGCGAGTTCACCCGCATGGGAACCACCTGCACCGCGCTGGTGCTGGGGCCCCAGGGAGCCGTGGTCGGGCATGTGGGTGACAGCCGTTGCTATCGCATCCGCAAGGGGCGCATCGACCAGCTCACCTTCGACCACAGCCTGCAGTGGGAACTGATGCGGCAGGGAGTGATGTCTCCCGAAGAGATCCTGCGGACCGAGCCGCGCAATGTCATCACCCGCTCGCTCGGCCCCAATCCCTCGGTCGAAGTCGATGTCGAAGGCCCCTTGCCGGTCGAATCGAACGATGTCTACCTGCTGTGCAGTGATGGACTGACCGGGCAGGTTCCTGATGCCGAGATCGGTGCCCTCGCCGCCAATCTCAGCCCGACCGAGGCATGCCGGGCGCTGGTCAACCTCGCCAACCTGCGTGGCGGCCCCGACAACATCACCGTGGTGATTGCCCGGGTCGGCGCGGGGGGGGCCAATGCCGACGAGCCACCAGCCGCCGACATGACTCCCCTGGCCAATCCCATCCCCCTGTTCCATCCCTTCGAGCTGGTGGGGGGTGGTTTCGCCGTCGCGTCATTTGTTGTGGGGGCCCTGCTGATCTCGACCGACTACGGGGTGCTGGGCCACCTGATGATGGCGGCGGCCAACGTCCTGTGCGGGATCCTGATCCTGCTGTGGTTCCGCCGGCGACGGCGCGATCAACTGTCGTCACAGATTCCCGTAATCGCCAAGGGGGGGCCCTACCGGAAGGCGTCGTGCGGATTGACGCCGCAGTTTCTCTCGAGCCTCTCCACCCTCGAAGCGACCGTGCAGCGGACGGCCCAGGAAGATGGCTGGCTGGTCGACTGGGCGAATTACCAGGGAGTGCGCGAGCAGGCCCTGGCCGATCTCGCCGCCCGCAAGCACCGCGACGCTCTCCGCAACCTGACCCGCGGACTGCAGTTTCTCATGGAAGGGATCCAGCAATTGCGACGGCAGCGCGACCAGGCCCAGAAATGGGGGCCCAGGCCTCCCGCAGCGGGAGACGAAGCCGCCCCCCCTCCCTCAGGGTGACTCCCCACGTCACAACGTTCCCCCACCGACATTTCCCCCCCGGGCCAAGTGGCGCCCGGCCCCCTTCACAGACGCAAACCGGCATGGCCTCCCGCTACAAGAAGCATGGCATCTCGTTCGCCTATCCCGAACGCTGGGACCTGGCAGAAAACCTCGAGCCAGACCAGGTGACGATTTCGCTCTCCAGCCCGGGGACGTCGTTTCTCACCATCTGTCTGTTCCAGGACCGTCCCGACCCGGCTGAGGTGGCCGAGGCGACCCTCGAGGCATTTCGCGACGAGTACACCGAACTCGACATCTATCCGGTGAAAGCCAAGGTGGGCCGACGCCCGGCTGTCGCCTGGGACCTCGAATTCTTCTGCCTCGAACTGACCAACTCGGCCCGGATCCGGGCCTTCCGGGCACCGCGGTTCACCTGCCTGGTGCTCTTCCAGGGAACCGACCAGGAATTCGAAAAGACCGAAGAAACCTTTCGCAAGATCGCACGCAGCATCCGCTGTCGGGGAACCGCGCACGATCTGCCCGAGTCGGATGAAACCGACAGCGACGACGAAGAGGAAGACATTGCCGGCGACGTCGCAGACGACACCGACGATTGACCGGTGGTCGCGGATTGGCGCTGGTGGTCCGGCAATGGTTTCCCCCGCGGGACCGTGCATCGGACCGGGGGGGGTTTGCATCCGGGCGGAAATCGGTAACATCTCCCCACTGCACGTCGTCGGGGGGCTGTTCTCGGTCTGCCCGGCGGTGGTCCGAATCCTCCTCGCCCCCCGGTTGACATGAACGCCGCGCGACACCCCCAGGTCTGGGATCTCGACTCCATCCTGCCCCATCCCGAGAGTCCCGAGTTCGGGCGGATTGTCGACGACTACCGCGCGCGACTGTCCCGGCTGGCGGATGAGACCGATCGCCTGGGACCGATCGGCCCGGACCCGGCGGCCAATGCCGCCTGGACCCGGTTGCTGCCTGAATACGAGTCGGTGGAATCGCTGGCGGGAGACCTGGGATCGTTCATTGGCTGTCATTCGGCGGCGGATGCCGGCAATCGCGCCTTTCGCCAGGTCGAGGCGAAGCTCTCGGCACTCGATCCCCTGCGGGAGCGGATCGCCACCAGTCTCGAGTTTGCCCTGCAGTCGGCCTCGCCCGCGCAACTCGAGGCCTGGATCGCATCGCACCCGTGGCTGACGGCGAACCGGTTCTTCATCGAGCAGCGGCGGAAGAATGCGTCGCTGCGGCTCCCCAAGCCCGAAGAGACGCTGGCCGCCGACCTGGCGGTTGATGGCATCCACGCCTGGGGCCGGCTGTTCGATCGTCTCTCGGGAGACCTGCGGATCACCGTGATGGAGAAGGGAGAACTGGTCCAGAAGTCTCCCAGCCAGGTGCGTTTCGATTCTCCCGAGCGTTCCGTTCGGGAAAACAACTTCCATGCCGCCGACAAGGCGTGGAAGACGATCGCCGACAGTTGTGCCGACGCGTTGAATCACCTCGCCGGCACCCGGTTGACCCTCTACCGACGGCTGGGACTGAAAGACCACCTGGATGTCCCCCTGCACCGCAACCGGTTGCGGCGCGAGACCCTGGAGACCATGTGGCGGGTGGTGTCGGAGCGGCGGAAGTGTCTGCTCCCCTATCTCTCGGCCAAGGC
>DNUF01000090.1:5677-10623 GCA_003508595.1 Planctomycetaceae bacterium
TCGTACGACGACGGGTTGGAAGGGGTGATCCGCGCCTTCCGCGCGTTCAGTCCCGACCTGGGTGACTTCGCCCAGATGTGCGACGAGAAGCGGTGGATCGAGGCCGAGAATCGTCCGGGGAAGCGCCAGGGGGCCTTCTGCACGGGGCTGCCCACGAAGCGCGAGTCGCGGGTCTTCATGACCTTCACCAACAGCTTCGACAACGTCTCCACGCTGGCCCACGAACTGGGACATGCCTATCACTCGTGGGTGTTGCGGGAACAGCCCCTGTTCCTGCAGGACTACCCGATGAACCTCGCTGAGACCGCCTCAACGTTTGCCGAGGCGGTCCTGGCCGAAGACCGGCTCCACCAGTCGCGGTCGCGGGGCGAGCAACTGGGGATTCTCGACCACATGTGCAGCGATGCGGTCGCCTACCTGATGAACATCCACGCCCGGTTCGTGTTTGAAGACCGCTTCCACCAGGAACGGCGCGAGGGGGAGGTTTCGACGGCCCGACTGTCGGAACTGATGCTGGCTGCCCAGAAGGAGACTTACCTCGACGCGCTCGATCCCGAGGGTTGGTACCCCGATTTCTGGGTTTCGAAGCTGCACTTCTACATCTCGGGATTGCCGTTCTACAACTTCCCCTACACGTTTGGCTTCCTGCTGTCGACCGGGCTGTTTGCCCTCGCTCCGGAACTGGGGGCGTCGTTCCCCCAGCGGTACCGCGACCTGTTGATCGCCACCGGTTGCCAGGAGACCGAAGAGGCCGTCAAGTCGACGTTTGGGTACGATCTGGCCGCCCCCGATTTCTGGAACCGCAGCCTCGATGTCGTGGAGCGGCGGGTGTCGCAGTTCCTCGCGCTGGTGTAGACTGCAGAGCCTCGAAGTGACCCGGTCCCCCGGCACTTTTCCCCCTGGTTTCAACATTCGCATCGTGACTTCGCCCGATTCACCCCGCACTCCCTCCGGCTCGGCTGCCGAGGAAGAGTTGGTGGACAACTCCCGCGAGGGGGCTCCTTCGGTCGGGATTGTGCAGACCGAGCACACCTATCTCTGTGCGGCTCCCAACCAGCTGGTGCTGGCCAACGGTGCCACACTGGGACCGGTGAAAGTCGCCTATGAGACCTACGGCGAACTCTCGCCGCAAAAAGACAACGCCATTTTCGTCTGCCATGCCCTCACCGGGGATGCGCACGTGGCGGGGCGACGCAATGCCGACGATCGCAAGGCGGGCTGGTGGGATGAACTCGTGGGTCCCGGCAAGGGACTCGACACGAACCGCTACTTCGTGATCTGCGCGAACGTCCTGGGGGGGTGCCAGGGAACATCGGGACCCGGTTCGATCGACCCGCAGACGGGCCGCCCCTATGGGCTGCGGTTTCCCTTTTTGACCATCGGCGACATGGTGCAGGTGCATTCGCGCCTGGTGCAGCACCTCGGAATCAATCGGCTGCTGGCGGTGGTCGGGGGGAGCCTCGGGGGAATGCAGGTGCTCGACTGGGCGGCCCGGTTTCCGCATCAACTGCGGGCGGCGGTTTGCCTGGCCTCGGCGGCACAACTCTCGGCCCAGGGCATCGCCTTCAACTGCGTGGGCCGTCGGGCGATTGTCACCGATCCGAACTTCTTCAATGGGGACTATTACGACCAGTCGGGCGGACCCAACCAGGGGTTGGCCCTGGCCCGCATGGTCGCCCACATCACCTACCTCTCCGAGAATTCCATCGAGCAGAAGTTTGGACGCCGGCTGCAGAATGCCCAGCAACTGGCCTACGAGCTGATGCACGAGACCGAGTTCCAGGTCGAGAGCTACCTGCACTACCAGGGGAGCCGGTTTGTCGAACGATTCGACGCCAACAGCTACCTCTACCTCACCCGTGCCATGGACTACTTCGACCTGGCGGGAGAACACGGCAGCCTGGAAAAAGCCCTCTCCCAGACCGACGCCCGGTTTCTGATCACCTCCTACACGACCGACTGGCTCTTTCCGACGTCACAGAGCCTCGAGCTGGTCAACGCCCTGGTCGCGGCCCGCCGGCATGTCTCGTTTGTCGAGCTGACCAGCCCCTACGGCCACGATTCCTTCCTGCTGGAAGTCGATCCACTCGCCGAATTGCTGACCCCCTTCCTCGAACAGACCCTGCTCGCGGCCCGTCGATCGGCTGGCTGACCGGTTTACCGGTGGCGTTTCCCTGTTCCTTCCCGGTTCCCCTGCCCCATGTCTCAACGCCTGGTCGAACGCAACGATCGCCGGTACTGCATGCCCGACCCGCTGGTGCAACTGACCGATGCCACCATCGTCGCCCAGATTCCCTCGGGAAGCCGGGTGCTGGATCTCGGCTGCGGCAACGGCCGGCTGCTGGCGAAGCTGCGCGACACGCACGGCGCCTCAATCCAGGGGATCGAGCTCGACCGACAGGCGATCGTGCAGGCGATCTCGCTGGGGGTTCCGGTCCTGTGTGCCGACCTCGATCAGGAATTGCAGGGCTTTCCCAACCAGTCGTTTGATTTCGCGGTGCTCAGCCAGACCCTGCAGCAGGTGCGGCATCCGAAACTGTTGCTGACCGAAATGCTGCGGGTGGCGCGGCAAGCGCTGGTCGTGGTGCCGAATTTCGGGAACTGGCGGGTGCGGCTTGACCTGCTGCTGAATGGACGGGCTCCCCGGACGGGTGCCCTTCCCTACGAGTGGTACGAGACCCCCAACCTGCACTTTATGTCGATGACCGACTTCCGCGACCTCGTGGAAGTGGTCGGCGGTCGGATCGTGAAGGAAATCCCGCTGATCGCCGGTCGGGCGATGGAGCATGCCTGGGGGGCCAACCTGCGGGCCGACTCGGCCCTGTACGTGCTCGAAGCCGGGAATCTCTGACGGGCAGCCCCGCGTCGGTAAGCCAACACGGGGCCTATCGCAGGGGGTCGACCAACGATCGGTGGCTGATGCTCCCGCCCCGGCAACCCCCCGAGTGACGCCCTCAACGATCAGGCGCTGACGCGGGGACGCGGGGTTTCGTAGCTGCGGGTTTCCTGGGTCTGCCGCAGTTGGTCGACGGTGTCGGTCACGTCGGCCAGTTGCCGGGCCAGGCGCTGCTGGACGAGCAACAGGTCGGCGAGTGACTGCGCATACTGCCCTTCACGCTGGCCGGCCGCCTCGAGCGTCAGCCGCAGTTCCTGCGACAGGGCCGCCATCTGCTCGCCCAGAGCGTGTGCCTCGACCGACTCGACCACCTGGGGCTTGAGCTCCACCACCGGCACCCGCGGCGCGGTGTGCGGTCGGGGAATTTCCGACTCACCCCGGTCGATTCGTGTCCCCGGCAACGGTTTCACCTGCACCGGTTTCGTCGACAGGCGACGGGCCTCCCGCAGCAAGGCGGCAGCACCGGCATGCCGGGAGAGCTCCTGGCGGGCCTGGAGGTCTTGTTCGAGTTCGATGAAGTCAACCAGTTCCGCCGTGGTCATCTGGTCGAGGGGAGGACGATCGGTCGCCAGGGGATCCGTCGACAACCCGGCGCTGGCCACCAGGCGGGCGGCGAGTTCAATCGATCCAATCTCGATCCGGTCCCCATCACGCAGCCAGGCCTGCTGCACGATTTCGCCATTCACCTTCAGCGGAGGCTCGCCGACCAGCGTCTCCAGTTCGTAGCCCTGTTCGCTGCGGACAATCAGCGTGTGCACAGCGGGGATGTCCCCCCCCCCCAGACGCAGGTCACAGGTGATGGCCGAGCCAATGAGAAAACGGGGGCCGGTCACCGGGCGTTGTGGAAAACGGGTCCGACCACGGGAGACTTCCAGGACAAGTTCCGGAAGTGTGTGAGCCGCCTGCGACTCGCCAGTCAGATCGGACGAGGGATTCACGGGACTCTCATTCAGAGGCATGCAGTTCCCCAGTCGCCCGGTTCCGGGCGGGAAAGTGGCGCCGGGAAGCGATCCTCGGCTTTCGGCGCAAATTGGGTTATCTGTTGATTTCGTCTGCAGATTTCCCATGGCATGAGGCAATTGAACGGCATCCGGCGTCCCCCCGCAGTTTGATCGGCCAGCACGCACAACGCACCACGCAACGCGATCTTTCTCGTGCCGAAAGGTCTGCCGAACGGGCAAACTGTAACGCCGCGATTCGAAGCCGGAACCTGCGGAACAGCCGCCGGTGGCGTCCCCCCTGCAGGCGTCTGTTGCCCAACCATCAAGCCCAACCAGCAAACCGCCGCACCTGAAGCTCTGGGCATTCATTCTTCCCAGAGGGCGACCTGCAGGCGACCGGGAAGAATCTCCATCTCGAGTTCGGTCACACCATCGGCTCCCACGCAGAAGAGTTCGCCGTCGGCATGTGCCACCAGCGGTTGCGGGGCCGACACCCGGACCGACTGGCACAGGCTGCGGGTCAGGCCAGGATAGACCTGCGGCAGTCCCCAGAGAGCAATTCGGGGGAGCAAACGCAGTGCCTCCCAGCGCGAGGTGAGTGCCCCATGCACCACATTGAACCAGCCATCGCCCAGGCGGGCCTGCGGGGCGAGCAGGAAGTTTCCCTCGCGTTGAGCGAGCAGCACACTCAAGAGCATCGTCGGCCCCACCAACGGGACACCGCCGTTGAGCTGCACCGCCATCTCGGGTGCGCGATCGAGCTGCCACAAGGCACGGGCCGTGGCCAGCCCGTACAGCAGCACTCCCTGCAGATGATGGATGCGACGGGACTCCTCCGTGACCATGCCGTTGAGCCCGATGCCGACACAGACGAGGAAGAATCGACTGTGTCCATCGGTGGAACGGATCCGTCCGACATCGACCGACTGCAACTCGCTGGGCGAACGCCCAGCCGTCCTGGCCTCGGCCCGCAGGCTGTGGGCGTAGTCATTGGCGGAACCGACGGGAACGACAATGAGTGCCGGAAGATGGCCGTCGGCATGACCATCGGCGCGGGCCGGCCGCGTGAAGGGATGCGGGAGGGGTGAATCGAGACCCGCTGGGCTGGG
>DNUF01000090.1:10838-24231 GCA_003508595.1 Planctomycetaceae bacterium
GGGGCAGTCCGAAAGGGAGAGTTCGGACCAGGAGAGTTCTCCCAAGCCCCCAGCAGACCATTGGCGACCTCGTGGACGGTCCCATCGCCGCCACTGGCATAGACGCGAGAGACTCCCGCGCGGGCCGCCTCACGGGCGAGACGTTCGGCATCTCCCGGCCCGTTGGTTTCCCAGAAATCGGCACTCGCCCCCAATCGATCCCGCAGTCGGGCCAACCGTGCCGCCCCCCGGCGTTTGCCCGAGTGCGGATTCCAAATCACCACGTCCCGTCCACGCGCTCCCACCCGTCAACACCCCTGAAAGAAGTTTCAAATTCGCTGGCACCGCAGCTCGCTGTTACGACAGCCGAACGATCATCGAGAGTCTACCCCAGCGGCGATTGCGCGAACCAGTCGAGCCGCAACCGCGCCAGTCGCACGTAGCGGCGTCAGCCCCAGGGGTACCCGATCGAGGCTGCAACGCCCACCCGGCGAACGGCCGGGCTGGTCGCCGGGTCGCAAGCTGTTACCATCACAGCATTGGGCGTCGGGGATTGCCTGAGGGGAGTCTCGGGTCAGGTCTCCCAGACGCGGTTCTGGGACTGGGCGGTTCGGCCTGGTGGGTCTGCCGGTTCGTTTGACAGGGGCGTTCGCCCCGGGTGGTGATGGCTGTGGTTTCCTGGTTGACGCGTTGTGTCATGGTGTGGGTCCTCGGGGTCGGGCTCGCGGTCGGACTGGGGTCTGTCGAGCGGGTGGCCTGGGGACAGGCCGCCGAAGAGGAGAACCTGCCAGCCGTCAGCAGCCCTCCCGAATCCTTGAAACTCCCCCCGTTCTACACCCGCCATGTGGAGGTCGAAGGCTATCCCATCGTCGCGTCGGGGCAGGTGAATGACTATGCCCTGCGCGAAGCCGCCTTCCTCGTGCGGCAGATGGTGGGACATCGTCCCGAGATCCTCAAGGCCCTGGCCGCGACCGGCTCGCGGATGTGCGTGATCGCCCATCGCGAATTCACCACCGATCTCCCCGATTTCGCCCGGCTGGGACCGGTGCCCGGTTTCGAGTCACTCCCCGCCAAGGATTATTGGGACGCCCGTGCCCGCGGGACCGGCGGCAGCGCCTCGGATCCGTGCTGCTCCTGCGGTGAAGAAAACCTGTTGGGCTATGCGGGTGACCCCTATGCCAGGGAATGCATCCTGCTGCACGAGTTCGCCCACACCATTCACCTGCGGGCGTTGAATCAGCTGGATCCGTCGTTCGATCGCCGGCTCAAAGAGACATATCGTTCGGCCATGGACCGGGGGTTGTGGAAGGGGAAATACGCCTCGGTCAATTCGGCCGAGTACTTTGCCGAGGGGGCCCAGTCGTGGTTTGACGACAACCGCGAGAACGACCACGACCACAATCATGTGAACACCCGCCAGGAACTGCGCGAGTACGACGCGGGCCTGGCGGCACTCTGCGAAGAGGTGTTTGGGGACCGGGAGTGGCGCTACACGAAGGCGGCCACCCGCCTGAAGGGGCATCTCGCCGGTTACGACCCGTCCCGGTCCCCGAAGTTCGTCTGGCCCGAACGTCTGGCGGTCGCCCAGAAAGCGATTCGGGCCCAGGCCGTGGCCCGCAGCGAGGGGGCCACGAAGCCCCAGGCCGAAGACGCTGCCAAAAAGCCCGAACCCGAGCCGGCAGGCAGCCCCTGGCTGTCGCTGGAGCGACTGTACGAGAAGGGGGAGTTTGGAGAACAGGGGGCCCGCACCCCGTTTTGGAGCGAGCGGTCCTCGTCGTACTTCACCTGGGAGAAACCGGCGGAGCCCAACGCCTCGGGCCAGGACCTGGTCCGTCGCGATTGTGCCACCGACAGTGCCGAAGTGATCGCCCCCGCCAGCCTGTTCCTGACAGGCGAGGGGAACAATTCGCTGTCGGGGTCGCCGTTCCGGTTCTCAGCCGACGAGCGGCGACTGCTGCTGTTCACCAACACCCGCCGGGTCTGGCGTGAAAACACCCGGGGAGACTACTGGGTGCTCGACCTGGAAACCCGCAAGCTGCGACGGTTGGGGGGAGATGCCCCACCAGCCTCGCTGATGTTCGCCCGGTTTTCTCCCGATGGCAACCGGGTCGCGTATGTACGCGAGAACAACATCTACGTGGAAGCGGTCGACACCGGGGTCGTCACACCGCTGACCACCGATGGCTCGGCACGAATCATCAACGGCACCGCCGACTGGGTGAATGAAGAAGAACTCGAAATCCGCGATGCCTTCCGGTTCAGCCCGGATGGACGCTCGATTGCCTACCTGCAGTTCAATCTCGACGGCGTGCGGGAAATGTCGCTGATTGACAACACGCAGGGGAACTATCCCCGGGTGATCACCATTCCCTATCCCAAGGTGGGGGAACAGAACTCGGCCACCCGCGTTGGGATCGTGCCGGTCTCGGGAGGCGAGACCCGCTGGGTCGACCTGCCAGGGGACCCACGGAACCACTACCTCCCCCGGATGGAGTGGACCCCGAACTCGAACGGATTGTTGATCCAGCAGATGAACCGGGTGCAGAACACCAACACGGTGTACCTCGCCAGTTTCGAAACGGCACGGTCCCGGGTGGTGCTGGTCGAGAAGGACGACGCCTGGATCGAAAATGACAATCCGATCCGCTGGATGGACCAGGGACGACAGTTCCTGTGGCTCAGCGAACGCTCGGGATGGCGGCACCTTTACCGCGCCGGGCTCGATGGTTCCCTCACCCCGATCACGAGCGGCAATTGGGATGTGATGCAGGTTGAGGGGCTCGACCAGGAAGGGGGCTGGATCTATTTCTCCGCCTCACCCGACAATGCGACACAGCGCTACCTCCATCGTGCGAAGCTGGATGGAACCCAGACCGAGCGGGTCACCCCCGCGGCTTCCCAGGGGTGGAACACCTACCGCATTTCTCCCAATGGGCAGTTTGCGACCCACGGTGTCTCCCAATTCCTGACCCCCCCGACGTTCGCGTTCCTGAAACTCCCCGGCCATGAAGTCGTGCGGCCGCTGGCCGACAATGAAAAACTGCGCAACAAGCTCGCCACACTGCGGCTGCCGGGGACGCGGTTTGTGAAGCTGCCCATCGGCGATGGCGTCGAACTCGACGGCTGGTTGATGACGCCCCCCGAATTCGACCCGAAGCAGAAATACCCACTGCTGATCCATGTGTATGGCGAACCACATGGCCAGACCGTGCGTGATGCGTGGCTGGGGAACACCGGCCTGTGGCACGCCATGCTCGCGCAACGCGGCTGTTTCGTCGCCAGTTTTGACAATCGGGGGGTGATCCTGCCGAAGGGACGTGCCTGGCGGAAGTCGGTGCATCACAAGATCGGTCAGTTGGGACCGGCAGATCAGGCGGTCGCCCTGCAGGAACTCTGCCGGCAGATTCCCCAGATCGATCCACAACGGGTCGGCATCTGGGGGTGGAGCGGCGGGGGAAGCTCCAGTCTGAATGCCATCCTGCAGTATCCCGACCTGTATCAGACAGCCGTCGCTGTGGCTCCCGTTCCCAACCAGAAGCTCTACGACACGATTTACCAGGAACGGTACATGGGGCTTCCCGAGGAGAATGCCGACGGATACCGCCTGGGCTCTCCCATCACCCACGCGGCGAATCTGAAGGGAAACCTGCTGATTGTTCACGGGACGGGGGACGACAATGTCCATTACCAGGGGGTCGAGCAGTTGATGGACGCCCTGATTGCCCACAATCGGCATTTCACCGTGCTGCCGTATGCCAACCGTTCGCACGGGATTTTTGAGGGGGCCAACACGACCCGGCACCTGTTCACGTCGATCACCCGTTACTTCAGCCAGCACCTCCTGCAGCAGCCGGTTGACCGGCAGTTTGCCGAGTTGCCCGAGCCGAATGTGCCCGTTCCCCCCGGATACTCGCGGCGGATCGTCCAGGGATGGAAGCTCTACATCGACGATCGGCTGAGCCAGGACCAGCCCGAGGCGCTCCAGAAGGCGGTGCAGATCCTGGATGACCAGTTGCGGGAGGTGACCCGGCTGGTTCCACCACGAGCGCTCGAGGTGCTGAGGCGGGTCAACCTGTGGTTCTCACCGGCGTATGAAGGGGTCGGAGCGAGGGCCGAGTATCACCCCGGGGAGGGCTGGCTGCGGGAGAATGGCCGGAATCCCCTGATGGTCAAGGGGGTGGAATTCACCGACATTCCGATCTTCGAGCAGGAACTGAAGCGCATGCCGAACTTCGTGCTGCATGAATTGGCCCATGCCTACCACGACCAGGTGCTGGGATTTGATCATCCGCGGGTGCAGGCACTCTTCGAGCAGGCCCGGGCCGGTGGTCGTTACGAGAAAGTCCTGGTGCAGGATGCCGCGGGAAATCGGCGTGAGGCCCGTTCGTATGCCATGACCAATCCCATGGAGTACTTCGCAGAACTGAGCGAATCGTACTTTGGACGGAACGATTTCTTTCCCTTCGACCAGGCCGAACTGCGCGAGCACGACCCCGACATGCACTCCCTGCTGGGTGAACTCTGGGGGGTGACCGCCGCCACAGAAACCTCGAAGAAGTGAAAAGCCCGGTCGATTTCCCGTACACTGAGGGTTCTGGCCCCCGCTCTTGCCGACACCTCCATGTCTGACCCTGTCTCCACCGATCCGCGACTCGACGCCCTGGTCAACCGGGTGCTGCATGGAGACCGGGCTGCACTGGCCGAGGTCTTTGAACACTACCGCGACCGGTTGCGGCGGATTGTCTCGTTCCGGCTGGATCCACGCGTGGCCTCGCGGGTCGATGTCGACGATGTCCTGCAGGAGTCGTATCTCAATGCCGAGCAGCGGCTGCAGCATGTCTGGCGGGAGGTGAATGCGGGGGGAATGTTCGTCTGGCTGAGGCTGATCGTACAGCAGACGATTGCCGATGTGCATCGTCGACACCTGGCGGCCCAGTCGCGGGACGCCAGCCGCGAACGCTCCATCGACTCGGGGCCTCCGGGAGTCTCGTCGGCCTCGTCCATGGCCTCGTGGATCCTGGGGCACATGACCTCTCCCAGCCAGGCGGCCCTGCGGAAGGAACTGACCGCCCAACTGGAAGGAGCGCTGGCCGACCTGGGGGAGATGGATCGCGAGATCCTCATGCTGCGGCACGTCGAAGAGATGTCGAATGTCGAGGCCGCCGCGATGCTGAATCTGTCGGAACAGGGGGCCAGTGCCCGCTATGTGCGAGCTCTGTCACGATTGCAGCAGATTCTCACCCGGATCCCCGGCCTGATCGATCGGAAGCCGCCGGGATGACTCTTCCTCCGGTTGATCCCCTTCCGTCCGACGATGGGGAGGCGTCTGCCGAGATCTTTGGTTTGCCGAGGGCCACTCCGGGCTCGCGACAACCGGTGGCGGATCCGCTCGACATTGCCGTCACGGAATTCCTGGACGCCCTGCGGGCCGGCCGTCAGCCCTCGATTGAGGAATTCGCCTCGCGTTTTCCCAAGCGGGCCACCGAGGTGCGGGACTTGCTGACCGTCGCGGCCGCGATGGAGTCGTGGAAGGTGGGCAAGGAGCAGACCCGAGCCCTCAGTGAACTTCCCACGACCGACAATTCGCTGCGCGACATTGGCGGATGCCGGCTGGTGCGGGAACTGGGCCGGGGGGGGATGGGGGTGGTCTACGAAGGGGTGGTGCTGGCGACCGGACAGCGTGTGGCGGTCAAGCTGATGTCGTGGCGGTATTCGAGCGAGATCATCCGCAAGCGGTTTCAGCAGGAAGCCCGTGTGGCTCGCCGCCTGCGTCATCCCAACATCGTCCCCGTCTCGGACTTCGGAGAAGAACAGGGCTGGTGCTACTACATCATGCCATTGATCGAGGGAATGCCGCTTGATCGGGTGATTGACCTGCTCAAGAGCCCCCACGGCAGTGTCTCGGCTGCCGAGATCCGCCAGGACTTCCACTCGACCTGGCCAGACTCGCGGGCCGCGGGGAATGCGGCACAGGCTCCACCATCGCGGGTCCTCACCCGGAACGCCTGGACGGCCATCGCCAAGATGGGCATCCAGGCAGCCTCGGCCCTCGATTACGCCCACGAACAGGCGGTGCTGCACCGCGATATCAAGCCGGCGAATCTGCTGCTCGATCACCAGGGGGTGGTCTACATCACCGACTTTGGCGTCGCGATCGACTGGGATTCCCTGCTGACCCGGCAACCCCTGCAGCTGGCCGGGACGCTGGCCTATGTCGCTCCCGAGCAGTTGGAGGGACGGGCCGACGAGCGGAGTGATGTCTACTCGCTGGGGGTGACGCTGTACGAACTCTGCACGCTGACTCCCGCCTACCGGGCCGCGACCAACGAGGCGCTGCTGGAACTGGTTCGGGCCGCAAATCCCCCCCGGCCCCGGCATCTCGTTCCGTCGATGCCCGCCGATCTTGAACGGATTCTGCTGCATTCGATGGCCCGTCAACCCCGCCAGAGGTACCAGTCGGCGGTCGATCTGCGGGCCGCCCTGCTCGAGTTCGTGAAGCAGTCGCGCAGCTGATTTCGGCGTCGGCCCCCCGGCCCGACCGGTGCCGGGTCAGGGTGGGGGCAGGTTCGGGATCATTTCCCGCCCGTCGCCGGCTTGGGCTCGAGCTTGATGCCGCGGTGCTTCCAGAGGCGTTCCTTGAGCTGGGGGAACAGTTCCAGGGCGTTGTCGCGGAAGATCTGGCGGGCGATGTGCCGGGCTGTCTCTTCGCTGATGTCGCCATTCAGGACCTTCTCGGCCAGCGCCTCGGTCACGCATTGCCGGTGAAACTCGGTCGCCCCGTAGATTCCCTCGGCATGGTTGCAGTCGGCCCCCCACATGAGGCGGTTCGAGGGGAAGGCGTCGAGCCATTCGATGAAGGCCCGCTTGGCGGTGGAATAACCCAGCACCGGCAGCCAGACCGAGTCGACCCAGCAGTGCCACCAGTGGCGCTGCATGATGACGGCGGTCTCACCCACCCAGGGAAACCCGCCGTGAAACAGGATGAATTTCGTCTTGGGATTGCCCTCGAGCAGGTCGACGAGCAACATCGGGTTGGATCCCTGGATGCGGGCCTGGCCGGTGTGGATCTGGAACGGGAGTTCGTACTTGGCGCTGAATTCGCACAGTCGCCAGAAGATGAAATCTTCGAAATCCTTGATTTGTGCCGGGGTGAGAACCGAGCGCGGTTTGCCGAACGCCACCTCGGCCCGTTCTCGGGAGACATTGTCGAATTGCAGGGTGCGCTGGTAGGCGAGGGTCGACTTCAGGCAGACCGCCCCCTTGTCCCGGGCTTCGAGGAAGATGCGGTCGATGACCTTGAGGTAATCGTCGAGGCTGTCCATGGTCAGCCCGTGCTTGCGGGCGAAGTCATAGGGACTGTCGACCTTGAAGGGATTGTTCGCAGGGCGGTTTTCGTACTCGGACTGGTGAAATCCGGCGACCAGGCTGGTCACATTGAAGACCTGCACTTCCCAGGGGTACGACTGGACAAATTCGAGACGGGACCAGTAGGTGTCATTGAACATCAGCTCGATGTTGGCCCGCTCGGTCACGACGTGATAGAGCCACTTTTGATCCCGATAATTGTCGAAGATCCTGCGGTTGAGCTCGACCGCCTGTTCGTCGGTCAGGGTTTCGAAGTCGACTCCATACAGGTCGCGATAGGCGGGAAGTTGATACTGGTAAAAGCTGAGGGCCCGCACATTGTCGAAATCGTGTTTCGCCTTGCGCCACCACTCGAGGAACTCCATGTTGTCGTTCCAGGGGGTGATCGGGTTGTAGCCCGAGAGGTAGCTGTTCTGCCACAGTCCCGCGAGATTCACCCCCCGTCCCTCGCGCGTCTGCCGCAGGGCGGGAAGTTGGTCAAATGGCCAGAGATGGTCGTGCGTGTCGATGAGGGGAATCTGGTTCACCTCGGCCTTGAGTCGACGGTACACCTCGGTCGACCGCGTTCCCTGGGCCCAGGCCGCCGACATCTCCCCCAGAAAGCCCACAGCCATCAACAGCCACGCCACCAAGATCCCGCGCACACTCTGCGACATTGTCGTTCTCCCGTTTGAAACCCGTGATCCCTGACGCCTGTCCCCTCAGCCGAACATTACCGTCGCCCCCCGATGAGGACCACCGAACGGCGACGCCACGGTCTTGGCAAACGGTGCCGACGGGAACTCCCAGAAACAGCGCTCCCGAAAAGCACATTCCCTCCAGCCGTCAGTTGCTCCGTTTGCCCTCAATCTGCGGTCTCTGCCGTCACACGCGCATCGACTCAGGAGTTCTCACAGATCTGCCGTCTTTGATATATTGAGGGTCCTTCCTGATCGCGTCTTCCGACTCCCCCGTTGTCCCCGGCCTCACGACCAATGCTCAGCCTGAATCACTCTGGCCCAGCCGTACGGTTCTGCGATGGCCTCTCCCGCCGGACCGCCCTGCAGATCGGTTCCCTGGGAACGCTGGGATTGGGTTTGCCAGACGCGTTGCGGCAATCGGCCCGGGGAGATGAGCTGGGAACGGGGACGTTTGGCCGGGCGAAGCGGGTCATCCTGCTGTTCATGTGGGGGGGCCCGGCCCATCAAGACACCTGGGACCTCAAGCCGCACGGTCCCGAGGCCTCGCGGGGGGAATTCCTGCCGATCGGGACCAACGTCCCCGGCATTCATATCAGCGAGCACTTCCCGTTGATCGCCCGCCATGCCGACAAGCTGGCGATCCTCCGCTCGGTGGGACAGGAAGACAACAATCACTCGACCGGGGCCCATGCGGGTCTGACGGGACGCCGTCATGAGCTGAAGGCGGAGAGTTTTGGGGCCCGCGACACCGACTTTCCGCACTTCGGGTCGGTCCTCTCCAAGCTCGCCCCAAACCGGGCGGGGATGCCCACCTTCGTCTCCCTGCCCGAAGTCATCCACACCACCAACGGGGCGATCACCCCCGGACAGGGAGCGGGAATGCTGGGACGGCAGTTTGACCCGTTCCAGATCTCAGAGCATCCCGATCGTCCCGATTTCAAGATCGACTCGCTCCGGCTGCCAGCCGATCTGGCCACTCCCCGCATGGTCGAACGCCGTCGGCTGCTCGAGGCGGTCGACCAGGTGGCGCGCGTGGCTGAGCGGTCCGAATTGACGGCATCGACCGATTCGTTTTTCCAGCGGGCGCTCGACCTGGTGCTCTCGCCGGCCGCCCGCCGGGCGTTTGACCTCTCGCAGGAAACTCCGCAGATGCGGGCGCGGTACGGCCTGCATGCGTTTGGCCAGAGCGTGCTGATGGCCCGCCGCCTGGTGGAGGCCGGGGTCAAGCTGGTCACCGTCTACTGGCACCGCGAAAAAAAGGTCATCGACACGACCTGGGACACTCATGCCCTCAATTTCCAGGAACTCAAATACCGCCTGATGCCCTCGGTCGACCGCCCGATCGCCGCACTGCTGGAAGACCTGGCCTCGGCAGGCCTGCTCGACGAGACCCTGGTGGTCTGGAACAGCGAGTTCGGGCGGACCCCGACCATCAATTCCAGTGGTGGCCGCGATCACTGGGGACCGTGCAACAGCGTGGTGATGGCGGGGGGAGGTGTTCCTGGCGGTCAGGTGTTTGGGGCCTCGGATGACAAGGCGGCCTATCCGACAGCCGACAAGGTCACCCAGGATGACATTGCCGCCACGATGTATCACCTGATGGGCCTTGAACCCGAGACCCCCATCCACGACAAGACCGAACGTCCCTTCCCCCTCGCCCTTGGTCAGCCAATCGTCAAGCTGCTGGGGGGTCAGGCCCGCCCGGAACTTCGTCCCGATCCCCCGCCCCGCGTCACGCTGGCGGAATTTGGTCCGTTTGGACGGATGCTGCGGGAACGGGGCAATCGTTTTCTCACCGTTGCCGTGGGACACGCCGCGAGTGAGAAACAGTGGGAGTTGGCCGGGTTCTCGGAGCCTGCGGGTGAAGGGCTCTCACGGCACCGGACTCTTGGGGAGTCTCCGGCCCAGGCGAAGTTCAAGGGGTTCTACTACAACCACTTCGACTACGGCTGGCTGGTGATCCGTCTCGCGACGCCGGCCCCGCTGGCGGGGACGCGTCTGCAGATTGGCACGACGGTTCTGCCCGTCGCCGCGTCCATCGATGGAAACACGCCTCGATCGGTCTGGCAGATCCCCCTGCCCCAGGGTTTGATGGGGAGCCTGTCAACACTCGACATTTCGCTGACGGCCCCGGGCTGGCAGGTGACGGACCTGGCCGTGGTCGGGGACCAGATCCGCGACGAACACCTCCAGATGCTGGAGACTCCATGGGCGTAGCCCCCGTCCTCGACACGAACCAGCTGGCGGAACTGCTGGCGGCCTTTCCCCGCCTGCGAATCGGACTGCTGGGGGACCTGTTTCTCGACAAGTACCTTGATCTCGACCATCGCCTGACCGAGATCTCGATTGAAACCGGGCTCGAGGCGTACCAGGTGGTCCGGACACGCTGTTATCCGGGTGCCGGCGGAACCGTTCTCAACAACCTGCGGGCACTGGGGGTGGGGCAACTGACCGCCATCTCGGTGATTGGCGATGATGGTGAAGGCTACGAGTTGCTGCGAGAGCTGCGTCTGCGGGAGGTTGACTCGGCCGGAGTTCTGGTCCGCTCCGACCGCATGACACCGACGTACACGAAGCCGATGTTGTCGGAACCGTCGGGTCCCGACCGGGAATTGAACCGGCTCGATATCAAGAACCGGACACCGCCGGTCCCCGAGGTCGATGCAGCCGTGATTGCCGAGTTGCACCGCCAGGCGCCGCACCTGGATGCACTGATCATCGCCGACCAGGTGACCGAGCGCAATCGGGGCGTCGTGACCGATGCCGTGCGTGACGAGCTGGCCCGACTGGCGGAAGCGCATCCCCGACTGCTGATTTTCGTCGACAGTCGTTCGCATCTGAAGCTGTACCGGAATGTCACGGTGAAACCGAATCGCAGCGAGTTGCTGGGGGCGGATCACCCGGGTCTGGAAGGTCCCCTGGGACCGGTGAGTGCTGCAGCGGAAGCACTGGCCCAGTCGACAGCCCGCCCGGTCTACACGACGTTGGGACCGAATGGCATCCTGGTGGTGGACGGGGCGAACCCCCGGCACGTTCCCGGTGTCTGTGTGGCAGGCCCGATCGACATTGTGGGTGCGGGAGACAGCACGACGGCGGGCATTGTGGCCACGCTGGCGGCTGGAGGGACTCCCGAGCAGGCGGCGACGGTCGGCTGCCTGGTGGCGTCGATCACAATCCAGCAACTGGGAGTGACAGGCACAGCGAGCCCCGCCCAGGTGCTTGCCCGGCTCTCCGACAGTGTCCGGAGTCCTGTGCTCGATCCGCGAGGCCAGTGAGGGCGACCGGCAATGGCAAGCGGCAGCCAGGCAGGCGGCCGGGCCAACAACGGGTTGCCGTGAGTTGCCTGGTGTCGGACGGGAAACGGGGCGATTCGGATCACAGGGGCAGACCGTGACGGCGACCAGGGGGACGGGCGAAGTCGTCCGAGGTGGCTGGCCGATTCGTTTACAACGGAGAACCCGGGAGATAAAATCCTCCGCAGTGCGGTGACTGTAGCTCAGTTGGTTAGAGCGCCAGATTGTGGATCTGGAGGTCGCGGGTTCAAGCCCCGTCAGTCACCCTTGACGCAAGTCATTGTCTCAGACCGATTTCGGTCGGCCCTTCAGTCCCGAAGGGCTCCAAATGGGGCTTGGCGGATGGTTTTGTGAGGGCTGATGGTATTTGCCCCCACCACCGCAAAGTTGGCGTTTTTCCGCTGGAAAATGCCCAGATTCTCATGCCAAACAAGTCAAGATTGACATGTCTCGACGGCTCAAGAGTCAGCCCGAACGGACACAATCCCTTGTGTCGATTTTGAGGATTGGCGCGACTCTTCCACAAAATCTGGTTTTTCTTTGACAGTCATTTTCAGGTTTCATTATGATTCGCCCACCTGACGCGGGGCCAACTGATTGGTCTCCCCCGTCTGGGTCTGATCCGCGTGTGGGATGGTCCCACCCGGCGAACCGAAGGATTGGTTCGGAACGACGTTTTCCAGCCTCTGCGGAAGCACGACTGTGTTTCCTCGCTGGCCAGAGAAAACAGATCTCGGAGAGGATGTTCAAGGATGAGCGTCGCCTGCCCCAGTCACTCGGGCCATGTCGGGTTGTCCACCGCAGGGTGTTTTGACAACCGCCGGATGGTGAAGTGCGGGGTCGTGTGGGGCGGTGTGTGGCAGCGGACGCGATGGCAGGACCATCCCGGTCTGGATCACACACCACAGGCCCCCGCGTCGTGCCTCCTGGCAACCTGCTCTGCGGGATGACGAAGTTCCCGGCTGCCACTCACGCAAGCGAATTGCATGCGACCAGCCGACTCCAGTCTCTCGGTCCGCCGGCCTCACTGACGGGTGCTGTGCCCGTCTTCGGCCGCCGATCCAGAACCAGTCACTTCCCCGACCTGCCGCAAAGGATTGCCCATGTCCAACAAGCCCCTGATTGGAATCAACGGAGATTTCCGCGCCGCCCGCAAGGACGCGATCGCCCTCAGCTGGTTCAACACCGGCTACTATGACTCGGTCTCGGCCACCCGCCTGAAGACCGGCCCGAAAGAGACGGACTTCGTCAATCCCATTCCGGTGCTGCTTCCTCCCATGGCGGAGGATGCCGACCTGCGTCAGATGCTGCAAATGCTGGATGGTGTTGTGCTGACCGGATGTGCCCAGGACCTCGATCCCGTCCGCATGGGAATGGAGAAGCACCCGCACACCCGCCCCATGCCCTCCCGCCGGGAAGACTTTGACCGTCGCCTCTGCAAGATGGCTGTCGAAATGCGCATGCCGATCCTCGCCATCGGCGGCGGCATGCAACTGCTGAACGTCATCTGCGGGGGAACCATCTACCAGCATGTGATGGAGGAATGCCCCAAGGCCCTGCACCATCACGACAACGTCGAGACCAACCTCCGGCACATCCTGAACATCGTCCCGAACACCCGCATGGACAAGATGTACGGTCCCGGGGAAATCCGGGTGAACAGCAACCATCACCAGGCGGTCAACACCGTGGCCAAGGGCTTCCAGGTCTGTGCCACGGCTCCGGACGGCGTGATCGAGGCGATTGAGTCGACCGATCCGAACTGGTTTGCCGTCGGCGTGCAGTGGCATCCCGAAAGCGAAACGGCCTCGGCACTCGACATGCAGGTCTTTGAACACTTCCTGCAGTCGATCGTCGCCCAGAAAGAGCCGGTCATCATCAAGCTGCCGAAGGTGGCGTAGTTCGCCCACCACGACAGCCCTGGCGTTTTCGCACCCCGCAGGAGGTCCGCCTGCGGGGTGTTTTTTTGCATGGTCGTCGGCGGGAATTGCTCGCTGGGTGCATGACTGAAGTCACAGCGCGAGTCGCCCCGTCCCCACACGCCGTCCCCACACGCCGGGCTCGACAATTCGGGGG
>DNUF01000130.1:0-41839 GCA_003508595.1 Planctomycetaceae bacterium
GACACAGGAATTCAGGTTGTCCGCCGAACAACGCAACCGGCTCGGAAGCCTGGCCCCTCGCTAACACTCCCTGCTGCAACTCCGTTATTGTCTTGAAGATGCACGTCCGGGAGGGCTGCCGTGAGGGTGGCTGCTCCTGTCTTGTCCGGTCCCGGGATTGACTCCCGGGAGGTGGACCTCACCGCGTTCCTGCCTTGTTTCCCGCTTCGCCATGATTGTTCCCGGCTCCCAGACTGGTCTCAACCGCTACAGCTCGCGCATCACCCAGCCCCGCTCCCAGGGGGCGTCGCAGGCGATGCTTTACGCCACCGGCCTGACCGAGGCCGACATGAACAAGCCCCAGGTCGGCATCGCCAGCGTCTGGTACGAAGGCAACCCCTGCAACATGCACCTCAACAAGCTCGCGGCCGCAGTCCACGAGGGGGTGCAGAAGGAGGGGATGGTCGGCATGCGGTTCAACACCATCGGCGTCAGCGATGGGATCTCGATGGGAACCGAGGGGATGAGTTTCTCCCTCCAGTCGCGCGACCTCATTGCCGACTCGATCGAAACCGTCACCTGTGCCCAATGGTACGATGGCAACATCTCGATTCCCGGGTGCGACAAGAACATGCCCGGGTGCATCATGGCGATGGCCCGGTTCAATCGCCCCTCGCTGATGATCTACGGCGGCACCATCCGCGCCGGTTGCCTGGGCGAAAAGAAGCTCGACATCGTCTCGGCCTTCCAGGTCTACGGCGAATACATCGCCGGGAAAATCACCGACCAGGAACGCCAGTCGGTCGTCCGCAATGCCTGCCCCGGCCCCGGCGCGTGCGGGGGAATGTACACCGCCAACACGATGGCCTCAGCCATCGAGGCGATGGGCATGTCGCTGCCGTACAGCTCGTCGATTCCCGCGGAAGACCCGCTGAAAATTGGTGAATGCCTGGCTGCCGGCAAGGCGATCAAGACCTTGCTGGAACGCGATCTGCGTCCCCGCGACATCATGACCCGCAAGGCGTTTGAGAACGCGATGGTCATTGTCATGGCGCTCGGCGGCTCGACCAATGCCGTGCTGCACCTGATCGCGATCGCCCGCGCCGCCGGGGTGACCCTCACCATCGACGACTTCCAGCGGGTCAGCGACCGCATCCCCTACATTGCCGATCTGAAGCCCAGCGGCAAGTACGTGATGGAAGACCTCCATTACATCGGGGGAACCCCCGCGGTCCTCAAGTACCTGCTCGAAGAACGGCTCATCGACGGCGACTGCCTCACGGTCACCGGCAAGACCATGGCCGAAAACCTCGAGTCGCTCGAAGGACTCAAGCCCGGCCAGAAGATCATTCACCCGGTGGGTGAGCCGATCAAGCCGACGGGACACATCCGCATTCTCCGCGGCAATCTCGCCCCCGAGGGCTCGGTCGCGAAGATCACGGGCAAGGAAGGGCTCAAGTTCGTGGGTCCCGCCAAGTGCTACAACTCGGAAGAAGAGATGCTGCATGCCCTGGAGCAGAAGAAGATCGCCAAGGGGGATGTGATCATCATCCGCTACGAGGGACCGAAGGGGGGCCCCGGGATGCCCGAGATGCTCACCCCGACCTCGGCCATCATGGGGGCCGGCCTCGGGAACGATGTCGCCCTGATGACCGACGGACGGTTTTCGGGCGGTTCGCACGGCTTCATCATCGGCCACGTCACCCCCGAGGCGCAGGGAGGCGGTCCACTCGCCCTCGTGCAGGATGGGGACCAGATCACGATTGATGCCGAGAGCTGCCGGATCGACGTTGCCGTCCCCGAGGCCGAGATGGCCCGCCGCAAGGCCGCCTACCGGGATCCCCCCTACAAGGCAACCCGCGGGACGATCTACAAGTACATCAAGAATGTGAAGTCCGCCTCGGAAGGCTGCGTCACCGACGAGTGATGATTCGATCGGCTCATGCATCGAGCCGACGGTCAGCACGTGTCCGAATTCACCGATTGCGGGAGAATCTCTCATGGGTGTGGAAGTCGATGTGGTGTACCAGGGGGAATTGCGCTGCAAGGCGACGCACGGCCCTTCTCAGGATCAGCTGACGACCGACGCTCCGGTCGACAACCATGGCAAGGGGGAGAGCTTCTCGCCCACCGACCTGGTGGCGACCGCGCTTGGGGCCTGTTCGCTGACCATCATGGGCATCGTGGCCGAGCGGAATCAGCTCGACATCGCGGGGACGAAGGCCCACGTGGTGAAAGAGATGGTGCAGACTCCAGTGCGCCGCATCGGGGGACTCAAGGTGGTGATCACCATTCCGGCCGAAAAGGCCCGAGCGCTGACCGCCGACGACCGCCAGAAGCTTGAGCAGGCGGCCCTGCACTGCCCGGTGCACAAGAGCCTGCATCCCGACATCCACGCCCCGATCGAGTTTGTGTTTGAGAGTTGAACTGCGGTTTCCCGGGGGGGCTGAGGAGGTGCATGCAATGAATCGATCGAACTGGTGGCTGCGCGCAGGGCTCCCGTTGGCGGGAGTCGTGATGCTCTGGCTGGGGTCCCGCTCGTGGGTGGATGCCCAGGACAAGCAGGCTCCCGACGCCCGACCGGCCCAGGCCGCCGAACCGGCCCGAGCGGTCGCTGCCGGTGGGACGCGCCCCTGGGGTGACAAGCTGATCTCCGTGACCCAGCGCGGATTGAATGCCACGACCTTTCATCTCGAAAACGTCATAATCACCAATGTGGCCGACCGCCGGTTCCTGGTGGGAACCGCGGTCGATGACGGAGGTTGGAGCCGCAAGCTCCAGGTGCAACTCGCCTGGGAGGAAGTCGCAGCCGTCGTGGTCTTCGACAACCTCGACGAGTTCAACGAGCGGATCCGCGAACAACAGCAGCAGGGCGCCGACGGAATCGAAATGCTGATTCCCGGTTTTGGCCCCTGAGTTGCCTGTTCAGGCGGACAGACCTTCTGGTCAAAGACCGAAAAATGAGGGGTGACGGGCCTTGGACGGCCCAGTGTTGGTTGATATACTGCGGAATTCCCCGCTTTCGGCGGGAGGTGTTTTTCGTGCCTTTTGAGGGTCCCACCCGGAGCTTTTTGTGGTCAAGTTGCGTCTGCGTGAGCGGGAAACGGTTCAGGAAGCGGTGCGTCGGTTTCGCAAGCTGGTGGAACACAGCGGCATCAAGAAGGAAATGCGTCGCCGTGAGTTCTACGAAAAGCCGAGCGAACGTCGCCGCCGCGCCCGTCGTCGCGCCGAGCGCAAGGCCAAGATGTCCCGGATGCCGATCGTCTGAAACGACTGCAGGAATTGCTGGAGCCGGGGTCTGAATGAACGCCCCCGGCTTCACAGCCAATTCCCGGCACCACGGAAGTCTTTTCGAAATTCCTGGCCTGCTTCGTCCTCTGTGACTCAATTCAGCCCCTGAGCCTCGAATTGTGGATCACGGTCGATCTCTGGTTGTCAGGATTCTGATGGGAATCTCCGGGTTGCGGCATGGCGGTGTTGTGAATTCACAGGCGACGGGTTTTCCCGGTCGCCTGTTGTCATTGATGGTGGCCGGTGGGCCGACAGCCTGCCCGGCCTGGTGTCCCTCCCCGAGGCTGCCGCCAACCGCTCTGGTGGATATCGCCGGGGACTGTCCTTTGCTCACGGAGTGCTCCCGATGACTGCACCGATCGACTCTCCTGTCTCCCGTGCCTCCGTGACGGCCATCTTCCCCGCCTGGACCCGACGGATGGCGATTGGCCTTGTCGTCCTGGCCACCACCGCCGGGGCCTACCAGGTCGTCCCCGATCCGGTGAATCCCAACCCGCAGGGGAAGCGTCCCATTGAGGCGGTCGAGTCGGTCTTCCTCGAAGACCTGACCTGGATGGAAGTCCGGGATGCCATGGCCGCGGGCAAGAGGACCATCCTCGTGGCAACCGGTGGGGTCGAACAGAACGGGCCCTATCTCGCCACCGGAAAGCACAACATCATCCTGCGGGGAACGACCGAGGCCATCGCCCGGCAACTCGGCAATGCCCTCGTCGCCCCGATCGTGGCGTTTGTTCCCGAGGGGGATTTCGATCCCCCCTCGCTGCACATGAAATACCCCGGCACCATCAGTCTCACCGAAGAGACCTACCGGGCCCTGCTCAAAGACATCTGCCGCAGTTTCCAGGTCACCGGCTTTGAGACCATCGTGCTGCTTGGCGACAGTGGGGGGAATCAGGATGGCATGAAGGCCGTAGCCGAGGAACTGACCAGCCTTTGGGGAAACAAGGGACCCCGCGTCCTGTACATTCCCGAGTACTGGGATTACCCCGGCCTCGAGAGGTGGCTGGCCGACAATGGGATCGTGCAGACCCCCGAGGGACTGCACGATGACTTCGCCATCACGTCGCAGATGCTGGCGGTCGACCCGCAGAGCGTGCGGGCTGCGGAACGGCAGAAGGCGGGGTTGTTCAAGATCAACGGCGTTGACCTGGCCCCCGTGGCCAAGACCGCCGAGTGGGGCCGGCGGATCATCCAGCGCCGTGCCACCCAGACCGTGGACGCGATCCGCAAGGCCCTGGCCAAGTAACCTGCCGTGCTGCAACTGCTTGTCTCGCAAGTCGTCCGACAGTTTGATGCCGACCCGGTGTTGAACGGGGTCTCGTTCGAAGTCCGGGCGGGAGACAAGGTCGGGCTGGTCGGGCCCAACGGGGCCGGGAAGACGACCCTCTTCCGGATTCTCGCCGGGCTCGACGACGCCGACTCGGGGGGGGTGCAGAAGCCGGGCGACCTGCGGGTCGGCATCCTCGAGCAGAGCACCGTCTTCTCACCCGACAGGACGCTGCTCGACGAGGCGCGGGCCGGGCTCGCCCCGCTGTATGCCCTGCAGCGTGAGGCCGAAGAGGTCGCCCACAAGATTGCGGCCACCACCGAACCCGCGGCCCACGACCGGCTGCAGCGCCGCTACGACGAACTGCAACTGCACCTCAGTCGACAACAGGCATACAACCTCGAGCACCGTGTCGACGAGGTGCTGCAGGGGCTGGGGTTTGTGCCCGATGAATACCACCGCCCCATCTCGACCTTCAGCGGCGGGCAGCAGAACCGAGTGCTGCTGGCCCGGCTGCTGCTGGCGGACCCCGACCTGCTGCTGCTTGATGAGCCGACGAACCACCTCGACGTCGGTGCCACCGAATGGCTTGAGAAATACCTCGCCGCCAGCCCCGCCTCTCTGGTCTTGATCAGCCACGACCGCTGGTTTCTCGACCGGGTGACCACCCGCACGCTCGAGCTGTATCGGGGCAGGGTGACCGACTACCCCGGCAACTTCTCGAAGTACTGGCAACTGAAGGCCGAGCGGGCCGAGGTGCAGCAGAAGGCGTACGAGAAACAGCAGGAGTTCATCGAGAAGACCGAGGAGTTCATCCGCAAGAACTTCTATGGGCAAAAGAGCGCGCAGGCCCACGACCGCGAGAAAAAACTCGAACGGATCGAGAAGATCGACCGTCCGCAGGCGATTGTCGGGCCCAGCATGAGCTTCCCCGCCGCCAGGCGGACGGGCGACTGGGTATTGGATGTCACCCACCTGTCGAAGGGATTTGACTCACCGCTGTTCGAAGACCTGAATCTCCGGCTGCTGCGGGGGCGCCGGCTGGGGATCCTGGGCCCCAATGGATGCGGCAAATCGACGCTGCTCAAGACGCTGCTGGCCGAGTTGCCCGCCGACGAGGGGCAGGTCCGGCTGGGAACCAACGTCGAGATCGCCTACTTCGACCAGCAGTTGGCGAGTGTCGATCCCGGGCTGTCGGTGATCGAGGCGGTCCGCCCGGCAAACAATCCCCAGATGACTCCCGGGCAGATCCGCGACCTGGTGGCGAAGTTCGGGCTGAAGGGGGACGTGGTCCAGCAGCAGGTCGGCAGCCTCAGCGGGGGCGAACGCAGCAAGGCGGCGCTCGCCCGCCTGGCCGCGGTCCAGGCGAATGTCCTGGTGCTCGACGAACCCACGAACCATCTCGACCTGTGGGCGCTGGCTTCGCTGGAGGAGGCCCTGCGGGAATTCGATGGCACTGTCATCTTCGTCAGCCATGACCGGTATTTCCTCGATCGGGTGGCGACGGAAATCCTGGTGTTTGAACCTGGCCGGTGGCGGCTGTACGACGGCAACTACACGCAGTACGTCGATTCCATGCGGCGGGCGGCGGAAGAGTTGAAGGCGACAACTGCCCGGGAATCGGCCAAGGGAAAAGAGAAACCTGCCGAATCGAAGGGGGGAACCTCCACCGAGCGGGTGAAACGGAAGCGCAGGTTCCCCTACCGCAAGGTGGCCGATCTGGAGTCGGACATCGCCACCCTGGAAGCCCGCATTGCCGAACTGCAGGAACTGCTGGGGAATCCCGACACCTATCGCGACGGCCAGAAGGCGCGCGAGGTCAAGGACGAATTCGAAGCGGGCCAACTTCGCCTGGCCGAACTTTATGAGCACTGGGAAGAGGCGTCGGAGTTGAACTGAACGGCGGGGGTCACAGTTCTCGGACACTTGGGGCAACGAGACGTCGAAAACAGAACTCCACCGGCAATCCTCTGGAACAATTTGAAATCAGTGTGCGGGATCCGCCTTCTGCGAGTCTTCGCAGAGAGTGACCGTCCCGCGCTATTCTTGGTGCCGAAGAGTGCTTTTCTCCAAACATGGGTTCAGCCGGACGACTTGCGTCGGCAAGTCGAATGGCCGGTGAACGGCAGCGGCGGCCTCAGTTCGAGGAGGCCGCTGATTTCGATGATGACCGACTGGCCGACGGTCGTGGGGAGTGGGACAGCAGATGGGGGCGGGCCACCGGGGCGGTCGCTCGCCGGGGGAAGAACCGCCCGGTACGACCGGCATAGGCGTGCCACACCGGTCCAAATTCGTTCGCCAGAAATTGCTCTTCAATCTGGGACTTCCGCCGCATCAACGTGATGTGGATGGCCGCGGCCACCCCCAGCAGCAGGTTGGGGACCGCCACGACGCTGCAGACCATCAAGAGGATGCTCAGGGCGTAGATCGGGTGCCGGACCAGCGCAAACGGACCGTTGGTCACCAGTTGCTTGGTCTGACCGGGAAGGACCGCCACACTCCAGTTGCGTCCCATCACGATCCAGCAATGGATCGTCGCGGCAAAGCAGCCGAGTCCCAGCAGGGCCGCCCCCCACCGGATCGGGACGACCCCGCGCGCCAGGGCCCAGTTGGGAAGTCCATACCACGTCCCCCAGTTGATGGTCGCAAACAGGGGCAGGGCGTGCCAGGCGACGATAGCCGCGATCCAGACCGGCCAGATCCGCCGCTCGGTCGACAGGCGGGGAACCAGGGCTCCGGTTTTGTGCTGCCGCCAGCGGACCACCGCGAGCTTGAGCAGCACAACGGTCCAATAGCTGCAGACCGTCGCGGCAATGAGTGTGGCGGGAAGGTCGGGCATGAGGTCAATCCACAGGTGGAAAGAACGGGTTGTAGCGGTCAGGCAGGACGAGCGCAGTTGAGACAAATCGACACAGAACCGTTCGGGCAAAATGGCTCACCCGGGAGGGGAAGACTCCCCGATCTTCAATCGACAGGCCTTTCCGGCCGATGGAGCCCCCACTTGAGGAATTCCTCTTCGCACGAAAAGGTCGATTCTGCCGACCGCCCCCCCCGCTCTCCCGCAGCCCATCCCCGGCTGCCCGGGCTCGATGCACTCCGCGCAGTGGCGATGCTGCTGGGGGTGGTGCTGCATGCCTGCGTCCCCTACTCGGCCTCGGGTCTTCGGGGTCTCGTCTGGCCGGTCCACAACAGCGAGTCGTCCGCAGTCTGCGAGGCGCTCTTCTGGACGATCCACACGTTCCGGCTGCCGTTGTTCTTCTTCCTCGCCGGCTTCTTCTCGCAGCGTCTCATGGACCGCCAGGATCTGACCGGGTTCTACCGCCAGCGGGCGATCCGGATCCTGATCCCCTATTACGTCGGGCTGGTGACGATCCTGCCGCTCAACCTGCTGGTCTGGAACTGGGGCTGGGTGATCACCGGTCGCAGTACCTGGACGCAGGCCATCAGCCCGTTTGAGTCATTCGAGGGAGATCTGCAGCACCACTATTTCGGCCCCGCACATCTTTGGTTCCTGATGGACCTGTCCCTCATGACGCTGGGCTGGGTCGGACTGCGCTGGTCATGGCCGGTGTCGCGCCCGACGGCTCCCCCCTGGCGCATTCCGCTCGGTTCGACACTCTGGCGGCCGGCTGTCTTCGCCCTCGTTTCGACCATCTGCCTGTGGGATGACCTCAGCCTGTTCACCGGGCATCACAACTCGTTTGTGCCGCACGTGGTCCGACTTGCGTATTACGGCTTCTACTTCCTGATGGGCGTCGAACTGTGCCGACGGCCGGTCGCCCTCAAATCGCTCGTCGCCCGACCTGGCATCAAGCTGCTGTGTGCCCTCCCCGCACTGGCCGTGGTGGTCTTCCTGGCTCCCCGGGGGGCACAGGGAGAATTGTCAGGCCTGGGGGTGCTGCAGTTGAGTGCGGCTGTCGCCTTCTCGGCCTGGTTCCTGCTGTCGGCGACGCTCGGCTGGGCGATGCGGTGGCCGCATGATTCGCCGACTTTCCGCTACCTCGCCGATGCCTCGTACTGGATCTATCTCGTCCATCTCCCCCTCGTCGGATTGGGACAGGTCTGGCTGCACGCACAGCCCTGGCCTCCCGTGGCGAAGATGCTCGTGGTCTCGGCCTGGGCGGCGGTGGTGGGAGTGATCAGCTACCAATTGCTGGTCCGCCACACCGTGATTGGCTGGGTGCTGCATGGCTCACGCTCCGGAGAGCCGCGTGAGGGAACGGAGAAGTCGACGGGGGTCCAGCCCAGTCTCGCCGCCGACACGATCCCGGCACCGCATCTTCCAGCGTCCCGCCCCCGCACGCGGTCGCGTCACGAACTGCGTCCTCCAGTCTGAACCATACGAAACTCGATCCTCGCCTTCGCGCCGTCGTTCGCAGGGGGGTCTGGATCGTCGGGGATCGAGCGCGAGGCGGGCCGAGGGGGTTGTCTCATGGGGGCGGTTGTCGCGTCCCCGGCAACGGGCTGCTACGATTCGCACACCGGCGATCGGCACGTGGGCTTCCAGTGGGCGAGGCCAATCGTGGTCGCCGGTTTGCGGTTGTGCCCCTTTCCGGTGGAGACTCCCCTGTGCTGCGGACTCCCTTGTTGCCACAACGACCTGTCACGCCTCCCCGGTGGAACCTGGTATGCCTGGCGCTCCTGCTGGGAGGCTGGAAGAGCGGAGTTGCCTGCGGTCAGACGTCGGCTCCCCGGTACCCCGAGCATCAACGGCTCGACTACGTGCTCACTGACAATGGCCAACGGCAGCCAATCGCCAACAAGGCCGACTGGGAACGCCGGCGGGGCCACATTCTCGCCCAGATGCAGGTGGTGATGGGGACTCTCCCCCCCGACTCGCAAAAGGTGAGTCCCGATCTGCAGGTGCTCGAAGAGGTCCGGCTTGACAAGTGTCTCCGCCGCAAGATCTCGTACCGGACCGAGGCGCACGACCGCGTGCGGGCTTACCTGTTTCTGCCTCAGCCGGGGACCTCGCAGAAAGGGCCAGCCGTCCTCTGCCTGCACCAGACGATCAGGATCGGCAAGGAGGAACCGGCCGGGCTGGGGGGGAACCCCAACCTGCACTACGCCCTGCACCTGGCCGAGCGCGGCTATGTGACACTCGCCCCCGACTACCCCTCGTTCGGCGAGCACGAGTACGACTTCGCCCCCGACAAGGGGTACACCAGCGGATCGATGAAGGCGATCTGGGACAACATGCGGGCGATCGACCTGCTGCAATCGCTGCCCGAGGTGGATGGCAACCGCATTGGCTGCATCGGGCATTCGCTGGGGGGACACAACACGATGTTCACGGCGGTGTTCGACCTGCGGATCAAGGCCCTGGTGTCGAACTGCGGGTTCACCCGGTTCCACAAGTACTACAACGGGAACCTCATGGGGTGGACCAGCGACCGGTACATGCCGAAGATCCGCATCGAGTACCACAACAATCCCGACGAAGTGCCATTCGACTTTCCCGAGATCGTGGCGGCGTTCGCCCCGCGGGCCTTTCTCGCCAGCAGCCCGGTGCGTGATGACAACTTTGAGGTCTCGGGGGTGCGGGACACGATCGCGGCCGCGAGCCCGGTCTACAGGCTGCTGGGTGTCCCAGACAATCTGCAGGCGAACTACCCCGACAGTGCCCATGACTTTCCAGCCGAAGCCCGCGAAGTCGCCTACCGCTTTCTCGACCAGCACCTGAAGGGGAAGTGAGGCGGCTGCGGCGGGCCGCACGGCGTGCTGTTCCCAGCCTGCGACTCACGACTTCCGTTCCTGATTTGTCCTGCTCTTTCGACCAGAGGTGGTTTCATGCCGGATTCACTCGATCGTCGTTCGTTCCTGGCCCGGTCGGCCCTCGTCGCCGGTTCCGTTCTGTCGGCAACGGGAGGCGGGGTGGCCACGGCCGCCGACGAAGCCCCCCCGGCGAAGCTGCGTCCCATCCGGTTTGGAGTCTCGACCTATTCGTTCTGGCAGTTCCGCGAGCAGCGGGTCGAGATTGAAGACTGCATCGAGAAGGCGGCCCGCCTCGGTTTTGACGGGGTCGAGATCCTGCAGGTGCAGATGAAGGAGGAGTCGAATGGCTACCTGCAGCAGCTCAAGCGGCAGGCCTTTTCGCTCGGGCTCGACCTGATGGGCTTCTCAACCCACCAGGGCTTTGTCAGTCCCGACAAGGCGATCCGCAAACAGAACATCGACAAGACACTGCATTCGATCGAGCTGGCCTATCGGCTGGGGATCCCCACGATGCGGGTCAACACCGGCCGGTGGGGGACGACCAAGTCGTTCGACGAGCTGATGGCCAACAAGGGAATCGAGCCCCGGCTCGAAGGCTACACCGATGAGCAGGGTTTCACCTGGGTCATCGACGCCCTCGAACGCTGCCTGGCGAAGGCCGAGGAATGCGGAGTGGTCCTCGGACTCGAGAATCACTGGGGCCTGGGACGTGATGCCGAGGGGGTTCTGCGGATCGTCAACGAGATCGACTCTCCCTGGCTGCGGGTGACGGCCGACACCGGCAATTTCCTCGAACGCCAGTACGAGCAGTTTGAGCAGATTGCCCCGCTGGCGTGCCTGGTGCAGGCGAAGACCTACTACGGCGGCGGCAAGTGGTACACGCTCGACATCGACTACCAGAAGATCGGGGCGATTCTCAAGAAGAACCGGTACCAGGGATACGTCTCGCTCGAGTTCGAAGGGCAGGAAGACCCGACCACCGCCGTCCCCAAGAGTCTCGAACTGCTCCGCAAGTCAATGGCCTGAACGGAACCAACCGCGCATGGAGCTTGCCCGGGTTGAGACCGCCGATGGAGTCTGGCTCGACGCCCTGTGGGAGCCGGCCCAGAACCCGGGTTCCCTCCCCTGGGAAGCCTGCCTGCTGGTGCACGGCACCGGGGCAAATTTCTATTCCCCCGGAGTGCTCGACGTCTTCGCCAGCCACGCGCGTGCGGCGGGGCTCGCCACCCTGCGGATCAACACCCGCGGCCATGACGGGATCTGCACACTGCGCACCCGGTCGGGAAGTCGACCGGGTGGGGCGGCGTATGAAACCGTGGCCGAGGCCCACCTCGATCTGACCGCCTGGCTCGACTGGCTGGTGGCACGGGGGGCCCCGCGCGTGGTTCTCGTTGGCCACAGCATGGGAGGGGTGAAGTCGTTGTTGCTGCAGGCACAGATCCCGCATCGGTCCGTGCAGCGGGTGGTGGCGATTTCGCCACCGCGCTTCCATCACGCCACCTGGCAGCACCATCGCGCCGGCGCAGCGTTTCGGGACGATTTTGCCCGTGCGGCTGCACTCGTCGCGGCGGGTGAGGGAGAGACGCTCTTTCAGGTCCGACAGCCGTTGCCGCTGCTCACGACGGCGGCTGGCTATGTCGAAAAGTACGGTCCCGCCGACCGCTACGACTTCGTCCCCGCGCTCGCGCAGATTGCCGTCCCGGTGCTGGTCCTGGTGGGAGAACGCTCGGAGTGCGACTCCCCCGCGTTTGACGGGACGGTCAACCGGCTGCAGCAGGACCCCGGACTCGCAGGGAGGGTGACCGCCCAACGGGTGCCAGGTGCCGACATTGGCTACCGCAACGATCCCGAAGCTCCCTGGAAACTTTTTGCCGACTGGGCCCTCTGCGGAGGCCCGGTCAGTCCCCCCTCCCCCGACCGGGAGACCTGAGGTCCTCAGCGATGTCGAGCACCTGGTACTACACGTGGGCCGCCCTGCTGCTGTTGGGGAACCTGGGGGGGTTTGTCGCGACGGTCTTCGGCCTGCCGGGGACGTGGCTGATTGTGCTCTTCTCGGCACTCTTCACCCTGTTCGTGCACCCGGCGCAGGGAGGAGGACTGACCTGGTGGGCGTGTGGCGGAGTCATGGTGCTGGCGGTGGCGGGTGAGATCCTGGAGTTTGTCGTGGGAGCGGCAGGGGCGGCGAAACAGGGGGCAAGCAGGCGGGCGATGATCCTGGCCACCCTGGGCGCGATGGGGGGGAGTTTCGGAGGCTCGGCCGTTGGCAGTGGATTGTTCCCGCTCGTGGGGACTGTCCTCGGGGCCATCCTGGGAGGGGCGTTCGGGGCGTTTGGCGGGGCCTGGCTCGGGGAATACTGGCGCGGCAGCGACCATGAGAAAGGGTTTGCCGTCGGCACCGCCGCGTTCATCGGCCGACTGCTGGGAACCCTGTCCAAGCTGATCATCGCCGCGTCGATGGTCGCCCTCGCCACCTGGGACTCGTTCTGGAACTGACGTTCCACGAGCCATTCACGATGCCGGCTTTTTCTTTCTGGCCGCCGATGTTTTTGTCCCCTGACGGGGCGTCGCCGACTTCGGGACCCGCTTTTTCGGAGTCGACTTTTGGCCGGCGGTCGCCGATGCGGCTTTTTTTCGCGACGCGGGACCGGTTGTACTGGCCCGGTCAGTACTTGAACGGTCAGTCTTTTTTCGGTCTATCTTTTTTGGGTCAGAAGGGGCCTTGGTCGCGACCTTCTTCGGGGCCGCCTTCTTCGCCATCGCCTTTTTCGCAGCCGCCGGCTTGGGTTTCGCCATGAGTCGGGCGGCGTTCTCGGCCTGTCGGGCCCGCACCAGTTTCTGCACCAGGGCCATCGGCAGCGGGCGGTCGGGCTGAAAGCGAATCGTCCCGGTGCTCAGGTCGTACCCTTTCAGATCGGCGGCGTGCGTCGTCGTCGTCTGGTTGCTCATCAGGAAGAATGCACAGTGTTTGGCGGTCGCCCCATAGCCGACCAGCATCACCCCCTCGCGGAAGGCGCAGATCCCATAGCTGATGGTCTCTTCCGCCTGGGGAGCGGCAGCACGGATCATCGTCCGCAAGGCCTGCAGGGCCTGGCGCTGGTCGGCGGGAAGCGCGGCGAGATACTCGTCATGGTTGCGGGTTGCTGGCATGGTCATGAACCAATGAAGGAACGAGAAACGTCACCAGAAGAACAGCTGCGCGACTGGCCCCCACCCGACGGTCACATCGTATCGCCACCGGCAGAGGGCGCGAATCGGAATGCCCCGGGAGCCCGCCAGCGCTGCCGGCACTGGTCCCGTCGCCGGCGCAGCACCCGGGCAACAACACCCCGGCCCTCCGAAACGGCGGGTGGACATCTCACAGACCGGCAGGTCCAACGTGGCCCACCTCAGGTTGCGCCGTCGAGAATCATCGTTCCGGGTTTGGTCGTTGCGGGGAACCGGGCATGAAAAAACCGCCGGGGAGTCACCAGACCACCCGGCGGTCGAAATCCTTGGTCCGCGGCCATCGCGGGCCGAGTGGCCGATCAGGCCTTGTCCTTGAGGTTGTAGAACTTCACGGCATTGTCGTGGAACAGCTTCTTCTGGTCCGCGGCACTCATCCCCATGTTCTTCACGATCTCCTTGAGGGCGTTGACCCACTGGGCGAACGAGGCGGTGAGGGTGCAGACCGGCCAGTCACCGGCGAACATCCGGCGGTCGGGACCAAAGGTTTCCATCGAGAACTGCATGTTCGGCTGCAGGTCGGCGACCTTCCAGTCCTTCTTCGCGGTCGCGATGATCCCCGAAATCTTGCAGACGACGTTGGGACGCTGGGCCAGCGCCTTCATGCCGTCCTGCCATTTCTGTCGTTTCTTCGCATCGGTCTCCTGCACGCTGAGGTTGCCGCAGTGATCGACAATGAACCGCGTGTTCGGGCAGAGCGAGACCAGCTTGTCGCCGTCGAGCAACTCCTGGTCACGCATGCAGAGGTCGAAGCTCATCCCCAGTTCACCCAGCAACTGCACACTCTTGACGAACTGCTTGTCGAGGCAGAAACCGGCGGGAATGTCTTCGTTGTGCAGCACCTGCCGCACCCCCTTGATGAACTCATTCCCCTTGTACTTCAGGATGTAATCGCGGAAGCCCTCGCTTGCCGGCCGGCCCGAGATCACCGCGCCGCACATCGGGTTTCCCCTGGTTCGGCACAGATCGAGTACATACTCGGCCTCCTGCACCTGCTGCTCGGGCGTGACGTCGACTTCCATGTAGACCGTCTTCACGACGTTGAGCCCCGCCGACGCCTTGAGGTAGTCGGACGTCACGAAATTCTTCCCCAGCACTTCGTTCCCCTTCGCCCAGGGAAGGGTGAACTTCGTGAGATCCCAGAGATGCTGGTGGGTGTCGACAATGGGAATGAGATCGGCGTTCACGTTGGCTCCCAGGAGCGAGTTGCCGGGGGTGGGCTCGGCCTGTGCCTGGCCGCCCCCCACGGTGCCCAGGGTCGAGCCGGCCAGCAGCCCGGCAGCAGATGACGTCAAGAATGAGCGGCGGTCCATAATGGTGGTCGAGCCTGAAGAGAAAAGTTGGAAAACAGTCACAGCCCCGTTCGGGACGTCGGGCGATTCTAGCCGGGCTCGACCCGGGCTGCACGCAGTCCCGGCAATACGACCAGCCCGCAGGGAACCTCTCCCGGGGTTCCCGTGACGACACCCCGGGAGAACTGCTACAGTCCGATGTGGATTTGCCCTTTCGCCGGACCCGGAATTTTCTCCCGGTCGGTGCTTCGCCCCTTCTCTGCCTGGTGCCCCCCGTGCCGCAGTCGCTGATCGGTTTCAACAAGGACGACCTGGACACCCCCGTGCTGTGCATCGACCTCGACCGGATGGAAAACAACATCCGGAAGATGGGACAGCTGTGCCAGCAGCATGGTGTGCAGTGGCGGCCGCACGAAAAGTGCCACAAAAGCCCCGCCATTGCCCAGATGGAAGTCGCCGCCGGAGCGATTGGGGTCACCTGTGCCAAGGTCAGCGAAGCCGAGGTGATGGCTGCGGGAGGAATCCGCGACATTCTCATCGCCAACATGGTGGTGGGAGAACGAAAGTGGGAACGGGTCGCCTCGCTCTGCCGACAGGCCGACCCCATCGTGACCGTCGACCATTACGCCCAGGTCGAACCACTGGCGGCGGTCTGCCGGCGGGTGGGGGTCGCCCCACGCGTGATCATCGAGGTGAACATCGGGCTCGACCGCGTCGGCACCCGTCCCGGGCGCGATACCCTTGAACTTGCCCAGGCGATCGACAAGCTCGAAGGGGTCCGCTTCGCCGGGATCATGGGCTACGAAGGGCACCTGCTGCGCATCGCCGACCAGGCCGAGAAAACCGAGAAGATCCACTCGGCCATCGGCGTGCTCACCGGCTGTGCCGACGCCATCCGCCAGGCGGGTGTCCCCTGCGATATCGTGAGTGCCGGGGGGACCGGCTCCTACCAGATCACCGTGAAGTGCCCAGGCATCACCGAGCTGCAGGCGGGTGGGGGGATCTTCATGGACCCGTTCTACAGGAACGACTGCCAGGTGGCCGACCTCGAATACGCCCTCACCGTGCTGGCGACCGTCGTCAGCCGGCCGACCCTCGAACGGGCCGTCCTCGACTCGGGTCGCAAGACGATGTACCCCGACCTCGCTCTTCCCGTGGTGGTGGGCTACCCCGACGCGAAGGTGAAACGCCTCTCGGCCGAGCACTGCGAACTTGACCTCGGTCCCGGTGCCCAGGACCTCAAGATCGGTGACAAGGTCGAACTTGTCATCGGCTACGGCGACTTCACCACCGTGCTCCATGACGAATTTCATGGCTTCCGGGGGAATCGGCTGGAAGTGGTCTGGCCGATCCTGGGGCGCGGCAAGCTGACCTGATCGGCCACCGGCACAGGACCGAACATGTCTTCCTCCCCCTCCCCTGCGGCCGCCGGGGCTCGCTCCCCGGAATCGCATCCGCACGCCCCACGCAATGCCGTCTGGGTCAAGATCTGCGGCATCCGTGATGTCGAGACCGCCCACCAGGTGGTGGCCGCCGGGGCCGACGCGCTGGGGCTCAACTTCTATGCCCCCAGTCCCCGCTCGGTGATGCCCGAGTTGGCCCGCGAACTCTCTCGGGCGATCGCCGGGGGCATCGAACGGGTCGGGCTGTTTGTGAATCACCCGGTCGAGTTCGTACTCGCCACCGCCCGCGACTGCCAGCTCGACACCGTGCAACTGCATGGTGACGAAACCGTCGCGCAGATTGCCGCGGTCGCACGGGCATTTCCCGTCATCCGGGCGTTTCGGGTGGGGGCGGCTGGCCTCGGTCCTGTCGCCGACGAACTGACCCGGCTGCGCGACGCGGGTGTGACCTTGCGGGGTGCCCTGGTCGATGCCCAGGTGATGGGAGCGTACGGCGGGACTGGTCAGACGGCCCCCTGGGAACTGGTGCGCGACGGGTGGAACCGCACGCATTGGCCGCCGTTGATTCTTGCTGGCGGGCTGACCTGCGAGAATGTGACTGCGGCGGTTGCAGCCGTCCGCCCCTGGGGAGTCGATGTGGCCGGGGGCGTGGAGTCCACCAAGGCTTGCAAAGATCCAGCCCGGGTGCGAGAGTTCGTGATTCGCGCCCAGGCGGCCAGCGGGCAGTCAACTGGCCCCTGACTGGGCGTTGTGGCCTCCCTTTCTGCGACCCGACGGTCGGGTTCCGGGCGGGGGGCAAATTCGTGTGCTTCTCTTGAGATTGACGTTGCCATGGCTCAGGTGTTTCCGTTTCGCGGTTTGCGGTACGACGTGGCCCAGGTGGGCGATTTGTCGGACGTGACCTGCCCTCCCTATGACGTCATCGATGCCGCGTTCCAGACGCAGCTCTACGAGAAGCATCCCTGCAACGTCATTCGCCTCGAACTCAATCGCGACGAACCGTCCGACGAATCGGCCGACCAGAAATACCAGCGGGCGACCGACTTCCTGGCTAAGTGGACCAAGCTGGGGGTCCTGCAGCAGGAAAACGAGGACGCCCTCTACGTCTATCACCAGGTGTTCGACTGGGAAGGCGAGTCGTACACCCGCCGGGGATTTCTGGCCCGGATCCGGCTGGAACGGTTTGGCGAAGGGAAGGTCTTCCCGCATGAGCAGACGATGTCGGGCCCCAAGGCCGACCGGCTCAAGCTGCTGCAGGCCACCAAGACCAATCTCTCCCCCATCTTCGGGCTGTTCCCCGATGATGATGGTGCCGTCCAGCGTCCCCTCGAAACCGACATCGCCCGGCGGCCTCCGGTCGAGGCGATCGATCACCTCGGCGTCCGGCACCGCCTGTGGGCCGTCACGAGCCATGCCGCGATCGACCAGGTTCGCAAACTCCTGTGGGATCGCCCGGTGTTCATCGCCGACGGGCACCACCGTTATGAAACCGCAATCAACTACCGCGACAGCCTCGCGGCCGCCGGCACGCTGGCCGGGCCCGACGCTCCCGCCAACTTCGTGATGATGCACTTCGTCGGGATGAGCGATCCCGGCCTGGTGATTCTCCCCACGCACCGACTGGCGAAGGGATTGACGGGGCTCGACTTCCCGAAGCTCAAAGAACTGCTGTCCGGGCACTTCGAACTGGAAGTGGTCGGAAAGGGGACAGCCGCTGCCCACGAGACTTGGGACCTGATCGATGCCGACGGGGGCCAGGGGGTGCTGGGATTTGGCACCCAGCCCGACAACACCTGGTGCATCGCCCGGTTGACCGACGGCAGCCCGATGGCCACCCTCGCCGCCGACCAGAGTGACGACTGGCGGGGGTTGGGAGTCAGCCTGCTGCACAAGCTCGTGCTTGAACACCTGCTCAAGCCCGCGCATGTCTCTGGTGCGCCCAAATGCACCTACGTGCATCTCGTGGGTGAGGTGACCGCCGCCCAGGCGCAGGGGGAATGCGACCTCGCCTGCCTGGTCCCACCGGCCCAGATCGAGCATGTCGAGAAGATCGCCGCCCGGCTCGAAAAGATGCCACCCAAGAGCACCTATTTCTATCCGAAGCTGCAGACCGGCATGGTGTTCAACCCGGTCGGTTGAGTGAAAGATCCTTCCGTTCGAGGTGGCTGCGATGGTGAGACTGTTCCCGCTGCTGGTCTGTTTCACCATCGCCTGGCTGCCGCTGGCCCCCGGCACCACCCGGGGGGCTGAGCGTCCGGTGCGGGTCTTCCTGCTCGCCGGTCAGTCGAACATGGAAGGCCAATCCGTCGCTGATCTTGGCGGGAAGGACTACAACGAGGGCCGGGGGACCCTGGCCAGAATGTTCGAAAATCCCGAGCAGGCAAAGTGCCTGGCATACCTCAAGACCGCGAATGGGGCCTGGGCGACCCGCGACGATGTGACCGTCAGTTACCAGCCCTCCGAGGGACCGCTGAAATACGGTCCCCTCGGGCTCGGCTTCGGGGCTTACTCGGGCGGTCATCACTTCGGTCCCGAACTGCAATTCGGGCATGTGGTTGGCGATGCGCTCGACGACCCCGTGCTGATCATCAAGACGGCGTGGGGAGGCAAGAGCCTCGCCGTCGATTTTCGTCCCCCGGGTGCGGGAGGTGAGGTCGGACCGTATTACCGGAAGATGATCGCGCAGGCCCGGGCGGCGATCGACCGCGTGGAACATCCCACGGATGGCACTCCGCCACGGAAGGCGATTCTTTCTGGTTTCGTCTGGTACCACGGCTGGAACGACGGTTGTGATCCCCAGCATGCGGTTCCCGAGTATCGCGACAACCTCGTCCACCTGATTGATGCCGTGCGGAAAGACCTCAACACTCCGAACCTCCCCGTGGTCGTCGGCGAACTGACCGGCCCGTGGGTCGAGGCTCCGGGGGAATGGGACACCCTGCGCAAATCCCAGAAGGCCGCCACCGAACTCGACCGTTTCCGTGACACCGTCCGCTTCGTGCCGACGCACGACTTTGTACGCGCGCCCGAAGACTCCCCCAACCCCGGCCACGGGCATCACGAATTCGGCAATGCCGAGACCGGTCTGCTGGTCGGCAATGCCCTGGGGCAGGCGATGGTGAAACTGGTGGGGCAACCGGGGAAGTAGGGCAGGCCCTCGAGCGCGTCCGACTCTCCCCACGGCTTCACTCCCCCTGGAAAGCGTCTGCCGAGCGCCGATGTTCCCTGAGCAACCGGCATGACATGGCATGCTGCACCCAGATCTCAGCGAATGAGAACTGGGAAGCATTGATGGCCCAGGACCGGGCTTTTTTTGAGAACGACCTGGCACCGGAAGCCATTTGGTTTTTCGCAGACGGCACGTCGCTTGACCGCGAGATCTGCCTGAAAGACCCGGGCAAAACGGACGTCACGAAACAGGAAATGGGAACACCATCGCTGCTGAAAGCCAGCGATACCGTTGTGATGGTTATGTCTCGTGTGAATGACGACACGGTTCAAGGGGGCAAAAACTGATGGACGCAGATTTTGAATCCTCCTCGCTGTATGGTTGAAGGAATGGCAAATGGCTGGAACTCTTCGACAACGAAACGCCAGCCCGGAACCCGACTCATGGCTACCAAAGCCAAGCGACTGGCGGCCCGCGCCATCGAATGGTTCCAGAGAGTCGGCCCGGCGGCGTTCAAGACGATTTGCGAAGGCACCGATGGATTTCGCGATCGCGATCTCTCTGTCTTCGTCGCGCAAGCCAATCGGATTGGAAAAGTTGTCGCCCACGCAGGCTCACCCCAAGGGCCAAGCCAAGTGAGTCGGCGCCTCCTGGAGATCAGGAATCCCCGCAGCGAAGCCATCGGACAACTCTTGCTGGATCAGGCCACCGACGAAGGGAACGGGATCGATGACACCGATGTCGATCCCGTCACCAACAAGGTCGAGCACAAGTTCAGCTGGGTTGTCCGGTTTGAGAAGCATCTGTTCGGGTGTGGTATTTAGGTCCCGGCCCGTTGAATCCCGAGCCAAATGGGCCCAACGCGACCGAGAACTCTCGGGGAACCACTCGACCAGGGTCACATCACCGTACCTGGGGAGTCCGGTGCCGTCAGACATGTTCCCCGCGGCCCCTCACGACTGCATCGACCCAGAATCGCTCCCACCCCCACAACACGCCGATCGCAAGCCGGTCGAACCTTGCGGCTTTGGCATATGGCCCTTTTCGCGAAAGTCCTGTCCCACGCAGACGCACTTCGGCGTCCCGGCACTCCACCAGCCAACGCCCCGTGTTATCTGTTCCCGTCCAGCGTCTCGTGGTAACCCTTCGATGTCTTCTCGGCCACCAGCGACGCCGCTTCCCGGGCGGCCGCTTCGGGGCTGGCGAAGCTCTTCGTCTTCTGCTGGCCATCGGTGCCAATCTTCCCCCACCGCACCGTCATCGCGGTCCCCTCCACGCACACTTCCCAAAACTTCGCCGCCCCCGCTTCACGACACTCGAAGTACCGCGGGGAGGTTCCAAGGGGGGCTGACTCCGCCGGCACACCGGTGGGTGGTGAGTCCGACGGTGCTACCGGTGGCGGGGTTGAGGGTGACGCGCAGGTTTCCGTGGCCGGGGACTGAGTCGAGCGCGACGTCGGACTGCGCGACGAGCGACGTGAATGGGACGACTGGCCCGCGCCCTCCTCCGCCGCGACGATGAGGTCTTCGCTGGTGCTCACCGCAGGCGCATCGGCCCGCACTCCCACGTACGATGGAAACCGCGGCACACCCCCTTCCGACAGTTCCTGGTAGCGGAAGCTGACGATCGCCCCCGGACCGGGAGGAGCCATCCGTTCGGCATCCGAGAACCCGGTGCCAATCGAGAATCGTCGGCCATCGGCCAATTCACACACCAGGGCCCCGAGTCGCCCCTTGTGTCGCCCCGCCCCCGGCACATGCTCGATCACCCGGGCCTCTCCGTCGAGAAACTGCTTCACCTTGAGGAGCGTTGTCGACCGACCGGGCACATACAGCGAGCCTGGTTGCCGCAACATCAACCCCTCTCCTCCCAACTGCTCCACCCGCGACAACTCGTCGCGCAGATGATCGACACTCCGGCAACGCTCCTGGTGATGGACCCGGGTGAATTCCGAGACGTTCCGGGCGAGCAGTGCCGCCAGTTGCTGTTGCCGGTCTTCAAACGGATCGGGAAGGGCCGGCAGATCGAACACGACATACTTCAATTCGCGCCAATGCTCGCTGCGATCGCGACGGCGGACGATGCTGACCGCGCGCTGGAACCGGCGGCGGTCGAGCCAGAGTTCGCCATCGAGAGGAACGTCAGGGAGACCGGCGGTAAACCACGCGGGTGCGAGAAACTCATTCCCCAGTCGTGACACGAAGGTCTGCCCATTCCAGTACGCCCGTACGCCATCGAGTTTTTCACTCATCCACCAGCCGGTGATATCCGATTCACCGGTCCAGCGTTCGGCGAGCAGCAGGGGAAGCGACTTCTCCGACGCCCCGTCTTCTCCCGCCGCCTCATCGGTCCGGGGTGCCGCACCGGGGCGCTCGGGCTGCCCCACCCGGGCGAGTTCGGCTGCTTCACCCCGCAGTTTCTTGAGGTGCTTGCAGGTCCGGCGTTCAATGGCGACCGACTGGTTCCGCCACGCGGGGCACGAGCAGGAATAGACCCCTCCGGTATTCTTCAATACGTAGGGTCTCGCCCCCGAACCCGACATCTCGACGCTTTCACCATCGACCAGATCTGCCATCTGCCGCTCCCCTCGCGGAATGAGCCAACCGTGGAACCATGCGCATCCAGAGACAATTAAAACTCCGGGCGGCGACAATTGGAAATCCCGGTTGGGGCATCGCGAACGCCAGCCTCCCGGAAGCCGGCTGAGCGGTTGTGGGGAGGGGAGGGGAACCCGATGGGAGATGGGAACCGAAACATGTTCGGACCGCGGGAGACTGGAACGGTCCAGACTTCGAACAGTTCAATCGCACACCGAGGGTCTGTCACGAGGAGAATCTCTCGACTCTGTCCGCTTCCCCAAACGGACCACCGTCAAAAAAGTTGCCAAGACCAAACCACGGAGGAATATCAAAAAAAAACACCCCACCGGTGGCAGCACCACAGGTGGGGTGAATGAACAGCGACTCCGACGGGACTTGAACCCGCGACCTCTGGCGTGACAGGCCAGCGCTCTAAACCGACTGAGCTACGGAGCCGTGTATGAGGGCCCCATTCTATCGACTGTCGGCAGGCCGTCAACTCACTTGACGGGCTGTTTTCCACGGCATACCGTCGCGCTCAGCCCAAACCCCTTGCCCGGGAGAGTTTTGTGAGTTGCAACGGTCGTGTCGCCCTCATCACTGGCGTGAATGGTCAGGACGGTTCCTACCTGTCGGAACTGCTTCTGGACAAAGGTTACGTGGTGCACGGGTTGGCCCCCTATCTGCGCTACGGTCAGCCGGTCGATCCCCGGGTCACGTTTCACAGCAGTGACCTCTCGGACGGTTCGAATCTTCCCGAAATTCTCGATACTTGCCGGCCCGACGAAGTCTATCACCTGGGGGCTCAAAGCCACGTCAAGCTCTCATTCGAACTTCCCATCCATACAGTCGATGTCACAGGGCTCGGAACGCTGCGTGTGCTCGAAGCGATCCGCCAGCATCAACTCCGCACCAGTCGGCAGGTCCGCTTCTACCAGGCCTCGTCCAGCGAAATGTTCGGCCGGATCGTCGAGACGCCCCAGACCGAAACCACCCCATTCCATCCCCGCAGCCCCTATGGCTGTGCCAAGGTTTACGCCCACTGGCAAACCATCAATTACCGCGAGTCCTACGGGATGTTCGCCTGCAGTGGCATCCTGTTCAACCACGAATCGCCCCGCCGGGGAGAAGCGTTCGTCACCCGCAAGATCACTCTTGCCGCCACCCGCATCAAGCTCGGCCTGCAGTCGGAACTCCGGCTGGGGAACATTGAGGCCGAGCGGGACTGGGGCTTCGCCGGTGACTACGTCGAGGCGATGTGGCTGATGCTGCAACAGCCCACCCCCGAAGACTACGTCATCGCCACGGGGGAGAAACACTCGGTCCGCGAATTCCTGGTCGAGGTCTTCGGCCACCTCGATCTCGACTGGCAGAAATACGTTGTGATCGACCCCGCCTTCTATCGCCCGGCCGAGGTCGACATGCTGCAGGGGGACGCCAGCAAGGCCCGCCGGCAACTCGGCTGGCAGCCGAAGGTGTCACTCCGCGAGCTGGCCCGTATGATGGTGGAATCGGACCTGTTGCTGGCACGCCGGGAGGCGGCGGCGGCCCAGGCCGGTTGATGCCCATCGTTCCTCTTCCTTCTCTACGCTTTCTCGACAGACGACTTTCGCGCCGGGCCCGCCCCGGCACCCCATCGTGATGACATCCGAGCGCGCTCAGCCGGTTCCCAGTCGCGATCCTGCTCTCCCAACCCTCGACTCTCCTGGACTTGAAGAACGTCTCGCCTCGGCGGGGTTCCGCGATGTGTCCACGGCAGCCGAGCGGCTGCGACAGCTGTTCGCCCCCCCTCCCTCTGCCGACCTGCTGCAGGTGGTCGTCCCCACCCTGCTGGTCTGTCTCTCCGACTCGGCCCAGCCCGATCACGTCCTGCTCAATTTCGAGCGGTTCGTCCACAACGTTCCCGACCGCGAGGCGCTCTGGAAGACCCTGGCCGCGAATCCCCGGGGGATTGAGATCCTGATCCGGCTGTTCATCGGCAGCCAGTTTCTCACCGACATTCTCCTCTGCAACCCCGGTTATCTCGACCGGTTGATGGAGCAGAAGCGGCTGGCCGACCTCAAGAGCGTCCAGCAGCTCTATATTGAAGCCCAGGGGGCGATGCTGGGGATCACCGATCCCGAGCTGCAACTCGACGCCCTTCGCCGGTTCCAGCGTTGGGAATTGCTGCGCATTGGACTGTGTGACTTTTTCGGGCTGTTCGATCTCCGCCGGGTCACGACCCAGCTGTCACTGCTGGCCGATGCCCTCACCCGGGCCTGCCTCACCCACGCCTGTTCCGACTCGGACCCTTCGGAAGAGGGCTTCTGCGTCATTGCGATGGGGAAACTCGGCGGCGAGGAACTCAACTACAGTTCGGACATCGACCTGCTCTTCGTGGCTGCGAACAACTCCTCGACCCACTGGCGGATCGGCCAGAAACTGATCAAGGCCCTCACCGGAGTCTCGGCCGCTGGTTTCATGTACCGTGTCGACATGCGGCTGCGGCCCTGGGGCCGGGCGGGAGAACTTGTTTCGGCAGTCGACAGCCACCTGCAATACCTCGCCCAGCACGCCCGCCTCTGGGAAAAGCAGGCCCTGTTGAAGGCCCGCGTGATCGCCGGCGACCTGGCCCTGGGGAATGACTTCCTGCGCCGGGCGGCACAGTACGTCTACCAGTCCCCCCCCGACCAGGTCCGCGAAGCGGTCCGCACAATGAAGGCGAAGATCGAGGATGATCTCCGCAAGAAGGGCCGGCTGTGGGGCGAGGTCAAGCTGGGCGAGGGCTCCATCCGCGACATCGAGTTCGTCGTGCAGTATCTGCAGCTCGTGCACGGCGGGGGCCAGCCCGCCGTGCGCAGCTTCCAGACCCTCGACGCCCTCGTCCGCCTGGCCGACCTGGGCTTCCTGCATGCCGACGAATACCGGCTGCTCAGCGACGGCTACGTCTTCCTCCGCTCGGTCGAGCATGCCCTGCAATTGATGCACAACAAGCAGGTGCACGAGCTCCCCCGCGACCCGGCCGAGCTGGGATACCTCGCCCGCCGGCTCGACTTTCCCAACAGTGAACACTTCCTGTCACAGTACCAGAAACACCGTGAGTCGGTCCGCCGGGTTTACAACCGTTACCTGGGGGACCGCGACAAGGTCCGCGAGCAGGAACAGCAGCAGACCCTTCCCCAGCTCAACCGTCACCTCGCCCGCCTGAGAGACGACTATTCCAGGGCGTTCAGCGAGCCCGATATTGAGCATCACGCCCGGATTGCCGAGCAGGTGACCGCCGCCCAGCCGGTGATTGTCGAGGCCCTCCCCGAGAACAACGACTGGCGGGTCACCATCGTCGGCTATGACTACCCGGGCGAACTCTCGCTGATTGCCGGCCTGCTGCTGCTGTATGGCTTCGACATTGTCGAGGGGCAGATCTTCACCTACGCCCCCCTCGCGCCCGCACAGTCGGAGGGGACGAAGCGCCCCACGAGCCGTCCCGCCTGGTCGCGGCAGGCGTTTCGCCGCCCGATGAATCGCCCGGAATCGGGTGATCGGACGGCGACGGGAGATCATCGGGCCAAGATCGTCGATGTCTTCACGGTCCGCTCAACCGTGGGACCGGTCACCCCCGAACTCTGGGCGTCGTATACCAATGACCTGCGAGAACTGCTGCGGATGCTGCAGGCCGGGCAGCGGGAAGAGGCGCACGGCTCGGTCCTGAAGCGGGTTGCCGCCCGCCTGCGTCCCCAGGTCCGCCATGAGCCGAGTGTGCTCTATCCCCTCGACGTACAGATCGACAACAGCTCCTCCGATGAGTACACCAAGCTCGTCATCCAGGGGCAGGACACGATGGGGTTCCTGTACGAGCTGACCAACGCACTCGCCCTTTCGGGGGTCTATATCTCTCAGGTGCGTGTCCTCTCGGAAGGGAACCAGATCCACGACACCCTGTTCGTCACCGATGCCCAGGGGCAGAAGATCACCGATCACCGCCGGCTCTGGGAGCTGCAGGCCACCCTCGTGCTGATCAAGCACTTCACCCACCTGCTGCCGCAATCTCCCAACCCCGAGTCGGCCCTGCTGCACTTCCGCGACTTCCTCACGCAGCTGATGAACCGCGACGACTGGGCGGCCGAGCTGGCCTCGCTGGAACAGTCCGACGTCCTCGAAGCCCTCGCCCGCCTGCTCGGGGTCAGCGACTTCCTCTGGACCGACTTCCTGCGCATGCAGCATGCCAACCTGTTCCCCGTGCTGCGCGATCTGAAGGGACTCGAACGCCCGCGCACCCGGCGCGAACTGGAGACAGAACTGGCACAGGCTCTCGACGGGGCCCTCTCGCACGACGACAAACGAACCGCCCTCAATGCGTTCAAAGACCGCGAGATGTTCCGCGTGGACATGCGGCACATCCTCGGCCGCATCCCCGAGTTCTCGCAGTTCTCCGAAGAACTCAGTGATGTGGCCGAGGTGACCGTGGCGGGGGCCTGCCAGCTCTGCCATGCCGAGCTGCAGGCCGAGCATGGTGAACCGGTCGACGAAACAGGCCTCCCCTGTCCATGGTCGGTCTGTGCCCTCGGGAAATGCGGCGGCCGCGAGATTGGCTTCGCCTCCGACATCGAGCTGATGTTCGTCTACAGGGGAGAAGGGAAAACCCGTGGACCGCAGGTGATCAGTGTCACCGAGTTTTACATCCGCCTCGTCGAGCAGGTGACCCAGGCGATTCGCGCCCACCGCGAGGGGATCTTTGAGATCGACCTCCGGCTGCGCCCGTATGGCCGGGCCGGCAGCATGGCGGTCTCCCTCTCGGCTTTCGAGGCCTACTTCGGTCCCGACGGTCCCGCCTGGCCCTACGAACGGCAGGCCCTGGTGAAGCTGCGTCCGATCGCGGGCAACTCCGCGCTGGGGGCCGAGCTGGTCGCCCTGCGCGACGCGTTGATCTACCGCGGTGCCCGGTTTGACGTGGTGGCGATGCGCGGGATGCGCGAACGGCAACTGCGGCAACTGGTGACCGCCGGAACCTTCAATGCCAAGCTCAGCCCCGGGGCCCTCGTGGATGTCGAGTACCTCGTGCAGGGACTCCAGATCACCCATGGGGCCGAACGCCCCGCCGTCCGTTCGACCAACACCCTGCAGGCGATTACCGCGCTCGAACAGGCGGGCATCATCCCGCCCTATGATGCATCCCGGCTGTGTGAAGCGTACAACTTTCTGCGGCAATTGATCGGTGCCCTGCGAATTGTTCGTGGCAACGCCCGCGACCTCACCGTGCCCCCCGTCGACAGCGAGGAATACGCGTACCTCGCCCGCCGGCTCGGCTATGAAGACAATCTCCCCCGTCTCGCCGAAGATGAGAAACGTCACACCGAAGCGGTGCTGGAGATCAGCCAGCGACTGCTGGAGGGATGACATGCCCACTGGGGGAGCCGACGAGGTCGCCAGTGGCTTGTGATCGCGCCCCAACGGGGCCCGTCACAACCAGACCTGCCACTCCCGAATGTCGCGCCGCAGCACAAAATCTGCAACCGCCCCCCACACCAGAGGCCGTGCTGCAGTCGCGTTCCTTGGAACTCCTGTCGTTGTATTCCTGCGGACATCGCACAATTTGCGTCACGCCGGCAGCATTCCCCGGCTGCCAGCCTGCGGGGAGACCGGATTCACACCTCCAAATTCCGTCGAAGTCCGTCCCGCATTCGACGAATCAGCGGCCGGGGCGCTCGCAGTTGATGCTGTGCACGGTCCCCCCGGGGAGTATGATCCTGACCGATTCCAAGGTTCTTAACACGCACTCCCAGAGGAACGCTCATGCTTGGGAAACTGTGGCTCACACTGGCCGTTGGTCTGCTCGGTGTTCTGCCGGATGATCCCCCCGCCGACGCGGGTCGGGTTCGGGCCGAAGCCGAACTCGCCGCCGAACAACAACTCATCCAGGACCGTGGCGGCCCTGACGAACGGCGTCCCGAGGAACCTGGCCGACGCGATCGCGGCCCCGGTGAACGCGGCCGTGGCCCCGATGGTCGTGGACCGGGTCCGCGTGGTCCCGGGGGGCCTGACATGCGGCCCGAAGGACGTGCTCCCGGAGAACGGGGGCCTCGCGAAGGTCGCCGGATGCAAAACCGGGGCCCCGATGATCGTGGTCCCCAGGATCGTGGTCCCGACAACCGTGGTCCCGACAACCGCGGGCCGGACAGCCGCGGGCCCGGTGACCGTCCGCAAGACAGGGGCCCCGATCCCCGTGTGCAGGAGATGCGCGAACGGGAGATGCAGGAGATCGAACGACACCTCGACGAACTGCGGAACCGCAAGCGGGAACTGAACGAACGCCAGGCTCCCGGCCAGGAAGTCGAAGCGGTCGAACGGGCGATGGGCGAAGCCGAACGCCGGCTGCAGCAACTGCGGAACCGTCCAAACCGTCCCGGTCGACCCGAGGACGGTCCTGGCCGTCCGCAGGGACCCGGCCCCCAGGGACCGGGTTTTCAGGGACAGGGACCGCAGGGTCCTGGCCCGCAGCGCGAACTGCCTCCGCAGGAACGGGCCGAGCATCTGCAGGTCGCCGCCCGGCATCTCGAAGCGGCCGGCTTTCCCGACCTGGCCCACGAAACCCGGCAGCGGGCCGAGCGGATGATGCGCGAGCAGGCCGAGCGCAATGACCGACGTCGCGAAGGCCCACCGCGTGGTGGCGACGAAGGAAACCTTCGTCAGCAACTCGAAGAACTGCGTCGGGAACTGCGTGAACTGCGCTCCGAACTGCGCGGCCCGCGCGAGCCGCAGCCTCCCCGCTGAAAGAGCCCCGCGCCCCGACCCCGCTGGCTGTCTGACCGGGACGATTCGCTTCCCGTCAGGCAGCCCGGCGTTCGGGAGCGACCGACTTGTTCAGCTCGCGCTCCGCCAGCAGGGTTTCCACCACGCGGATCAATTCCTCGTACTGGAACGGCTTGGGGAGATAATTCGCGGTCTCATTCACCGCAGGGTGGGGAGTCCCCAGGACCACGCGATTGGCAGGCAAATCTGCGGCAGTCGTGGGGAGCGCGTTAAAATCGATGGTTTCGTCATCGAGGACAAACACCTCGGCATCCCGGGGAGCCCCCGACCGACGCGACAACCCCCGGTGACGTTCGACAGTCACTCCCCGCGGTGCGAAAACCGCCTGCAGCACATCGGCTGTTTCGGTGGAGTGATCCACCACCACCAAACGCGGCTTGAGACTCACGCTGGATTCCTTTCCACGACAAACCGCCACTCGATCCTCGGAGTCAAACCTCCTGCCCCGGGATTCGGCAGCGGGGCGGAAAGGTAACCAGAAGCGTCCAGCGTGTCAAAATCAGTTGGCTGCACCCTCCGTCCCCAAGAGAAATGTCACATTCCTGAGTTTTCCAGGGGGGATGCAGAAATCGATTGGCCACCCCCATCACCGCTCATTTGTCCATGACTTGCCAGGCTGACGATCGACGGCGGAGAGCTCTCGGACAGTTCTTCACCCCCCCCGATCTCGCCCGCTGGATGGCGCGGGAACTGCTGGCCGACTGGCAGGCCGGGCTCGAAAAACCACCCCACTCGCCCGTCACCCTCCTCGACCCCGCCTGCGGGGAGGGAGCACTGTTGCAGGCGGCGAGCCACTCCTGGCGGGAGTTGACTTTCCCGGCAAACGGCCCGAGCGCCAGCTCTCCGCTGAACGCTCTGGCGTCCGCCAATCCTGGGTCCGCCAATATTGGGTCCGCCGGTCTCGCGGTACGCCCCCGACTTGAGCTTTATGGTGTCGACTGTGATGCCAGCCTGGTCGAACGCTGCCGAAAGACGCTGGTGGAGGTGCCGTCGTCCAATCACCTCTCGCAGGTCTGTTGCGGCGACACACTGACCGGTCCCGACTGGAACGCCTCCCCTGCGACCGAGCCAGCCACCGACCAGCACCACCACACCGCTTCGGCACCACACTCGCCCCTCGACTGGCCGGCGACCTTTCCCTCAGTGTCCCGGGCGGGGGGCTTTGACCTCATCCTGGGCAACCCGCCCTACCTGCGGGAACGAGGAAAGCAGGAACTGTTCGCCGAACTGGCCCGGTCTCCCCTCGGACAGCGGTGGCGGCAACCGCGGATGGACCTCGCCCACTATTTCCTCCATCGTGCCCTCGACCTGCTGAAACCGGGGGGCTGGCTGACATTTGTCGTCTCGGGGTACTGGTCGCGGGCGGCAAGTGCCCGGCCACTTGTGAATCGACTGCTCCAGGATACCGACCTCGTCGACTGGGTCACCCTCGGCAGTCGAACGGTGTTCCCCGGCGTCCAGGGACACCACATCGTTTTCCGCCTGCGGAAACGTACGCAACCGCAGCCCCTCGAAGCAGGCCTCACCGGCACCACGACGCTTCGCACCATGGCATCATTCGGCCCCCTCGATGAGGTGTGGCGTGGTGCCGAGCGACGCGAGGTCCGCACAGCCGAACTGTTCGGGCCCGAGCTGGTCCCCGGTGATCCCCAGACCGGATGGTTCCCCGTCGAATCTCACCGCATCGACACTCCCCGCCACGCGGGTGGGGTGTTGGCGGACGAATTCGACGTCCGCCAGGGAATCGCCGAGAATCCGCCGCGCATCTCCCGCTCACTGGCCCGCACATGGCCGAGACTCCCTCCCGTTGGCACCGGTGTCTTCGTCCTCTCCGAGGACGAATTGCGTGAACTCGCTCTCTCAGGACCCGAACAGCGTTTCCTGCGACCGTACTTCCGACCGAATGACATCCAGCGCTATCAACTCAGCGGCGCACCGTCGGAGTGGCTGTTGTATCTCACTCCCCGCACCGCCCCGCGGCTCGAAGAACTCCCGGTGATCGCCGGTCATCTCGCCCGGTTTCGCCCGTTGTTGTCGGCCCGTCGTGAGGTGCAGCGGGGAACGATTGGCTGGTGGCACCTGCATTGGCCCCGGGAGGAATCGCTCTTCCTGCAACCCCGCGTCCTGGGGATCCAGATGGGGCGGGCCCCACGGTTCGCCCTCGTGCAGGAGCCGGCCTTCACGGGGTTCTCAACACATGTGATTGTCCCCCGCAGGGACACCCCTGGTCGGTCACTCGCCTCACTGGTCGCGCTGCTCAATGCACAACCGGGTCAGACCTGGCTGATGGCCCGGGCGAAACGACGCGGTGTGCAGCTCGACCTCAGTGGCGGGCTGTTGCGACAGTTTCCCCTCCCGGCACGTGATGCCGAGCTGGAAGCCCTTCTCGAAGGGTGTCTCGAAGCGTGTCTCGCCCCGGCGACCGCCGAGTCCCGGTCGACGATGGAGACCGAAATCGAAACGCTGATCAACCGCTGGTGGGGCTGACCAAGCCAGGAGCCTCCACCTGCACGATCCAGCCCCGCTGCGTCCACTCGTGGAACCACGTGGAGAGCTGTGACGCCAGGTCCGGAGCGAGTTCGGGCCATTCCTGCAGCCATTGACCCAGCGCCTCACCGACGGTCTGGCCTTCCTGCAACAGGCTCAGCAAACGGTGGGGGGCCGGGTCGATCGACAGACGATGCACGCGGTAATTCCGCCGCCAGACCGCCACCACTTCCTCAGCCGGTTCGGGCAAGCCCGGCTGTTCTCCCCGCACGAGAGCGGTGAAGTAGTCCTGCAGGGGAAACCGCAGCGATACAAACACCAGCGAAGCTGAGAGTTGCAATCGCGCCCCGGCGAAACGCTCGGCAGTCAGCCCCTGCAGCACGCTCGCCGGCAGGGGACCCCGGTCTTCTTCTCCCGGTCCGTCAAACACCCTGTTGACCACCGCTTCGAGCCGGGCCAGGTCGAGGATGGCATCACTCCAGTCGGGCCCGTCGGCAGCCGCTTCCCCGCGCGGCGGACGGCTTTGCTCGAGAAACGCTACGAACCGATCTCCCAGTCGTCCCAGTGTATAGCTGGTCGAGGGATGCTGCCGCAGGTACTCGAGGGCGAAGCGATCGAAGAGTTCGTTGCCCAGCGCGCGACGCAACACCGTGTAGTCTTCGCGCAAGACCTCCAGCAACCGTGCGGTGTAGGCGTGTTGATACACCGCCAGCCGGTCTGCCGCCGAGAGCGCCCGCGACGGAGCCAGCACCTGCTCGACCGTGGTCACTGGCAATGTCGCGGGACCGCCCGATTGTCCCATGATCTGGTCCACCAGCCAGCGCTGGACGTCAACCAACGGCAGCCCCTCACGGGTGATGTCCCCCTCCAGGACGGACCCGAGACTCGTCCCCCCGGCCGCGCCGTCGCTGCCCAATTGGTCGACCGTCGTCTCCCGGCGGACTTCGTCCGGATACTCCTCAGGCGGGACCGCTTGTCCCCCGTGGGCCTCGTCCGCAACATCCCGGCTCACTTCTCGATTCCTGCAGCGACAAACGAGAGGGGATGTGGAAGTGCACGTGAGGAGACCGCTGGACCGGCACGTTCGCGCGATCGCACTGTGCTGAACTCTGTGGTCGGCCGAGAAAGCCAGTCCCGCGCTTTGAGCACCTCGGCATGGACCGTGGGAAAATCGGGAATCTGGGCGTCCCATTCGATGAGGGTCGAGCGGGGTCCTGTCCGACCAACCGCACGCCCATAGAGTTGCCAGACGGGATCAATGATCATCCCATCATGGGTGTCGATGCAATGCGTGCCGCAGTCGGTATGTCCCGCCAGGTGATACTGCACCACCCGATCGGCCGGGATGCGGTCGATGTATTCCACCGGATCGAAATCGTGATTGACCGCCGAGACATAGACATTGTTGATGTCGAGCAGCAGCCCGCAGTCGGCCTCGGTCACGACGCGGGAGACAAATTCCCACTCGGGCATGTGCGATTGCCGAAAGGTCACGTAGCTGCTCGGGTTCTCCAGCACCAGCGGCTGTTCGAGATAATCCTGCACCTGTCGCACGCGGGCGACAACGTGCCGCACGACTGCGTCGGTCATGGGCAATGGCAGCAGGTCGTGTGTGTTCCGCCCGGCCACTCCCGTCCAGCAGAGATGGTCCGAGATCCAGCAGGCGTTGATCTCGCGGGCGAGTCCCCTGAGGCGGGAGAGATAATCAAAATCGAGGGGATCGGTGCTTCCAATCGAGAGCGAGACCCCATGCATCACAAACGGGTATGACTCGGCCAACTCACGCAGCACATGCCGGGGACGCCCCCCCGAATCGATGTAATTTTCCGAGATGATCTCGAACCAGTCGACAGGCGGCCGATGCTGCAGCAGGTGGGGATAGTGCACCGTGCGCAGGCCCACTCCGAATCCGAGCGAGCCTGCGGGCAATCGGATCACTAGGCCCCCTGCTCTTTCTTGGCCGGTTTCTTCTTCGCAGGAGCCGCACCGACCTCGCGCCCCGCCTTTTTCATCTGTTCTTCGAAATGCCGGCGGGCGTCGGTCCAGGCGTGGGCCATCAGCGGGACGTGGCATCCTCCCTGCCCCTTGCACGAGTTGCGCCCCGCCGTCTCACCACAGCCCCCCAACCCCTTGCACTCGTTGCTGCCGCCGCAGTCGTGGTGAGCCGAGGGTGTCGCACAGTCTCCCTGCCCGGCACAGGCATTTTCGCCACCCAACCCCTGCCCCTTGCAGGTGTTCAACCCCCGGCAGACATGCACCTCGCTGGCGAGCATGTCAAATTCTTCTGCGGGGGTCCCGGGACCGGTTCCTTTTCCGGCTGTCGCGGGTGCCACGGCGGGGGGTTCACCACACCCCGACAAGGCACCGGTCAGCAGCCCGCCCAGGGCGGCCGCCGAGAGAGCGTGGAAATCACGACGTGACAGTTCGGGGAGAGACATGGATCGCTGCACAACCTGCAAGCCTCGGGAAACACCGGGACGCATCGCATCCCGAACCCAAAACCGTAGTCAGCCCCCGGGAGTCTGTCCAGATCCACACTGTGTGGCGGCAGGCAGACTACTGGCAGCAGGGAGCACCAAGCATCGGCTGGAATCCCTCGGCCGGGATCCCCTCTTCGATCATCCATTCTCCCTCGCCGGGTGACCATTCCCCTTCGAGTGCCCCCTCGTCCAGAGCCGCCTCATACTCATCGAGGCTCCCCACAACTTCCGACAGGATGAGGTCGTGAATCGAGCGGTCGGCACAAATCGTGAAGTGACTGTGGGTCAGGGGTTCGTGTCGCAGGCAGTTGCGACGGACATCCACATTGCTCAGATCGGTTCCGCCATCCTCGGCCCGCAGCGGCAGGCCACGGAACATCGGGAGCCAGTCCTTGCCGGGCCGCGAGCGGTAGATGTTCACGCAGCGGGCCACATTCGAAGGAATCGTGTCGCGGTAGGGGCATTCAATCAGGATGAGACTGTCGACCGGGATCCCGTCGTCTTCCAGCGCCCGGCACAGGTGAATCGCCTCATTGGCCCCCAGGCTGTACCCGACGATCACCAGCGGCCCTTCGTCGCAGCCCCCCGCCGTCGAAGAGAGGGCACAAGCCACTCCGGGAGCCTCCTTGCCGAAGATCACGGCCGTTTCCAGGCCGGCATCATCAAGACGATGGGCCAGGTGCATCGCGCCGGGGAAATACCCGCACAGCCCCCGGATTACAATCGCCCGTCCCCCTGGTGCCGGGGTGTCCAGGTGCGTGGCAGTCCAAGGAAGCACGCAGCCGCTGCAGAGCACGGCAGCCGCCAGCACACACAGACTCGCCAGTTGAGACCGCACAATTCCACCTCTCGATCGAGAACAGACCCTCTCTGTTCTGGAATATCGGCGCAAATCGGCAGAATCGTGAATCTGCGATCAACTGGCAGAACCGTCACCCTTTACCCCGCCAGAACCGGGGAAAACCAGGCAGGCTGGGCAAACCCGTGACCAGCAACAGCTGTCCACCAAAAGATTCGAGACCACCTCCAGCCCAAACTGGGGGGAAGGGGGATCCTGGTGGTGCCGCATGAGCCGGGCGGACTGTGGGTGGGGTGCTCCCACGGTCGGCAGACCAAGTCGATCGGGGGGCAATCCGTTACGAGATTCCCAGCGAGTGAATCGCCTCACGCAGGATATTGACGCTCGCCCCCAGGGCTTCGTCTTCCGATTCGGTCAGGCTCTGGGGAATCGAGGCCAGCACCCCATTTCGGCCCAGGAGGCGCGGAACCGAATACGTCACACCGTGGGCGGGACCCGGATGGGCATCCCGGCAGCAGACTGTGAGAATGGCCCGCTGGTCATGCAGGATCACATCCACCAGGCGGGCGACCGCACTGCCGATCCCGTAATAGGTGGCCCCCTTTCCGGCAATGATGTGATAGGCGGCCCGCCGCACCTGCTCGTCAATGCGGGCCTGGTCGGCGGGAGACAGGGGGGTGCCATGCACGGTGGCAAACTCGGCCAGAGGGAGACCGGCAATCGAACACTGCGACCACGCCAGCACCTCCGAATCACCATGTTCCCCCAGCACGTAGGCGTGGACATGGTGGGGGTCGACATCGAAGTGGCGCCCCAGCAGAGCCCGGAAGCGGGCCGTGTCGAGCATCGTTCCCGAACCGATGACCCGGGTCGGGGGAATTCCCGCCTGGGCGGCGAAATGAGCCGCCAGGTGGGTCATGATGTCGACCGGGTTCGAGACGACAATCAACACCGCCTCGGGGGCGTGTTCGACGATCTGGGGAATGACACTCGAAAAGACTGCGGCATTCCGCTGCAGCAGTTGCAACCGGGTTTCGCCAGGCTTCTGTGCGACCCCGGCGGCAATCACAACCGCCTCGCATCCCTGGAGATCGGCATAGCCTCCCGCCCGCACCGAGAGCGGGTGGGCAAACGGGACTGCGTGATGGATATCGTTGGCTTCCGCCTGGGCGCGGGCCTGGTTGAGGTCCACCAGCACCACCTCGCGTCCCACGCCGTTCATCACCAGCGCAAACGCCGATGCCGAACCCACCATCCCCACACCCACGATTCCGGTCTTCATCGCGACCACCGCCTGCCTGGACGTCCGACGGAAATGGCCAGCCCCGTGGCTGACTCGCTCGCACCATCGTAGCAATCGGGACGCAATGGCAGCACCAGCGACTCCCCGCACCGGTTCGATCTCCCGGTTTGCCGGATCGCCTGACCCGCAAAATGGCACCACCCGCGACGAGACTCCGCCTCGCCACGGGTGGCAACCTCAGACCGTCAGGCACAGACGGGGGAACTGAAAACGGTCCGTGCCTGCCGGCTGGTTCAGCCTGCGACCACCGGTACGCGTCGGGTCGCGGCCTGTTTCACCTTGGGCAGGGTCACCCGCAGCACGCCATCCTTCACGGCGGCCTGGATTCCTTCCCGGTCGATGTTGTTGGGGAGCATGAAAGAGCGTTCGTAGTCCCCCACACCGTATTCCTCATAGCGGAGCTGGAATCCCGCCGGGACGGCATGGCTGACCTGCCCCCGAATGGTCAACACGTTTTTCTCAATCGCAATGTCGATCCCCGTTTCATCAACGCCGGGCAGATCGGCCACCAGGGTCAACTGGTCGTCTTTCTCCACGATGTCGACAAGAGGCACGAACACCCGCTGCGACTTGGTGCGTTCGGTTCCCTCGGGAAGCGAGGTTTCTTTTTTCGCGGCCACCGGCTGCTCGGCCGGGGTCGCACTGTCGCACGCCGAAACTGGACGATTCACTTCAGGTTGCATGGGGAAACTCCCAGATGGAGATGAGACGAGCAGAGAGACCCGGACTCACGGTGCCGGGTGGTCAGGACGCCTTGACGGTGATCCGCCGAGGCTTGGCCGACTCGGGACGACTGAGCTTCACGCTGAGCACCCCGCGGTCGTAGGTCGCCTCGGTCTTGCCCGGATCAACTTCAAAGGGAAGCTGCAGTCGACGGGTGAACTGACCGGCGGGACGTTCGCGGCGGTGAAAGCCGGTCCCTTCCTCGGCCAGTTCGCCACCCAGTTTCCCGGCGAGGGTGACCGTGCTGCCGGCGACAGTGACATCCACCAGCGACGGATCAATCCCCGGGGCTTCGAGGGTGATCAGGATGTCGTTGTCATTGGCATAGACATTGACGGGAGGGGCTTCACGGCCATCGTGAGCCGAGAGGGTGCGGGCCGAGTTCAGCAGGCGACCCATCTCCTGCTGCAACTGGCCGATCTCGCGCCAGGGATCCCACAAACGACCGCCAAACCGACTGAGCAAGTTCATGGTTGAAACTCCATTGACGACAGGACAGGAAACGAAACCAGCCGACGTCTCAACGCTGACACCCGGGAACGCAGGCGTCGAACTCGGCAGTGGGAAAACAGAAAGGCAAACAGCGTGCCGAATCGACGCCTTCCCTTCGCTCACCACCTCTGCAGAGCATCCTGCCGCACCACGGAACCCCCTCGCACTGACGTTCACACGTCACTCCAATAGCCACCGCAGAGCAGTCCCGGCGAAATGCCGAAAGTGCCCGATTCTCAACGATTTGCCGCAACGACTGCCGGATCCCAACCCCGGCCGAAAACCCCAGTCTCCCCCCTGCGTCGGAACCGTCCCATCACGCTCTGAGGCATCCCCCAAAAATCACTCACCCCCGTTCGCCTCCCTCCCCCACGCCCGCCCCTGCCAACCCTGCACGCTGCCATATTGACACCCGCCAATCGGCAGCAAAACCCCCCTCGACCGGAAATGCCATTTTGGCATCCTCCCTCAACCACGTCCTTCCCAAAACAGCAGGCAGGCATGGCGAACGCCTTAGAAGTCTCGACAGAAATATCCACAAACCATTTTCTATCAACACCTTAAATACTCCTGAGGGACTGCCACTTTGACACCAACGCTCGACTTACCAGCTGCGGAGAAGCGTGCACGGGTGAACTTTGCGCTCAACAGAGCCGTCCCTGGGTCAGTTTTCCACCTGCCCCCGCTCGGTATTGCCCGGTCAACACCCGCCTCATGGGGCCGCGAACTGTGAGGCATCGAATGCCTTCTTTTCGCGGGAGGCAGCCATTGGCTGGTGACGCGACGCGGAGATCGTGTTTCCTCACACACGACGAACCTGGGGTACGGCGACTTCCCCCGTCTTGTTCTGCGGTGATTCCCGACGTTGCTCTGAAACAGGCCGTTCCCGCACACGAACGATCTCGTTGCCGTGGCTGGGTGCTCCCCGCGAGCTGGATGTCGAGTGCCGGTTCCTGCGGGCCTGCCGTCGATCACGAAGCCGGGTTTGGCTTGACCTCCGACAGCGTCCCTTTTGTGCAGGAGATTTGGGGGGAGCACTCGACGTTGATTCCGGCCGCATCGGAGGACGGCGGAGGGCGCCGTACTCCAGGTTGGGGACGTCGTCCGTGGGGTGAATTTCCAACTCGCCCGCGGTTGGTATTGCCAGCTCGACACCGTCCCGTGGAGCCGCGAGCTGAAGTGCATCGAACCCTTCATCATCTGTGCGTGAACTGGGGGTGATCGTTCACCGGCAGACGGCGATCCGATGGCCGGTGACACCACAGGTCGAACCTCGCGGCTTGAATCCCGGTGGTGGGACGATGCCTGGAGAGGATGCCATCGGGGACTTGGGGGAGGAGCTGCCCTCCCCGACCGGGGCCGATTGCCGGACCGGTGAGAACTGACGAAGATGAAGACATGCCGGGCCCGCGGTGAGGGGTTCCACCCGTCATCGGCCCCAATTTTTCCCCCTGGGATTCTCCTGCATGTCCGCACACAGTCCGCCGCCCGATTCGCGCCCCATCCCACCCGGAGGTCGACTCGCCGGCCTGAGACTCTGCTCGCTCGAGAGTCGTCGGCAGGCCGACATGAAGTCGCTGATCGAACGGCAGGGGGGGATCGCCATCCTCGCCCCCTCCATGCGCGAAATTCCCCTCGAACAGAATGCGGCCGCCCTCGATTTCGGCGACCGGCTGCGCTCGGGCGGCGTGGATGTCATGGTCTTCCTCACCGGCGTCGGGGCCCGCGCTCTCGCAGAGGTGCTGGCCCTGCAAATGTCGCTGCCCCAATTCGTGGAGGCACTGCGCGACCGTGTCGTGGTCGTTCGCGGCCCCAAACCGGCGTCTGTCTTGCGCGAGTGGGGTGCCCGCATCGATGTGCAGGTCCCCGAACCGAATACCTGGCGGGAACTGCTCGATGCCATCGCCCGGCACTCCCCCATCGAGGGAAAGGTCGTCGCGGTCCAGGAATATGGCATTCCCAACCCCGATCTCTACCAGGGACTGCAGCAACTCGGTGGCACGGTCCTCCCCGTCCCGGTCTACCGCTGGGAACTCCCGGAAGATACCCGCCCCTTGCGGGGGGCCGTCCGTGCCATCCTGGCGGGAGAGATCGACGTGATCCTGTTCACCAGTGCCCAGCAATGGAGACACCTGGAACAGATCGCTCGGGAAGAGGCTGACCCAGCCACTTTTCTGGCTGCCGCCCGCCAATGCGTGATCGCCAGTATCGGACCGACCGCCAGTGAAACCCTGCTCGCGGCCGGACTCCCCCCCGATCTTGAGCCCCCGCATCCCAAGATGGGCCACCTTGTCCTCGCCGTGGCCGAGCGGGCCCGTGACGTGCTGCACGCCAAGCGCTTTCCACAATGAGCGATCGGCCGCAATTGGCAGTCATGGCTGGGGCGAACCCGGGGGTTGCAAGCCCACGAGCCCCCTGAGTCGATTCATCCGATCGCGCTACGAATACAACTGCCGCAGCCCCTGCGCCTCGAAGGCGTTGCGATAGTGGGTGATTTCGGGAGGGGCGTCGCCACTTGGCCAGACGATCCCGACGACATCAAATCGGGCTGGGTGCTCGAGCAACCGGTGCTTTTTCAGGAAGGCGAGGGCGAGTCGGGTCAATTGCCGTTGCTTGGCCTGATCAACCGCCTCGGCGGGAAGTCCCGTTCCGGTCCCCCGCCGGGTTTTCACCTCGACAAAGACGACAGTCCTCCCCTCCCGGCAGATGAGGTCGATCTCTCCCTGAGGGGTGCGATAACGCCGTAAGAGAATCTTGAGCCCCTGCCGTCGCAGGTGCCGGGCAGCCAGGCGTTCACCGGCATCTCCCAGCCAGAGAGTCAGCCATCCGGTCGGCCGTTCTTCGGGGCCGAGGCGCATCAGATGGTCGCAGAACCAGTCCCAGGGGCGTTCCCACCAAGCGGATGCCATTGCCGGATCTCCGAGTCACCGTGAGCCAACCTGGGCAGGATTGTCGAGTAGTCGCAGAGGAGAGAGCCGCAGAGCGGGTTCAACAACAAAGTCGGGGGGACGACAACCTCTCGGGATCGATTCCGGAAGTCGCTGCCGGAATGAAAAACGCCGTGAGCCAACCTGCTCGGTCGGCCCACGGCGTTTGTGTTTTCCACACCCCATGGGAGGGGAGGAGAACTAGGCGTCTTTCTTGGCCCGACGTTCGATGAGGCGGGTCGCCTTACCGACGCGGTCGCGGAGGTAGAAGAGCTTGGCCCGGCGGACCCGGCCATGACGCAGCACTTCGAGCTTGGCGATCTTCGGGGAATTGACGGGGAACGTTCGTTCGACACCTTCGCCCGCGACAATGCGGCGGACGGTGAACATTTCGCGGGTACCGGCACCCCGACGGGCGATTACGACACCACTGAAGATCTGGATCCGTTCCTTGTCACCCTCTTCCAGGATGCGGGTGTGGACATTGACGGTATCGCCAATCTCAAAGCTCAGCTTGTTCTCGCGGAGGCTCGACGCCTCGACCTTTTTCAGCAGTTCAACTTGACGGAGGGACATGGGCCCGGATCCTTTCTGGGACACAGGGTGAGTTTGTTCGGGAAGCGGGTTCAGCCGGACGGTTCCCTGCGGGAGCCGTCGTCCGCACCAGCCTGGCCACCCGGAGGGGGTGGCACCAGGGCCGACAGCGTGCGGGACACTGCCGGAGAAGCCGACTCGCCCCCGCGACGCTCGCGGGTCCGCTCGAGACTGGAGGTTTCCCGCCAGCGGGCGATCTCGGCATGGTTTCCATTCAACAGCACTTCGGGAACAGACATCCCTCGGTACTCGCGGGGCCGGGTGAACTGGGGGTATTCCAGTTGTCCCGACTCGGCAAACGATTCGTACCGGCTGCTGGTCTCGTCACCCAGCACACCGGGCACCAATCGAATCAGGGTCTCGATCAGCACCATGGCGGGGACTTCCCCTCCATTGGTGATGTAGTCGCCAATCGAGATTTCCAGCGGGGCCAGGCCCTGCCGGATCCGATCATCAAAACCTTCGTAGCGTCCGCACAACAGCAGGAACCGGGGCTCGCACGCCAGGGATTCCACCAGTCGCTGGTCCAGGGTCCGTCCCGAGGGGGTCAGCATGATCAGCCGACCCGGCTGAGGCGCCTGCCGTTGCACAAACTCCACACACTCAAACACCGGTTCGCACCGGAGCAACATCCCGGGGCCACCACCGTACGGCTTGTCATCCACCGATTGATGCCGGTCGGTCGCCCAGTCGCGGAAATTCCAACGCTGGATGTCCACCAAACCCCGGTCGAGCGCTTTCTTCAGCAGGCTCTGCTGCAGATAACTCTCGAACAGGTCGGGGAAGAGGGTCAGCAGATCAAATCGCACTGCAGCCTCCAAGCCGACAGGCAAAACCAGCCTGCATTCAGCCCGGTGATCCAGTCCGGAAGCCAATCCCGGCGCGACGCCTGGAAGCCTCCCGGACCCCGGTCGCCCGATCTCAGCCCTCGGACGCCTCAGCGGCCGGAGCGTCTTCAGACGGGGCTGCGTCAGCGGCCGGCAGCGGCTTGGGAGCCACCCGGTCCGGAGGCGCCTTCGCCGTCCCGAAGTCGTTCGCCTTGATCTTCTTGATCAAGGTCGCGACGCGGTCACTGGGGAGAGCCCCCTTCGAAATCCAGAACTCGACACGCTCCATGTCGAGCTTCACTCGGGCCGCCTTGTCGCGGATGGTGGGGTCGTAGGTCCCCACTTCCTCGATCGGCAACCCGTCCCGGGCCTTCTGGCGATCAATCACACAGATCCGGAAAAAAGGGCGGTGCTTCCGCCCATGCAGACGCATGCGAATCCGAACAGACACGAACAGACACTCCTCAGGTCAAACAAAAACAACTCGACTGGTCACTCAACTCG
>DNUF01000130.1:42072-46003 GCA_003508595.1 Planctomycetaceae bacterium
TCAACTCGACTGGTCACTCAACTCACTCGTCACTTTTTCGACAGGTCCCTGGATTCGACAGGTCGCTTGACGGGTCAAGTGACCTCACGCCTGTCGGGCAACCAGGCCCCCGGGGACACAACACCTGCCATCCTGTCCCACGAGACTCGCCTGGTTCTCCCAGCCATCAACGGCGGTTTTTCTTCCGCTGCTTCTTGGCTTCCTTCTTCAATTTTTTCTTCTTGTCGCGGTCGACCTCGGCCCGGGTACTCCGCTGCTTCGAAAACTGCAACTCCGCTCCCGGATCGAACGCTCCCATACTGGCCATCGTCTGCAACGACCGCAACCGGTCGAGGTGACTCTGACCCGCCATGTTCTGCATCAGCTTCTGGGCCTGTGAAAACTCCTTCAGAAGCTTGTTGATCATCGCCGGGTCGGTGCCGCTCCCCTGGGCGATCCGCCGCCGACGGCTGATGTCGATGAGCTCCGGATTGTCACGCTCGGCAGCCGTCATCGAGCCGATGATCGCCTCGATCTTCCCCAGATCCTGCTCGGGATCCATGTCGGCTTCCGACATCATCTCGGCCACCCGCCCCATCCCAGGAATCATCTTCATGATCTGGGAGATCGAGCCGAGCTTCCGCACCTGCTGCATCTGGTCGCGGAAGTCGGTCAGCGTGAACCGCCCCTTGCGCAGCTTTTCCTGCTGCGCCGCCATCTCTTCGGCATCAAAAGCCTGCTGCGCCTTCTCGAACAGCGTCAGCACGTCCCCCATCCCCAGGATCCGGCTGGCCATCCGGTCGGGGTGGAACAATTCCAGCTTGTCGAGCTGCTCTCCAATGCCGATGAACTTGATCGGCACTCCCGTGACCGTCTTGACCGACAGCGCCGCCCCGCCCCGGGCATCGCCATCGAGCTTGGTGAGGATCACTCCGTTCAGCTCGAGCGAATCGTGAAACGCCTTGGCCGAGTTGACGGCATCCTGCCCGGTCATCGAATCGCAGACCAGCAGGACCTGATCGGGACCAAGGCTGCGGTCAATCTGCCGCAACTCCTGCATCAACGCCTCGTCGACATGCAGCCGGCCGGCCGTGTCGAGGATGACCACGTCGATCTCGCCCTGCTTCTTTGCCTGGGCGACCCCATTCTGGCAGACCCGCACCGGATCAGAGTTCGGGGGCTCGGAATACACCGGCACCGACAACTGTTCGCCAATGACCTTCAACTGCTCGATCGCCGCAGGACGCTGCAGGTCGGCCGCCACCAGCAGCGGACGCCACCCCTCCCCATGCAGCATGCGAGCCAGCTTGCCGCAGGTCGTGGTCTTCCCACTCCCCTGCAGCCCGCACATCATGATGACGGTGACAGTCCCCTTCTTCAGCCCCAGGGAGTGATCCACCGGGCCCATCAACTGGATCAGTTCGCGGTAAACGACGCCGACAAACTGCTCGAATGGCTTCAGGGAGTCGAGGACCTGCGTCCCCACCGCGGCGCGCGCCACCCTTTCGCAAAACTGGCTGGCGACGTCGTAATGGACATCAGCCTCCAGCAGCGATTGACGGACGGCGGAAAGCGCCTCGCGGATGTTTGCCTCGGTCAGCTTCGTCTGACCGCGCAGAAATCCCAGCGCACTCTCCAGCCCTTTGGAAATCGACTCGAACATGGTCCGGGGATCCAGGGGTGCGAACGGGAAAGAATAACAGTTGGAGGCGGTTGGAACAATCCTGGGAATGGGAGCGACCGCAGATCTCGATCACCATCGGCCCCCTGCTCTCCCCGACCCCACCTCCTCCGCCCGCCGGCTCGCCGCAGCCTCGGCCGAACCCCCCGGCGATCTCGGGTGTCTTTTCTCTTGCGTTCGTACCGGCAGCCGATATACTTCGGGACTTCGGTCGTTGCCGACGGGGCGCCCGGCTAGCGTAGCTCAACGGTAGAGCACCGGTTTTGTAAACCGGTGGTTGTGGGTTCAAATCCCACCGCTAGCTCACGAACGCGGTGATTGCCGCGATTCCAGTTCGATTCGTCGGCATCGCCGAACGACTGACACATCTGGTCACCACGCGTTCCTCCTGGAACCTTTAGTGACTCCTGTTCTCCGGCACATCCTGATACTGTCTTCTTCGCGGATTCACAGGCGAACCTCTGTCGCAGTGTGAATCTGTGGAAAGCAACTGGGAGCACCGCCAGTCAAACGGCAGTCGCCCAGACGGGTGCCGACTGGCGGAACACAACTGGGGATGAGAATCCTTCACGGGATGGCAGTTGACCGGGATTTGCAGGACCTTCGCCTGACCGCGAAGAACCGCGAGTCTTGGGAACCTGGCGATGAGATGACACGGACTGGACGGCAAGAATTGTCGTTCCAAGATGTGTGTCAACAAAATGAGTGAGTCAATCGACATCTATTTCCCAGGAAGATGGGACACACCGGTTCGCTGCCTCAGAGCCAAGTCTCTGAATGCTGCAGACTGGCGGAAGCCTGATGGGGAAGCAGAGTCGGTGAGAGTGGACGAGAGTTCAGACGGGCACCAACCACTGGGTGCGGGAATGACGACTGGTCCGTCAGCCCGGGTGGTCAATGCTGGGGCGTCTGAAATCAGATCGAGTTGAGAAACTGGATCCAGTTGAGACGTGAGCTGACGAGAAATTCAGCCAAGAGTTGGCTGATTCGAGTTGGCAGTGGGAGTTCGGGACCAGTCCAAGCGGCTTGAGCGGGGGAATTCCAGAGTGGCCAAATGGGCCAGACTGTAAATCTGGTGGCTCTGCCTTCGCAGGTTCGAATCCTGCTTCCCCCATTCAATTCGGCTTTCTTCTCCACGGAAGAGAGTGCGGTTGAGGCTTGTGGTGATTTGCCTGGCGAATGGCAACGGCTGTAGCTAGTCGACAGCGGTGTCCGTCGCCGGAACGAGACTTCGGCTGGTGAATTTCATCTTCCGAATGATGGTGCCAGTACCCTCCCCAAAGTGGAGAGGAATTCCTCCCCCGAGCCAATCGGGACAACCATCGATGTGATGCGGGCGTAGCTCAATGGTAGAGCCCCAGCCTTCCAAGCTGGCCGTGAGGGTTCGATTCCCTTCGCCCGCTCTTTCTCCTGCCGTTAACAGGCGGCAGCTGATTGCGTGGACTCATGATCACCCCGCCTATGACTCCGCCGGAAAACCGGCGGGTCAGAGCGAGGTGGCGGGGGAGGGTCTTCGAAAAAAATGCGCTCACGGCAGTCGGATCGCTGGCAAGCGACCCGCCAGGTTGCTATTCTCTGGGGCTTCCCCTCGGGAGGCGACGCCGTGTGTGGGTTTCTGCTGCTGTAGCTCAGCTGGTAGAGCGCGTCCTTGGTAAGGACGAGGTCACGGGTTCGAATCCCGTCAGCAGCTTTCGCGGCGTGTCGGCTTTAACCGGCGCGACGCTGGCGAATGCCGCAGGGGAACGTCAGTTGCCGGCGTGCGCAAGTCGCCGTCAGTGGCGGAGGTGAGCTTCGGGAATTGGTTTGGGGATCGAGACCGGGAACGGTTCCGCCCTGAGTCAGTTGCGGAGGCAGGTCCTGTTGCCCAGCACGAAGAGGCTTGGTCGTGGTGGCCAGCCCGACACGTTCATTCCAGATCGCATACCGTCACCCCCCAGGTGTGCGACACATGAGTACCAGTTTGAGCTAGGGAGACGCGATGGCGAAGGGCACATTTGTACGAACCAAGCCGCACGTCAATGTGGGGACGATCGGCCACATTGACCACGGCAAGACCACCCTGACGGCCGCCCTCGTGGCGACTCAGTCGGCGAAGGGCTTCGCTCAGGAAAAGAGCTACGCCGATATCGCCAAGGGGGGTACGGTTCGCGACGAGACGAAGACGGTGACGATTGCTGTCAGCCACGTCGAATACGAAACGGACAAGCGGCACTACGCCCACATCGATTGCCCGGGCCACGCCGACTATATCAAGAACATGATCACCGGTGC
>DNUF01000130.1:46214-46948 GCA_003508595.1 Planctomycetaceae bacterium
GCCGCCCAGATGGACGGCGCGATTCTGGTGGTGTCCGCCGCTGACGGCCCCATGCCCCAGACCCGTGAGCACATCCTGCTGGCCAAGCAGGTTGACGTGCCCGCCCTGGTGGTGTTTCTGAACAAGTGCGATCTGGTCGACGACGAAGAGTTGCTCGAACTGGTCGAGATGGAAGTTCGGGAACTGCTGACCAAGTACGGCTTCCCCGGCGACGATGTGCCCATCATCCGTGGCAATGCGAAAGCCGCCCTTGAGGGCAAAGGCAAGGACGAGGCCGCCGCGAAGTGCATCTGGAACCTGCTGGATGCTCTGGATACCTACATTCCCGACCCGATCCGCCTCAAGGACAAAGAGTTCGTGATGGCGGTGGAAGACGTTTTCTCGATCAAGGGTCGTGGAACTGTCGCCACGGGCCGTATCGAGCAGGGTGTCGTCAAGGTGGGTGACAAGCTGGAAATCGTCGGTCTCAAGCCGACCCGCGACACGGTGTGCACCGGCGTCGAAATGTTCCAGAAGACCCTCGACACCGGCGAAGCGGGCGACAACGTCGGTCTGCTGCTGCGTGGTGTGGAACGGACCGACATTGAGCGTGGCCAGGTGCTTTGCAAGGCCGGAGCCATCAAGCCGCACACCAAGTTCCTGGGCGAAGTCTACGTGCTCAGCAAGGAAGAAGGCGGCCGTCACACGCCGTTCTTCAGCGGCTATCGTCCCCAGTTTTACTTCCGCACGACGGA
>DNUF01000130.1:47158-55059 GCA_003508595.1 Planctomycetaceae bacterium
CTTCCGCACGACGGACGTGACCGGGACGACCAAGCTGATGGGGGGTGCTGAAATGTGCATGCCCGGCGACAACGTTTCTCTGGAAGTCGAGTTGATTCAGCCGATCGCCATGCACGAAGGAAGCCGGTTCGCCATCCGTGAAGGTGGCAAGACCGTCGGCTCGGGCGTTGTGACCAAGGTGCTGGAATAGTCATCGATTGTCGCACCGCTCGATAAGCTCGAGCGGTCGGCAGTCGCGTGTTGGACAAGCTGAACCGGATGCAAGGTGGATCACCTCCCGGCAACCTCTGAGAGGGTACCGGGAGGCTGGTCTTTTCATAAGGGTGTGGCGATGGCACGGGAGTACGTCTGGTTGGAGTGCGGCGAATCGGGACAGCGGAATTACCGGACTCCGAAAGAGACACGCGGTACCGATCGCCTCGAGCTCAAGAAGTACTGCAAGAAGCTTCGTCGGCATGCGGTCCACAAGGAATCCCGCAAGAAGTAGTGCGGAGTCGACAACTGCAGTCGGGTTTGGTTCGATTGCAAGGTGCCCGGGAAACCGGAGCATGGACGGGCGTAGCTCAATGGCAGAGCATCGGATTCCAAATCCGACGGTTGGGGGTTCAAGTCCCTCCGCCCGTGCTGCGAGGCCAGGCAAATGGATGATGCTGGTGCCAGTTGAGTGTTGAGAACAAGTGCTGCGAGTCAGAGTAACGGATCTGCCTGGTTGAGTGTGGTCCAGACTGTTTCCAGACTGGGCAAGGAGATTGGGCAGTGAAGGATCACGGCAGAACTACCAACCTGGAAGTGTGATGGCCAAAGCGGACGGAGGGACACTCTTGAGCGAGCTGACTTCGGTCGGCTTGTACAAGCGAAACCAGGGACGGTTGACCCGTCAGCTGACGGCTGGTGCATTGATGCTGATCGCCCTTGCGGGTGGATACATCATGTCGCGTGGTCCGCTGGCGGGCTCGCCTCAGTGGATGCGAACACTTTTTCCACTGTCATTTGTCGGGATTTTGTCGTGGCTGGCGTTCCGCCTCGTCAATCTTCCCTCCTTCGCCGAGTTTCTGATCGCGGTGGAAGGGGAGATGGCCAAGGTTTCCTGGCCGAGCAAGCAGGAGTTGATTCGTGCAACAACTGTGGTGATTGGCTCGATGGCCTTCCTCACCCTGGTGTTGTTTCTGTTTGACGCCTTCTGGGCGTGGTTGCTGACGACCCTCGGGGTTGTCGTGACCTAGTTCCCAAGTGGGAATTCAGCAGTGTCGGTGTGTGTGAGTTTGTGGTGGGAAGTCCCGCCGTTTCGAAGAAAGATGGGTCCATCGCGATGAACGCAGCTCCAGAGATGCCGGGAGACGACCAGCCCCGCTGGTATGTCCTCAAGGTACAGAGCAATCGTGAGCGGACCATTCGGGAAACGATTCTCCGACGGGTGCGACAGGAAAACCTGGGGCACCTGTTCACAGAGATCATCATTCCGACCGAGAAAGTCGCAGAGACGCGTGGCGGCAAGCGCCGTGTGTCCGAGCGGAAGCTGTATCCCGGCTACATCATGATCAAGATGATCCTCAATGATGAGAGCTGGTATCTGATCCGCGAGACCTCAGGTGTGGGAGATTTCACCGGGGCGGCTGGAAAGCCGATCCCGATGAAGGACGAAGAGATTTCCCGGATGCTGGGTCAGCAGACGGCGAAGGAAGAGGTTGTTCAGCCAAAGGTCAAGATCGACTTTTCTCCGGGAGACCGGGTGAAGATCAAGGAAGGGTCGTTCGAGAGCTTTGAGGGGACAGTGGACACGGTTGACGAAGTCAGTGGACGAGTCAACGTGTTGGTGGAAATTTTCGGCCGGTCGACACCGGTCGAGCTTGGTTACTGGCAAGTGGAAGCGGTGTAAGGCGTCTCCATGGCGAAGCAGGTTGTAGCCCAGGTCAAGTTGCAGGTTACGGGTGGTCAGGCCACCCCGGCCCCTCCGGTCGGTACAGCTCTCGGTCCACACGGTGTGAACCTGGGGCAGTTCGTGATGCAGTTCAACGACCGCACCAAGGACATGAAGGGGACCACAATCCCCGTCATTGTCACGGTGTACAATGACCGGTCGTTCGAGTTCATTTTGAAGAGCCCTCCAGCTGCGGTCCTGCTGAAGCAGGCGGCCCAGGTGGCAAAGGGAGCGGCGAATCCGAAAGCCGACAAGGTCGGACGAGTGACGAAGGCCCAGGTGATGGACATCGCCAAGACGAAGTTCAATGACATGAACTCGTCGAGCCTGGAGCAGGCGTGCCGCGTCATTTCGGGGACGGCCCGAAGCATGGGGATTGAGGTGGTGGACTAGCCCTGCCGCGGGTGGCGGTTGGGTAGACCAGTCCCGGGCAGGGGGCTGGCTGAGTGTTTCCGGGTCTTTTGGAAGTGTGATCATGCCCCGTCAGTCGAAGCGGTTTCTGTTCCTGCTGGAGCAGACCAAGGACCTGGCGGCTGTCGATGTGGCGGCCGCGGTCAAGAAGTTGAAGTCTCTCGAACCTTCGCTGCCGAAGACGATCAAGCCGTGCAAATTCGACCAGACCGTCGAAGTCTCGGTCCGGCTCGGGATTGACCCGAAGCAGGCCGACCAGATGGTCCGCGGTTCGATCGTGCTGCCTCACGGGATCGGCAAGGCGAAGCGGGTTGCGGTTTTCGCCCAGGGCGAGAACGCGGAAATTGCCCGTCGGTCCGGTGCCGATCATGTCGGGTCTTCCGACTTGGCCGACAAGGTCAAGGGGGGCTGGACCGATTTCGATGTCGCGATTGCCACTCCTGACATGATGGGCGTGGTTGGTCCCCTCGGACGTGTGCTCGGTCCCCGTGGGTTGATGCCGTCGCCCCGGGCCGGGACGGTGACCACCGATGTCGCCAACGCGGTCCGTGAATACAAGGCTGGCAAGGTGGAATTCAAGGCGGATGACGCCGGGATTGTGCACTGCGTGGCCGGGAAACTGTCGTTCTCCGAGAGCCAGTTGGCCGAGAATATCGAGGCCCTGTTGAAGTACATTCGCTCGCTGAAGCCGGCGAGTTCCAAGGGGGTTTACGTTCGCAGCGTGACGGTCACTGCGACGATGTCCCCCGGTGTGCCGATTGTGGCGGCCTGAGGTAGCAGAGCATGAGCAAACGCATCAAGAACATGGTGTTGGAAGATCTGCAGAAGCGGATCGGAAGCACACGGGATTTTCTGGTGGTTGACGCCTCGGCTTTGCCGGGTCCAACAGCCAATGGGCTGCGGGTCAAGCTGCTCAAGCAGAACATCCGCATGCTGGGGGTGAAGAACACCCTGGCAGTGAAGATCCTGAAGGACATGGGCCTGGGAGAGGTCACTCCCTACCTGAGTGGCCCATCGACGCTGGTCTATGGCAGCTCAGACGTGGTCGCTCTCTCGAAGGAAGTGACCAAGTCGGCCAAAGATCACGACAAGTTGAAGATCAAGGGCGGGATCGTGGAGGGCCGCGGGCTCGACACAGCCGGGGTGGAGTCCCTGAGCAAGAGTCCGTCGCGTGAAGAGTTGTTGTCCAAGATCGCGGGGATGATTCTGGCTCCGGGTGCCAATCTGGCGGCACTGCTGGGGGCACCGGGATCGAACCTGGCTGGTCTGGTGAAATCGGTGTCCGAGAAGGAAGAGTCGGCATCGCCTGCGGCGTCCTAAGGTGGCCCCCGCATCTGCGGCAGGGTGGAACGCGAACCGCCCGTCCGCGAGGAATTGAGTCAAGAGAGTTCGCACCTGTTTCTGTCATTCGGGAGTTGATGTCCGATGTCTACCGCTGAGGCCACCCAGTACGATTCCAATGTCAAGACTCTGGGCGACAGCATCGTCGCGCTGACCCTTCTCCAGGCGAAGCAACTGGCCGACTACCTGGAAAATGTCCATGGCATCAAGCCGGCTGCCGGCGCTGCCGTGATGGTTGCCGGTCCTGCTGCCGGCGGTGCCGGTGGTGCCGCTGCGGCTGCCGAGAAGACCGAATTTGACGTTGTGCTGGCCGCTGCCGGCGACAACAAGATCGGCGTGATCAAGGTGGTCCGGGCCGCAACCGGCCTGGGCCTCAAGGAAGCCAAGGATCTGGTCGAAGCGGCTCCCAAGCCGGTCAAGACTGGCCTGGCGAAGGCCGATGCCGACAAGCTGAAGGCCGAGCTGGAAGCCAGCGGCGCCAAGGTCGAATTGAAGTAATTCGATCTGGGGCTGCCCGCTTGCGGGGGCCCCGGCTGGACGGTTGGCTTTCTGCCCTCCATCCACTAAGCTGTACTTGGTCATCCCATCCCACGACGTGCCGCCGGCGTTTTTGCCGGCGGCTGCGTTGAGGGAGCGTTGTCAACGGAACGCATGGGCTTTCAACGCGCGTGTCACATCACCACGGGCGGCAAGGCTGCTGCTTTGTCGAACCTGTGGTGTTGTTGCGCGCCGAGCCAGGCTGGTTCCCCCCGCTAGCGAGCATTCAATGCCGACGCCCGAGACCCATTTCAATCGCTGCGATCGTATCCGGAAGTTCGGTCTGTTGAAAGACGACTTTGAGCTCTCGAACCTCACGCAGATCCAGACAGAATCGTTCGCCCGCTTCCTGCAGCTGGACGAAGATCCCCGGCACCGTGCCGAGCATGGGATCGAGGGGATCCTGCGGGAAGTCTTCCCGGTCAAGAGCTACGACGAACAGTTCACACTGGAATATGTCAAGTACGAGCTGGGCAAGCCCCGCTACACCCCGGTGGAATGTCGGCAGCTCCGGCTGACCTACGGTCGCCCCTTCCGGGTCTGGCTGCGTCTGGTCAAGGAGCAGGCGGTTGAGGAGGAGGTGTACCTCGGCGACATCCCCATCATGCTGGGGGGTGGCGAGTTCATCATCAACGGTGCCGAGCGCGTCGTTGTCAGCCAGTTGCACCGCTCCCCCGGCGTCGATTTTGTCTCGAGTGCCGAGCCTGGCGAGCGCAGGACCTACTCCTGCCGCATCATCCCCGAACGCGGCAGCTGGATCGAGCTGAACATCAGCAAGCGCGAAGCGCTGGGTGTCCGCATCGACCAGAGCGGGAAATTCTCGGCAATCACCCTGTTGCGGGCGATGAATCCCGAGTTCAGCAGTGATGCGGCGGTCATTCGCTGCTTCTACGCGACGAAATCGGTGAAAATTGCCGACCCCGACTTCACCAAGCGGGCGACCAACAAGTACGCCGCCGATGACCTGGTTTACCCGGCCAAGACTTCGCGTTCGGGCGAGATTATCGCCGAGGCGGGGCAACAGATCACCGCCGACCTGGTCGAAGAGTTGAAGAAGTCGGGACTGACGAAGATCGAGATCATCGAGCAGATGACCGATCCGTTGATTCTCAACAGCATCCTGGAAGACACAACCCACAGTCACCAGGAGGCGCTGTTGAAGATTTACGCCCGGCTCCGTCCAGGCAATCCGCCGCAGCTCGAGAAGGCGATCGAGCTGTTCCACGAGAAGTTCTTCGATGTCAACCGGTATCGACTTGGCCGGGTGGGTCGGTTCCGCATCAACCGCAAGTTCGAGCAGGACGTCCCCGATGACGTCATGACCCTGCGGGCCGAAGACTTCATCAACGCGATCAAGTACATCCTCAAGCTCCGCGGCAACGATCCGTCGGTCAGCGTGGATGACATCGACAACCTCGGCAATCGCCGGTTGCGCACGATCGACGAACTCGCTGCGGACGAAATTCGCAAGGGCTTTCTCAAGCTGCGCCGAACCGTGCAGGAGCGGATGAGCGTCAAGGACGCTCCTGAGATGAGCCCGCGCACGCTGGTGAACCCCAAGAGTGTCTCGGCTGCGATCGAGTACTTCTTCGGGCGCAGCGAACTGTCGCAGGTGGTGGACCAGACCAACCCGCTCTCGACGCTGACCCACGAACGCCGGCTCTCGGCCCTGGGCCCTGGCGGTCTCAACCGGAAACGGGCTGGCTTTGAAGTCCGCGACGTGCACATTTCGCACTACGGACGCATCTGCCCCATCGAGACCCCCGAAGGTACGAACATCGGGTTGATCTCGTCGTTGTCCATCTTCGCGAAGGTCGATGACTACGGATTCCTGATTACTCCCTACCGGGTAATCAAGAACAGCAAGGTCACAGACGAGATTCGCTGGCTGCGTGCGGACGAAGAGTCGAACGCCCACCTGGCACCGGCCGACACCCGCATCGACAGCGGCAAGCTGGCCGAAGAACGGGTGCTGGTCCGCTACCGCGGCGACTTCGTGCATGTGGATGCCAAGTTGGTCGAGTTCATGGATGTCGCTGGCTGCCAGATGGTGGGGGTCTCGGCCGGGCTGATTCCATTCCTCGAGCACGACGACGCCAACCGGGCGTTGATGGGCTCGAACATGCAACGGCAGGCCGTCCCGTTGCTGGTGACCGAACCCCCTGTGGTCGGTACCGGCATGGAACGGGCAGTGGCCGAGAACTCGGGAATGCTGGTCCGGGCCGAAAAGTCGGGGACAGTGACCTACGTCGATGCCACCCGCATCGAGATCGAAGGCAAGGTCTACCCGATGCAGAAATACACCGGGCTGAACGAGCGGACCTGCCTCAACCAGCGTCCGACCGTCCGTCCCGGGCAGAAGGTCAAGAAGGGGCAGGTGCTCTGCGACACCGCCGCCACCCGCGATGGGGAACTGGCACTGGGACGCAACGTGCTGGTCGCCTTCATGTCGTGGGAGGGGTACAACTTCGAAGACGCGATCATTCTCTCGGAACGGCTTGTGAAGGAAGACGTCTACACGTCGATCCACATCGACGAGTTCGACGTGGAGATTCGCGAGACGAAACTGGGGAAGGAAGAGTTCACCCGCGACATTCCCAACGTGTCTGAAAAGGCACTCCGACACCTGGGAGACGACGGCATCGTGCAGGTCGGGACCCGGGTTTCGCCGGGGGATATCCTGGTGGGCAAGGTGTCGCCAAAGGCGAAGACCGAGTTGACCCCCGAAGAAAAGCTGCTCGCAGCGATCTTCGGACGGGCCGGCGAAGATGTGAAGAACGAGTCTTTGGAGGTTCCCTCGGGCATCGAGGGGATCGTCATCGAGACCCAGAAGTTCTCGCGTCGCATGAGCCTGCCCGAGGGAGAACGGCGGAAGTTCGAAGCCGATCTGAAGACCCGGGAGGAAGAGGGGAACAAGGTCATTGCCGAGGCGTTCCAGAAGTTCCTCCCGCTGTTCGAGAAGGTGTACGAAAAGAAGGTCCAGGACGACGACGGCCGTTCGCTGAAGGACGCCGACGAGAAGACACTGGCGACCTTCGGCTGCAACTTCCGTGAATGGTTCGACAAGCTGCAGCTGCAGAGTCCGCAAAAGCGGGCCGACTGCCTGGCGTGCATCCGCGAGAACTTCGCGCAGGTGGAGGCCGCGATCGACCAGCGTGACCGGGTGCTCAATACCATGAAGCGTGGTGACGAGCTCCCGTCGGGCGTGCTGCAGATGGTGAAGGTCTACGTGGCCTCGAAGCGGGTGATCTCGGTCGGTGACAAGATGGCGGGCCGGCACGGGAACAAGGGTGTGATTTCGAAGGTGCTGCCGATCGAGGACATGCCTTTCCTGGCCGACGGCACACCGGTCGACATCATCCTCAACCCGCTGGGCGTTCCCAGCCGCATGAACGTGGGTCAGATTCTGGAGACACACCTGGGTTGGGCGATGACCAACATGGGTTACCGCGCGGTCTGTCCGGTGTTCGACGGGGCGACCGAAGAGGAGATTGCCGCGCAGCTGGCGGAAGCCGGTCTGCCGACGGATGGCAAGACGCAGCTGTTTGACGGACGCACGGGCGAGGCCTTCGAGCAGAAGGTGACCGTGGGCACGATTTACATGCTGAAGCTGCACCACCTGGTGGACGACAAGGTCCACGCCCGGGCGACGGGCCCCTACTCGCTGATCACCCAGCAGCCGCTGGGTGGCAAG
>DNUF01000130.1:55262-57040 GCA_003508595.1 Planctomycetaceae bacterium
AGCAGCCGCTGGGTGGCAAGGCGCGGTTCGGCGGACAGCGGTTTGGCGAAATGGAAGTGTGGGCACTGGAAGCGTACGGTGCCGCCTACATTCTGCAGGAACTGCTGACGGTCAAGAGCGACGACGTCGAAGGCCGTACCAAGATCTACGAGTCGATGGTGAAGGGTGAAAACACCCTGGAAGCGGGTACCCCCGCGAGCTTCGACGTGTTGAACAATGAAATCCGCGGGTTGGCTCTCAACCTGCAGCTGGAGAAGAAGCAAGGCTGATCGGACCGGCTTTCCCCCCCAGTGGGGGAGCCACCGGAGCGTCCCGCCGGGGGGCGCATTCCGGGTGTTGCCGGTCCACCGGCTTCCCGGATTCATTCCTGTTCCCCAAGGAGTGGTCTACGTGAGTACTGCCGCTGAAACTGCCTACGATCGCGTCAACGACTACGGTGCCGTCAAGATCGGGCTCGCGAGCCCGCACGACATTCGCAGCTGGTCGTTCGGCGAGGTGAAGAAGCCCGAGACAATCAACTACCGCACCTACCGTCCCGAGCGGGACGGCTTGTTCTGCGAGCGGATTTTCGGTCCTGAGAAGGATTGGGAATGTGCTTGTGGCAAGTACCGCGGCATGAAGTACAAGGGCATGATCTGCGACCGCTGCGGGGTCAAGGTGACCCATAGCCGGGTCCGCCGGAAGCGGATGGGGCACATCGAACTGGCCGCCCCGGTCGTCCACATCTGGTTCTTCAAGACGATGCCAAGCCGGTTGGGCGCTCTGCTCAACATGAAGTCGTCGAGCCTGGAAAAGGTGATCTACTTCCAGGACTACGTGGTTGTCGATCCGGGCGACACCCCGCTGAAGCCCAACCAGCTCCTGACCGAAGACGAAGCCCGCGACGCCAAGCGGAAGTATGGCGACGACTCGTTCGAAATCGAGATGGGGGCCGACGCGGTCAAGAAACTGCTTTCCCGGCTCGAACTGAAGTCTCTCTCGGAGAAGCTCCGTGAAGACCTCAAGACGACCAACAGCCAGCAGAAGCAGAAGGAACTGATCAAGCGGCTGAAGATTGTGGAAGCGCTGCGTGACAGCGAGAACCGTCCCGAGTGGATGGTGCTCGACGTCATCCCGGTGATTCCTCCGGATCTCCGCCCGCTGGTGCTGCTCGATTCGGGCAACTTCGCAACGAGCGATCTGAACGACCTCTACCGCCGCATCATCAACCGGAACAACCGGCTCAAGAAGCTGGTCGACCTCAATGCCCCCGAGGTCATCATCCGCAACGAGAAGCGGATGCTGCAGCAGTCGGTCGATGCCCTGTTCGACAACAACCGCTGCAAGCGCCCGGTGCTCGGTTCATCGAACCGGCCCCTCAAGTCGCTGACCGACATGATCAAGGGGAAGCAGGGGCGGTTCCGTGAAAACCTGCTGGGCAAGCGCGTGGACTACTCGGCCCGGTCGGTGATCGTGGTCGGTCCCGAGCTGAAGCTGCACCAGTGCGGCCTCCCCAAGAAGATCGCGCTGGAGCTGTACCAGCCGTTCATCATCCGCCAGCTCAAGGATCGGGGCTTTGCCGACACGATCAAGAGTGCGAAGCGGATGCTGGAGCGGAAGGAGGACGAGGTCTGGGACATCCTCGAGCAGGTGATCCGCAATCACCCGGTGCTGTTGAACCGGGCCCCCACGCTGCACCGCATGGGGATCCAGGCGTTCGAACCGACGCTGGTCGAGGGGAATGCGATTCGCATTCACCCGCTGGTCTGCAAGGGGTTCAACGCCGACTTCGACGGCGA
>DNUF01000130.1:57237-77087 GCA_003508595.1 Planctomycetaceae bacterium
CGGCGACCAGATGGCGGTCCATCTTCCTCTCTCGATCGAGGCCCAGGTCGAGGCCCACACCCTGATGTTGTCGACGAACAACATCTTCAGCCCGGCCAACGGCGCTCCCATCATCAGCCCTTCGCAGGACATCGTGATGGGTTGCTACTACGTGACCCTGTCGAAGCCCGGCCGGGTTGGTGAAGGTCTGAAGTTCGCCTCCCCCGCCGAGGTGCACCTGGCCTACGCCCAGGGGAAGGTTCACACCCATGCCCGGATCAAGGTCCGCCTGCCGCGTGAAAAGCGGGTCAAGGGGGAGGGAGCCGAGCAGCACCGTCCCGGAAAGCTGGTCGAAACGACCGTGGGGCGGGTGATCTTCAATGACATCCTCAACTCGTCGATGTCGTTCTACAACCTGACGATGCGGAACAAGGACCTGGCCAACGTCATCTCCGACTCGTACCTTGAGTTGGGACGGCGAGAGACCATCGCACTGCTGGACCGCATGAAGGAAATCGGGTTCCAGTTCTCAACGCGCAGCGGACTGTCGTTCGGTGCCAGCGACCTGAAGACCCCTCCCAACAAGGAGAAGGTCATCGGGACGGCCGAGCAGGCCGTGCTGCAGAAGCAGAAGCTGTTCGAGAGGGGGATCATCACCGACCGCGAGCGGTACTACCAGGTCCTCGAGACCTGGACCCACGTCCGCGAGCAGATCACCGTCGCCATGATGCAGGAACTGGAACACGACAGCCGCGATGAAGGGGCCTACGTGAACCCGGTGTTCCTGATGGCGAATTCCGGTGCCCGCGGTGGTGTCGAACAGATTCGCCAGTTGGCCGGCATGCGTGGTTTGATGGCGAAGCCGAACGGCGAAATCATCGAGACCCCCATCAAGGCGAACTTCCGCGAAGGGTTGTCGGTGCTCGAGTACTTCAGCTCGACGCACGGTGCCCGCAAGGGTCTGGCCGACACGGCCCTCAAGACGGCCGACTCGGGGTACCTCACCCGCAAGCTGGCCGACGTGGCCCAGAACATGGTGGTCACGCAGTACGACTGCGGCACGACCCAGGGGATCACCCGGGGCGTGGTGTATCGCGGCGAGAAGGTGGAGGTCAGCCTGGCGGACGCCATCCGCGGCCGCGTCAGCCGGACCAACATCGTCAACCCGATCACCGACGAGGTGATTGTCCGCGACGGTGAACTGATCACGGTCGACATCGCCCGTCGGATCGAGAAGCTGGGCCTGGAGAAGATCCAGGTGCGCAGCCCGATGACGTGCGAATCCCAACTCGGGATGTGTCGGCTCTGTTACGGGATGGACCTGTCCACCGGCTCGCTGGTGGAAGACGGCATGGCCGTGGGGATCATCGCCGCCCAGAGCATCGGCGAACCGGGAACACAGCTCACGATGCGGACGTTCCACGGGGGTGGTACCGCCTTCCGCGACGTCGAGGAAAACGAGATCAAGACCAAGCGTGCTGGCCGGGTCCGTCTCGCCCGCATCCGCTCGGTTGAAAACTCCCAGGGCCAGAACGTGGTGCTGGCCCGGAACGGCGAGGTGATCATCCTCGACCCGAAGGAACGTGAGCTCGAACGCTACACGATTCCCAACGGTGCCGTGCTGATGGTCGCCGAAAACGACGAGGTGAAGATCGGGCAGGTCATCTGCCAGTGGGATCCCCTCTCGGTTCCGATTCTGGCCGAAGTCGGTGGCAAGGTCCGTTACGAAGACTTTGAAGAGGGGGTTTCGATCCGCTCGGAAGTCGACGCCAGCGGCACCGCCCGCATCCAGATCATCGAGCACAAGGGTGATCTGCATCCCCAGATCATGCTCGAGAAGGATGGCAAGGTTCTCGACTTCTACTTCCTGCCTGAAAAGGCGATTGTCGAAGTGGCCAACGGCGCGATGATCGGTGCCGGTACGGTCATTGCGAAAACCCCCCGCGAGCTGGGTGGTACACAGGACATCACCAGCGGTCTCCCCCGTGTGACCGAACTGTTTGAAGCCCGCAAGCCGAAGGATCCCGCGATCATTTCGGACATCGATGGCGAAGTTGACCTGCTGGCCGAGAAGAAGCGCGGCAAGCGCGTGATCGTGGTCCGTTCGCCCGATGGCAAGACCGAGAAGGAATACATCATTCCCCACGGGAAGCACCTGCGGGTCCACGCGAAGGACATCGTCCGCTGTGGCGATGCACTCGTGGATGGTCCGCTCGTTCCGCATGACATTCTCAAGGTCAGCGGCGAAGAGGCGGTGCAGCAGTACCTGCTGCGGGAAATTCAGAACGTGTACCGTTCGCAGCGTGTGGAAATCGACGACAAGCACATCGAGATCATCATTTCGCAGATGCTGCGAAAGGTAAAAGTCGACAACGTCGGTGACACCAAGCTGCTGCCGGGCATTGTCATCGACCGGCTCGAACTGCGTCGGATGAACGAGTCGCTGCTGGGCTGCGTGAAGATCTCGGAAACCGGCGATTCGGAATTCATCAAGGGAGACGTCGTGTCGAAGCAGGACTTCGACGAGACGAATGCCGCGATCGAATCCTCGGGGGCAGCCCCGGCAAAGGGGACCAAGCCCAAGCCGGCAACCGCCACCCCGCAGTTGCTGGGGATCACCAAGGCGGCGGTCCAGAGCGAAAGCTTCATCTCGGCCGCCAGCTTCCAGGAAACCACCAAGGTGCTGACCGAGGCGGCCCTGGCGAGCAAGATCGACAACCTCGTCGGCCTGAAGGAAAACGTGATCCTGGGCCACCTGATTCCAGCCGGAACCGGGTTCAAGAGCCACCAGGATTCGGAAGTTCGCATCCGCCCCGCCGCCCTGGCCGAGATCCAGGCGGAGAAGCGGAAGGTCCTCTCCGAACGGCAGGCCAAGCTGCAGGAACCGGCGCTTGGCATGTCCGACGCCCCCCGCAAGTCGGCCCTCGACGTCACTCCGGACGACTGATGATGTTCAACCCGGTCTGATCCGCGCCACAGCCCACGTGACGCAGATCAGATCCCTGAGACCTGGCCCGCCGATTTCCCGCTGATCTCAGCCCGGAAATCGGCGGGTTTTCTTTTGGCGGCGGGATGCCCCGGGCACCGACAAACCAGCCCCCCACGCACCCGGGCTGTCCTCCGCTCTCCCGAATCGGCTCGTCAAAAACAAGCAGACCCCGAACACCGCACGGGGTGTCGGGGTTGCGTTTGTGTCTGGTTCGCGTCGGGGAGTGCATGAGACTCCCCGCGCCTCATGATTTTTTACGGGTGCGAATGATCGCCGTGCGATGAGGCCCGGGACTTCAGGTCGAATCCCTTGCGCGCCGTCTTGGGTGCCACTCCCTTGTGAATCGCCACCGGCAATCGCAGGGTCTTGTATGCCGGGTCGTTCGTGTGCACCCAGATCACCCCGCGGTGGGCTCCGTCTGGCAACTCGGGATTCACATGAATCTGCAGCTTGTAATGCCGGTGATCCTCAGAGTCATCGAACTCTCCCGAGGGCTCGATCGTTGCCAGGTTGGCCGGTTCACACTCCAGACGCACGATCTCAAACTTGTTGGGACGACGGTCAATCACCTCGGCAGTCTGAACCATGGGTGCCGTCCCCGACAGATACATCATCAGGGCCCGCGGCTTCAGCGCCACCTGGTTGTCGGGCAGGGTCACCTGGAACCGAACCGTGGTCTGCCGGGGTTCGGGATCACGGTAGTGGACTATGACCGTGTATTCCTTCGGACCCACCGCCTGGTTGGCGGTCTGGATGCGAATCAGGAATTCCCCCCGCTCGCCTGGATCGAGTTCGCGGTACTTGTCGTCGAGCTTGGGCTGCAGGCAGCCGCAACTGGGTTCGAGCCGGTCGATCTGGATCGCCCGGTCCGCCATGTTCATGAACCCGAAGTGCGTCCGAACCTCTTCGGTGGGAACGACCTGTCCGTAATCGATCAGGTACTGCTCGAAGGACAATGACGGCCCGGGAGGGGTCTCCGCCATCGACCGCGGGGTCTGGCCCCAGGCGTGGTGAATGACAGCCAGGCAGAGTGGCAGGGCCCAGACAGCGAACTGCAGGCGCCGGGCCCAGGGGGCCGGCAACGGAAATGGCTTCATGGGAGGCAGGGTGCCGGGAGCGGCGGAGGGGGAGAGGTTCCCGGCCGTGAGATGGCCGGAAGAGAGGAGGGAGGGGCGATTTAGCCCAAACCTGTCTCGCATGGCAAGGCCGGATTCCCCGAATTGCAATTTCGTCCATCGATCGTGACTTTCCCCCCCGAACCAGCCCCCCTGCCAGACCCAGATTCGGCCTTCGTTTCCGCCCCCTCCTCTCGCAATTCCCCGAGTCCAACTTTCACTCCCCCAGTGGATCACGGGCCCTGAAGATCGTCTTGTCCCAGTTGGCCGTTGTTCACTAGACTCCCGCGTTCTTCTTCCCCCCGAACCGTTTTGCGTTGGACCCAGCAAGGATGCTTCGTTCCCTGCGCCGCCGGCTCTGCCCGGACCTCGCCATCGACCTGGGAACCGCCAATACGCGGGTCGCGGTCGAGGGACGCGGGATCGTCATCGACGAACCGTCGGTCGTCGCCCTCGCCGGAGGGTCGCGCAAGGTTCTGGGACGCGGGACAGCCGTCGGCAAGCTCGCCCGCCAGATGCTGGGGCGGACCCCCGACTCCATCACCGCCGTCAAGCCATTGCACGACGGCGTGATCACCGATCACACGCTGTGTGAGGCGATGCTGGGCTACTTTCTGCGGAAGGCGGCCACAAGCCGGGCCGGGTTGCGGCCGCGTGTCCTTGTCTCGGTCCCCGGCAGCATCACCCCGGTGGAAAAACGGGCCGTCTTCAACTGTGTCGAGCGGGCCGGGGCGGGGGAGGTCTTTCTCGTGCCCGAACCATTTGCCGCCGCCCTGGGTGCCGGACTGCCGATTGGCGAACCTCTCGCCAGCCTGGTGTGCGACATCGGGGCCGGAACCACCGATGTCTCGGTCTTCAGCCTCGGAGCGGCCGTCGCCAGCCACTCGGTGCGCATTGGGGGTGACGAATTCGATGCCGCCATCGCCGAGTCGCTGCAGGAAGAGTTCTCGCTGAAGATTGGTCTGCCGACCGCCGAGCAGCTCAAGCGGGACATCGGCAGCGCGGCACCGCTCGACCAGGAGCTGACCGCCGAGGTCCGCGGCCGGGACACCGCCAGCGGGGTCCCCCGCAAGGCCATCATCACCAGCGAGCAGGTTCGCGCGGCCCTCAAGAAGCCCCTGCACGACATTCTCAACTGCCTCAAAACAGTCCTCGAACAATGCGATCCCGAACTGGTGGCCGACCTGGTCGACCGGGGGCTGATCCTCAGTGGGGGGTCGAGCCAACTGCGCGGGCTCGACCAGTACCTGTCGGATGAACTCAACATCCCCGTCCGGATCGATCGCCAGCCGACGTTGACCGTCGTTCGCGGGACGGCACTCTGCCTCGATCACCTCGCCGACTGGCGGCACTCGTTGGAAGGGGTCCACGATGCGGCGTGATGCGTGGCAACGCGAGCGTCCGGCGGATCTCCCATCCCGGTTTCCCCGCGTCTGGGTGGCCGGTCTGCTGTTGGCCGCCGCCACCCTCAACGTCGCCCCCCCCGAAGCACTCGGACGCCTGCGGGGGTTGTTTCTCGATTCCCTGCGCCCGGGCCAGCTGCTGGTCCAGAACCTCTCGGATCGCGTCCGCCCCCTGCGGGAAATCGCCTCCGCAGGTTCCCCTGCCGACCCGATCCACGCGTTCGAAGCACGGATCCGTGAACTCGAACTCGAACGCGAGCAGCTGCGCAGCCGTCTCACCGCGGTCGAGACCTGGGGACGCCGGCCCCGGGGGCAGAACAGTCAGCCGGTGGTAATTCCTGAACTGCTCACCGCCCGCTGGCTGGGGGAAGAACTCAGCCTGCTGTGGCGGTCGCGCGGCCTGCTCTCGGTGGGGAACCGCGAGGGAGTCCACGAAAATGCCCTCGTGCTGCAGAGCGAACTCCCCCTCGTCGATGTGGGAAATCCACAGCAGGTGACCGTGGGGAACCCGGTGTTCGCCGGTCGGGTCGTGGTGGGAAAGATCGCCGCCGTCGGACGTCAGACCAGCACCGTGCGCCGAATCACCGACGCTGGCTACAGTGACCGGATCCGCGTCGTTCGGCGCACGCCGGAAGGACTGCTGCTGATTGCCGAAGGGACCCTCGTGGGAGATGGCCACGAGCTGTGCCGGCTCAAACACATCACCGAACCGGTTGCCGCCGGTGATCTCGTGCTGACCAGCGGAACCGATGGCATCCTGCCCTTGCCGATGTATTACGGAACCGTCACCGAGGCGACACTCGACCCTGCCGGTCGGGAATGGCAGGTCATCGTGCAACCCGCCGCTGGTTCCACGCCAGTCACCAGCGTGGAAGTCCTGCGACTCGACTGGAAAGACGACGGCGTCCTCGCGAACTGAGCACCAACAAACTGACCAGTCGCGAAACTGACCAGTCGCGAACGGTATTCCCACGGACCCGCGTCTTCTGCAGTCCAATGTGAGCGTCAACGGGACGAAGAACGGGGATTGAGTCCAGGCGAATGTCGCGGCGATCTCCCGCCCTCAGGGAACCAGGTTCGTCAGGGGAGAGATCTCTGGGCAGAAGCGATCACCGAGCCGCGTCCTGCAGGCACGAGAATCACTCACGGCAACGAATCACTCAGCCGGTGCTGCCTGTCCCGGACCACGCTACCCGGCGGACTTCGCCTTGGCGGTCCACTCACTGTTGGGATAGTTCTCGGAAAGGCGGTCGCGGGTTTCGTCACCCCGCTCGGGACGCCCGACCTTGGCCCACAGTTTCGAGAGCTGATACAGCGCCTCGGCATGTTGTGCCCGGGCCGACGAAAACAGCGTGTCGACCCGCAGGTAGGCGAGTACGGCATCCTTGTCTTTGCCCAGTTCGCGCAGGCAGTCCCCCTGGCGCAAAAATGCCTCGGCGTGCAGGGTGGTTTCATCGGGGTCGGCAGCAGCAATCACCTCGTTGAGCAGCGCGAGGGCTTCGGCCGGCATTTGACGGGCCAGCAGCACGCGGGCCTTGCCCATCTGGCCTTCCTGCTTCTGCGCCATCTCGGCCCCCCCATCGACCGACTCGGCCGCGACCGACTCGTACAACTGCAGGGCGTCGTCGAGCTTGCCATCGGCCAGCTTGAGCCGGGCCAACTGCACCTTCGACTTCATCTTGCTGTCTTTCCAGGGAGCCCGGCCATAGGCCTCAAAGGCGCTGGTAGCCTTCGGGAAATCCTTCTGGGCCAGGTACAGTTCCCCCAGCAGATCGACCGCTTCGAAATGGCGGTAGTGGTCGCGTGATTTGAACTCTTCCAGCAGCTTGACGGCCACCGGGATCTGCTGCGGGTCGGCGAGGGCCATTCGTGCGGTGGCGCGGGCAATCCCGAACTCCAGGTCCGACTTGGCCGCGGGATTCGTCGCCTTCGAGGCGGTGATCGACTTCTGGTACCCCTCAATCGCCTTGGCGTTCCGCCCGGCATTGTCGTCGCTGCGGGCCAGCCCCGCCTCGGGGGCCTCTCCCGTCCAGGCAATCGAGATCACCTCGTTCGCCGGAATGGTGACGGTCTCTTCCTTGGCCCCCTTGGTCTTCACCACGACCTCGGTCTTCGAGATCTCTGCGACATCGCCGGAGACGTTCTTCCCCCCCCGGCGCACAATGGTCTCCATCGCCTCAGATGAGGAACCGGGCAGCAACTGGAGAACCCCAAGCAGGATCGCAAGACGGACGGCAACGATCGGCTTCATGGATGACAGGACCTGGTGGGAACGCAGAATCGCGAGGGACGGCTGGGAGATCGACAACAGGGAACCGGCGACACGGACGACACTCACCGCAACAGGGCGGGGGCTGAACCGGGTTCAGCTCGGTTCCGGACGTTTCTTGGGGGGCCCCGGGGGCTTGCCCGGATCGGTCGGCTTCGGGCTCCTGGCCACCCGGGTTTTGGGACGGGCTTCAACGGGGGGGGCCGTATCGAACGATGGCACAGCCGCCACGGCCCCTTCGGGACCCGACACCGTGTCGGGAAGGGTCTCGTCGAGCACCCGCCGTCGGCTCCCCTTTTTGTTCGGTTTCAGGAGGGTATAGGCCACCCCGGCCGCACCCGCCAACAGCCCGGCCCCAACGAGCCACAGAACCAGAGTGCCTCCCGATTCGGGCTCTTTCGTTTCGGCAGGAGCCGCCTTGGCGGGCTTGCGGGTCTTTTTCAGACGCGTTTCGGCAGGCTCCGACGCAGTGGGGTTGGTGCCCGCCACCGGGTTGGCGGCCGCGGTCTTCTTTTTGGATCCGCGACTGGCGACGGTCGAAGACTTCTTTTCGAGATCGCGGGGTGCCGACAACCCGGCGACTTCATCGCACTTCCCGACAGCCAGCATTTCTTTCTGGATGTCGCGGTACAGCGTGTTGAACTTCTGGAACCCGTCATCCCCACCCAACCCGGGCATGGTGGCCGCAGCCAGCTTGATGTCGCGGAAGGCTGTTCCCAAACGCTGACGGCGTTTGTCTCCCTCCGGTTCCGCCTGCGCCCAATGAAATCGCGTGAGGGCGGTCTGATACCGCGCGTTGAGATACTGCTCTTCGGTCTCATCCGAAGCCCCCCCCTGGTTGAGGGCGTTCTCCAGGCGCTGGGCGATGCCAAACCAACCCCAGACCACCCGGTTCTCGGGCTTGCGGGTCTTGAGATTCTGGTCCCCCTCAATGGCCAGGTTCCACTTGGCCAGGTCTCCCTTGGCCCCACGGGCGCCCCAGTCGGCATACAGCCGGGCTGCCTCTTCCTGGGCGTCCAGCGCCCGGGGGCGCCCCTTGAGGATCTTGAGAATCCCCTTCTCGGCCTCGGGGAATGACTGCTGCAGCCGGAGACAGCGGACGATGGCCAGTTCGACCCCGCTCGACATCTCGGACGGCATAAATCCGGGTGACTTCAGTTCTTCATCGAGAATCTGCCGGTAGGCAGCGACCGCCTTGCCAAAATATCCCTCGGCCCGCCCGCGGTCTCCTTCCGCGAGCCCTTCACCCAGATCGCGATAGGTCTCTCCAATCCAGCGCAGCGAATAGTACGACTGGCTGTCTTTGCGCTTGGCGATTTCGTCGAGGAAGGTCTCGAACGACTTGAGCACGTCGGCCAGGCGGGGGTCGCGGGCCGACTGCAGCCGCTGGACTTCCTTCTTCAACTGCGTCCCGAAATCGACATAGACCTGGGTGAGGGCCTTGCCGCCACCTCCCGATTCCTTGACGATCGCATCGAGCGCCTGCTGGGCTTCCTGCGCCTTGGCAAGTTCGTTGGAACCGATGTAGGCCCGCAGCACCTGGATGTAGACGGCGATCGCGACATTCAGGTAAGGCTTGGTTCCCTTCTGGAATGCCGGCAGACCGGCGACCGAAGAGAGGGGATTGTCGACGAGCAGTCCCAGCCCACCCTTGTAGTCCCCGGCACCATTGAGAATGGTCGCAAGGGTCAGCTTGGCAAGGGTCAATTCTCGCATCTTCGCCTGGTCGACCTGGGCCGGGTCTTTGGGGAGATTCCCCTCGAACTTGCCAATCGCGGTCGTGAGAATTCCCCGGGACTGGTTCAGCAGTTCGTCGATCTGTTCCCGGGGCTTCCGCTCGGCCTCGGGACGGGTCTGCTCCTGCACATAGACATCCCACCAGGCATTCCCCGCCTTCAACTGGGCTTCGAGGTATTGCGGGGCCGACTCGGGGACGGTGCCATACCACTTCGCCGCGTCGGCCGGCTGTCCCAGTTCGGCATACAGGCCCCCCAGGTTCATCCGGGCGTCCTGCGCCTTGTCGCTGGCGGGCCAGTTCTCGGTGATGTAGTTGCAGATGTCGACCACCCAGGCAATTTCCGGCCCCCGCCGTTCCTTCGCTTCGCGGTGATACGCCTGGATATAGGCGGCCTGGGCGAGATAACCGGCGTCGAGTGCCAGGTCCGACTGCTCCTTCCGGTATTTGCGGGCCACCCACTCGGCCAGCACCCCCGACTCGTGGCTGCGGTCGCGCATCAGGAAGTAGACGTACGCCAGGAAGTAGCGGGCGCGGTTGACCTCGGAGATGTCATCGCGTTTTCCGGCGAGTTGCAGGGCCAGATCGAGGGTGCGGGCTGTCTCGCGCAGCACTGGCTGCAGTTCATCCTGCAGCTTCTGCTTCTCGGGCCCCTGCGCCTGGGCGATCGCCGCATTCTTGTTCCGGATCTCCTCCACCTGGGTCCGGGCGAGGCTGAAGGCGGTGGCGAAATCCTTTGGATCTCCCGTGCCACGGTCGAGGTCGGCCAGCAACCGGCGGATCATCGCGGTCGAGGCATCCTTGTATTCACCAGGATAGCGGTTGATCCGCCGAGCGGCGTCGAGGGCCGCCTGCCGCAGTTTTCGTTTCTCAACCTCCGGGGTCTCTTCCGCCCGGGCGAGCATTTCTTCGGCCCGCACCTGCTCCCACTGGATGCCCAGCCCGACCCGCGTGTTGAGCTCGTTGCGATGCGCCTTGCGCCAGGCATCGGCCTCCTGCACGACCACCTGGTAGTCCTTGCGCAGGTCGTTGTTCAGGCACACCAGGCGAAACTGCAGCACGCGATTCTGCAGGTCTTCCAGCGGGCTGCCATCCTTCCCCCGGTGCTCCAGCAACTCGTTGTAAATCCCCAGGGCCTTCGTCAGCTCATCCATCTCTTCAAAGCACTTCCCCTGCCACATGCGGGCGTACAGCCCGATGACCTGGCTGCGGTGCCGCGAGTGAATCGCCTCAAATGCATTGGCGGCGTCGGTCAGCAGTTTCTTGTACTCGGGAGTCCCCTTGTCGTGTGTCTGGGCTTCCTGGTGAATCACCTGCCCGAGGTGGAACTCGGCCTGGATCGAGTTGACGAACGCCTTCTCGCGGGCCGCATACCGCTTGTCGTTCTGCGGGATGAACTTGTCGAACGAGTCGTGCTCGGCCTTGTACCGCTCGTATGCCGCCTGGTAGACGCGACGGGCCTCGGCCAGCAGTTCGCGGGCCTGCTTCCGCAATTCGTCCTTCCGTCCCGAGTTGTTGGGAGAATTCGCCTGCCACACCAGGGCCCGGGCCTTCCCCATCACCACTTCGGCAATCTCACTGTTCGCCGCCCCGGCCAGCGGATGCTGCGGGTATTCCTTCACAAACTTCTCGAACTGCCCCCGCGCCTCATCGAACAGCTTTTGCTGGGCGTCGGAATCCCGGGTACGCTCGGCCTGGGCCAGCAGTGTCGCCCCCCGCTCGTAGGTCAGTGTCTGCCGGAACTCGGCATCCAGATTGGGCCGGGCTTCGAGTTCATCGAGATAGAACAGGGCGTAGTCGAAATAGTCGCGGTTGCGCAGCGCCTGCAGGAACTCCTGGGGCCTCTCGGCGGCCCACACCGGTGCCGCCAGAAACGCCAGCCCTGCCACCAGCCATCTCATCCAAATCTGCAAGCGCATGCTGCCTGATCCTTGATGCTGCCACCGCGTCGTCTTTACGGAACAATATCCCCCCTGATGGTCCCGATCAACTGCCCCCCTCCCCCAGTACGTCACTCTCCCGCCGGACGTGTCGATCGGGGACGGCCCGTCACATCCGCCACCCCGGTCGCGCTCCCGCCCCCCTGCCCCGACACCGGAACCGAAGGTCGGGCTTCCGGGCCCCCGGCCACACAGGTCGCGACCACCAGGTCCCCGGTGACATTCAGCACCGTTCGGCACATGTCGGGAATCCGGTCGACTCCCATGATGATGCCGATTCCTTCCCCCGGAACGCCGACCGACCGCATCAGCACCACGATCAACGGCAACGACCCGCCGGGAACCCCCGCCGTGCCAATGCCCGCGAGAATCGACATCAAGACCACCATCACCTGCTGACCCAGCGACAGCTCGACCCCAAACACCTGCGCCAGGAAGAGCACCACCACCCCTTCATACAGGGCGGTTCCGTTCTGGTTTCCGGTCGCCCCCACGGTCAGCACGAATCGCGAGGTCTCGCGGGGCAGTCGGAGGTTCTCTTCGGCGACCCGCAGGGCGGTCGGCAGCGTGGCATTGGATGATGAGGTTCCAAAGGCAACCTGCATCGCCTCGGAGACCGACCGGAAAAACACCCCGGGGGTCACCCGGCTGAAGAGCAGCAGCACGGCCGGATACACCACGACCAACTGCAACAGCAGTCCAACAAGCACGGTGAGGGCGAATCCAAACAGGGTGAACAGCACCTCGAAACCCAAGGTGGCCACGATCGAGAAGACCAGGCACCCCGCCCCGAGCGGAGCCAGCGTCATCGCCCAGCCAATGATTGTCATCGCCACCGAGTTCAATCCTTCAAGCCAGGCGATCAACCCCCGGCACTCGTCGGGGCGGGCGGCCATCGCGGCCCCGAGAAACAGCGACGCAAACATCACCGCCAGCATCCCGTTCCCCTTCGAGCTGCCATCGATCGCCCCCACCATCTCCTGCAGCGGGTTCTCGGGAATCATGTCGATGATGATGTCGCGGGCCGGCTTCGCCTTGCTCGCCTTCTGCCCGACGTCAGCCGAAGTGGCGGCATTGCGCTCGACCAGCGCCTGCCGGGCGTCGGCCGACAGCCACGCTCCGGGGCGAATCACGTTGACGGCGGTCAGGCCCAGCAGCACGGCAGAGGCCGAGAGAATCCCCGAGAACATCAGAGTGCGCAGGCCAATCCTGCCGAGTTTCCGCAGGTCGCCAATCTCCACGACCGCGAGCGACAGGGCCGAGACCACCAGCGGCAGCACGACCATGAACATCAGCCGCAGGAAAAGCCGGCCGATGACTGTGGTCACATTCTGGGTGAACCAGTCGAGTCCATCATGGACTCCATCGCCATTCAGGTCACCAGCCGCAACGCCATCGACGGGAGCCCCGGGGCGCAGCAACACGTTGGCCAGCAGACCCAGCACCGTTCCGAGCAGCAGCCCGATCAGAATGCGCCGTGCGGAGGAGTCCCCCCCGGCTTCCCGCCCCCCTGCGGGCTCGGGGTGCCCCCCATTCCCGGGAACAACTGGTGACGAACCACCGCCCGCCGACCGTGCAGACTCCATGCCAGCCTCGCATTCAGGAACCAGGAAGGGACTCCGCTCCACTGTCGTTCCCGACGCTGCCGATTGCAAGATCATCCGCCGTTTTGACGACTCGATGCCTAGCCGTTCCCCAGCAGGTTCCAGCCGGCGCGGATCTCGCGGCTCAGCAGCTTGTCGGCATCGGCGTCCTGGATGAACAGTTCGCGGGCCGGGTTCCACTTGAGTGGGCGTCGCAGTCGGTACGCGATGTTGGCCAGATGACACAGTGTGGCCGAGCGGTGACCGGTCTCGGCCGAGCAGATGGCGGGCGTTCCCCCCCGAATCGCCTCCAGCCAGTTCTGGTGATGGTTGCCCGACGGCTGAACGGTGCGCGGGTTTTCGGGCAAGGGCTGGGCCAGCAGCCCTTCGGGCCGGGTGGAGATCCCGCTCCGGCTCACCAGGATCATCCCGTCGGTCCCCTCGAACACACAGTCGGCCTTGATGTCCCCCTCGAATTCGTTGTGGATCAGTTCCACCCCATTCGCGTAGGCCATCCGCAACCCGGCGGTCTGCGCGGGATTCTCGGGAGGGGTGATCAGCACCGGTCCGCTCGTGTCCATCTCAAGCGCCCACTGGGCGATGTCGAAATGGTGGGCTCCCATGTCGGCGAGTGGACCTCCGGCGTATTCCCAGTAGTTCCGCCAGGCGGGGTAGTGCCCGTGCACCCCCTTCGGGCAAAGGACCTCGTTGTAGGCCCGCTGCGGAGCGGGGCCGAGCCAGCGGTCCCAGTCGGTTCCTTCCGGGGCCTGCTGCTCGGGAAGATCGCACGCGACAGCCGGGGCACCAACCCCGATGCGCACCCGCTTTACCCTGCCGATCCGGCCATTCCAGATCAACTCGACGGCCCGGCGGAAGTGCCCGCCGAACTCGCTGCGCTGCTGGCTGCCGGTCTGGAAAGCGATCTTCGCCTTTGCCACCTCGGTGACCAGTTGCCGTCCCTCGGCCACATTGTGGGTCAGTGGTTTTTCGCAATAGACGTGCTTGCCGGCACGGGCGGCGAGAATCGCCGGCTGAACGTGCCAGTGGTCGGGTGTGGCAATCACCACGGCATCAAGCCCCGGCTGGGCGAGCAGCTCGCGGAAGTCGTTGAAGCCCTGCACCCCCTTGAAGTCGCCGCTTTTCTTCCGCTCGGCATACCGCCCCTCGACCATTTCGCGGGCGCTGGTGGTCCGTTCCTGGACGACGTCGCAGACCGAAATGACCTCGATGTCGTCCCGGCCGAGGAATGCCCCGAGGTGATACCGCCCCATGGTTCCCACCCCGATGAACCCGAGTGTCAACCGGTCGTTGGCGGCGGCACGGGCCCGGGCCGGACGCAGGTTCCAGGCCAGTGAGGCGGCGGCGGCAGACTGCAGGAATTGACGGCGAGTGCTCATGAGGTAGTATCCCGACGGGCAAGAAACACAGGCGGAGCTGGGCGCACGCTGCTCCGGGAATCCGCAGTCTAGCCACCGGTCCGGGTGAACGGCACCGTGACGACGTCAAAAAACCCGCGTTCCAGTCCGCAACTGGAACGCGGGTTCAAGATCTGGGACCACACTGGAAAGCCTAAACGGGCTCCCACGATCCGTCGGCCAGTTGCCGCATGCCCGGGCCGGCGTCTCGGGGAGGTGTCCCATAGATCTTCAAACGCACCGTACTGTCCGCAAACGTGCCGATCACATTGATGAACGACCACTCGGCCGCCGGTTCCTGCCCCTCTTCATCCTTCGTCGCCGGGAAGGCGTTCCACTGAAGGGTCTGCACTTTCGTGAAGAGCCGGGTCAGGGCCAGCAGGTCAAACTGGAAGGCGACGGCGCGGGTCTGCCCGTCGAACCGCCCTCCCAGCAATTCGGTCTGGCCGAGGTACATGGAGAGTTCCCACCGGTCGGCTCCGGGGGCACATTCGAATCCAACCCGTCCCACATCCACAAAGGGCTCGAAGAGTTCGGCGACCTGGTCGACAAACTCGGGAAGCCATGTGGGTCCGCTGTTTCGGGCGGCGCGGTACTCGGGTGATTCGATCTTCCTGATCAGGTGCTGCAGGGCGAGATGCGAATGACTCACGTTGAACGCTGGCTCCAGAAACAGGTGTCGGTTCATGCGTTGCTGCCGTAAACAAGTCTGCCTCATGTATCGGGAAATGCCAGTCCGCCTCTCAGGATAATTCCCCCTCTCCTCCCCCCATCCGAACAGAGACGCGCGGGAAATGACGCACAGTCCCGATCGATTCGAACCAGACACCTAATCCCCACGTAGTGATCGCACCGTCGAGACACGTCCCGGCAAATCCGATTTCAGTTCCCCCACGGCTGGGCAGCCCCCTCACAGGGCCGATACACTGCACAGTCCATCCCTTCGGATCCTTCCGCAGCAAGCAGCCACGGGCTGCCCCGCCACCACTCCACCCTGTTTCCTCCCTCGACGCGGTTCGTGCCATGGTCCAGCCTCAAGTCCCGCACAAACCCCCACGATCGACCTGCTCGCGGGGTTTTCCCGTCTTTTTGCCACGCCTGATGACTTTCCTTCGGGTGGCCATTCTCGTCGGTGGCGTTTTTCTCGCTCCCCTCCAGGCCGCCCCCCCCACCCTGTCGCATCTCTTTCCCGCCGGGGGACAACGGGGAACCAAGTTCACGGTCACTGCCACAGGATCGTTCACCTGGCCGGTCAAGATCTGGGCACCCGGGATCGAAGTCACCCCCCAGGCAGACTCGGGCAAGCTCGACATCACCATTCCTGCCGATCTCCCCGCCGACCGTGTCTGGCTGAGGCTCTTCTCGGCCGAAGGGGCTTCCGCTTCCTTCCCCGTCCAGGTGGGAACCCTTCCCGAGGTTGTGGAAAAGGAACCGAACAACTCCCCCAAGACGGCCCAGAAGCTGGAGGGATCCTCCCTGCTCGTCAACGGAGTGCTCGAAGGGGCCGATGTCGACTCGTTCGCAGTCGAACTGCAGGCGGGACAAACCCTCGTCGCCGCCGTCGAGGCGAATACCGCCCTCGGCTCCCCGATGGACGCCATGCTGCAGATCGTCTCCCCCCGCGGTTTCGTCCTCGCCGAGAACAATGACGATCTCCAGCTCGACCCCCGGCTGGCCTTCACCGCCCCCCAGGCAGGCATCTATATCGCCCGGCTGTTCGCCTTTCCCTCGACCCCCGGCACCAACATCGCCTACGCCGGGGGAGCCAATTTCGTCTACCGCCTCACGCTCACCACCGGTCCCTACATCACCCACGCCCTGCCCCTCTCGGCCCCCCTCCCGGCTGCCGATCCGCAGGCCCCCCCGGCGACCATCGAGGTGACTGGCTGGAATCTCCCCCCGCAGGCCCGTGTTCCCTTGGTCAAGCTGGGAACCGACCGGCTCCCCTTTGCCGAGTTCGACCCCATCGACGACCTGCGGAACGTCTCGGTCAACGAAGTGGGGCTCGCGTGGGTCCCCGGAATGGCTGGTTCCGCTCGGATCCGTCTCTCCCCGTTCACCACCATCCCGGAGCTTCATCCTGGCGGTTCGGAACCGGCGGTCGTGTTGAAGCCGTCGAGTCTGGCGACGGGTTGGCTGCGAAAGAAAGGTCAGGTCGATTTCTACAAAGTCCCTCTCACCAAGGGGCAGGCGTGCGTGTTCACAGTCGAATCGCGAACGTTGAACCTTTTGGTTGACCCGGTGCTGAAGCTGACCGATCCGACCGGGACGACGGTTGCCGAAGTCGACGACACTGGTCCGACACAGGATTGTGCCCTCGCTCATACAGCCGCCCACGATGGCGACTACACGCTGAGTGTCCGTGATCGTTACGCCCATTTCGGCGAACGATGCGTCTACCGCGTTACCGCCCGGCTCGAGCAGACCGACTTCGAATTGAATCTCGCCGCTGATGCCGTGACGGTGGAACCAGGCAAGCCGGCCGAACTGGTCGTCAAGGTCGTCCGCCGCACAGGACCTGAGGGTGCGCTCGGACCGATCACGGTCGAAATCCCGAGCCTGCCTCCGGGAGTGACGTGCCCCCCGGTCATCTCCGAGCCGACGGGCCCGACCGCGGGGGAAGTGAAGCTCAGCCTGACGGCCGACGGTCCGGCGGTGGCGGTGCCGATCCGCATCTCCGGGAAGACATCCCAACCGGCCGAGTTGCAGCGTTTCGCCCGCACACCCGCCCGGCTGGGATCGACCAGCGAGGCGGTCTGGTTGACGGTGACCGAGAAGGCACCGTAGGGGATTCGGCTGCCCCGCGGGAGGAACAGCTGGTCCTGGCCCCGGGTTCCGCTGCACGTTCGAAATGAATGGTCGGGATCGTCACCCGATCAGGGTCCAGTCTCCGACCCGCCGCAGCGTTTTTTCAAATCCAGGCAGTGGAAATGGCATTGAGCAACGGGGCAAGCCCTCACGATGCGGGTCGGCGGAACTCGGCCGCCTCCACCTGCTCGTGATATTTCGCGTCGCTGATCTTCAGTCGACTGAGGACTTTGCCATCTCGCCGCGTTTCGATTTCCAGTGGGGTTTTGATCCCGTCCATTGTCTTGTAGTTGCGGTACAGGGTCTCTTCCTTTTCGAACTGCCCAGTCTGCATCGAAGGGACCTCGGTGATCCGGCGAACCACCAATCCAGTCTCCTTGTCGAGATACAACTCGACGGGACGATGTCCATCCTGCTCGATGCGGAATCCCACCACCGGTTGGTCCTCCACCCGGGATTCTCCCAGGGTGCGCAGTTGCAGCTTTTCGTCACCAAGCGAAATCAGCGTGACCATGGCATCGGCCCGGATCTGATCGGTCAATTGGCGGACCTGCTCGCCCATCAGGTCAACCACCATGCCATTTCCCGACATCCACCCCTTGGTGCCGTCGTAGCCAATGGTGACCACTTTCTCGAGTTCCACCCGCAGCCGCTGGCCAATCTGCCGGACAGCCCGTCCCGGAATGGTCCGCTCCTCTCCAGCCCCGGGAAGAACCATCGTGTACCGCAGGACCTGGACATTCCGCTTCGCCAAAGTCTCACGACCGCCCGCAGACTTAAGCCCCCTTTCGATCAGGGGCTTGAGGACGGCCGAGTCATCTCCCCGAACCAGAGAACCGCGACCGAGGCAGAGGCCGCTCACCAGCAGCAGGAACAACACGCGCATTGCAAGCTCCACCTGGACCATCACAACAGGGATTCGCGGGATCCGCGATTCGCAGATTTCTCAACGCCCAGTCTGCCGCGACCGAATCACGGCCGGTCGTTCATGACGGCCTCTGGAACTCGGTCTCACGCGCCGTCTCCATGACCTCGATCTGGGAGGCATCGAGCTCGACGTACTTCGCTCCATCGCGGTGAATGACCGACTTGGAGGGGACCTGGATTCCATCCACGGTCTGGTACTCGGCGTAGACGGTTTCTTCCTTGACCAACTGTCCTCCCTGCTCCGTCGAACGCGTCTGGTGCACCCGCTTGAGAACCAGGCCGGTCTGCTTGTCGAGAGACAACTCGACCGAGCACTCGCCGGTCGCATCCACCCTGAACCCGACCGCCGTCTTCCCGTTGACCTGTGACTCCCCGAGCTTGGTCAGCGTGTACTTGTCGGACCCCAGGGGGAGCAGGCTCGTCACCCGTTCGACATGCAGGTCGGCCTTCACATTCTCCGCCTGCTCACCCATCAGGTCGACCACCGCTCCATTGGCCGAGAGCCACCCCTGCGTCCCGTTGTAAACCACCGTGTAAACATTGTCGATTTCGAGCCGCATCTTCTCGCCGCGCTGCCGCACGATGCGTCCGGTGAAAGGGACCGCATTTCCCGTGGCGTGGTACATGCCGTTGAGCTTCAGGGAACTCCCTCCCCGTTTGGTCAGTTTCTCGCGTCCGCCGGCCGACTCGATTCCCTTTTCGATCAGTGGTTTCAGCTCGGCATAGTCGTCAGCCCAGACCGAGGCTCCCGTGGTCATCACCACCGCACAGACGGCCACCAGCAGCAGTTGTCGCATTGCACTCTCCGGGAAACGCGGAAGGGAAAGATTTTTTGGACCGACAGCCGAGGCGCTGGCTGGCGAAATGCCAGTCCTGCAACCACACAGCCTTGTTCCACCCAGTCTAACTTGCCCCGGAATCGATCGACAGTCGAGAGTCGAGACCGCCCCACCCCCGAGTGATTCACCCCATCTTGATTCCGCACCGGGCCCTGACCGATACTGCAGAACGTCGAGCCCCGTTCGGCTGAATCGCTCCGCAGGATCTGCGTCATGGCCACCACCCTCGAACCGCCCGTTGCCGTTTCCGGTCGTCCCCGGCCTGCGCTGGAGTCGGGGGATCGTTACACACGTGCCGAGTTCGAGGCCCGGTCCCACGCCCGGCCCGATCTCAAGAAGGTCGAATTGATTGAAGGAGTGGTCTACGTGGCCTCTGCTGTGCGCCTGAGTGCTCATGGTCAGCCCGACATGGCCATCAGTGCCTGGTTGGGTACCTATTGCAGCCAGACTCCCGGACTGATTGCCGCCAGCAATGCCTCGCTGCGCCTCGACCACAAGAATGCCCCCCAACCCGATGCACTCCTCGCCTTCGAACGGACTCCCGACGGCAATCCGCGACATGATGCGGACGACTTCTTCGTCGGACCTCCGGAGCTGATCGTTGAGATCAGCGCCTCCTCCGCCAGCTATGACCTGCACGACAAGAAGCAGGTCTATGAACGCAATGGCGTCCGGGAATATGCCGTGGTCATCATCGAGCAGCAGCGGGTCGCCTGGTTCGAAGTCGTCGACGGCCGGTATGTCGAGCGGCTGGCCGAGGGGGGAATCCACCGCAGCCGGCAGTTCCCCGGACTGTGGCTCGACACCGCCGCCCTGTTCGACAACAGCCTCCCCCGCCTCTTCGCGAC
>DNUF01000130.1:77242-77974 GCA_003508595.1 Planctomycetaceae bacterium
GGGACTCGCCACGGCCGAGCATGCGGCCTTCGCCGCACGGCCGCTGCCACGGCCGGCAATTGGCACCTGAAAAAGAATGAGGTCATGGCCACCACCCTCGAACCGCCCGCTGCCGTTTCCGGTCGTCTCCGGCCTGCGCTGGAGTCGGGGGATCGTTACACACGTGCCGAGTTCGAGGCCCGGTCCCTCGCCCGTCCCGATCTCAAGAAGGTCGAATTGATTGAAGGAGTGGTCTACGTGGCCTCTGCTGTGCGCCTGACCTCCCACAGTCTTCCGGACGGCCTGATTCACGGCTGGATGGCCTTTTATGTCGGCCAGACCCCCGGTCTGCTCTTTCTTCCCAATACAACCCTGCGGCTGGATGACACGAATTCACCGCAGCCCGATGCTGTATTGGCATTCGAACGCACTCCCCAGGGCGCCCCCCGGTACGATGCGGACGACTTCTTCGTCGGACCTCCCGAATTGATCGTTGAGATCGCGGCCTCCTCCGCCAGCTACGACCTCCACGACAAGAAGCAGGTCTATGAACGCAATGGCGTCCGGGAGTATGCCGTGGTCATCATCGAGCAGCAGCGGGTCGCCTGGTTCGAACTCGTCGACGGCCGGTATGTCGAGCGGCTGGTTGAGGGGGGGATCCACCGCAGCCGGCAGTTCCCTGGACTGTGGCTCGACACCGCCGCCCTGTTCGCCAACAGCCTCCCCCGTCTCTTCGCGACCCTCCAGCAGGGA
>DNUF01000130.1:78195-78515 GCA_003508595.1 Planctomycetaceae bacterium
GGCCTTCGCCGCACGGCCGCTGCCTGCACCTGCCCGCTGAGGACGCTCAGATTCGCTCCTCCCGAAACAACAGCAGCCTGTCCCGCCATCGGGCGGAACAGGCTGCTTGAATCTCCGCGGGGGCCAGGCCAACCGCCCCGAATGCCACGCGTTACGAACTCCCCAGCCGGGCGGCAATCGCCTGCAGCACCCGGTCGTGGATCAGTCCGTTCGAAGCGACGATCCCCGTGTTCCGTTCCAGCTGTCGCCCCACCGTGAAGTCGAGCGGCTGGCCATGGACGTCGGTCACCCGGCCACCGGCCTCTTCGGTCACGATCACC
>DNUF01000122.1:0-18656 GCA_003508595.1 Planctomycetaceae bacterium
AGGAGACAGCAGAGGGGGGGCTCAGGGGGAGCCTCGAATATGCCCACGACCTGTACGATGCGGAGACGGCCCGAGCGTTCGCAGCGCGGCTGGTGCGGGTGCTCGAGCAGGTCACGGAGACTCCGCAGCAGTCGATCGCCGATCTCGAGCTGTTGATTGCCGGAGAACAAGAACGCCTTGCGACCTGGGGACGCGGACCGGAGCTACCGCTGCCGTGCATTACCGTGGGAGAGTGGATCGAGGCCCAGGTGCGTCAGACTCCCGACGCCATCGCGGTGGAATTTGGCGACGAGGCCTGGACTTACGGGGAACTGGATCGGCAAGCGGAGCGGCTGGCACGACGGCTGGTGTCGCGCGGGGTGGGGCGTGAGTCGGTGGTCGGGCTGTCGGTCGCGCGCAGCCCGCGAATGGTCGCAGCGATGCTGGCGATCTGGAAAGCCGGAGGAGCCTACCTGCCACTCGATCCCACCCTGCCTGCCTCGCGACTGCAGTACCTGGTGGAGGACAGTGGGGTGTGCCTGGCGGTGGTGGACCACGATGACTGGCCGGGCTGGAGTGGGGCCGGAGTGAAGGTCGTGGATCTGCGAGAGCCCCTCATCGAAGGCGAGCCGCCAGGAGCCGCCTGGCAGCCCACTCCAGGTGATCCGGAGGCGCTGGCCTACATACTTTACACCTCGGGATCGACCGGTCGACCCAAAGGGGTCGAGGTCACCCAGCGCTGTCTGGTCAACCTGTTGGAGTCGATGCGAAGTGCGCCCGGGTGCGGCCCGCAGGATGTTGTCGTTGCCATCACGACCTACACGTTTGACATCTCTTTGCTCGAACTTTTTTTGCCTTTGGTCTGTGGGGCCCGGATGATCCTGGCCGACAGTGCCACGCTGGTCGAGCCTGGGAGGCTGGTGGAGTTGATTGACCAGCGCCAAGTGACTTTGGCGCAGGGGACGCCGGTGACGTGGCGAATGCTCCTGGCAGAAAACTGGCGGCCGAAGAGCCCCCTGCGGGCTCTGTGTGGTGGCGAGGCACTGCCGGAAGATCTGGCCCAGGAATTGTCGTCTCGGGTGAGTCAACTCTGGAATGTCTATGGGCCCACCGAGACCACGGTCTGGTCGACGGCCTGTCTCGTCGGCTCGGCTCAGTCGCGCACGTCAATTGGCCGACCAATTGGCAATACGCAGGTCTATGTCCTGGATGAACAACGGAAGTGGATTCCTCCAGGCAGCATCGGCCAGTTGTGGATTGGAGGAACCGGAGTCGCAAGAGGTTATCGCGATCGTCCCGAATTGACGTCTGAGAAGTTTCTGCCCGATCCATTCTCCAGAGAACAGGGGGCACGGATGTATGCGACGGGTGACCTGGCGCGGTGGTCGGCGGATGGGACCCTGGAATGTCTGGGACGCAGCGACCACCAGGTGAAGATCCGGGGTCTGCGGATTGAGTTGGAGGAGATCGAGGCTGTGCTGCGCACGTGCCCGGGGGTGGCGGCGGCGGCGGTGACGGTGGCCGGGGAGGCGGCGCGCATGACCGAGCGGCTTGTGGCGCATGTGGTGGCCGCGCCAGCAACATCGCTTGATCTCAATTCCTTGCGCCAGACACTGCGCAACCAGTTGCCGGGATACATGGTGCCGGTGGTGCTGCCCCCCATCGCGGCACTTCCCCTGACCAGCAGTGGCAAGGTCAACCGACGGGCATTGAAAAGCCTGGCCGATGCGGGAGCAGAGGTCTCCGGGCGTGCTCCCGGCCGTGTTCCGAGGACCCCGACCGAACTGACTCTCGCACGCTTCTGGTGTGAACTGCTGTCGCGGGAGTCGGTCGACTGCGAGACCAGCTTCTTTACCCTCGGAGGACACTCGCTGCTGGCGGTCCGGTTGTTCCACCAGATTGAGCGCGACCTGGGTGCGCGGCTGCCTCTGGAATCATTGTTCCACAATCCGACGATCGAGGGACTGGCAGGGCTGATTGACGGGGCGGGAACGTCGCCCGTGGCGGTGCAGGGAACTCCGGAACTGATCGTCCCCCTGCGGGCCGGCGGGACGCGGTCCCCGCTCTTTCTGCTCCCTTCGGCCACCGGCAACATTCTCTTCTGGCAGCGTCTGCTGCCCCACTTGCCCGAGGGGCTGCCTGTGCTGGGGGTGGTTCCCCAGCGGGATGCCCAGGGAAATCCCGTGTGGGAATCGCTCGCGCAGGCAGTGGCCCCGATGTGTGATGCCGTCAACCGGTCTCAACCGACCGGTCCCCTGCAGTTGCTGGGGTATTCTGCCGGTGCCTATATGGCACAGGAATTGGCACGGCAGTTGGAGGAGCGCGGACGCGAGGTCGGTTTCCTGGGATTGATCGACACGGGGCCCGGACAGTTCGAGACCGACTGGGCCGACCGGCTGGGCGAGGTTCCGGGATATGTGCGGAACCTCGGATATTGGATCGTGGACAACAACCACCGCACCTCGTGGCGGAATCTCTGGCGGCGGTGGGATCGGTTGCGGAAGCGGTTGCGGTTCCGGCCAGCGAGTCAGCCGGTGCTGGGGCATTACCGCACGCTGGAAAAGAAATTTCTCGAAACGGTCGCGCAACATCCCACCCGACCTGTGCGGGTTCCGATCACCCTGTTCCGCGCCCGGTGCCAATCTCCCTGGCACTATCGATCGGACAGCCTCGGTTGGACCCACGTGGGGTGCCACGCCGAGATTGTGCGGTTCGCCGGTGTCGATCACTTCGACATTGTGTCCGAAAGTCACTTCCCGCAGGTGGCGGCGGAGATCGTCCCCCGATTGGCCCCGGAGTGTCCTCCCGGGCCCCATGGAACCTGAGACCCGAGTTTCTGCCTGGAAGAAGAGTTTGCCATGCCCAATCCGTTTGATGATCCCGCCACCGAGTTCTGCGTGCTTCGCAATGCGGAGGGGCAGTATTCACTGTGGCCGACGTTTCGGGCCGTCCCCGCCGGCTGGACGCAGGAGGGGCCGGTCGGCACCCGCGAGGTCTGCTCCCGTTGGGTGGATGAGCACTGGACCGACATGACTCCCGCCAGCCTGCGGACAGCGCAGGGCGACAGCGGTGGCGCGCCATCGGCCTGACTGCGGCGACAGGAGTGGCAGCAGACTGCCGGCCGGACGGTGCAACGCGGAATATTGGTCGTGCTGGAACTGCAAACCAGCGAAGCGCCACGAGTCCACGCGGTGAATCGATGCCAGGAGGGTCCGTCGCGACTCGCGAGCCCGAGCGCGGCCATGGCTCTCTGGCGAATGGAAAGATCTCCCGAGTGCATGGCACACAATCACGCCGGGCTTCCCCTGCTGGATGCCCAACTGGGAAATCGGAGTGAGAATGAAGGAACGGGCGATCCCCATCGTGGACTGGTGGGACTCTCCGGTCACAAAGTTTTGCGGCTGAGCCATGTCGGAGGCGTGCGCAATCTGTGTAATCGGGAGAAACAAAAAAGATGGCGGAAGAGACTTGGGTTTGCGTTTGCCGCGTGCTGCAGGGAACGCAAGTTCCGCATAGACTCTGTCTCTCCATTGAACAGAGGGAGGTTTCGGTCGTGAACCGGCTTTCAAGCGAAGTCGCATCGTCGCAGCGGTCAAATGACTCAACCACTGAGGATCTGTCCCGGCAGTCGTGCGTTGTCTATTCCGCACAGGCCGTGGTCAATTTCCGGGAGTGCGTCGGCAGTCGTTTTCGCGAACCGCGAGTCTGGCTGGAATCGCGGAATCTGGGGAGGCTGAAGCCGGGGTGGTTGCGACTGCGGATGTTAAGGGTTGGCCTGTGTGGCACCGATCTGCACCTGATGGAAACGGCGGAGGATGGGCGGATTCGCTGCACAAGTCCCCTCTCGATTCCTCCCGAGGGGCGGCTTATCGGGCATGAGGGGGTCGGCAGAGTGGAAGCCGTGGGAAGCGGGGTCCACCATGTCCAACCCGGTGATGTGGTCTGTTGTGAATCGATCATCCGCTGTGGAGTCTGTGTCCCCTGTCGACGGGGCCACTTCAATCAATGTGAACGGGCGGAATTGCTGGGCCTTCAGACCGATGGATTGTTTGCCGACAGGGTGGATCTTCCGGCTGGTCTGGCGCACCGGGTGAATGATCTGGCCGAATCGGTGGCGGGACGGGATGGTCTGGCCTGCGTGGAACCAGCGGCAGTCGCATTTCTGGCGTGTCAGAACGCCCGGTTGGCCCCGGGAGAAGCCGTGTTGGTTCAGGGAGGAGGACCGATTGGGTATTTGACGGCGCTGCTCGCCCGAACCGTATTTGGGGCCGGGCATGTCTGTGTGTCGGAACCGGGAGCGTACCGTCGTGAGCATGCGCGTTCTGTTGCCGACATCACGGTGACGCCCAGTGAGCTCCATGGCCTCGAACGGGAATTCGATGTGCTGATCGAGGCTTCGGGCGCCCTGGGGGGGGTGGACCGGCAATTGGAAGTGATGCGACCGAATGGACGCGTCGTGCTGTTGGCGCGGACTGGAACCCCGCTGGAAATCACGCGTGTGGATGCGATGATCACCAGGTCGCTCTCCATCATGGGCTCGCGGGGACACCTTGGCGGTGCGTTCGATGCGATCCTGGGACTGCTGCGCTCTGGCCGGTTGGAATTGCGCCAGGTCGTGACGCAGGTGGTGCCGGGCCTGAGCGGTTTGAAAGTCGCGCTGGAGAATCCAGGGGCGATTGCAGCACGCGAGTGCAAGGTGATTGCTGACCTGGAAGAGACCGGGACCTGACATGACCTCTCCCGAGCATTGGCGGACCATTTCTCACCGGTGGAGCCTCGTCGGGTCACCCCTGCGACCCACGCGGGAAGACCAGGAGATGTTTGCCAGATCGTTGCGATTGCCGGGGGGCGTTCCCCGGCACCCCCTGATCCTGGGAGTGACCCCCGAGTTGTCGGCCTTGCCCTGGCCGATCGGATCGGAAGTTCGCGCGGTCGACTGCTCACGCGACATGATCCAGGCCATCTGGCCGGGAGACATGTCGGCCGTCGTGCAGGCGGATTGGCGAACACTGCCATTCTCACCGGGCACATTCGACACTGTCCTGTGCGATGGTGGTCTGCACCTGCTGGGGTACCCGGAAGGACACCGTCAGTTGGTGGATTCGGTCGCCGGTGTGCTGGGACCGCTGGGGAAATGGGCCATCCGGTTGTTTTCCCTGGCTGCCGATGGAGAGCTTCCCGAGACCGTATGGCAACTGATGGAGGCGGGACGGCTCGGAAGTTTTCATGAATTCAAGCTGCGGTTGCTGATGTCGCTGCAGGAGAGCCCCGCGCTCGGCGTGCAGGTGGACCGGGCTTACGACGAGATCTGTGGACGGTGCCGGGGCGATTGGGACCAGTTGGCTCGCCAGACAGGCTGGCCGCTTTCCGAGATCCAGACGCTCGAGTCCTATCGGGGTTCACCCAACCGGTATCACTTCCTGACCGAACAGCAAAGTCTGGCCGCCCTGACCGGGGAGGGACAATTCCGCCTTGTCGAGCGGTTGTCCGGAACCTATCCGATGGCGGAACGCTGTCCGGTGTTGTTGCTCGAGAAGGTGTGACATGTCGCGGGAGAGTCCCCAGCAACTGGTACAGCGATTGATCGAGGGTTATCGGCAGACAGCCCTGGTGGGGATGGCCTGCCAGACAGGGCTGATTGGGGAATTGTCGGGGAAACCAGTGTCGGCGGCTGAAGTCGCGACACGGCGAGACTGGTCCCCCACGGCGACGCAACGACTGTTGCGGGGTCTCGAGTTGATGGGGTTGGTCACGTCGGCGGCGGTCGACGGCAGCAAGCATCCGCACTACGCTTTGACCGCTGCCGGCGAATGGCTGGTGGCGACGGTCCCAGGTTCACAGTCGCTGTACGCCCGGCTGAGCCTGGACCAGTATCTCCCCGGGTGGAGCCGCATTGCGGTCGCACTGACCGGAGAGATCACCCCGTTTGAGGCGGCGTGCGGCACACCCATTTGGGAATATCGTCGGAACCATCCGGAGGCGGGCGAGTTGTTCAACGCCTGGCTGTTCCAGCAGTCCAGCAGTGTGATCGACCGGATTGTGGCCGCCTGCGATGTGACAGGTGTACGGCGGGTGGTCGACCTCGGGGGAGGAGCGGGGGCGTTGATTGTGGCGCTGTTGCAGAGCTCTCCCCAATTGCAGGGGGTCTTGGCCGACCAACCGGCCGTGGTCGACCAGGCCCGTGCCGAATTGCAGCGACTCGGGCTCGCAGACCGCTGCGAGACCCGGGGAATCGATTTCTTCGAGGAGGTCCCGGGCGACGGCGACCTCTATCTGCTCAAGAGCGTGCTGCATGACTGGGACGATGGAGACTGCCGGAGGATCCTGGGATCGGTGCGAAAGGCCATGCCGCAGCAATCACGCCTGCTGGTGATCGAACGCCTGCTTCCCGAAACGCCGGGGGAGGATCCTCAGACGGTCTGGCTCGACCTGCACATGTTGTGTGTGACCGGAGGGCGCGAACGTACCCTGGCCGAGTACCGCGATTTGCTGGCCCAGTCGGGACTGTCACTGCGCCGCGTGATCGAGACGGGGGGGCCATTCCGGTTGCTGGAGGCGGGGCCCGACGGAGTCCTTCCGTGATTGGCACGGGGCCATCTCCGGCGCTTCCCGGGCAAGATCCTCCACCAGGTTTCTGCGGACCATTGCCCGATCGATCGGACAGGCTGTCCTCCATGTCTTCCACCCGCGGCGCAGCAGGACTGGGGAGTGAACTGTCCCGGCAAGAGTTTCCGCTGACGGGAATGCAGTCGGGGATGCTCTTCCACACGCTGTCCCACCCCCAGGAAGGGGTCGACGTGGTGCAGGTGCTGTGTCATCTGCCCGAGGCGATTGACCGGGAGCGATTGACCACCCGCTGGCGGCGGGTGGTGGAGCGATATGACGCCCTGCGTCTGGGATTCGACTGGTTATCGGGACCCGTGCCGACCCAGCGAGTCCACGATCCGTTTCCCGTCGCGGTGGAATTCATCGGGGCGGAAGATTGGACCAGGGTAGAACGGGGAACACGACTCGAGCAGTGGCTGGAGGTCGATCGGTGTTGCCCGTTTCGCCTGGAGACGCCGCCGCTGTTCCGGCTCACGCTGTTCCGGTTTGGTCCGAGTGATCATCTGCTGGTCTTCAGTTTTCATCACATCATCCTCGACGGTCGGTCGCTGTCGCCCCTGTTGCGCGAGGTGCTGACACCGGTCGAGGAGCCACCCGAGACACTCGGGGAGCCGCCCCAATACCACGACTATCTTGCGTGGCTGGAGCAGCACACCCCGGAGGGAGTGGGGGCGTTCTGGCAGCAGTACCTTGGAAACATCGATTTCCCGCTCGCCTGGGGATGGGATCGGGGCACCAGTTCTGGCAACTCCACACCTCCCGAACAGTTCCCGGTGCTGGAACACCCCCTGCCTGCGGAGTTGAGCCTGGCCCTCCGTCAGCGGGCCGATGAGCTGGGTGTGACCGTCAATACGTTCTTGCAGGGGGCGTGGGGACTGCTGTTGGGGCGAGCGAGTGGATTGACCACGGTTTGTTTTGGCACTCTCCGCGCCTGTCGCCACGAGTCGGTCCCCCGGGCGCTGGAGACCGTCGGTCTCTTCACGAACACGATCCCTGTCGCTGTTTCACTGGGGGACGAACAGACAGTCCCGACGTGGCTGCGGAGATTGCGGGATGATCATCTCCGGCTGAGGGCTTGGGAGCGGACTTCGGTGACTGAGGTGCGCCAGGCGCTGCGGTTGCCCCCCCAGGTTCCGTTGTATGAGACCCTGCTGGCATTCGAGACTCGCGATCTGCAGACCGAGCTGCGCGGTTTGGGCCCCGCGTGGGAGTCCCGGCGATTTGAACTGCGGCAACACACGGGCCTGCCATTGACTGTGGCGATCCTCGATCGTGAGATGCTGGTGGTTCGTCTCAAATATGACCAGGGCCGGGTCGCCGACGCATTGGCCCGTCGACTTCCCGGACAATTCGAAACCGTATTGCGGGCGTTGGTCGAATCAACCAGCGAGACCCGGCTGGGAGAACTTCCGATCCTCCCCCCCGAAGAGATCGACCGGCAACTGGTGGCGTTCAATGCCACCGTGAGGGATGTTTCGGGTGATGTCTGCCTGCCGCAGATGGTGCTGGAGCAGTCGCGTCGCACTCCCGACACCGTGGCGGTGGTGGAGGGGGATCAGGCATTGACCTACCGTGAACTGGCCGCACGGGGAGAAAATCTTGCCCGCTGGCTTGTGGCCGAAGGGCTGGGCGATGGGCAGGGGGTGGGATTGTGGAGCGATCGTTCCGCCGCGGGGACGGTCGCGGTGCTGGGAATCCTGCTGGCAGGCGCGCATTACGTGCCCCTGCCAATCGATGCGCCGGCGGACCGCATCGCGATGCTGGTGCGGGATGCCGAGGTCGGAATGGTGCTGACAGCGGTGCCTCCCGCCTGGCAGGAGTCTCTGCCCGAGGTGCGGTGTGTGGCCATCGAGGATGCCCTCGCCCGGGCGGAGGAACTGGGGTATACGTGTGAACTTCCCGTGGTGGGGCTCGATGCGCTGTTTTGCGTGATCTACACCTCGGGAACCACGGGAATGCCGAAGGGGGCGCGGCTGTCACATCGCGGGTTCACCAACCTGTTGAGACATCGGACCGAGACCCGTTTCGAACCGGGGGATTTCGCCTGCAGCGCGCTGACCGCCCCCTGGCACTTCGATGGTAGTGTCGTGCAGATGTTCTCTCCGTTGATCACGGGAGGGAAGCTGGTGGTCTGCGGGCCGGTCACCGAACTCGGACGGTCCCCCTGGTATCATCGATTGACCGCACTCACGGGGGCTTCGTCGCTCATTGGCGGGCTGGTGCGAGAATTTGGTCCTCCCCAGGGGGCCCGGGTGGTGGGATTGGGGGCCGAACCCCTGCCGACCGATCTGCTGGATTTGCTGCTGCAGAGTCCGGCATTCGAACGGCTGCTGACCGGTTATGGAGTCACGGAAAGTTCCTGCTACTCGACCGATCTCGTCCTCTTCGACCGTCGTTGCGGGGCGGCGACGCAGGCTCCCTGGGTGACCAGCGAAACCGTGGCCGCCATTGGCCGTCCGATCGCGAACACCCAGGTGTATATCCTCGACCACCGTCAGCGTCTGCTGCCGCAGGGAGTGGCGGGAGAATTGTGCCTGGGAGGAGTGGGGGTCGCGCTGGGATACCTGAACCGCCACGAATTGACCTCCCAGAAGTTCGTCCCCGATCCCTTTCAGGAGGATCCCTCCCGCCGGTTGTATCGCACGGGGGATCTGGCACGCTGGAAGGAAGATGGCACCCTGGAATTCCTGGGACGCCGGGATCACCAGGTCAAGTTTCGCGGATATCGGCTCGAATTGGGCGAGATTGAAGCGAAGCTGGCCGAGCATCCTGCGGTTCGCCAGGCGGTGGTGCTCGTGCGGGAGGATCTTCCCGGTGGACCGCAACTGGTCGGATACACGCTTCCGACAGAGTCTTCGAATCCTCCCCCACCCGTGGCCTTGCGGCAGCACCTGGCGAAGTCACTGCCTCTCTATATGGTCCCCACGGAATTCGTGTCGCTGTCGGAACTTCCGCTCACTCCCAACGGGAAGATTGACCGCCGGGCACTGCCTGTTCCCTCCTCCCCGCCCCGTGCCGTCGCGTCCGGGCCTGCCGCCCTGCTCACCCAGACTCAGTCACGACTGAGAGAGTTGTTTTCCACCCTGCTGCAACGGCCGCATGTCGGGTTGGACCAGGGATTCTTTGAACTCGGTGGCCACTCGCTGCTGGCGGTTCGGCTCTTTCTGAAGATCGAAGAGCTATGGGGTGTGCGGCTGCCGATCGAAACATTGTTGGAAGCGCCCACAATTGAGTCGCTCGCCGTTCGGATTGACAATCGCCGGCCGACACCGTCCCCGGATGGGATCGTCCTGATCAAGCCGGGGAACGGTCGCCAGCCGTTGTTCCTGATGCCCTCTGCCACGGGAAATACGCTGGTGTGGCGCGGTCTGATCGCCGACGCCCCCGCTGGTCTGCCGTTGCTGGGAGTGGAACCTCCCCTCACGGTGCAGGGGGAACCCTGGATGGTCGATCTGGAACAGACGCTGTCAGGCATGCTTGAGGCGATCGTCAGACGCCAACCGGAGGGACCCCTCGCGTTATTGGGGTACTCGGCGGGCGCTCACCTCGCCCAGGAACTGGCGCGGCGTCTGGAGGACCGGGGACGCAGGCTGAATTTTCTGGGCCTGATTGATACGGGGCCGCTGGACTACAACCCGCCCATTCTGCGTCGACTGACACTGCTGCCTGCCTGGGGGGCCAATCTCGGGTACTGGCTGGTCGACAACAATCATTTGAAGTCCTGGAAAAATCTGCGGGGTCGACTGCAAGCACAGAGAGCCAGACGCGGCGAAACAGATCCGGACGCCGTCCCCCCAGGTCGGTATCGCTCACGCCGAAAACGGTTTGTCGGCCTCCTGGGCGGTCATCGTCCGGCACCACTCCGTGCCCCGATCACCCTGTTTCGAGCCCGGTGTCAGTCCCCCTGGAGCTTTCGCCCCGAGTGTCTCGGTTGGACGGAATTGGGATGCCTGGTCGAAATCGTGGTGTTTCCCGGAGTCGATCATTTCGACATCATGGACGAACCCCACGTGCACCGCCTGGCCCATGTCGTCTTCGAGAAACTGGACGCCGCCTGCCGGTCGAGTTGAGACGTTTCGCTGCCGTCGATCGCTGGTCCCACAGAATCCTGCTGGTGCTCCTGCGGTGGGACGTCCTGTCACCCCGTTCTGCGTGGTGCGCGATGCGGACGGACCGTGTTTGTCTGGGCCGGCATTCCGGGGGAGTCTCCGTGAAGCCGCGCAGATGGGCTTTGGCCGATGGTTCTCCCGGTTGGAATCGACGTGGGGAGCCTGTCGCCGGCCGGTTACGCGGCCGCCCGTGCGGTTGCGGTGGCCTCGCCCCAGCCGAGTTCCTCGATGAGGATCTGGGCCGCCCGCTGGGTGGCCCCGGGTGAGGCCAGTGTCGCTGCGAGGTTGTTGATCTCCTGCTGCTGCCGTCGGCAGGCGATCGGGTCAGCCAGCCAACCCGCCAGATCGGCGGTCATCTGTTCCACGACGATCGGGTCGATTGTCCGCAGCACATATTCCGGAAAAATCTTCCGCCGGGCGATCAGGTTCGGCAGCGAGATGTACTTGCACCGGATCAACATCCGGCCGATGATCCAGTTCACCCAGCCGACACGGTACAACACCACGGCGGGGACCCGGCGGGCCAGCACTTCCAGGCTGACCGAACCGGAGACCATCAGGCAGACGTCGGCAAGTTCCAGGATCTCCCCCACCTTGCCGACGTGGAATTCCACAGGAAGCGCGTCGCTCCGCGCGGAAAGCATCCCTTCGCACAATTCGCGCTGCCGATCCTTGAAGCTGGCAATGAGGAATCGCGCCTGGGGAAATCGTTGGTGCAGCCGTTCCATCACTTCGAGTTGCACCGGGAAGTTGGCAAGGACTTCCTGCGTGCGTGAGCCGGGCAGGATGGCGACCACCGGTCCCTCGGCACGGGCGTCCCGTTGCCGGGCGAGGAACTCGGCATCCAGCGGACGCTGGGCCACCTCGTCGAAGAAGGGATGGCCGATCAATCGGGCCCGGACCTGCCGGGCGGTGTACCACTCCTGCTCAAATTCGAGGGGGCACAGGGCCAGTTGAACGAGCCGGCGCATCTTGTGGATCCGCCAGCCTCCCCACGCCCAGATCTGCGGGGGCATCATGTAGATGACCGGGATCCCCCGGCGACGAGCCGCGCGGGCCACCCACCAGTTGAATCCGGGAAAATCGACCAGCAGCACCGCGTCCGGCCGGTCTTCATCGAGCCAGCGCCCCACCTGGCGCACCAGCCCGATGAACCGCCCCAGCAGGGGAAGGACGGCAAACAGCCCCATCACGGCCAGGTCCGTCAAGCGGTAATGGACCTGGCAGCCCGCCTGCTCCATCTGGGGTCCCCCGAGTCCGCTGCTGCGGAAATCGGGAAGATGTCGGCGCAGTTCGGTCAACAGTTTGGCGGCATGCAGATCGCCACTCGGCTCGCCCACCGACAGAAACAGGTGCATCTGGCCATCCTTTGCAAGACTGTCCGGGAACTCCAGTCTCCCGGGGGGAGCGGAGGCTACGGGAAACCGGCGTCGCGCGTCAAGATGGGGAATTCACGCAGTCTTGTGATTCTTGTGATGGGGTGTCAGGCGCGGTGTATCAGCGCTGGGAACGGTCACCTACTGCGGGGTGGCCGGGCTGGCGGCGGGTGGTTCTTCGATCACCAGCCGGCGGTTGGCCTCCAGGGGGCCGGTCAGTGTCTGCCGTTCTCCCGACGGCCACACGATGTCGATCCGTTCGACCTGGGGGGCGTCACCGAGACCAAAGTAGAGCGGGGCGGAACTCTGCGTCAGGTAGCCGGACTGTCCATCGTGCACCTGGTGCTGGGTGACGCCACCGGCGGTCAGGGAGACGCGGGCTCCCAGTCCATCCCGATTCGAGCGTGTCCCGCGGAGGACCACTTCGAGCCAGCGGACCCCACCCGGGGATTGGGCCAGGTTGCTCGCCAGGATCTGGGGCGGGCTGTTGAAATCGGCCGTCACGATGTCGAGGTCACCATCCTGATCGATGTCGAGCAGTACGGATCCGCGCGAGCCGACCGCCCCCCACACCTGCACCCGCCCGGTACGCCCTTCGCAGACGGCGTGCTTGCGATCTCCCCCGTCGCAGTCGAGTTCAAACCACGGGGCTGCGACCTGGAGACCGGCGCGCGGTTCCACCTGCAGCACGTACTCGGCTCCCTGAAATCCGGTTCCGCGGTTGTTCAACAGGACGGCATTCGGGTGATAGCGATACTGCAGGTTCATGCTGGCCGTGATGAAGACGTCCGGCCAACCATCGGCATTGAGGTCCCCCACGCTCAATCCCCAGGGCCAGTACATCTCGGCTCCCTTCTGGTCCGAGACCTCCACGAAGCGGCCATCCGCCTGCCGTTCAAACAGGGCGTTGCCGAGGATGCTCTCCTGGGGATTGTCCTGCTTGAGGTACGAAGCGGGCATCAACTGGGGGCGGATCTTCTGTCGTTCCTGGGCCGGGGTCTCAAACCGGGTCCACATGTCGACATGCATGTTGGTGATCAGCAGGTCGTCCCCACCATCCTGGTTGGCATCGAACGCCTTGACCCCCATGCCCCCCCAGGGGACCCGGCCGAACGTCTCGCGGGTCTGTCGCACAAACCGCCGTCCCTGTTCGTTCTGCCAATACTGGTCCGATCCCTGCATGTTGAGCACGTAGAGATCGGGCCACTCATCGCCGTTTCCATCGAATGGTGTGGCATCTCCGTTCCAGCCCAGTTCGATCAATCCGCTTTCGTCGGTCACATCCCGGAAGGTGTTGTTTCCCTCATTGTGGTAGAGCAGGCTTTTTTCGGCACGCTCGGGATGAAGATGACCGACGAAGGCGTCGTTCTCTCCCACGTGGTACCGTCCGGTCTCGGTGCCGGCCGGGCCGCTGAACGCGACCTCATCCGAGGTGAACCGGCCCACGTTGGTGACGAACAGGTCGAGTCGGCCGTCGCGATCGTAGTCAAAGAAGTCACCGGTCGAGGAATGTCCGACGTGCTGCAGTCCCGCTGCATTGGTCGCATCACGAAAGTGACCCTGGCCGTCATTGATGAAGAACAGATTGCCCCCCCGGGTCGTGGTGACAAACAGGTCGGGATCGCCGTCGTTGTCGGTGTCGGCGAATGAGGCGCTCACCACCACGCGGTCGGCGATCGCCAATCCTGACTCGGCTGTCACGTTCTCGAAACGTCCCTGACCGAGGTTCCGCCACAATTCGCAACCCCCGATCTGGCTCGGGAAGTACAGGTCCGGCAGGTTGTCGCCATCGACATCCGCGGTCGCCACACCATTGCCATGATCGTAGTGGTTCATGCGCCAGTTTCGGGAGGCGTCTCCCACCACCTGGTGCCGAAAGGTGATGCCCGACTCGGCACGCGTGTCACGGAACTGGAAGTCGTGCCGGGGAGTGAGGCTGTCGGCGGCGGCCAGCTGGGCCTCCCGGCGTTCTTCCAGCCAGGGGGCGAAAAACATTTCCGGAGGGAGTGCGACATGCGTGACCTTGCTCTCGGGGTCGGGGGTCGCTTCCAGCAGGTATCGCAGGTCGATTGCCAACTGGCGAATGTCGCGGTCTTTCTGGCTGTCGTAGAACCCCCGCACCTGTCCCTCGCCATCAACGAGGATGAATCGCGGACTGTGGGTGATGAGATCCTGGGCGTCGGGACTGTCGGCCACGGGCAGCTTGAAGCCATCGCGGCTCAGTGTCCACAGGGCCTCCCTGGGGCCGGTGAGAAACTTCCACTGGTCGGGGTCAGCCTGGTAACTGCGGGCGTAGTCCGTGAGGACTTCGGGAGTGTCATGGGTCGGGTCGACCGAGAGACTCACCAGCCGCACCCGGTTCCAGTCGGGCCAGTTCTTCGCCTGCCGCTGGAACTGTGCCAGCTTGGCGGTCTGGATGGGGCAGGTGGTCTGACAACGGGTGAAGAAGAAATTGGCGATCCAGACTCGCCCGCGGAGTTGCTCGGTGCCGAACGGTTTCCCCCCCTGGTCCACGAGTTCGAATGTCGGAAGGGTCAGCAGGATCTTCGGAGCCCCGGGAGGTGTTGCCTTTGGGGGAGTGTCCCGCTTCACCGGTGAGTCCTTCGGATCCGCAGCGCCTGCAGGTCTGGGACTTCCTGCCGATGAGGCCGTGGGGGAGGTGGATGGGGCCTCAGCCGCCGGCCGGCATCCCTCGGATCCGGCCAGGCACCAGGTCAAGACGGCCAGGGAGAGCGCTCGGCGGGCCATGCGAGCGTGCTGACCCCCAGTGCCGGTGGAGAGAAGGAATCGCAGCGGAATCTGAGACACGGGCGACGCTCGACAGTCAAAGTTGAAGGAGATGTCCCGGGAGCGGGGAATGCGAACGGACGGCAGGACGAGCGAGATCCAGAACGCATGATAACACGACGGACGAAGCCGTGGATTCAGGTCAGCGAATTCAGGATTCCGGGGGGACGACCCTTTCCGGTGGCAGCGACTGATCCAGCCAGGCACACAACTGGACGGGTGACTCGACGACGAGGGCTCCCTGGAGAGTTTCCACGACTCCACCACAGAGATGGTCACCCACCAGGTCAAATCGTCCCGCTTCGGTGGTGTGGAACCGCAATTCGAACTCGAGGCGGGGAACCGCAATCTCCTTGAGTTCCCAGTGGGGAAGTTCGAGGGTGTAGACGTAATCGGTGCTGTGCAGTCTCAGCACAATGGGGCGTTGTTCCGGGACATGCAATTCCAGTCGGGCCATGGCGTCGCCGATGGAATCGATGGTCTGGCTCGCTCCGGGGTAGAGAATCTGCCAGCGATTGTCGCTGCCGGTGATGTCAATGACATAGTCTTCGGCCGCGAGAGCGTGACGGCAGGCCTTCGAGGGGAGAGTGGCCGTCGGGTGGGGCGATGCAGACTCGGCCAGCGTAGCGGCGAGCCAGTCGGGATGTCTCCTCACACCGGCCCATCCCGCGAGGCTCACGAGCAGCAGTCCCCCGCAGACCCAGGGCCATGGGCGAAGTGTCATGCGTCGGGGCTCTTCTCCGGGTTCGCTCCCTTGGGGCCGGTGCGGGGAGCCTGGCCCAGTCCCTCGCATGGGGGACCGATCAGTTGCTCCCACTTGCGACGCTGGTCGGGATGCAACTCATCGAGCACCTTGGCCACGGCATCGAGGCTGATCTGCTCCTGTTGCCGTCGGCGCTCTTCCCGGCCACCCCCCATCGAGCGACGGCCAAAACTCGAAATCAGCACCTGGGATTCGATTTCACGGATCTTCGCCCGCTGTTCGGAGGTAAGGCCCAGCGTCTGCACAATGTCGGGTTCGCGGAAGGCATAAATCCCGCCCGACTGGATGGCGATCTGCATCAACCGCTCGCGCTGCTCGGGTTGCAGCAGGGCAGTGAGGACGCGGTCATGCTCGGCTGCCAGTTCGACGAATCGGCGCCGGCGGTCTTTCTCCTGGGTGCCGCGCATCTCCTCAAATGCCTTCATCTTTTCGCCGAACCAGCGGGGGAGCAATTCCGAAAGCCGCTGTTCCTGTCCGGGAGTCAGTCGCAGGTCTTCACAGACCGCAGGCTGGGCCAGCAGGGCGATCTGCATGTCCCGCTGCAGGGTGGTGAGGTCATTGAGAATCCCGCGGACCCGGTCCTGGACCGCGGCGAGGTCCTGCTGTGACGCCTGGTCTCCCTGCCGTTGTTCGATGAAGTCCTGGTAATACTCCAACGCCGTCCGCAGCAATCGCTTGCGCGTCGCCTCCATCGCCGGTTTGTCGACCAGTTCCTCCTCGCTGACCTCGATCAGGACGTCAACCGCGGCCCGGGCCTGGGCGAACTGTGCCTCGGCCTCGTTGGCCCGCAGTCGTTCGCGATCCAGTGCGGCGGCCGTGGTCCGCTGGGCATTCGCAATCATGGCCGTCGAGAAGAGCGAGCCCAGGAAGATCACCCCCAGCAGCACGGCTCCGGTCGAGACCGCACCCGGATGCCGGCGGGACCACTTCTTGAGCCGTTCCCACACCGACGGCGGGCGGGCGAGAATGGGTTCGTGATCGAGGAACCGGCGGACATCCGCCGCCATGTCCCCCGCCGTCGCGTACCGCTCTTCCGGGTTCTTGGCCAGCGCCTTCAGGATGATGATCTCAAGTTCAATCGGAATGGCCTTGTTCCACGTCCGCAGCGGGCGGGGCTCTTCATGCAGGATCTGGTAGAGGAGCTCGGCCCGGGTCTCGCCGGCGAAGACCGGTTCGAGCGACAGCAGTTCGTAAAAGGTCGCCCCCAGCGAATAGACGTCGGTGCGGTGGTCGAGCACCGCCCGCTTGCCCGAGGCCTGCTCGGGACTCATGTAGCGGAATGTTCCCAGCAGGTCTCCCGAGCGGGTCAGCCCCGTTTCGGTCTGGAACATGGCCAGGCCGAAGTCGGTCACCCACAGATCCCCCGAGGCGTTGATCATCAGGTTGCCGGGCTTGATGTCGCGGTGCACGACCCCCAGCTGGTGGGCATGATCGAGTGCGTCGGCGGCCTGCACCATCAAGCGGGCCACCTTGCGGAAAAAGCTCGACCGGTGCTGCGGGCTGGCTGTTCCCGTGACCGTGCCTCCCGTCACCGTCGCGGTCGGGAGCTTTTGCTGCGTCTGGGTGCTCGGCTGTCCCGCCCGATCGCGCTCGTCGGCCGGCTTCTGGTCGACTGGGGCATTTTCCCCCCGGAAGAGCCGGGTGGAGACCTGCGATTCGGTCTGTCGGGGATGCTCTCCCAGCAACTGATCGGAGGCGGGGGGGGGGGATTTCTCCCGCACGAGGCCCGCCTGCTCACGCATCTGGCGGATCACGGCCGCGAGCGACTGCCCCTCGATCAGCTGCATCGCATAAAAGTGCACCCCCCGGTCCGAGCCGACGGCATAGATCGGCACAATGTGCGTGTGATGCAGCAGGGCGGCCGCCTGGGCCTCGTTCTTGAATCGCTGCAGTTGACGCGAATCAAACGTCGCGGCAAAGGGGAGCACCTTCAGGGCCACCCGGCGACCGAGTGACTGCTGCACCGCCTCGTAGACCACTCCCATTCCGCCGCGGGCAATCTCCCGCACAATCAGGAAATCGCCCAGGGACTTCGGGGGACGCTCGGAGGCCCGTGGCCCGGGCAAACTTCCCGAGATCGACTTCCCCTGGGAATTCGACAGTCCTCCGCGCACCAGTTCGAGACCATCGAGGCAGTCACGCACCGCCTGTGTCAGCTCGGGATACCGCGCCAGGTATTTTTCGCGCGAGGGGGACCGGCCACGCTCCAGTTCGGCCAGGTATTCCTGGACGACCTCGAGCACCCGGGGATCGTCCAGTGGCTCGCCAAACACCTGGACCTCGCTGACCGGGTCCAATGAGGTGCGACTGTCATCAACCCTGCTCATGCGCTTCCTCCATCATCCGTCGCAGGCTCGCCAGGGCCCGCACCCAGAGTTTCTGGACACTGTCGACAGTCCGTTCCATCCGTTCGGCCACCTGGGGGAAGGTCAATTCCTCCAGGTGCCGCAGGATCACCACTTCCCTGTAGTCGCGGGGGAGCCGGTCGAGCGCTTCCGCCAGCAACACCCCACGTTCCCGCCGTTGGGCCGCCTGGCTGGGGGAACTCTGCTGAGCCCACAGACCCCGATCCAGCAGCACCGAGGATTGGTCGACGTTGATCTCCATCGGTTGTTCCCGTCGCAGGTCACGTCCCTGCGTGGTCACATAATGCCGCACCAGGTTTGAGACGCGGGCCGACAAAATGCTGCGCAGCCAGGCGGCAAACTCGGCCTCCGAGTCGCCCCGAAAATTGCCAAAGTTGCGGTGTGCTTCGAGAAAGGTCTCCTGCACCACGTCGGCCACATCGACCTTCGCCTGCAACCGCCGGCCAATCTCCACCCGGGCCAGCAACTCCAGGTACGTACGAAACCCCTCCAGCAGCGCACCCCGGGCCAGATCGTCTCCCCGCTTGGCCTGCCGCAGCAGCTCGGTCGGAGAAAACGCCATGCCGCCACCGCCATTCCGAGTTGGACTCACCGGGTTGACCCTGCGGGAGACGGACCAACCCGTTCCCCCCCTGGAAAACAGTCACGAAACAACCGCGAAACCCGCCCC
>DNUF01000122.1:18998-25238 GCA_003508595.1 Planctomycetaceae bacterium
GCTGTCACCGGTTGGCCCGTTGTGATCCGGACTGGACGACCGGTGGGATGCAGGACAGCGGTCTCGGGAGCCAACCCGAAAGCATGCAGAATCGTGGCTGCGAAATCGTCAGGGGTCACCGGATTGTCCTTCACCCAGGCTCCCTGTCGGTCGCTCGCTCCATACACCTGCCCCCCGCGCACTCCACCCCCCGCCAGCAGCTGGGTGTAACAGTGCGCCCAGTGGTCCCGACCGTTCCACTGGTTGATCTGTGGGGTCCGCCCGAACTCCCCCGCCACCGAGACCAGTGTCTCATCCAGCAGTCCCCGGTCTGCGAGATCTTCCAGCAGGGCCGAGAAGCTGCGGTCAAACGACGGCGTGCAATACTCGTGCGTCAGTTGCTGCACCCCGGTCAGTTGACCATCAATCCCGCAGACATCACTCGCCACCCCATGGTTGTCCCACAGGTTGAACTGGCAGCCCTTGGTGTCGAAGAACGTCCAGAAGAGATTGACGGTGCGGACCCCCGCCTCAATCAGCCGGCGGGCCAGCAGGAAGCTCTGTCCATATTCGTTCCGCCCGTAGCGGTCACGAACCCGGTCGGGTTCGCGATCCAGGTCAAATGCCCGCCGGGCCGCACTGGTCGTGACGAGATCGAACGCCTCGCTGTAGGCCGCCTCCATCCGCTGCAGGCTGAGCGGGGCTGGCAGTTGTCCTCGATCGGTGCCGGGGGAGGGGACTTGCAGGGTCTCGAACTCCCGGGCGAGCGCCGAGCGGGCCTGCAACCGTCGGGAATCAACCCCCTCCGGCAACCGGATGGCATCGAGTTCGACCGCAGCGTCGGTGAGCGAACCTTTCGCCTCCTTCCGCAGGGTGATCGGATCCCACGCCGGGCCCAGGAACCCCCCCGACTGTCCCTTGTAGGGAGGGGAATATGTCGTGAACGGCCGGGGCAGCACCACCCATGCGGGAGAGTCTCCTACAGGACCCAGCACCCGGTGCAGGATCGCGCCGATCCCGGGATGATCATCCCGGGCGGCATGCACCTCGGTCACCCGCTCGGGGAGTTGCCCGAGCAGGACCCGGGCAATCGCGAAGTTGTGGTCGTTGTTGTCGTGGGTCAGCGAGCGGATCACCGCCAGCTTGTCGGCATGCTGCGCCACACGGGGGATCAACGAGCCAAACTGGATCCCCGGGACCGTCGTGTCAATCGGCTGGAACACCGACCGAACTCCCACCGGGGCCTCGGGCTTGAGATCCCACAGGTCGGGCTGCGACGGTCCGCCGCAGAGAAAAATCGAGATCAGGTGTCGGGCGGTGGGAGGGTGTGACAGTGGAGCGTCGGTCCCACTCCCCGTCAGGGTGCTTTCCCGGGCGGCCAGCACGGTGTTCGCCAGCAGTGGAGCACCCGCACCCGCCGCCATCATCCGCAGCCACTGTCGGCGCGGGACGAGGCCAGCTGCAGGGCGTTTCGGAAACAGGCTGAACATGCGGGACAACAACCGAAGAGGCGACAGTGGGTGAACAGGATGGGCTTTGCCCTGCGATGCCGGCCCTGAAACAGGTGCCGGATCCCGACCGCTTTGACTCCCATTCTACCGTGGCCGACCCTGGGTTCCCACCAGATTCGCCGGCTACTGCGCGTCCCGATCGTGGCTGCCCTGTGGACCCCCGGTCAGGCCCCTTCGTTCAGGATTTCACCGATGGAACGATCGAGCACGGCCAGCATCTCGTCGATCTGTTCCGCCGTCACATTCAGGGCCGGGCCGAGTGCAATCCAGTGCGGATCAAACCGGCAGAGCAGGCCGTGCTCCAGGGCCCGCCGTCCGACCCGCACCCCAAACCCGGGCTTGGCCGGGAACTGGGCCCGGGTGGCCACATCGCTGCAGAACTCGATCGACTGGAACAGTCCCTTCCCGCGGATGTCCCCAATCACCGGGTATTTCTTCGCGAGTGCCTCGTAGCCCCCCCGCAGGCGGGCCCCTTGCCGACGGCAGTTCCCCAGCAGGTCATGCTCGAGGATCTCGCGGATCATGGCGATTCCCACCGCACAGGCGACCGGTCCCCCCTCCCAGGTGTGTCCTTCGACAAACCCGGGATTCTGGTCGATGGGGCCCCAGAAGGTGTCGGCGATCGACTGCTGGCAGATCATGGCCGACAGGGGGACAAACCCGCCGCTCATCCCCTTTCCGGTGCAGATCACATCGGGGGTGACGCCAAAGGTCTGGGCGGCGAACATCTGTCCGGTCCGGCCGAACCCGGTGATCACCTCGTCGAAGATCAGCAGGATGTTGTGCTTGTCGCAGATCTTCCGCAGCAGTGGCAGGTATTCCTCGGGGGGATCGATGATCCCCCCGGTGTGGCCAATTGGCTCAACCATGATGGCCGCCACGGTGGAGGGATCCTCCATCTCAATGACGCTGTCGATGAGGGTCGCGCAGGTGATGTTGCACGAGGGGTATTGCTTCCCGAACGGGCAGCGGAAGCAGGTCGGGGGAAAGACCTTGAGAAACCCCCCCGGCAGCGGTTCGTTGACTGTCTTGCGTCCCTTGAGCCCCGAGGCGGCCAGGGCCCCCATGGTTGAGCCGTGCCACGAGAGATATCGACTGAGCACCTTGTACTTGCCCGGGTTGCCGGTGAGGCGGTGGTATTGCCGGGCGAGCTTGATCGCCGCCTCGTTGACCTCCGAGCCGCCGCATTCAAACTTCACGGCCGACAGACCGGGAGGGCTGACCTCGGCCAACAGGTTGGCGAGCTGCACGGCGACGGGATTGGTGCCATGCATGGGGGGAGAGAAGTGCAGCACATTGAGTTGCTGCTGGATCGCCTCGATCACCCTGCGGTTGTTGTGCCCGACCGCCACCGAATAGATGCCCGCGATCCCGTCGAGGTAGCGTTTGCCGTGGATGTCCCAGTAAAGGACCCCGTCGGCCTTCTCCATGATCAGGGGTTGCTTCGACCACTCCGACATCTGGTCACGCACGAAGATGTGGCGCAGGAATTCTTCGTTGCCGGTCTGGGAGGGGAGGGGGAGTGAGAAGGTCATGGAGGGGCCGGGATTGTCGGGAGAGAGGCGGGGGGATCAACGCAAAGGGGGGCAAGGCGACGGCAATTCAGACACGGGCCGTTCGCTGACCGCTCATCATCAGGTAGGCGACAGTGAACAGTTGGAAGATCAGCGGGACCGTGACGATGAACCCGAGATAACAGGTGACAACCCCGATGAGTTGCAGTCCAAACATGATCAAACCGAGCAGAAAAATGTTGAGGAAATTGGGACGGGTGATGGTCAGGGATTCCTGCAGCGCCATGATGGGGCCCTGCTTGCGGTCGACGGCCAGGAAAACCATCGGCCACAACGCCATCAGGGCGAGAATTCCCGGGATCACGCACAGGACAATCCCGATCGTATAGCTCACCCCGAACAACAGCCCGGCGGCCAGCGCGTGGAAAAGATGGGGGCCGCCTGAGAAAACATCGGCGATGCTGGCCGTCATCCCGCGGGCGACATTCAGATTGAGCCGCAGCAGACCGACGTTGAGGAAAATGGACAACAGAAAGAACAGCAGCAATCCGGGAATGAGGATGAGGGCGAGTCCGGCTTCGGAAGGGGGTTGGCCCGGGTTGGCCTGACTCAACAAGCCAATCAGCAGCATCATGCCGAGGTAAAACGCCATCTGGATAAAGGTCGACAACACCCACGATCCAATCAGGAGCCCGGGATTCTTCCCGAAGATCTTCCAGGCCCTCTCAAAGACCTCGGTGGCGGCGACCTCGCGGGGGCCCCTGCCTTCGTTGTCAATGTCATCATCGACCTCGCGATCGTCCAGCAGTTCGCCGCAGTAGCGACACTTCACCGCTGCTGCGAGGATCGGTTCCCCACACATCGGGCAGGGCTGACGATCGCGCTCGCCCGAGGCCGGTCGGCCCAGTTGTGTTTCGCGCGATGACGACTCGCGGCGCGAGGGAGCACGCGGGGCCGGGGTCATCTCGTCGCCGGACGCCTCCCAGTCCTGCGAATCGGGAAAGGGGACTGTCACAGGCTCGCCACATCCGGGGCATTTGGCGGTCTTGCCCGCCTTGTCTTCGCGGGTGGTCAACAGCTTCTGGCAGTTGGGGCACGAAAACTCAATGGGCATGGACTGGTTCCACTCGAAGAAGCCGTTGCACGGTACAACACAGCAGGGCACAAAACACAGTTGGGAAGTGACGACAGCGAGTTATACCATGAGTTGATCGCGGTCATCGACGTCACGCGGCACCTGGTAATCCACTCTCAGGGCCAGGTAAGTCATGGCCGACAGCAGGGATATGAGCGGCGTGGTGAAGATCAGACCGACGCAACACATGACGATCCCCACGCACCCAAGTCCAAACGAGTAGACTGCGAGTTCGATGCCCAGCGTGTATTTTCCCTTGGTGAGGTTGTAGGCGCGATTGAGACTGTCTGACACGCCATCATTTTCATCCACGATGAAATACTGGTAGGGCCAGAGGGCCAGCGCCGCGAAGATTCCCGGAAATGCGCACAGGGCCAGTCCGACATAGACAGCCAGCCAGAAGACGATTGAACTCCCCGTCATCCTCCAGAACCAGCGCCCGCCCGAGAAAAGTTCGGACACCTCGGGCACATCGCCCCGTGCCAGTTTCAGCATGCAGTGCACGAGCCCGGCCGACATCCAGAACTGGACCGCCCATCCCAGGATCAGGCTGAGTCCAAAACTGGGGAAAAAGACAGACGCCTCCAGGAGCCCCTGGTCGTACGCACCCCGCAATCCAGTCTGGGGAATGGCCGCGACGAAATTGATCATCCCCGCCAGCAGGGTCAGTGCCACGGAGATTCCCAGGTTCGCCTTGTAGATGGCCCAGGTCTTTTTCCAGATGACGGGCATCTCGGCCTTCAGGCCATCGGGGACCGAACCCGCTGGCATCGATCCGGTCGACCCGCTGAAGCCCTCTCCGCAGTACCGGCAGACCCGGGCGCCGGCCAGAATCAATTCGCCGCACACGGGACAGGGCTGCCGGACCTTTTCTTCTGCACCGGTGCGGGACGCGTCATCGGCGCCGCCTTCGAACCCGCCCGCCTCCAGAGGTCGACCGGGGACCGTGATGGGAGCACTGCATCCGGGGCACTTCGCCGTGCGTCCGGCCTTGTCATCTCCGGTCGACAAGAGCTTGCCGCATTCCGGGCAGGAAAACTCGATGGGCATGCGAACGTTCCTGGAAGAACCCGTTGGTCTCGGGCGGAGACGGAACGTCCACCTTCACCAACGGATCAGGATCTTACTGAACGCCGCAGGCGGGAGATACCCCATCCCCCACCTGGCAATGCCCCGAAAATGACACGAACTGTGCCATCATCCGCGTTGGAAAACCACGGTCATTGGTGCCGGAGATGGTTCGCTGCCCAACGAGCCAGACCGGGATTGTATAAGCTCGCGAGCACGGAGGACCAATTCCATCCGGAAGACTTTCCACGAGGTCCTCCCACGGAGAACCCGTTGTTGGCGATGCACACGCACGGGCCACCGCGATAAGCCCCGGGTTATCCCAGGGTCAGGAATGCCAGCAGTGACCCCTGCAGCAAGGCGATGGAGAGAGTGACGACCAGGCCCCAGTGCGGGCGAAACCAGAAGCACAGGCAGAGGGCGCCCAGCACCACCATGGAGCCAAGAAACTTCAGGCCCACCAGTGTGGCTGCACTCCATTCATCATAGGCGAGCAACCACAACGCAATCGGGTTGCACTCCATCACATTGAGCGATTCCTGAAACCTCACGGTGAGGTACGTGTCGTAGGCCGACACCAGACCAATCGCCACCCACAGCACCGCGAACAGACCGACCTGCCGCGGTGGAACTGTCGGCCGAATCGCGGGCGTTTGGAACCGCGGGTCCTCCCAGATCGAAGGACGATTGGTCGTCAGGCCTCGGGACAGCATCAACACGGCCCCAGGACTTCCCGGGACACTCACCTCCAGCACCGAACTCATGATTTGCCTCGCTCAGGGACCCCGGCAGCGGAGCATTTCCACAATGGTCACGACACCGGCCAAACACCACGCAGGTCATCGCGAACAGCGTCGCGAATCCCTCGTAATGGCTGCGAACGCAAACCTCATGCCCAAGTTTCGAGACACTGGTTTTTCAGCGATTTCTGCGAGGCGATACCTCGAAATGGCAACGGAGTGCAATCAGTTGTGACAGGTGTTGCTTGTTGCGCGAGCAGTCTGTGGTCTCCTGGTCAATTCTTGAAGCTGAT
>DNUF01000122.1:25561-26856 GCA_003508595.1 Planctomycetaceae bacterium
CTTTATTCCAGCCCCGCCCCAAACGATTCGCCACCCGCATCCCCGGACGACTCGGAAGCCCCCGAGTTCCCGAGATTTTCGCCCCCTTCCTTTGGGCCACGTCCGCCGCGACGACGACGGCGAGGCTTGCGATTGCGTCCCCCGGTCGTCGAACCGCCCCCCTCGGTGGAACCATCTTCCTGGGTGCCGGGACTGAGCTCGGTCGATTCCCCAGCGGTCTCCTCGGTCGGCTCTGGCGACGGTGCTGTGGGCCGAACGCCATGCGCGATGTTGTCGGTAACTGGCTCTGCGGCTCCCGCAGTTCCCTCGGGCAACGGGAGTTGTCCGGGACGCTGCCGGTTGCGACGGCGACGATTTCCCCGCACCGATTCCCCCGCTTCCCCCGGAGTTGCCGATTCGCCCGCGATTGGGGGCCGGCCAGCAGTTGGACGTGTCCCTCCCTGGGGACTGCGCGCCGGCGCATCGGAACGGTTGGGTTTTTGGCCAGGTCGCGGGGGGCCACCGCCGGAGCGGTTGCGCGGACCCCGCGGTCCCTGTCCCGCCCGACTGTCGCTCCCCGGACTGGGCGACGGGCCGCGGTCGCCGCGGGAACCCCGATCACGCCGTTCGCCTGACGCGGGACGTGGCCCTCGCGATGACCGTTGATCCCTGCGGGACGAGTCCGTGGGGCGGGATTTCCCCGAGTCGAATTCCTCAGAGATTGGCTCAGAATCTTCCATCGACCCTGTCTGGAATTCAGGATCGATCGTCAGTCCCGACTCGGCTGCCAGCAGATCCCGCCAATTGTCGCTGTCGTCACGGGTTCCCTGTTCATCGCTGGTTTCTCCCAGGTCACTGGAGACAACCGAAATGGCCTTTTCGGCACGGGGTGGATCGGGAGGCAGCGTGTAGTCTTCCACCGGTTCCAGCTCGCGCGGTGGAGGAACATACCGCGGCCGCTGTGGCGTTTTTTCGAGGCGCATCCATGTCCGCTGTCCATTGCAGTTGCAGACGACCGAAGTGATCTGCCCACCGGTACGGGTGACCTTGTCACACAACGGACAGCGCCACAACCGGCGGACGTCCTGATCGCTTCGAACTCCCGGACCCTTCATCGCACCCCGTCCCGTATGAACGCCAGATTCGCGAGTGGATCTCGCTGAACTGTGATCTTATCAATCGCGGCCCCCGGGGGGCGAGTCTGTGTGTCACCCCGGGCGAAACTCGCCGACGACGAATGGCTCCGGTCCCTCCAACAAGAGTGGAAGAGGAACTGCGGTCTGCCCCTCATCAACTCCGGCGAAGGGTCAGGAACA
>DNUF01000149.1:0-720 GCA_003508595.1 Planctomycetaceae bacterium
GCAGCGCAGCGCACGCTACCCCTGGTCACCGTCCCCCCTCAATCGACCCAACTCTGTAGGAGTTGTCTACTTGGCCCGGTGTGGGATGTTGTGCCTCTGGAGGGGACTCGATTGAATGCGACATCCGATCTCTTCTTTTCCAAGATTTTGAATCGATATGATGGGAATCGTTGAATCCAGTTCCTGAGCCTTCATCCAAACCGCAATGTCCCAATCCCTCGCCCGGATCTGTGTGCACCTGGTCTTCTCGACCAAACAGCGGCAACCCTTCCTGACTGATCGACAAGTGCGGATGGAGCTTCACGCCGTACTGGGTGAATTGTGCAATCAACTCAGTTCGCCGGTGATCACCGTGGGTGGAGTCGAAGACCATGTCCACATTGCCTGTTTTCTAGGCCGAACCAGGTCTGTCTCCGATCTCATCAAGGAACTCAAACGAGAGTCGACCTTGTGGATCAAAAACCGCGTTTCCTCACTTTCCATGTTTGAATGGCAGACTGGCTATGCTGCCTTTTCGATCAGCGTTCAGCATATCAACGGATTGGTGGAATACATCCGTCACCAGGAGCAACACCATCGCACTGAATCGTTTCAGACCGAGCTGAAACGTGTCCTCGATAAATCGCAAATGGAATATGACGAACGGTTTCTTTGGGATTGAATCTTCCCTGCAAGTGACGCCGATTTCTTGATTGGGGCGATTCAAGATTCACCCCCAAC
>DNUF01000149.1:924-1455 GCA_003508595.1 Planctomycetaceae bacterium
TCACCCCCAACTCTCGCGCCCCGTAGACAACTCCTTCAGAGTTGGGCCGGAGGAGGGGATCGTCTCCCGGGGTAGCGTGCGCTGCGCTGCCGCAACCCCGGGCTAGGGTAGACAAGCCCTTCAGGCTTGGTCCGCGCCACCCCAGTTTCGGATGTGAACCGGTGTTGCGTTTCGAGGTTTTGGGGGGACGGTCGATGCAGGTGGGGAACCCGGGTTACGTTCGCCCCGACGATGGGACGAGACAGGCCGGACACATGGTTACATTCGCGTCGATGACGGCATCGAGACACGGGGAGCACGGTCATTGCATCCCCCAGATGGTGGCCGAATCAGGCCACAGGTCGCCCCATGTGCGCTTTCCCCAAATCAGGGTCAATCCATGATTGGTGAATCCCTCAGTTGGGACCCCGGTTGAGCGCACTCCCGCAGACGCCCCGGACCGGGAATTCGTCGGATTCCGTCAACGGTCGTTGTGCTCAATACCCGCCTCCGGTTGTCGACGAAGGTGGTACCGGCATGCCACACATGAAA
>DNUF01000149.1:1723-1970 GCA_003508595.1 Planctomycetaceae bacterium
CCTGGTCGCCGTCCCCCTCAATCGACCCAACTCTGTAGGAGTTGTCTACTTGGCCCGGTGTGGGATGTTGTGCCCGCGAATGGCGCCCAATCGTGACCATCGGGCCGGCATCATCCGGAACGGGCGGAACATCGTCTTCTGCCGTCACCCCCAACCCTCGCGCCCCGTAGACAACTCCTTCAGAGTTGGGCCGGGGGTGGGGATCGTCTCCCGGGGTAGCGTGCGCTGCGCTCTCGCAACCCCGGGC
>DNUF01000149.1:2239-6111 GCA_003508595.1 Planctomycetaceae bacterium
GGTATTCCGTTTCGAGCGTTGTGGAATGACGGCCAACACACGACTTGGCGACTCCCGATTCCGGGGTCTCGATGCCTCTGCGGGCCGCGGGTCCGAACGGAACCGGGATTGGCACTTGCCCGGTCGCGCGCCGATTCCGTCAACGACTCCCCTTCACACGACGGAATTCCGCCGACTCGGGGGGCTGAAACGCCCGCGAGGTGAATGTCCCGTCATCCTGGCGCGTGATGAGGATCGACCGGCCCGGATTCTGGGCGGGTTGACCATTCACCTGGGTCACATCGAACAGGATCCAGAGATTGTTCCCCTCCGTCCGCTCGACGCGCCACCGCGCCTCGAAATTGTCCGGAGCCCGTGGTTCCGACAGCACCACCAGCTCGCCCGACTTGCGGAACTCCACCCGCAGCGTGCGGGGGGGCAGCCCCACCGACGCGGGCAACTTCCCCTCCCAGATTCCCACAATCCACTCCTCCAGGGGGCCTGACGGCGGGGAAGGGGGCGCGGACGCAGCCACTCCGGGGGAGGACTGGGCCGGGGGAGCAACCGAAGCCGAAGTTTGCAGGGGTGTCACCTCCAGGCCAATCACCCCACCCGCGAATCGTCCATTGATGAAGCTCACCACGGTGGAATACTCCTTCGCCGGGGTTTGGTGCTCCCAGCGCAATTCCTTCACGGTGATCACCTGGCCGTTCTTCCGGCCGGTGATGGGTGGCTCGCTCTTCGTCGGCGGCCCCATGATGTCGATGATCTGCTGCTCGGTGAGCCGCGACTCGGCGTCATCCCCCTGCTCGGCCCGCAGCCGTTCGAGGAACGCCGCCAGCTCTTTGTCGGACACTCCCGGCCGATAGGGCTTGCCCGACGGCGTCCCGGCAACCGTTGTTCCCGGTGCCGGGGAAAGTGGACCGGGAGCGGGCCCAGAGGCAGTCCCTCCCGGGGCTGCAACCTCGCTGGTCGCCCCGGCGGGGGCTCCTTCCTCCGGTTCGGGCCACACAACCCAGACACCGACCGCCGCCAGCAGAGCGAGGCCCATCCCAGCCACTGGCAACAGCTGCGACAGAGACGAAGAAGAGCGGTGTTTGTGTTTCGCCACGAGTGCACCCTGCAGCCGTTCTGAATTCCCATCGTCCCCCGTGAGGGGGGAACAATCGCGACACCCCATGGTAGCCATGGAGACCGATCACTGCACCAACGGGGGGTCAACGCATGGGACGGCCGCAGACAGCGCCGCATCCGGCCCCACCCGACCTGACCAGTTCCGACCTGACGGCTGTTCGGGATTTCCGGCTCGATGCCGGCACGTAGCGCGGACCGTTCCGCGAGAACTGTCTCGCGTGTGACATTTCTCTTGGGGACTGACATTGCAGCAGTCTCTCCTCGCAGCAGGCACAGCGATCCATTACGCTCTCCGCAACTCGATCAATCCCCAACAGGTCTCCACCCGAGGTGCCTTCTCATGCCCGACCTTCGCAATCACTCTCTCGGAAGTTGGTGGCCGCAGCAATCGCCGATTGATCTTCGGAACACGCTGTACTGTCCGGAACTGCCAACCCTGAAGATCAAGTATCCCAAGGTTCTCCACGGCACAGTCGAAGAGCACAACCTGCTGATTCACCAGCCAACGACCGCCTGTGTGCAGTACCACGGCCAGAACTGCCCTCTGCTGAAGCTCCACTTCCATACTCCCTCCGAACACCTGATCGACGGCACACCAGCCCTGTTCGAGGTGCATTTCGTGCACAAGATTCCTGCGTTTGTCGAATCCCACTCCTCGGCGTACCTCGTCCTCGGGGTCCTGATGGAGGCGCGCCGTCCGACAGCCAGTGCTGCCGCCCGGGGTCCCGTCGAACAGTTCAGCCTGAACAGGATGCTGGCCGAGAAGTGGACCGAGCCGGGTGAGAACGGCACGGCCTGCATCCGCACCGCTGGACTGCTGCCTCCCCCCGCGCAATGCGGCGACTATTATCGCTACGAAGGCTCGCTCACCACACCCCCCTACGACGAACTGGTGAGCTGGGTCGTGTTGCGGAACCGCGGTTCGCTCGATCACCCCCACGAGGTGCAACTCGAGAATGAAACCCACCATGACGCACGCCCCATTCAGCCCCTGGCCCGGCGTTTCGTCCTGCGGAATTTCGCACGCTAGACGCCTGGCAGAACCACCGGCGGCCAATGCCGGAATCGGATTGTCGACCGTTCTCCTGACCCTCGAGGAATTCGCCCGATGCCCAGGCTGTTGTGGCTGGTGCTGTGTTTGGTCCTCACGTTCGTTCTGCCGGCGCGGGCGGCCGACCTGCAGGTCGCCCCGGTCTTCAGCGACCACATGGTGCTGCAGCGTGACAAGCCCGTCCCCATCTGGGGGCGCGCCACGCCCGAAGCCACGGTCACGGTGAACTTCGCCGGGCAGGAGCTGACGACCGTGGCGGACGCCCACGGCACCTGGCAGGTGCGGTTCGCCGCCCTGCCCGCCAGTGCCGACGGACGTGATCTCATGGTCACCTCGCAGGGGAGTTCGGTGACATTCACCGATGTGGTCGTGGGAGAAGTCTGGCTGCTGGGGGGCCAGAGCAACATGGAGATGCCCTTGTGGTGGCGGGCCGACGGCAAGCAGAGTGCCCCGGAGACCCGGCTGGTGCTCGACACCGACCACCCCTGGCTGCGGGTCATGACGATCACCCAGGGGGCCGCACGGCAACCCCAGGAATGGTTTGGCGAGAGTGTGCGCGACGGCGATGATGTGCCGACCCAGCGATGGCATGTGTCGAAATCGAAAGATCTTGCCATCTCGGGGTTCAGCGCCCTGGGCTATTACCTCGCGCTGCAGTTGCATGAGCAGATTGAGGTGCCGATCGGGATGATCGACACCTCGTGGGGAGGGACGATTGCCGCCGCCTGGAATTCACGCGACTCGCTGGAGGCGATCCCCGAGGCGCGGAAACTGCTGGACCTGCGGGATGCCGCCGCCGATGCCTGGACGGAGGCGGGTGCCCGGGAACAACTGCAGATGGAACTGCAGGCGTGGGAGAAACTCGCTGCCGCGGCCAAGGCCGAGAACAAGCCGGCCCCTCCCCGACCCACGCTCAAACCCGATCCGGCGCAGGACCGCAATTTCCCGGCTGGTCCGTTCCATGCGATGATCTGGCCACTTCGGCACATGGCGCTGCGCGGGGTGTTCTTCTACCAGGGGGAGAACAATTACTTCGACCGGGTCGATCCGTTTGCGAAGAGTTATCCGGGGATTGTCCGTTCGTGGCGGCGGGCTTTCGGGGATGACCACCTTCCATTCTGCCTCTTCCAGATTTGTGGGTGGGACGATCATGACCGGCTGTACTGGCAGACCCGGATGCCCCTGATCCAGGAAGTCCAGCAGGCGACCCACGTGGCGTTGCCCCACACCGGGTTCGTGGTCACGTCCGATTACCCCCATGTCGACATTCATCCGATGCGGAAGCGCCCGATTGCCGAGCGCGGGGCGCGCTGGGCCCGCAACGCGGTTTATGGAGAGCCATTCGTGACGTGGGGGACACCCGTGCTGGAGACAGCCCGGGTGGAGGGGAGCCGGATCCGGTTGAGGTTCCGGACGCCGGGGAATGAGGCGTTGAAGATCACGGGAGCCCCGGCGGGATTCGTGATTGCGGGAGCCGACCGCAAGTTTGTCGAGGCGAAGGGAGAGCTGGCCGGCCCCCAGACCATCGATGTCTGGAGTGACCAGGTCGCCGAGCCGGCTGCGGTGCGGTATGCCTGGAGCCAGCGGGGCATCTTCCGGGTCTACACCGAAAGCGGACTGCCGCTCGGACCTTTTCGGACCGATGATTGGGTGATCCCCGAGTCGGAAATCCGCGATTGAAACGATCGGGGATTCCGGTTCCTCGCGC
>DNUF01000149.1:6378-13549 GCA_003508595.1 Planctomycetaceae bacterium
CCCCCGGTCGTGGGCTGTGTCGACTGTGCCGGGAAACACTGCCAGGTGAGTCACGTCCCGGGCGTGATTTCTGCCAGCAGGTGTGTGATCGCCTGCGAGAGGCGCGTCAGGGCTGCGGGCCGGAGGGTGGGATCCTGGGAGAGACAGGCCTGTTCCAGGTTCACTGCCGCCTCGTAGGCCGCGGTGGCTCCCACATTTCCCACGGCCCCCTTGAGCGTGTGAGCGGTGGACTTCACGCCGTGCCAGTCTCCCCGCGAGCCGGCCGCCACGACCTCGGCGTGCAGACGCTGAAATTCGCCGACGGCCAGCGTGAGGATCTCGGCCATGATCAGCGGGTCGCCCCCCACGCGCCGCTCCAGGGCCTCCCGATCGAATGCGGGAGTCGCCGCGGTGGTGTCGGAGGTCCGATTCGCTGGCGCGGTTGGCTGCGACAGGCACGAGTCGAGTTCGTCGAGCAGCTCGCGGGGATTCAAGGGCTTGGACACGTAGCCATCCATGCCGGCGGAGAGACAGATTTCCCGATCACCCTTCAGGGCGTGGGCCGTGACGGCGATGATGGGGAGGTGCTGGCCGGAGGCCTGTTCCCTCAGGCGGATTTGTCGCGTCGCCTCGAAACCATCCATCACCGGCATCTGACCATCCATGACGACGGCGTCAAACGTGGTGGTCGCCAATCGTTCCAGCACTTCCCGCCCATTGGCCACCACCTCCACCTCGTGGCCCGCCCGCTGGAGAATCGCCATCGCGACTTTCTGGTTGATCAGGTTGTCTTCCGCGAGCAGGATCCGGTACGCACGTCCGGAACCCCGGACCGGGACTACCGGGTGGTTCTCTGTCGCCCGGGGCTCACCGCTGTCGGCCGACGCGGTCATGGGTGACGCGGTCATGGGTGACGGGGAGATTGGTGCCGCCCTCCCCGGCTGCCACTCGGGCGGAGACCGACGTCGACTCAGGGCCTCGGAGATCGAATTGAACAGCATCGAGCTGCTGACCGGCTTGGTGACATGCCATTCGATCCCCAGGTCGTGACAGCGGTCTGAGTCGGACTGCTGGGTCGCGGAGGAGAGGAGCATGACGGTACAGCCCTGATAGCCCACTTCCTCGCGCAGGATCCGGGCCACCGCGAAACCGTCCATCTGGGGCATGATCGAGTCGAGCAGCACGACCGAGAAGGGCTGGCCCCGCGTCCCGGACGCGAGGATGGCCGTCAGTGCCTCGGGACCACTGCTGACGCAGATGGGCAGCATCTCCCACCGCCGCAAGGTCTCTTCCAGCAGCCGGCGACTCGTGGGGTTGTCATCCACCACCAGGACCCGGATCCCACGCAGCAGGGGGCCGGGCGAGGCTGGCACCAGCGTCGCCTGCACCGGCCTGGCAAACCGGGCCCGGAACGAAAACTCGCTCCCCACCCCCACCGTACTCTCGACGTCGATGCTGCCACCCATTCTCGCGACGATCTGGGACGAGATGCTCAAGCCCAGCCCGGTGCCACCGTACGCCCGGCTGACCGATGTGTCCGCCTGTTCGAACGGTTCGAAGATCCGTCTCTGAACATCCCGGGGAATGCCAATTCCGGTGTCCCGCACCGCAAACCGGATCCAGACCTCGGTGGGCGTTTCCGACAGTTTCCGAAGGGTCAGGCCCACCTCTCCCTGCTTGGTGAACTTCAGGGCGTTCCCCACGAGATTCATGAGCACCTGCCGCAATCGACCGGGATCTCCTTCAACCAGCGGGGGAATCTCCGGATCGACCTCACAGGTCAGCTCGATCTGGCGGGCATCGGCCCGCACGGCCAGGTCCTGCACAATCGCCTCGGCACATTCGGCGAGTGAAAACGGAACGCGTTCCAGTTCCAGTTTGCCCGCCTCGATCTTCGAGAAATCGAGGATGTCGTTGACGATCTCCAACAGGCTCTCGGCCGACCGGTAACTCATCTGCAGGTAATCGCGCTGCACCGGCGTCAACTCGGTTTCCAGGGCGAGGCGGGTCATGTTCAGCATCCCATTCAGCGGGGTGCGAATCTCGTGGCTCATGTTGGCCAGAAACTCGCTCTTCGCCCGGTTCGCAACCTCCGCGGCCACCTTCGCCCGCTGCAGAACCAGTTCGGCCATGCGACGCCGGATTCCGAGAGCCACCCAGTCGGCGATTGATGCCAGGCACTCCACCGTTGACGCTGGCAGGGCCTGGCGGGCGAAGAGCGCCATGACGCCAATCACTTCGTTGTCGATGACGAGGGGATGGCCGGCAAAGGCCACCATTCCCTCCTTGCGGGCCCACTCGCGATCGCTCACCAGCGGGTCATGCAAGACATCGTTGGTCAGGTGGGGTTTCCGCTCGGCGGCGATCTTCCCGATCTTGAACATGCCCATGGGGATCCGGCTGTGGGCCCCGTCGAGATGCGTGTAGAGACCGGCACTCGCCTGCAGCACAAGGGAGTCCCCCTCCGGAGCGAGGGTCCAGATCCGCGCAAACGCCCCGTCGAGATGATGGACCAGGGCCTGGGCACACTCCTGCAGCATTCCTGCCAGTGACTCCTGTCGTGTCAGCACCCCACCAATCTCAACCCTCAACCCGTTCAGCCGCGCCTCTTCCAGCCGCTCCTGCGCGGCCCGCTTGGCCTCGGTGATGTCCTTGGTGAAACACCGCGTGTGTACAAACTCTCCCCGTTCCCCCCGAAACACACTCGAATTGATCTGCACATGCCGAATCGACCCATCCCTGCACCGCAGGCGGGCCTCGTAGTTCTCCAGCGACTGCCCCGCGATGAGACGGTGCAGGATGTCGCTGATGACGAGGGGGTCGGCATGAAACTCGGAAATGTGGCGACCGATGTATTCCTCCGCGGTGTAGCCGAGCATCTCCAGCTCGGCCCGGTTCGCCCGCTCGATGATTCCGGTCGGTCCCACCCAGTGCAGGCCGACGTTCGCATTGTCGAAAAAGTCCTGCAGGGCCCGCGTGTTTTCACTCAGGATCCGGGCGGCCCGGTCATCGGCCGTGATGTCGCGCGCCATCTTCGACGCGCCGATCACACGACCGGCGGCATCATGGATCGGAGAGACGCTGACCGAAACGACAATCGGCTGGCCATCCTTCCGCACGCGGACGGTCCGCAGGTGCTGGACCGGCACTCCCTGGCGAACCTGCTGCAGAATCGCATCCTCCTCGGCCTGGCGGTCGGGGGGGAGCAGCACGTGAACCGGCCGACCGATCATCTCCTCCGCCGGGTATCCGAACATCCGCTCGGCCCCCCGATTCCACGACTGGATGATCCCCTCGAGCGATTTGCTGATGATGGCGTCATCGGACGATTCGACAATCGCCGCCAGGCGTGACTGGTATTCTTCGGCCTGCCGACGACTGGTGATGTCGACAATTGAGGCGAGTGCGAACGTCCCTTCCGGGGTCTCGACCGGACTGAGACCCACCTCCACCGGAACTTCACTCCCATCCTTCCGCAATCCAAACAGCTCGCGCTGGCCCCCCATCGCGCGGACCGCCGGTTCCCGGAAGAAACCCTCCCGATGCGCGGGATGCTCCCCGCGAAAACGGGTCGGAATGAGCCGCTCGATGCTCTCGCCGATCAACTCCGTCCGGAGATAGCCGAACAGCCGGCAGGCCTGCTGGTTGACCAGGGTGATTGTTCCCCCGCGTCCCACCAGCAGCATGGCATTCGGTGCCGCTTCGACGGCCAATTGAAACAGGTTGACAGCGTTCTTCCCGGAGTCGGGTCCCATCAGAATGTCCGCCTGCTGGAGGGGCTGGAATGTGAGACAACTGCCCGACGCGATCGAAGTGGCCCAATGTGCCCTCCCGTTCGCAGGGGTGCCGCGTCAGAGAAACTTGACCACGACCACCGTGGCATCATCCGGATGTGTGGCCGAGCCGGTGAATTCATCCATTGCCGCGAAGACAGACTCGATGATCTCCTGCGGCGTCTGGCCGCGCGACTGGCGAATCACCTCGGCTGTCCGCTGCAGTCCAAACTGCTCCTGCCTTGGATTCGTCGTCTCCCACACACCATCCGTAAAGAGCACCAGCACCTCTCCGGCATGGATCGGCAGCGTGCTCATGGGTGACATGGGCATGGTCGGATCAATCCCCAACAGGCCATGGGTCGACTCCAGGTGACGCACCGCTCCATCCGGATGGACCAGCAATCCCTCGTGCCCTGCCCCGAGATACGACACCGATTTTTCGGCGAGGTTGATCTCGGCGAGGAACATGCTGACGAACGAATCGTCGGGGAGGCTCTCGCAGAGATTCTCGTTGAGCTGGCTGAGGATATTCTCGGGGCGGAACTTCATCCGCCCCAGGACCCGAGTCAGGCAACAGACATTGGTCATCTGCAGGGCCGGTCCCACCCCGTGTCCGCTCACATCCGCCACCCCCACCAACACGCATTGCGGGCGGGATTCGAAGAAATCGTAGTAATCGCCACAGAGCCGGCTGGCGGCGCGGTTGGAACCCGCGATCTCCACTCCGGCGGTCGACATCCGGCTCTGCGGATACAGATGCCGCTGGAAATCCTGGGCAATGTCCAGCTCGCGTTCCATCTGCCGGGAACGCAGGGTTTCGCTGATGTCGGTCGACACACTCGCCAGGGCACAGACGCTGCCACTGTTGTCGATCAGCGGAAAACGGACCGTCAGGTAATCGTGATCGCCGTCCTTGAGCGTCAGTTTTTCCTCGACGGTGATGGGCTCCCGCCGTTCCAGGATGGCGGTTTCCTGCTGCCGGATCTGCAGCGCGAGGGACTCGGCGAAAAACTCAAAAGCCGTCTTGCCGACCGCGTTCTCGAGGCTGCCGGAAATCAGCTCGGCATGCCGACGATTGACGAATTCGTACCGCCCATCCAGATCCTTGATGCTGATGTTGGCGGGGATGTTGTTCAACAGCAGTCGTTCCCGGCTGCGGAGATACTGCAGCTGCTCTTCCGCACGAATCCGGTCGGTGATGTCACGGCCGACGGCGTAGATGCGTTTCCGACCGGCCAAGGCGTACGCATTCCATTCAATCCAGAAATCGACCCCTTCAATCGACCGGAGCCGACAATGAAACTCGACCGTCTCTCCCCCCAGGGACAACCGCTGAACCTCGTCACGGATTCGCGTCAGGTCATCGGGATGGACGAAATCGAACATCGAACGCGATTTCATCTCCGCTTCCGGGTAGCCCAGCAGTCGGCTGAGCGCGGGATTCCACTGCAGCAGGTAGCCGTCGGTGCTGGCGATGCAGAAAATGTCCAGCGACAGGTTGAAGAATTGCTCCAACTGTTCCTCGGCGGACCGCAGCGGGGTCAGGTCGAGGACGGTGCACGCGGTGCGGACCGGTTCCTGCAGGGGGATGCGGTTGAGACCGACCGCCAGGGGGATCATTTCCCCATCCCTGCGCTGACCGACGATCGAACCCCGGTCCGCCAGCATTCGGGCGGCGGGACTGCGCAGGTAATTCTCCCGCAGTTGAACGTGCAGTTCCCGCAGGGGAGCAGGGACCAGCAGTTCCAGCGGCTGGCCGATCAGTTCGTCCGGCAGGTAACCGAAAATCAAGCCGGCGCGGGCGTTCGCATAGCTGATTGACCCATCCCGCTCGACCAGCAAGACCCCCAATGGGCAATCGGCGAGATAGTCTTCAAATTCCTGCATCCGACGCTCGATCCTGTCGCGCAACTTCACAATGGTTGCACCGACCTGGACCCGGGCCCGCAGTTCCTCCGGATCGAACGGTTTGCGGATGTAGTCACTCGCACCCGCACCCAGCCCCTCGACCAGATCCCGGTTGCCCGTCCGGGCTGTGAGCAGGATGACGTGGACGGGATTTGTCGCTGTGGGCCCACAGAACCTCCGGCAGAGTTCGATCCCCGTCATCCCGGGCATGGCCCAGTCGACGATCGCCAGCCGGGGGGCCACCTCACTGTCGAGAATCCGCGCCGCCTGCTCTCCGTCGGTCGCCGTCACCACCTCATAACCGAGGTTTTGCAGGAACCGCTGGAGGATCTGGAGGGAGACCAGGTCGTCATCAGCCACCAGGATTCGCAAGGGACATCTCCTCCAGGGGCGGGACATGGACGACGATCCGCCGTCGATCCCATTTGGCGTCTCAGGCAGGCCTGAAAGCTGGCACCATTCGGGGCGGCCATGGACCCGGTCGGTCACGACTCCTGTGGGCGAATGACTGCCGGCGCTCGCAAGACGCGGTTCATCGTCCGCACGTCGCCGCAATACTGTCAAGGTGCGGCGGGGAGTACCGTTCACCCGCATTTTCCAGGTTTGTCTCCAAACCCCGCGTTTTCGCGCGGCGTCGGAAAATCCATGTCGATTTCCCAGCCTGGCCCCGAGGGACGCGACTGCTTTCACCCCAGGCCCTGCGCCCCTGTTGGCGAAGCCCGCCCTGCTCCGTTGCCCGCCGTCGCGAGTGGGGTCACACCGCCACAACCAAGAGGCCCCACATTCACTCGCCCCATCACGCCCACGCCCATCACACGTACGTTCATCACACGTACGAGGGAGCGCACACCCTCATGGCCAGCGACTGGCCCCTCCACTGCGAGACGCACCGAGCCTCGGAATCTCCGGCACAAGCGCGCAGCGGGGCTGGCAGGCGAGCGGGTTCGACGGCATACGCCACACCCAGCCGCCAGCGGTGGTCAGGACAATTCGGGCAGCGCCCGGGACTGCTCTTCGACCAGGTACTGCGGACGACCGTTGAGGTCGTTGATGGTCGTCAGCCCATCCACACCCAGGTGCCGGAAGAGCGTGGCGTAGACCTCGCCAAACGTCACCGGTCGGGAGGCCGCCTCACCCGCCAGACGATCGGTCGAACCGATGATCTGACCATGGCGGAAGCCCCCCCCCGCCAGCAGGGCACAGTTCACCTGCGGCCAGTGGTCGCGACCCACGATCGGGCTGATCTTCGGGGTCCGGCCGAATTCGCCCCAGATGACCACGGCACAATCGTCGGCCAGACCGCGGTTGTGGAGATCTTCGACGAGGGCGCTGACGCACTGGTCGAACACCGGGAAGTCTTCCTGCTCGCGGACGAAGATCGAGTTGTTGGCCCGGCCTTCGGTGTTGGTCCCGCCGTGCCAGTCCCACTTGCTGTAGTTGAGGGTCACCACCCGCACTCCCGCCTCGATCAGCCGGCGGGCGAGCAGCAGGCTCTGCGGCACCCGGGG
>DNUF01000149.1:13841-14829 GCA_003508595.1 Planctomycetaceae bacterium
GCCTCGGCCAGCCGGGATGAGGTCAGCAGTCCCATCGCCTGCTCGGTGAAGGTGTCGAGCCCGTTCATCATCGACGACTGGTCGATCTCGCGGCGGAGCAGGTCGAATCCTTTCAGCAGCGACTTGCGGTCCGACAGGCGGTCGAGGGTCACCCCGTTGAGGACCATGTCCTTGCGGGTCTCGCCCAACGGCTTGAAGGGGGAGTGCGACATTCCCAGGAAGCCCGGGCCCGGCTCGTTGTACGGACCGTGGGTGCAGGTGTAGCAGAGGCTGACGTAGGGGGGCGATTCGGGGAGGGCCGGGCCGAGCACCTTCGAGACCATCGATCCGAACTGCGGCCATCCCCCCTGGGGCTTGGGCTTCTTGGGATCATGCCCGTTGAAGACCTGGATGGCGTCGTGGTCCGCCTGGTTCCCGACCAGCGAGCGGATCACCGTCAGCTTGTCGGCCTGCTTCGCCAACTGGGGGAACGCTTCGCAGATCTCAAAGCCCGGCACATTCGTGGCGATCGGCCGCCAGGGACCGGCGACTTCCTTGGGGGCGTCAGGCTTGAGATCGAACATATCCTGATGCGGCGGCCCGCCGACCAGGTAGATCATGATCACCGACTTGGGCGATTTCTTGCCCGAGAGGGACTCGGCCTTGAGGATCTCGGGCAGCCCCCAGCCCCCCCCTGTTCCCATGGCCGCCAGGGTGCCAATCCGCAGAAAGTCACGGCGGGAAACGCCGTCACAAAACTCGCGTGAGGAAGAGGGACGACCGGCAATCGAGAACATGACGCAGCTCCGGCAAGGCGGGAGACAGACTCAGAAGTTCAGGCAAAACATCTTATATCAGCGATCCCCTATGGATGACATCCCATCCTGCCCCCGGTTTTCCGATTTTTCGGGGTAGGGCGGGGGCGGGACCCCGGAACAACCGGACGTTGGCTGGCCGCGATCTCACCCGCCCGTCGTGGCACAGACTTTCAGCCTGTGCGTGATTCAAC
>DNUF01000149.1:14884-15899 GCA_003508595.1 Planctomycetaceae bacterium
ACCCGATCCCCTACCCCGGACCAATTCCCAAACGGGCCTACCCCAACGCACCCTTGCCATGGACTCAAAACAGAGGCCACAGCAGCGCCGACCACTCTCCCCCGCCCGTCGTGGCATAGGCTTTCAGCCTGTGCGGATTCAACCACCGCCCCTCCTCCCAACCGTCAAACCCGATCCCCTACCCCCGGCCCAAATCCCAACAGGCCCAACCCCAACGCACCCGTGCCATGGACTCCATTCAGACGTCATGGCAGCGCCGTCAAGAGATTCGACGCCGTCAAGCGACGATTGTGGTTTTCGAGTCTTCATCGCACGTCATGCCCATCCTGAGTCGAGGCGGCCTGGAAATGATGATGTAAAACAGACGCCCGTGACCGATGAAATACTGCGTAACACAGCCCCTGTTTGCTGATGTCCATCCGCTGTCAGGCTGGAACCAAGTCCAGCGGTGTGGATCGGCCTGTCGGCCACGATGGGGAATCCCGAGACGCTGGTCGATTGGCTGGCGGGAAATTGCCGGGAGCGACCGCGGGGGGTGTTTTCGCCTCCCACCGGGGCGGTCGCGCCAGCCGGGGTCAAGCTCGATCATGTCGGTTCGGTCGAGAACGCGGCGATGGTCATTTCGCGCCTGCCGCGGGGAGAGAAACGGCTGGTCCTCATCAACAGTCGGGCCAAGGCGGAACGGCTGGATCAGGAACTGCGGACCGTGGGGGTGACGGCGTTCGTGACACACAGCTCGCTGAGCCAGGAGCAGCGGCACCAGGCGGAAGACGCCTTCCCCAACAGGGATGCTTCACAACGCCCGGGTTGCCCCGGGGGTGGCGGCTCCCCCGCGTTATGCGGCCCTCAATCCGGGTCCATCCTGAAGGTGTTGCGGAAAGACCTGGGTCGCGAATTGCGCACGGGACGTCGAGAGACGCTCCTGAAGGAACCCCGACAGGGAACGTGCCGGCGGAGATCGTTCGCGCAACGGCTGGTCGACGGCCACGGGAACGCTTCCACCAGCCAGCTGACG
>DNUF01000136.1:0-2850 GCA_003508595.1 Planctomycetaceae bacterium
TCGCACGGGATCTGGGCCGACTCGAGTGCCTGCTTCACCGCGTCAAACGCCGCAGTGTCGCACAGCACCTCGAAGGACTCTCCCTGCAGGGACACATCATCGGCGCCGGCATTGAGAGCCACGTCGATCAAGCAGTCTTCCTCGACGTTCTTCGCCGGGACCAGGAAGATCCCCTTCCGCTCAAACATCCAGGCGACACAGTTGGTCGCCCCCAGGTTGCCGCCGTTCAGCTCGAAGATCTTCCGCACCTCACCCGCCGTCCGGTTGCGGTTCTCGGTGAGGATGTCGCACATCACGGCCACTCCGGCCGGGCCGTAACCTTCGTAAACCAGCTCGGCCAGGTCTTCGCCATCGAGTTCGCCACACCCCTTCTTGACGGCGCGCTCGATGTTGTCCTTGGGCATGCTGTTTTCACGCGCCTTGTCGATCGCGTACCGCAGCTTGAGGTTGGTCACCGGATCGCCACCGCCGTGACGGGCGGCGATCATGATGGCCCGGCTCAGCTTGCCGAACAGGGCACCCCGCTTCTTGTCTTGAGCCCCTTTCCGGATCGCGATATTCGCGGAATGGGAATGGCCGGCCATGATCGTATCCTGTGCTGTCTCTCGTCGAACGGTTGGCAATCTGCAGCAACTCGGGGCGAGCCCCCATGGGACCCGCCTCCGGTCGGCTGTTCCCCCCACTCAGGGGGCCTTGTCATCAATCGGGGGCAGCTTCTGCCCCTGGTCACGCCCCCGGATCTTCTCATCCAGACGCTGGATCAGGGCCGGATCGGGATAGGGATTCTCGCCGGCCAGTTGCCGTGCCTTCTTCCACGCCCCCAGAGCCTCCTCGGACCGGTCGAGTTTTTCCAGCACATCCCCCAGGTGTTCGTGCAGGGTCTCATCCCCCGAACCCTGCCCCTTCTCCACCGATTTCTGGATCAGCGGGAGCGCCTCGCTGTCTTTTCCCAACCGATGCAACACCCAGCCCAGACTGTCGAGGTAGGCTCCGTTGTCGGGCTCGGCCTCAACCGCCTTGCGGATCATCTGCTCGGCCTGGTCCAGGTTCTTTCCCTGGTCCGCATAGAGATATCCGAGGTCGTTGTTGACCGAGATGTCATCGGGCGACTCGCGGAAGACTTCTTCGAGAACCTCTTCTCCCTTTTTCAGGTCACCCTTCGAGACGAAGACATTCGACAATCCCGAACGCCCCAGCCGCTGGATCTGCGGTGACTCGGGATACCGACGCAGCAATTGCTGGTAGGCCTGGATGGAATCATCGAACCTCCGGGCATGCCCGAGAATCCACGCCTCGCGAAACTGGTAGGCCGGGTTCCGGTCGTTGTCATTCACCAACCGGCGGATCAGGTTCAATCCCTCGTCGGCCTTCCCGGCCATCGTGAGGGCGAACGCCTGGGAGTACTCAAACTGTCCCCGCTCCTGGAAGCCCACCGCCTTCGCGGCCTCGCCGTAGATCTCGGCTGCCTGCTGGTACCGTCGGGCATCCAGCAGATGCTGACCCAGTTCTTCGTACAACTGCGGACCCCGCTCGTTCCGGATCCGCAGCAGGTGCCGGTAGAACTCCACGACCAGGTCGGTCTTCTTTGACTCCACCGCCAGTTGAGCCAGCACATACCCCTGGGGGAACTTCAGCTTCCCCGGTTCCGACCGCAGCTGGTCCTGTCCCACCTGCAGCACAGAATTGGCCAGAGCCGGGTCCGACACGAGGGCCTTCAACTCCTTCTCGATCAACCGGGGGGTCCCCGCCTCGCCAAAGGAACTCGCGAGGGCCGAGAGCAGTTCGCCCGGCTTCCCCCGCCGGCGGTACACGCCCGCGAGCCCGGCATATCCCCGGGCATCGGCCGAAGCGCCGAGCGTCTTCTTGAACAGGGCCTCCGCCTCGTCGAGGCGATTGCCCTCGACATACTGCTCGGCCAGGGCGAGTTGCAGGTAGGGATTGCGGGCATCCTTCATCGCGGCCGCTTCGAGCCGGGGAAGGAACTCATTCTTCTGCCCCAGCTTTTCGAGCACGCTGGCCAACAGGTCGTACGCCCCCTGGCGCTTCGACTGCCGGTTGTTGTCGAGGTACCCCTGCAGTTCGGCCAGGGCCTGGGTGGCATCCCCCTTTTCGTACTGCGCGAGTGCCAGCAGGAAGCTCAGGTCGCCATTCTTGCTCCCCCGCTTTTCCACCGCGCGATTGAGGGCATCCAAGGCCAGCGCCGGTTTCCCCCCCTGCAGGAAGACTTCCCCAAATTTCTCGAAACTGATGTTCGCCAGAATCTGGTTCCGCAGTTGCGGAGTCAGCTTGTAGGGGGCCGGGTCGAGCACCGCGGCGAACACCGGCTCGAGAACCCGCGATGCATCCATGAACCGCTGGGTGGCGAGATACCACTGACCCAACTGGTTCTTGAGGACGATGAAGGCCGTCGACTTCGGATCGAGACTGGGGAGACGGGTCGCCTTCTCGAGGCTGTTGATCGCCCCTCCCAGATTCTCAGACCGAATCTGCAACTCGGCCAGCTGTACCAGCCACTCGTAATCGTTCGGAGCCAGTTCGCTGGCCCGCTGCACCGCCTGCAACGCCACCTCGGGCTGGTTCAGATGCAGTGCCAGGGGAATCAACTGGCGATAGACGGCAATGATGTTGGGGTCTTGTTCGACCGACTTGCGGTAAGCGTCAAACGCCCCCTGCAGATCGCCACGCCCCTGCAGCACGCGGGCCGTCCCGAACCAGGCCAGCGCATCCACCCGGGCCTGTTCGGCGGCGGTCCGGGGTTTCGCGGGGACCAGGGGTTCGACCAGGTCGTCCCCTTCCTGACCGGGAATCGAACCGGGAACCTTCACCGCCGGTTGGGTGGCGGGACTGGCC
>DNUF01000136.1:3070-10681 GCA_003508595.1 Planctomycetaceae bacterium
CCGGTGCCGCGTTCTCCTGTGCCCAGGCCCTCAAAACCAGGCCGTTGCCACCCAGCGACAGCACAGGGACCAACAGCAGTGCCCGGCAGATCCGGCTGTTCATGCGACCTCGGTCCACGGCACACTCCTCATGCTTCCGGCCTGTTGCGTCTGGAGAGAAGAATTCCCACAGGAACCTTCACGACCGAATTGTAGGTCCCGGCCAACGTCCGCGACAGCACACAACTTCTCGCCTAGGACCGCTTCTTGCCATTGCTGCGGGTATCGGGCTTGGACACCGCCCCCTTGACAGCCTTGGCCCCTTTCACGGGAGCGGTTGCGGCCCCCTTGACGGCAGGTTTGACCGCCGCCGATTTGACGGCAGCCGGCTTCCCCGGGGCTGGCTTCACTGGAGCCGGCTTCACTGCGGCCGTCTTGCCCGCCGCAGGCTTGGTCGCCCCGCCCTTCCCCGCAGGACTCTTTCCAGCCGGGAGCTTGGCGGTAGCGGCCTTCACGGCCGGCTTCGCCCCATTGTCCGAGTGAGATTTGCCGGTGTGCGACTTGTCAGTGTGCGACTTGTCAGTGTGCGACTTGTCAGTGTGAGATTTGTCGGGGGTTCCCTTCGCGGCGGGAGCCTTTTCGGCAGGGGTCTTCGCCGCCACGCTGCGCGGCACGGGAGCCCGGCCGGCGTCGGCCTTGGCTGACTCGCCCTTCGCCGGCTCCGGCTTGGCGACCGGTCCCTTGGCTGGTGCGGAATGGGCGTCCCCTTTGGCGGGAGCTCCCTTCGCGGCAGGACGCGCCGACTCAGACTTTGCCACGTCGACGGGCTTCGCCTCAGAACTGGCCGATTCCCCCTTCGCCCCCTTGGTCCCCTTCGTCGGGGGGGGTTCCGGACGGGGTGCCGGCTTCGGAACTGACGCAGCCCCCCGGGTCAGCAGCACCTCGAGCCGGTGCACTCCCTCATCGGGACTGGCAGAACAGTCGCTCTCTTTTCCCGCCGGGGGGAAGACCCGGGAACGCTTGGGGTCGAGCGACAGGCATTTCAACAGGTGACAGAAGAGCGGAGCGTCTGCCTTCCGGATGTAGGGACGCAGCGACTCCGAGGTCTGCTCGGGGTCGGCATTGGGCTCGGCGAACCCCATCCACACCAGCACGCCATGCATGCGGACATCCAGCGGCAAGACATGGCTGCCCAGTGAATGCTGCAGCGACCACCCCCGGACAAACCACGAGATCCCTGGAATCTTCGCGAGGTGCTTGCCAGCCAGTTCCGCAGTCTTCCGCCGCAACGATTCGAGTTCGAAGGCGTAGTTCAGATCGAACGTGGATTGCAGCAGGTTCTTGATCCGCAGCGCCCGCCACGGGGCGTACTCGTCCGAGGTGAACACATGCTGCAGTTCACCGATCGAACTGACGCGGGCTTCGTTCAGGTCGGGATACAGATCGTGCAACCGTTTCAGCATCGCCTGGGCCGAGTCCGCGTCGGTCTCTTCAAAGCAGGCGGCAAACAACAGGGTCTCCAGCACCGGCTGATCGTGCTTTCCGGGAGACGTGTGGTACGCCTTCTTGAGCAGGGCGGTGACCTTGCGGCACAGTTCCTGCTTGTCGAGAGGCTTGGAGCGCTGGGGGGCTACCATGGCTGTCCTGAATCGGAAATCATGTCCTCAACGGTGGACGACGGGGGGTTGGGTTCCTGGCGGCGGTTCGTCGGCCACCCCCTCCCCACGGGGCCGGGACTCATCCTGCAGGGGGGCACCCTCCCCCATGTCGGCAGCACCGGCGTCGGACGCACCGATGTCGCCGTCAGTCCCGTCCGCGGGATCCTCGGCCACGCCGGTTTCCTGGTCGGCCGGAGCTTGGGCAGCAGTCCCCGACGTCTGTTCCGTCTGGGCCATCGCCTCACGCAAGACCGCCGAGGTCTCGGCAGCCAGTTTCGCTCCGGGATCCAGCACAAACTCCAGTACCGGAGTCCACCGCAGTTCGAGCTGGTCGGCAATCTGCCGCTGGATGAAGCCCCGGGCTGACTCCAGCCCGTGCATCGCCAGGACGGCATGGCGCGGTTCACCCCGCACCGAAATGAACACCTTCACGCTGCGCAGGTCGGGAGCCGCATCGCACCACAAGACCGTCACGTTCTTCACGCGCGGATCCTTGAGGCCGAAGAGGATTGTGGTCGCCACCACCTCTCGCACCGCTTCCGCGACCTTGGCGGTCCGTCGGCTCATGCGACACCTCCTGGCCGGGTCTCTGCCCCGCAATTCAGACGACGTCTGGTCGTGGTCCCCTGGGCGGGGACCGTGTTTCGGAACCCGCTCACAGTGTGCGTTTGACCTCCTCGACCTTGATCGCCTCGAACATGTCTCCTTCCTTCACATCGTCGAAGCCATCCAGCCGAATCCCGCACTCCATCCCTTCCCGCACCTCCTTGGCGTCATCCTTGCCACGCTTCAGAGAGGCGATCTTGTACTCGTGCAACACCCGCTGGTCTCGGATGACCCGGATCAGGCTGTTCCGCTCGATGGTGCCATTCAGCACCCGGCAACCAGCCACCCGGCCAAACCGGCTGATGTCAAAGGTCTGCAGCACCAGGGCCCGGCCCATGCGCGACTGCACCACCTCGGGCTTGAGCAGCCCTTCCATCGCCTTCTTGATGTCGTCCGTAACCTCGTAAATGATGTTGTACTGCCGGATCTCAACCCCTTCGCGCTCGGCGAGCGCCTCGGCCCGATCCTCGGCAATCACGTGGAAGGCGACGATGATCGCTCCCGACGCGGCCGCCAGGTAGACGTCGCTCTCGTTCACACCCCCCACGCCATCGTGCAGGATGTTGACCCGCACCTCGGGATGCTGGAATTTCAGCACTTCGCCCCGCAACGCCTCGAGTGAGCCCGGGGTGTCGGCCTTGATGATGACCGGCAGGTCCTGGACCTCCCCCTTCTCGGCCTGGCTGAGGATCTCCTGCAGCGTCCGCACCCGGCCCCGCTGGGCCAGTTGCTGCTCGCGACCCCGCTGGCGACGCACTTCCGCAATCTCGCGGGCCTCGTCGATTTCGCCCAGCACATAGAAGCGGTCCCCCGCGTCGGGAACCTCGTCCAGCCCGGACACCTTGACCGGTACCGAGGGCCCGGCCTCTTCCACTTCGCGGTTGTGATCATCGTACATCGCCCGGATGCGGCCGTAGGCGGTGCCACACAGCACCACGTCCCCCTTCCGCAGCGTTCCGTCCTGCACGATCAGCCAGACCAGCGCGCCACGACCCTCGTCGCGGAACGCCTCGAGGCAGACACCCGATGCCGTCTTCTCAGGATTGCCGGTCAGCTCTCCCAGTTCGGCCACCGTCTGCAGGGTTTCCAGCAGGTCGTCGATCCCCTGGCCCGTCTGGCCCGAGGTCCGCACCACTTCCGTATCACCACCCCACTCGGCTGCCAGCAGGTTCTGGGTCGCCAGTTCCTGCAGCACCCGCTGCTCGTTCCGCTCGGGCAGATCGACCTTGTTCATCGCCACGACGATTGGCACACCGGCCGCACGGGCGTGGTTGAGAGCCTCGATCGTCTGGGGCATCACGCCATCGTTGGCCGCCACCACCAGCACGGCAATGTCGGTGACGTTGGCACCACGGGCCCGCATCTCGGCAAATGCCGCGTGACCCGGAGTGTCCAGGAAGGTGATCCGCCGGCCATTGTGCTCGACCTGGTACGCCGCAATGTGCTGCGTGATCCCGCCGAATTCCCCGGCCGCCACGTTCGCCGACCGGATCTTGTCCAGCAGCGTCGTCTTGCCGTGGTCGACGTGCCCCAGGATGGTGACGATGGCAGGCCGGGTGATGCGCGCACCGGCCGCGTCCGTACCCGCCGCCACCTCTTCGAGATGCTCTTCGACATCCTTCTCGCGCTCGATATGCAGGTCGACCCCGCATTCCATCGCCAGTTCGAGAGCCTGCTCCTCATCGAGGTACGAGTTGATGGTGACCATCTGGCCTTTTTTCATCAGCAGGCCAATCAATTCGTTGGCCCGGCGACCCATCGCCTCCGACAGGCCTCGGACCGTGATGGGGAATTCGATCTCAGCCTCGCTTTTCTGCTGCACTTGCTGGCCGCGGCGCAGTTGTCGGGGCCGATGAGCCCGCAGGCGCGATGCCTCTTCCTCGTCGTCGCGGAGCCGTCCCCCACGTTTTCCCACGCGGGCCTTCCCGGCCACCGCTCCCGCCGTCCCCCCCACCATCGGGCGGGCGGGACCGCGTCCGAGACCCTTCTTGGCTTCGTCCGAAAACTCCTCACCAGGCTCGTCGGTCTTCCGCTTCTTGTCCTGGTTGTGCTGCTTGATGTGCTCGTGCAGCGGAGTCCGCTCGAGCATGTCGCGCGAGATCCGCATCTCGGGCTTTTGCGCGGGACCGGTACTCGGGGCACTGGCCGACGGTCCCTGGGACGCCTTGGGGGATGGCGGAGGAGCCGCCAGCTTGGGCAGCGTCGGCATGGGACGCGCCTTCGCCTTCTTCGTATCGCGCTGCAGGCCCGACACCGCGCCAATGGCGGTCATCTCACGGGTCCGCGATGTTCCCGACGCACCCGAAGCCCCGATATAGTCTTCCCGACGCAGGGGGGCCAGGGGCGATTTCGTGGGGGCTGTCGTGGACTCGGCGGCAGTGTCCTCGGTCGCCTCGGGAGGTTCATCAACCCCCTCCACCACCGCTTCCACAGGCTCGCTGACCGGGGGAGTGGATTCCGGGATCTCAACGACCGGCACTTCCACCGGCGTGACCTCTTCTTCGGGAGGTGCCACCGGCACTTCCTGGGTCACCGCCTTCGGTCGCGTGATCGCCGGAGGTCGACTGGGTCGCAAGACCGGGGGCTTCCCGGACACAACCGGCTTCGACGGGCGAACAGGGACATCCAAATGCCGGACCGGGGGAGGCTCGGGAGCCTTGGTGGGCCCGGCCGCCGGTGCCATCTTCTCCACCGGTTTCTCAGCCGCCTTGTCGCCGGCGACCTCCCGGTTGACACGCAGGGGAGACGGGGTCCGCGGCGGGGTTTCCACCGGCCGCATCGCCGGTGGGGGACTCGGGGGAACGACCGTAGCGGGTGCGGTCTCGACAGGCACCTCGGGTGTCGTCGCTTCCGGTTCGTCGTCTCGGGTGGCGGGACGGGCCGGGGTCACCGGGCGAATCGTGGGGACCTTGCCACCGACCGTCCGCGACGGATCGCGGGTCGGGGCTGTCGGGGCCGCGGCCTTGGGGGCCTCGCCCGATTCCGCACCCTGGCTCTTGATAAACTCCAGAACCCGGTCGCGTTGCTCTTCCGAGATGCTCGAGAGCGGAGAGTCCTTCAGGTCGATGCCCAGTTTCTGGCACCACCCGATCAGGACCTTGCTGTCCATCCCGAGTTCTTTGGCGAGCGTAAAAATCCGAATCTTCAACAGCCTGTCTCCCAGGGGGCCTCTCGACCCCGCCGGCTAACGCCCGCCGGGGCCACCACAATCAACACCACGGAGTGACTCACAGGACTTCACCCGGAATCCGCAATTCCAGATCCTTCGCTCCGAGTCCCTCTTTTTCCAGTGGCAATTTCCAGTGATCCCGTTTCGAGGTCTCACTGACCGAGTTCCGCCTCCGGTTGCACTCCGGAAGTTCCAGTTCTCAGCCTCACCGCCACTCGACCTGCGCCACCCGTTTTGTTGTTCACTCCTCGCCAGGATGTCTCCGGACTCACCCAAGTCCGACTGGCCAGGACTCCACCCATCCCACCACGTGCGTGATTGCTTCAGGAACTGGCCGCTGCATCCCCCTCGCTGGAACTCTCGGCTGGTGGCGAATCCGCGTCCGGGGTCGCTTCCCCCGTCTCGTCTTCGCCGACAGCCACGGGACTCTCCTCAGAACCCTCCGGAACCGGGGTCTCTTCCATCACTGGTGCCGACTTCCCCCCGGGTGTCCGGGCCGGCGACCGCGGCGGCAGCGTCCCCGCCGCCTTGTGGGCCGCCTGCTCGGCCTCGAGCCGCTCGGCCTCCTGCTCGGCGAACTCCACAACCCCCATGCATTCGTCTTCGCTCAGCCCCGACAACTCGGCCAACTGATCGAGCTCGATCACCGACAGGTCATCAAATGTGAAGAATCCCTGTTCAATGAGATTCTCGGCCATTTCCGGCGGCGCCCCGGGAATCGCACAGAACGCCTCGAGCGACTTGTCGAGCTTCTCGTTCAGCTCTTCGCGGGTCATGATGTCGATGTCCCAGCCCACGAGCTTCGACGCCAGCCGCACGTTCTGCCCGCGCTTGCCGATCGCCAGCGACAACTGGTCATCCTTCACCAGCACAATCACGCGACCCAGCATCGGACAGAGAATCACTTCCTCCACCTCGGCGGGCTGGAGGGCGTTCGGAACCAGGACCTGCAGCGAGTCATTCCAGCGGACAATATCAATCCGCTCCCCCGCCAGTTCCTCGACGATGTTCTTGATCCGCGAGCCGCGCACACCGACGCACGCCCCCACGGCATCAATCTTCTGGTCCAGGCACGAAACCGCCACCTTCGAACGATAGCCTGCCTCCCGCGCCAGCGAACGGATGTCAATCACCTGCTCGCTGATCTCGGGAATTTCAATTTCAAACAACCGCCGCACCAGGTCCGGATGGACGCGCGACAGCACAATTCGGACCCGCGCCCCCGCCTTGCGGACTTCGAGAACCACCGCCCGAACCCGTTCGCCAACCCGGAACGACTCCCCGGGAATCTGCTCGCTCTTGGGAAGGATCCCCTCGACCTTCCCCAGGTTGACGGTCGCTGTCGACCCCTCAAACCGGGTGATCGTCCCATTCACCAGCGAGCCCCGCATCGACAGGTACTCGTCAAACAACGCGTCCCGCTCGGCCTCGCGGATCTTCTGAATCATCACCTGCTTGGCACTCTGGGCCGAGATCCGCCCCAGGATCTCCCCAAGCTGCTCGGAATCGATCGGAGCCCCCTCCTTGGTCACCGTGGTATGCCCGGTGATCCGGTCGATCTTCGATTCCAGCGGGATTTCTTCGCCGTAATGCTTGCGCGCGGCCGAGAGAATCGCCTGTTCGAGAACCTCGAAGACGATCTCCTTGTCGATGTTCTTGTCGCGATGGATCGCGTCGACCGTCCGCAGCACTTCGGCGTCGTTCATGATCTTTTCTTGGTTCCTTCGTCCGCTCCGCCAACAAAAATGGCGGGAGTCCGGCTCTCACAGGCAACTTGCCGACTCTCCGCCAGAGATCGCAACGCCGACACGGACTGCGGACGTTCCGCACTCCCCCTTGTCGCAGGCGACCAGAATTGGGCGGCCCGAAGGCCGTTCCATCTCGACTACATACGGTCGTCCTCGGTGTGCCGGCCCGCTTCCTGGACTAGTCCGCTTCCCGGAAGAGCCTGACCTTGCCCTCAATCCCCCCAGAGGACCACGCGTCCCCAGGAAACATCAAAGACAAAACCTGGTTGGCCGGACCCGTTGCCCGCCCAACTCTCTTGTTTCAGCAAACTTCAAGGTATCGGTGCGGATTTCAACTGTCAAGTTGGCGGGGCATTTTCAGCCCGGTCCCACCCCAATCCCCGACCACTCACCCCCGCTCCGCACCTCAAGAACGCCCCCCGCCATCACCTTCAATCCGCGCCATCCATTC
>DNUF01000136.1:10940-12460 GCA_003508595.1 Planctomycetaceae bacterium
GGTCAGATCAGGCCGGCAATCGGGTCCCCGTAATAGATGTGATTGGGACGCCCAGTCTCGTCGAACCAGGCGGTCGTCTCCGGCAAACCCAACGCACTGTAAATCGTCGCCGCCATGTTCTCCGGACGCTGCGGGTTTGCCGCCGGGTACGCCCCCAGCTTGTCCGTCGAGCCGACCACCGTCCCACCCCGCACACCACCCCCGGCAAAAAACACCGTCTGCACCGCCCCCCAGTGGTCCCGCCCGGGCAGCTTGTAGTGCTGCGGCAGGTGCGAAATCTTCGGCGTCCGGCCGAACTCACCGGCCATCACCACCAGCGTCGAATCGAGCAACCCGCTGTCGAACAGATCATCCAGCAAGGCCGACAGCGCCCTGTCGGTCGGCGGGAACAGCATCTCCTTCAGGTGCGGGAACATCTCCCCATGCGTATCCCACGTCTCGTTGTTCCCCAGGTTCACCTGCACCAGGTTGACCCCGGCCTCCACCAACCGCCGAGCCATCAACAGCGACCAGCCAAACGAATTCCGGCCATACCGCTCCTGCTGTTCCGCCGTTGCCTGTGTCACATCAATCGCCTGCCGGATCCGCTGGTCGGTCAACAGCGAAATCGCCCCCTGCCGGTAACGGTCAAACGACTCAATCTCCGCCTGCTGCTCGAGGTCGGCCCGCTGCCGGTCAATCTGCCCCAGCAACGCCAGGCGGTCACTCAACCGACGATCCCCAAACCCCTCCGGCAACGAAAGATCCGGTGCCTGAAATGCCTTCCGCCGCGGCATGTTCGGCCGGTCCTGGTGATCAAATTCATACTCGGGATACGCTCCGTAGCCGAGCGAGTTGAAGGGTGAACTCTCAATGAACCACGGATCCCGACGAGCCCCCATCAAGCCGGCGAACTGCCCGGGAATCACCCGCTTCGAATAGTGCACCAGCTTCTCGGGCAGCACGACCGCCGGGGGAAGGTTGTTCCGGGGCTGAGTCACCCCCCCCGCGATCGCAGCCATCGCCGGCCAATCCGTCGGCATCGGAACCGACGGATTGAACCCCGGGGGCACCATCGTCCGCCCGGTCAGCATGATGTGATGGCCCACCGAGTGGTCGTTGCTGGGATGCGTCAACGAACGGCACAAGGCCCACAGGTGACTGCGCTGCGACAGCAGCGGCAGATGCTCGCAAACCTGCAGTCCGGGGGTGTTGGTGTCGATCGGGCGGAATTCCCCCCGCACTTCGGCGGGCGCGTCGGGCTTCATGTCGAAGCTGTCGTGCTGCCCCAGCCCTCCCGACAGAAAGATATAGATCACCGACCGCGCCTTGCTGGGTGCCGGGCCAGTCGACTCGGCCGCCCGCGCCTCCCGCAAGGCCTGCAGATGATTCGTCCCCAACCCCAGCAGCCCCACCGCCCCGGCCTGCACAGCAGTACGGCGAGACAATCGGGGATGACTGCAGGCGAACGCCGGAGGGGACACAGACATCGCTCAACCTTCCACCAGGAGCCGCAGGAAACCAGCCTCGTCCGTGACACG
>DNUF01000136.1:12868-13620 GCA_003508595.1 Planctomycetaceae bacterium
CCCTGGCCACCCCAGGAGAAACTCGCCGGGACGGCTCCCTTCCCCCGTCATCACTCAAACCGCAACGCGGTAATCGGGTCCAGCCGCGACGCCTTCCAGGCGGGGTAGAACCCAAACACCAGCCCCACCGTCAGTGACACAAACACCGAGGCCACCATCGCTCCGGGAGCCAGCTCGGTCGGCCACTCCAGCAATTCGCGCACCAGGATCGAACTCCCCCGCCCCACTGCGATCCCCAACGCCCCCCCCGCCAGGCACAGCACCACCGCCTCCACCAGGAACTGGTCGAGAATGTCTCCCCCCCGCGCTCCAATCGCCATCCGCAGGCCGATTTCCCGCGTCCGCTCGGTCACCGAGACCAGCATGATGTTCATGATCCCCACCCCACCCACCATCAACGAGATCAGGGCCACCCACATCAACAGCGTGCCCATCGTCTCGGTCGTCGTGGTCAGCGCCTTGTTTGCCTCGGCCATGTCCCGGATGTTGAAGTCGTCGGGCTGGTTCCGTCGCAATCGGTGCTGCTCCCGGATCACCCCCTTCATCTGGGCAATCGCATTCGGCACCTCAGCCGAACTCGCCACTTTCGCCAGGATCTGGTCGATATTCGTGAACCTGACCGGCTGCGGGGTGTTCGCCTGCTGGGTGATCGACGGCACTGGGTACAACGGGCTCGCCCCCGGATACAGCCGGTTCAGTGTGTTCACCCTCTGCAGGCTGTCTCCCCCCGCCGACGCGCTCTGGTTCACCGT
>DNUF01000136.1:13923-14496 GCA_003508595.1 Planctomycetaceae bacterium
AGCACCCCAATCACCCGGAACGCCACGTTCTGGATCCGCAGTTCCTCCCCGATTGGCGATTCCCCCCGGAACAACTCCCGCACAATCGTCTGCCCCACCACGCACACCTGGCTCCCGTTGCGCACCTCCCGCTCGCCAAACATCTCCCCCATCTCGAGATCCTGCCAGTCCCGCACCTCCAGGAACTCGGCCGTCGTTCCATAGATGTAAACGGGCACCCAATTCCGGCTCTTGTAGATGATCTGCGTCCGCGCCCGCACAATCGGGGCGGCATGGGTCACCGAGGGAACCTGCCGCAACACCTCGGCACAATCCCTGGGCGTCAGCGTCAGGCTGCTCCCCCCACCGAACGTCACCCCGCCACTCGACGCCGCCCCGGGCATGATCAACAGGTTGTTCGCCCCCATGCTGGCAATCGTCTTCTGGATCGCCCTGTTCGACCCCTCCCCGATCTCCATCATCGCGATCACCGCCGCGACACCAATCACGATCCCCAGCATCGTCAGCCCCGATCGCAGCGAGTTGCGCCGCAACGCCTTGAAGGCGGTCTTCAGGCTCCGCGGCAACCAGGGA
>DNUF01000136.1:14791-15459 GCA_003508595.1 Planctomycetaceae bacterium
GTCCCGGCCGGTGTCGCCCCCACGGCCCCATCGGGGACCGCAGTCGATGGCTCACGATTTCCCCCCTGCCCCTCTGCTTTCTGCCGGGCCTGTTCCCGGGCCACCCGCAGGGGGGAAGGACCATCCGATTCCACCAATCCGTCTTTGAGCCGGACGACCCGCTGCGCCCGCGCTCCCACCTCGGGATCGTGCGTCACCAGCACGATGGTGATTCCCTCGGCATGCAGCCGGTCGAACATGTCGAGGATCTCGGCACTCGTCTTCGAATCGAGGTTTCCCGTCGGCTCATCGGCCAGCAGCAACGGCGGATGGTTCACCAGCGCCCGGGCAATCGCGACCCGCTGCTGCTGCCCCCCCGACATCTGCGCGGGCTCGTGGTCGAGCCGTTGCCCCAACCCGACCCGCTCCAGCAGCTCCACCCCGCGCGTCTCCTGCCGGGCCTCGGGAACAGGCGGCACCGCATACTCGAAGGGAAGCAGCACGTTCTGCAGGGCCGAGGTGCGTGACAGCAGGTTGAAACTCTGGAAGACAAACCCCAGCCGGGTGTTGCGGATCCTTGCCCGCTCATCCGAGGTGGCCTGCGCCAGCTCAATCCCCTCGAAGCGATAGCTTCCCGACGTGGGCCGGTCGAGGCAGCCCAGCAGGTTCATCAGCGTCGTCTTCCCCGA
>DNUF01000136.1:15826-17873 GCA_003508595.1 Planctomycetaceae bacterium
GGTCGCGGCGATGGACTGGCTCATGGTCAACGGCTGCCCCCCTTGGTCCCACCGGCCCCCGAGCCTGTCCCCTGGGTCTTGGGAGCGAAGGGACTCGATGGGCCTGTCGATTCCAGCAGCACGTCCGCCACAACCACCGACACTCCCTCGGCAATCCCGTCTCCCTCGATTTCCGTCACGACGCCGTCGGTCAGACCGACCTTCACCTCAATCGCGCGCAGCAACTCTCCCTCACGCACCCAGACCTTTCCCAGGGACGGATCACGCCCTCCCCCGCCCTGGCCCGCCCCCCTGGCGTTTCCTCCTCCAGACCCTCCGGTCGCCGCACCGCCGGCACTCCCCCCGCCCGGCCCGCTGCGGGGCTGCCAGCGCAGGGCCACGTTGGGGACAGTCAATACATCCCGGCGGGTTTCCCGTTCGAACTGCAGGCTGGCGGTCAGGTACGGCAGCAGCCGGCCGTCGGCGTTGTCAGTGCTGACCACCACGGTGTAGGTCACCACGTTCTGCGTCATCGTGGCATTGAGCCGAATTTGTGCCACCGTCCCCCGGAAGACCTCATTGGGTCGGGCATCGACGGTGAACTTCACACTTTGACCGAGGTAGATCTGGCCGATGTCCGCCTCATTGACCGACGCCCAGACCTGCAGTCGACCGAGGTCCTTGGCAATCAGGAACAGGCTGGGGGCGTTCAGGCTGGCGACCACGGTCTGCCCGATATTCACCCGCCGGTCGATGATCACCCCCTTGACGGGCGAGCGGATCGTGCAGTAGCCGAGGTTGATCTCCGCCTGATGCAGGCTCGCCTTCGCCTGTTCGTGCGACGCCTGAGACACCGAGACCGCCGCCTGGGCCGCCTGCCAGTTCGCCCGCGCCAGGTCGAGATCCGCATCCGAGATCGAATTGCGTTTCCGGAATTCCTGCGCCCGATTCCATTCCCGCTCGAGCTGCTGCATCCGGATCGTCTGCTGTTCGACGTCAGCGCGGGCCCGGCTCACCGTCGCCTTCGCCTGCTCGACCTGGGCCGCATACAGGGCATCATCAATCCGGGCCAGGACCGTCCCCTCTTCGATCTGGCTGCCGTAGTCGATCGACCTGGTCGCTTCCCGGGGATCCCGCCCCAGGTCCTGGATGCGGCCCGCCACCTGGGCCCCGACGTCGACCAATTCCTCCGGCTCGATCGTCCCCGTGGCCGCAACCACCGCGAGGACGTCGCCCCGCAGCACCTCGGCCAGGCGGTACTCCACCGCCGGCCCAGCCGTACGCTGCGAGAACCACCACCACGCCCCGGCGGCCAACCCGCCCAACAGCATCAGCACCCCCAATCGACGCATGACTGCACAGACTCCGGAGCGAACGCAGCGGGAAGACATCAATCATCACTGATGGTAACAGGCTGACCCGGGGAGACAGAAGCGGCCGAATTCCAGGTGGGACACTGGTCCCCCCGCAACGCGACTTCCCCCCAGCGAGACTGGCAAAATCGCGCCGGAAACTGGAAGGTCAATCCCACGCGGGGCCGCGGCCAACGACGGACTGGCACTCCCGTGCCAGTCCTGACCGGGACCTGGAACCCTCTGTGGCCCAACTCACGCGGGACAGTCTTTCACGCCAACGCCGCCGGCTCAGGCACCCGGGCCACACGGCACGGAATGAGTGGACCGATGGAAGCCATTTACCGACAGACCCGATTTCGGATGGAGCAGCCCTGGACACCCCGGCCGGCTTCGTTCGCCATCATCACGGCGTACGCGACGACGGGAGAGGTTTGGCCCGACGAGCGGAACCAGGCCCAGGACCGAGCGTTGGAGCGATCCCTGCGGCAACTCGGACCGATCCCACACCGGATCACAGGGTACAGCCCCGCCACGGGACATGCCGAGCCGGGCTGGGGAGTCGGGTTGCCCCTCACCGCCGCCCAACACGTGGGCCGCGAGTTCCACCAGCATGCGATCTATTACGTCGATGAGCGGGATGAATTGTGGATTGTCTACTGCGATACCGACACGGCTGCCGTTCCCATCGGCCCCGCCACACCACGCTTTGACCC
>DNUF01000136.1:18147-19672 GCA_003508595.1 Planctomycetaceae bacterium
GCGAGTCCCGCGGCCGTAAACGATCTGCCAACGCCAAGAACTGATCATCGCTTGGCGCTGGCGATGGAAAGCATTGCGCCCGGTTTGCCCCGCAAACGGCCGATCAGTCATCGCAACACGAGGGTCAACCCGACAAAGCACTGCAGCACGGTGTCTTTGAAGGTGACATCCTCGAGGGCATCGAGATGACTCACCCGCAGGCCGGTCACCACCGAGACCCGGGGGGTGAAGGAGTAGACCCAGCCGACGGCAGCCCGGGGTGTGAAATTGAGCCGGCTCCCCACGATCTCGGGGACTGGCTCATCCGAAGCCATCATTCCCACCCCACCTGCCGCAAAAAACCGACTGCGGGTCTGCACGAAAAACGAATATCGCAGGGTCATGGCAGGACCGATCGCCCACGCCTTGGTCCCCGGCTGATCGAAATAGAATCCCTGCAGGTGGAGGTTCAGCGACAGATTCTTCAGCAGGAAATAGTCGTACTCCACATCCACCACGTACATCATCTCATGGGAGGTGATCACATAGGCCGGCATCAGGACCAGCAACCAGTGTGACGAACCCGGTGTGCCGAATTCCGCCGCTGGATGTGCCGGCGACGGCGATTCGACCACCTCAGCCTCCACGGTCAGCGGTTGCCAGGGGGATGCCGCTTCGGCGAGATGACCCGAGGCTTCGATGCCCCCCCCGCTGATGGACTCATCTCCCTCCAGGGGAGCATCGTTTCCCCGAAAGACAAATTCCGCCTCGTCGTCCTTCGTCAGCGTGTCGGAGGTCGCCGACCAGCCGATGTCGTCCCATCCGCACGCACCGGGTTGGGCGGGTTCTTCGTCACCACCGAGAGCGAATTCCGATGGCTGCCGATGGGCGAACAGATCGAAGAGTTTGCCGTCGGTCAGATCCCCCAGTGTGGACGCCGAAGAGTGGTGGCGGCGCTGTTGCGGGCTGGAGATCAACCGGGCCCAATCGGCGGCAGGGCCCTCCCGATTCCCGGCGGCCAACGGCCGCTCGCAGGCGACGCCCACCAACAGGGCAAGGCTGAGGAGGACGACCAGCCGCACTTTTTGCGGAGTGATCCAATACCGATCGCCCATGCCGAATCGACTCCTGGCCAGACACCGCCGCGCAGCGGAGGGATGCCGTCTTTTCGCTCCGGCCAATCTCTCTTCGGCTCTCCAGCCACCCGCAATTGAGGCAAAATCCCTGTTTTTGAAGAGGAAAAGGTGTCAGGACTCTTTTTTGATCTTTTCCGTGGTCGGACGGACTCAGCGCGGGCCCACCCTTTGTGCGTTGCGCCCCCCTGGTCCACTGCAAGTTGTTTTCTGGATGTGTCTTATGGCTGCGCATGCGGCGGTGCCGGCCCCCGCCAAGCCGGGTGCTGGCCCCGGTCGGGGAATTCCCCTCGTCGGCCGGGAGCCAGGCTGTGGTTGGTGATCATCGGCCCCATCGATTCCACCCATCCAGCGTTCACGCACCCCTCTCGGGGTGCAGGTCAATCATGGGGGACGCCAACCGGGGGTGTCGC
>DNUF01000216.1:0-10224 GCA_003508595.1 Planctomycetaceae bacterium
GAGTTCGAACCGCGCTGCGCACTTAGTGGCATCTTGACTCTTCCTCAATAATCGTATCTCTCATGTGAGTCAGTACGGCGGCTGATCTCCTATCAAGGCCCATGCCCCGCCCGGTGCTACTGACACCCAAAATCGACATCAGATCCGCTATTTTCCGCTCTGAAACCGGTGCCCAAACCGGTGCCCAAACCGGTGCCAACCATTGTTTTCGTCACCGGCCCGATCAGTATTTCGCTCATTGGTTGGCACCGGCTTCGTAAATGTTTATTGAGGGTCATCTTGCGGATCTCAGTCTGCATGACTGTTTTGCGAAGAAACCAGTGCCGAAAAACCGGTGCCAACCATTGTTCTGTCCAGCGGCGATGGGTGTCGCCCGGATGGGAACGCGAAATTCGCCTGGTGAATTCGCCCAATGAATTCGCCCGGTGGACTGGTTCCGGCGCAGACGCCGGGGTCACGTGGTCTGGGTGGGTGTGCGGTGCCGACGAGTCCGCCGCGACTGCGCGACGAGGCCTGCCAGGCCCACGGCGGCCAACGCCCAGGTGGAGGGTTCGGGGACGGCAAAGTCGGCCAGCGGGGCCGTCGTCCGGTAGACCCGGTACTGATCGGTCGCTGAGGAGGTTTCGAAGCCGGACAGATCCGCCCCCGGCAACACCACGGGCAACTGATTGGCGACCACCCACTGCTCCGAGTACGAGACATACTCCACACCACTTCCCGCTCCTCCCCAGTGCCGTTCTTTGCCGTCGAATCCAATCGCGGCGTCCGGGTCGAAGCTCACCAGATCGGTCGAGGCGAACCCGGTCTTGGGTGTGCCGGGTGCCTGCTTGCCATAGATGGTGACGAGGTCGACATCGTCGGGGGTGGTCCCGGCCCCACCCCCTCCCCCGCCGGGGAGAATAAACAGATCCACCTTCGTGTAGACGTCGATCGACCCATCCTTCTTGATGTGGATAAGATCGGTCCCGGTGTAAATGTGTCCCCCCACATCGGTCTTCCACCGGGTCTGGATCCACTTCGCCACCGGCCCCGGGGGCAGGTACGCCTCACCGTCATCAAACGGACCAATCGGTCCAGCCCAGGCCGAACCGCTCATGAACACAGCCACCAACAGACACAGCGTTCGAGACAGCCGACTCATGTGAAACTCCCGGAGGTCAAAAACGGTAACATCGGACGAGCAACCCGAACGGCCGCCCGCGGATCACGATGCCCGCTGACGGACGCAGGTTGTTGCGGAAGTCATTCCACGGTGGCAGCACAATACCACAACGGGCAAATGGTCGGTGGTTCCCGAGTTTGTCCCGCCCGGCCCGTGCAATCTCCGAATGACCGGCATGGTCCACGGGCGAGCCGCAGGAGAGACGCCAGACGCGTCTGCACCGGACGTGCTCGGCATCGCGGGAGCGTGGAACTCGGTGTCTGCTGCGCTCACTGATGCGGAGCCCACCCCAATGGCACTCTGACATTTCTAATGGGGACTGACACACCGATTTGCCGTGGTTGCAAGCCGACATGCCCCTCGGTACACTTCCCCACTTCGAAACCGGTGCCCGGAAATGCATTCCAGCACCCCCCTGTTCGCATTCACAGTGGCCGCGATTCCCGGGAGGTCTCCCGCCGAATCCCGGCAGGAGTTCGTGGCGTGGCAATCGACAAGAGCCTGAAGAGGAAGGGACGACTCGTCCGTTCGCGCAATGTGTTGAAGCGTGAAGAGCGGGTCAACCAGATGAAATCCCAGGAAACCTGGAAGGATGGCCAGTCGGTGATTGGTCTCCCCAAGACCCGGGTCATGAAGATCTCGGCCAAGAAGAAGGTCAAGAAAAAGGAAGAGGGAGACGCTGCAGGAAAGGCGGCCAAGGGTGCGGGCAAGGCGGCCAAGAAGTAGTCGGCGACGCATTCCTGATCATCACATTCGGCCGGGTTCTCACCGGTCGCAGAGATCGAACTTCGCCATGTCATCCCATGAGATGGCGGGGTGCCCGATGAGATTCGGGCGGTCAGTTCGGAGCTCTGGCCAGCCGACCTGAACAGTCTTTCAAGCTGAAAGGTCTCGGGTTGGCCAATCGAGACCTGCGCGACTGCTCTCCAGAAGTTCTGAATTCGTAAAAAGGTCAGCCGTTATCGCCGGCTGGCCTTTTTGCATTTGCAGACTGAGGAAATCAACTCTCGCAGAATGCCCATTCCGACAGAATCACGTGAAATCAACGCCAGTGTTTGTCGAAGACGTGCCTGCCACGGATCGGGGCTGGCGACGGAACCCCTGTGAGACCGGCAGCACGGTTATTGGCGGAATTCAGCCTCTGACACCACTGCGCGGTCGTTTTTACCTGCCGTTGGCGGGGAAACCGTAGAGGTGCGAGTCGCTGCGGACCAGCAACGTTCCCAAGGCGACAGCGGGGCTGGCCATCAACTGCCCCTCGAGGTGGTTGGTCCGGCGCAGATTCCATTCCGGCTTGGCCCCCACCCAGGAGGCATCCCCCGATCGGCTCAGGAAGAGAATGCGGTCCCCCACGGCCAATGGCGAAGCACTGTAATTCCCGGCCAGCCGTTCCCGATACCGCACCTCTCCCGTTCGCGCCTCAAGACACGACACAACCCCCTGATCCGACACCATATAGAGGAAATCACCAACCACCACGGGGGAAGACATCGGGGGAACCTGCTTGTTCATTCTCCAGGCGATGTGGGTCTCGGTGACATCCCCCTCACCGTCGACACGAATCGCCACCAGCTCGTGATTCATGTACCCCGTACAGACAAACACCAGACCATGGGCGAACACGGGGCGGGGGGAATTGGAGAATCCGTCCCCGTGGCGAACCTGCCAGAGAGTTTTGCCTGTGGCAGGATCGTAGGAGACGACCCATTGCGCTCCGGGAATGATCACCTGCCGCCGAGTCCCCTCTCCAATCACCAGAGGAGTGCTGAACGCCTTGTGGAAATCACCATTGTCTCCCGACATCCGCGGACGGGGGACCCGCCATAATTCCCGGCCGGTGGCCACATCCAGAGCGGCCACAAACTGACGGTCCACTCCATCACAGGGAATGATCAACCGGTCATCCACCACAACCGGAGTGCTGCCCGGACCAACGCTGTGCTCCAGGGGGAGCCGGGTTTTCCAAAGCACCTTTCCGGTGGCGAGTTCGACTGCAGCAGTCCCGAGGTTGCCGAAATGACACAGCAGGCGCCCCCCGGCGATCACCGGGGTGGGTGACGCGTAACTGTTCAGGGAGTGGATTGGCTCGGGCTCTTCGACTTCGAACAGCTCGATATCATGGATGATTTTCTGCTGTGCCAGATCGACGGCCACCACCCGCAGGCTGACAGCCGCGAGGACTTCCAGTTGGGCGGCCATCGGATTTTTCTTGAGAAGCTCCGCCCGGATTTCGGCCAGACGCGCAGGATCTGCCTCGATCGGAACAGCGGTCGTCAACCAGCAGATCCCCTGGGCCACCACGGGCGAGGACCAACCCTTGCCGGGAATCTCAATCTTGAATCGGAGGTTGGTCTCCTCCCCGAACTCTTCGGGAATCTCGACCGCCGGGATCACCCCCTGCCCATTCGGCCCCCGAAACTGCGGCCAATCCTGGGCCCAGGCCGCATCCCAGCGAGGGGACGCCACCAGGAGAAGCCATACGCCCGCATGGCCCACAATCGAGATCACCGGGGAACGAGACATGAGAAGCGGCACCCGCTGGAGGTCCAATGGAAAAGCTGTTGCAGTTCAAATCCGATGCTAGGGTTCCGAGCGCGCCCCGGCAATCGATGGCAATTCAACGGGCCTGGTCCGTCTCCGACCGTTCCAGTGCCACCGCATTCAATCGACGGATGATCAGATAAAATGGCCAGAGGTAGATGATGTCAGCGAAAAAGAAGACCAGGAAGAATCGAGGGGGGAGCTTCCCCAGGAAGATGTACCCCAGCCCCAGGCAGGAACCGAGAAACTTGCTCCACCACCCCAGCGCCAGCATCTGCCGATTTCGCAGAGGATGACGGGCGACGAGGTAGTAGGCCACTCCAAAGAGCGCCACCAGCAACCCCACCAACTGGATTGGGAACTGGATTTCGGGCTTGGGCATCCCGATGACCTTGTAGGTCTCGTGGTAGAGCACCAGCATGTGCAGGCCTGCACAGATGTTGAATCCAGCGGCAAACCGGAGCAACCCCTTCATCCAGGGGAGCAGTGGTTTGGCCAAGGGGTGCCCCTCGGGAATGGGCGGGAGGTCGGACATCGTGTTTGGCCAAGCCTGGGGAAGAAACGGGGTAGACCGGAACCCTACTATGTCAAAAGTGTCTCTGAACGTCTGCCTCAACATTGTCGGAGTCTGCCGCGGAGCGCGAGTGGAGTCGGAGCTTTGATGCCCGGATGAATCTGGTTGACAGATGCTGTGCCGGGGGGGCATCAGCCCCGGCAAGGTTTCCCTAAGCTCTCGCGTTCGCATGAGTTAAGGATGATTCCCACATCCGATAACCCACCGGGGGTGACTTGAATCCCCCGGAACCATGTGTCAATATCGGGCCCGCCTCGCGGGGTGCGACCTCACTGTCGACCTCGTGAGATGGAAGAGTGAGTCTGCGAGTTGAGATGTTCGATCGCGATGCGTGATTTGGTGCGGTTGACAAGGCGTGGCTGACAAGGTGCGGTTCGGAACAGCGCGGTGTCGCGGGGCGACGCTGGCAGTCCATTGGCTGATGACGAGACTTCTGGGATGAGCACGGTGCTGGCGGCCGCGTCGATCGCCGAGCTATTGGCGCAGTACATCGACTCCACCTGGGCCTACGCTTTGACGGCCCTGATTCATGCCGCGCTGGTGCTGGGGTTCTTCGGCGTGGCCCCCTTGGTTTACATCTGGCTGGAGCGCAAGGTTGCCGGCCGCATCCAGGATCGTCTGGGCCCAACCCGGGTGGGTGGGAAGTTCGGCTGGCTACAAACGCTGGCCGATGGCGTGAAGCTGATCCAGAAAGAGGATCTGTGTCCCGAGGCGGCCGACCGGATGCTGTTCCGCGTTTCGCCCTACCTGGTTTTTGTCGCCTCTTTTGCAGCGTTTCTGGTTCTCCCCTGGGCAGATGGCTGGATCGCTCAGGACCTCGATATTGGAATCTTTTTCATCCTGGCAATCATGTCGCTGGAGGTGATGGGGGTGATCTTCGCCGGTTACTCGAGCGGCTCGAAGTGGTCGTTGTTCGGCGGGATGCGTGAGGCGGCCCAGGTCGTCAGCTATGAAATTCCGATGGCAATCTGTGCCCTGGTGCCAGTCACGGCACTGGGGACTCTCAGCATGTCGGAAATCAGCCGGATGCAGTCCGGCAGCATTTTCAACTGGATGGTGCTGCACGACCCGTTCTGCTTCATCGCCTTTTTCGTCTACTTCACGGTGGCGACTGCCAGCGTGAAACGGGCTCCGTTCGATCTGGCCGAGGCCGAGAGCGAACTGGTCGCCGGTTTCCATACTGAGTACAGCGGGATTCGCTGGTCGTATTTCTTCATGGCGGAATATGCCAGCATGTTCGCCGTCAGCGGCATCGCGACCGCCCTCTTTCTGGGGGGCTGGAATTCGGGGATCGGCCTTGAGAAGGCTGTGCTCGATCCACTGCGTGCGCAGGGCGGGGCCGGGTTCCTGATTGCCAACATCATTGCCTCGTCGATTTTCATCACCAAGGGGTGTCTGCTGGTGTTCGTGCAGATGTGGGTGCGGTGGACGCTTCCCCGACTGCGAATTGATCAGGTGATGACGACTTGCCTCAAGTACCTGTTGCCGATCAGTTGCTTCCTCTTCCTGGGGATCACGCTGTGGCCACTGGCCATCCATCGGTTCACAGGGCGGACCACCCTGCTCGACTCGGTCAATGTGCTGGGCTCGGACCTGGGGGCCCCCAAGGCCAACCAGGCATTCCGCCCCGACCTCGTTCCGGTCCAGTCTGAGTCGACCATTCGGCCAGCAGCGACAGAACCTGCGGCCGCTGTCGAGCAGACTATTGATGACAAGCAGGCGGGACAGGCTCCCGAAGCGGTGAAAGAAACGCAGGTGCAGTCATGAAGTGGCTTTCCGCTCCGATTGATGCCGTGGCGTGGATGTTCCAGGGAGGTGCCGTCTACGTCTTCGCCCTGATGGCCGTGGCCTGTGCGGTGGCTGTCGTCGTCAGCCAGAATGTCGTGCGGATGGCCTTCTGGCTCATTCTCTCATTGGCTGCGACGGCAGGGCTGTTCTTCTCACTGAACGCCGACTTTGTCGGGGCGGCCCAACTGCTGATTTATGTCGGTGGCACCCTCGTGCTGCTGATTTTCGGTGTGATGCTGACCGCCAGCGGTCCATTTCTGCAAATCCGGTCACGTCCCGGCGAACTGGTGCTGGGTGGTGTCGTCGGGTTGTTGCTTCTGGGAGTGCTGTTGTCGTCCGCGATTTCCGTGGACTGGGGGAACCGTGGTCCCCGATCGGCTGGGGAAACGGTTGGTGTCGGGTTCAACAATCCCGCTGATGGCAACACAACGCGGGAATTGGGAATGAAGTTCCTGGGGGCGAATCCAAAGGATCTTGGCTCCAGTCGCGGCACTTTGAGTCCCGGCTTTCTGCTTCCGTTTGAGATTGTCTCGGTGCACCTGCTGGTGGTGCTGATTGGGGCCGCCTATCTCGCCCGGACCAAACGTCGGCGGGATGCTGCAACTTCTTCTGCGACGTGACCTTCCGCGACCCGAGTCGCATGCTGTTGCGAAGTGGCTGTGTCTTTTTTCTTTTCGCTGTGTTGCTGACCTGAGATGACCCAGACCGAACAAGCCGCCCTCCTCGCTCCTGCCGCCGATCTGAACATGTACCTGTTCGTCGCGGCAGTGCTGTTTGTCTGCGGCGTGGTCTGCATGGCCACCAAGCGCAACGCCATCGGGATCCTGATGGGAGTGGAGTTGGTGCTGAACGGAGCCAACCTCAATTTTGTGGCCTTCGCACGTCATACCCCCCTGGGGATCGATGGGCAGGTCTTCTCTCTGTTCGTCATCGTGCTGGCGGCGGCGGAAGCTGCGATTGCCCTCGCGATTGCCCTGAACTTCTACAACAACCACCTGACGATCGACGTCGACCGGGCTGATGAGCTCAAGGGCTGAGCCCCGGTCTTCGCCCCGTCCTGTTGCACTGATTGCCTGACCCAACACCAACCCGCTCTCCTTTGGCCAGCAAGGCCATCGTGACTGTGGTGCCGCCTTCCAACTTCTGCCATGCCTGGCCCATCTTCACTTGGAACAACGCTCAGCAGCCTGCTGATGATTGCGTGGCTGCTGCCCCTGTGCGGGTTCGCGATTGAAATCTTCGCCGGCTTCTGGGGAACCCGGAAGAGCAAGACGGCGGCTTACATCGCGGTTGGCTGCATCGCAACTGCGTTTGCCTGCAGCCTGTCCGCCCTATTGATCTGGGGCTTCTCGACAGAATGGGCGGCGGTCAAGGACGTGGCGGGACATCACGACACAGCCCATGCTGCCACGGCCAGTGTTGCGTCGGATGCTGATCATGCCCATGGCGATCATGCCCATGATGGCGAGCACCACGACGACGAAGTTCACCACGACGCTGCCCACAATGCCGTGGCTGCGGGCCATGAGGCTGCTGGCGTGAGCCCGGCGGCCCGACAGGCGTTGGGCCCCTTTACCAACACGATCTACACCCTCGCGAACTTCGGTTCGCTGCGGGTGGCCATTGATTACTACATTGACAGCCTGACCCTGGTGATGTTCACCATGGTCACGTTCATTGCCACCTGCATCCACCTGTTTGCGATGGGGTACATGAGCGATGAGCTGACCGACAATTACGAAGATCACCAGGTCCATACCAGCCATGGGCATTTTCATCGCCCGGGACGTTTCTATCGGTTCTTCGCCTTTCTGTCGCTGTTCTGCTTCTCCATGCTCGGGCTGGTGCTGGCAGGCAACGTCTTCATGGTGTTTGTCTTCTGGGAACTGGTGGGGGTCTGCTCGTACTTCCTGATCGGTTTTTATGTCGAGAGGAAGTCGGCTTCGACGGCAGCCAACAAGGCGTTCATCATGAACCGTGTCGGGGACTTCGGGTTCCTGATCGGGCTGATGATTCTCTGGACCAACTTCGGAACCTTCCAATTCCACAGTCGTTACGAGGGTGTGAACAACACCTCTCCGACTCCCGGGTTGTTCCAGATGCTGCGGGACGACCATGGCCACATGCATGTGACCGAATCGGGCGACAAGGTGCTGCTGAGTTCCGGACTTCCTGAAGAGGGAACGGCGGACGGTCCGCACGAAGCTCGAACCATCCCCTACTACCTGCTGGTGGCCGCGGGGCTCGGCATTTTCGCCGGCTGCATCGGGAAGAGCGCTCAGTTCCCGCTGCAGACCTGGTTGCCCGACGCCATGGAGGGACCAACCCCGGTCTCGGCCCTGGTGCACTCTGCCACCATGGTGGCCGCCGGTGTCTACCTGGCGGGTCGGTTCTATCCGATGTTCACTCCGGAAGTACTTCTGACGATCGCCTACATCGGGTGCATCACCGCCTTCCTTGCCGCGACCATCGCCGTGGTTGTGACCGACATCAAGCGGGTCCTGGCATATTCGACCATCAGCCAACTGGGCTACATGATGCTGGGGTTGGGGGTCGGAGGTTGGGCGGCCGGTCTGTTCCACCTGGTGACGCACGCTTTCTTCAAGTCGCTGATGTTCCTGGCATCGGGCAGCGTGATCCACGGTTGCCATCACGAGCAGGAAATGCCCCGGATGGGGGGCCTGAGGAAAAAGATGCCGATCACCGCCTACACGATGCTTGTGGGGGTGATTGCGATTGCGGGTCTTGCCATTCCCGGGGTGATCGCCTTCTCAGGCTATCACTCGAAGGATGCGGTTGTCGCGACAGCCCTGACCTTCACCGAGTTGAATCCCTCCCATCTGCTCCTGTTCTACCTCCCGTTGCTGGGGGCTGGGATTACGGCCTTCTACATGTTCCGCCTCTGGTTTTACACCTTTGCTGGCGAACCGCGTGATCACCACGTGTACGAGCATGCCCACGAGTCTCCGTGGATCATGACCGTTCCGTTGCTGGTACTGTCTGTCCTGGCCGCTTTCTGTGCGGTCGGTGGCGAACATGGCCCGCTGTTTGGCCTGTTGTCGGCCAGTGAGCCCTCGACCCTGCCCCATGAACTTGTCGCCAGCGCTCCTTCGGGGTTGACCATGCCCACGCATGATGCCATCCACGACCGGCACGCCCGGGCGGGACTCTATGCCTTGGTGATTGCGAGCCTTGGAACCTTCCTGGCGTACGTGTTTTACGGGGCCCGGTGGGTGAATCCGGCCGACGTGAAGCGACAGTTCACCGGACTGCACACCTTCCTTTCGGAGAAGTGGTGGTTCGACGAGTTGTATGACACCTTGTTTGTGAAGCCGGTTCACGTGGTGGCCCGGTTTGTCGCCGGGATCGACCGGGTCGTGCTGGATGGAATCCTGCATGGTCTGTCGCGGCTGGCACTTGTGGTGGCCCATTGGGATCGGGTGTTCGACGAGCAGATCGTTGACGGCCTGGTCAACTGGACGGCCAAGACGACGTACGCGGGAGGGATGGGTCTGAAGGGATTACAGACCGGCCAACTTCGGCAGTATGTGATGTTCATCGTGCTGGGTGTGGTGGGGATCTGGGTGCTGGCCCAGGTGTTTGGCTCCTGATCCACCGACTCACTCCCTGTCACCAACACGGTTTTTTCCGCGGCTCTTCGCTCAGGAACACGTTTTCAGACTCCCATGACCCCCGATCCTGTCTTCCTGCTGAGCGCGATCATCTTCTTGCCGGCGATCGGCGCTCTCATCCTGTCGCTCTTCAATCCGAAGTCTGACGACGGCATGCGGTCGTTCGCGAACATCGTCGCCGGCGCGACCTTCGTCCTCACGCTGCTCGCCTGGTTTGGGTTTGATCCCTCCAAGGCCGAGATGCAGATGTCGGTCTCGCTCCCCTGGATCAAATCCTGGAACGTCGACTACAAGCTGGGGCTGGACGGCATCAGCATGCCGCTGGTGCTGCTGACCAGCCTGATCAGCTGGCTGTCCCTGGCCGCTTCCACGAGTATCCGCAAGCAGGTGAAGGGATATCTGATCCTGTTCCTGCTGCTGGAGACAGGGATGCTGGGGGTCTTCATGTCCCTCGACTTCTTCCTGTTCTACATCTTCTGGGAAGTGATGCTGCTGCCGATGTACTTCCTGATCGGCATCTGGGGGGG
>DNUF01000216.1:10489-101293 GCA_003508595.1 Planctomycetaceae bacterium
AGCGTGCTGATGCTGATCGCCATGCTGATGCTGTACTTCGACAGCGGCCGGTCGTTCGACATCCTGAAGCTCCAGGAAATTGGCCAGGGACGGATCGATGGCTTCAGCTTCACGCAGTTTGTCCAGATCACGGCCTTCATCCTGCTGTTCATCGGGTTTGCCATCAAGGTTCCGGTCTTCCCGTTCCACACGTGGTTGCCCGATGCCCACGTCCAAGCCCCGACGCCAATCTCGATGATCCTGGCGGGGGTGCTGCTGAAAATGGGTGGCTACGGGATCATGAGAATTGCCTTCCCAATCTGTCCCGTGGGGGCCTACTACGCCTCGCATGTGCTGGTGGTGCTGGCCGTGACCAGCATCATCTACGGGGCGTTCGCCGCGATGGCCCAAACCGACTTCAAGCGACTGGTCGCGTACAGTTCGGTCAGCCACATGGGCTATGTGCTGCTCGGGATTGCCGTATGGAAACTGAGCGACGGCGCCGCCGGCGAGGAATCGAAGAATTACTGGAACATGGGCATGCAGGCCGCCATGTTCCAGATGCTGGCCCACGGAATCTCGTCGCCCGGCATGTTCTTCATGGTGGGGGTCATCTACGACCGGGTTCACCACCGTGATCTCAACAAGTTTGGCGGGTTGATGGGTCTGATGCCGCTTTACGGCGGCTTGGCCGTCGGGTTGTTTTTCGCAGGTCTCGGCCTTCCCGGCATGTGTGGGTTCATCGGCGAAGTCTTCTCGGTTCTGAGCTCGTGGAACTTCAGCAAGGTCTACGCGATCATCGCCGCTTCGGGGGTGATCCTGACGGCGGGCTACATCCTGTGGGCGGTTCAGCGGGTGTTCCTGGGAGCGGAGTACAAGGGGCCCCACCCTGAAGCGATTACTCCCATCACCTGGAACGAAGCCCTGATCGCCTCAATCCTGCTGGGACTCTGCATCATCATGGGGATCTTCCCCAACCTCGTCTTCAACCAGATGCAGGCCTCGGTGAGCCTGCTGGTCGACAACATGTACTCGGCGAAGTCCCTGGGGACGGCCGCCCTGACCACCCTGCTCGGCCGCTGATCGGCCCCCGGAACTGCCCGGCAGCCTGCCCTTTTTTGCATCCCTTCGATCGGTTCCGCGCCGCGGCCCGAACAGACGGCAATGACCATCACCCAACTGCTGAACAATCTGACGGCCGACACGCTGGGTTCACTCCAGCCGTTCGCGCCGGAACTCTGCGTGGTCGGCACGATCCTGGCGCTGTTGTTCGTGCGGCTGTTCAACTGCGACCGACTTCTGCCCGGCTCGCTGGTTGCAATGGTGGGCACGGTGCTGGCACTGGGCTTTTCGGTCCTGCAGTTCCGAGAATTCGGCAATGGCACCCTGGAGCCGAAACTGCTCTTCACGGGTTTGATGATCTTTGACCCGTTCACGGTCTTCTTTCGAATCTTCCTGTTGTTGTTCCTGGCGTTCGTGGTCTACCTGACCATCGTGACTGGTATTCCCGACAACGAGGATGCGCCCGACTTTTACACGCTTCTGCTCGGTTCCACCCTCGGCATGCTGTTGATGGTCTCCGCCAATCACCTGCTGATGGTTTTCCTGGCGATCGAGATGACATCGGTCCCGAGCTATGCCATGGCGGGTTTCCTCAAGGGACGAAAGACAGCCAGCGAAGCAGCCCTGAAGTACGTCATTTACGGAGCCGGTGCGGCCGGGGTGATGCTCTACGGCATCAGCCTGCTGGCCGGACTGCTGGGGACGGCTTCACTGCCAGATCTGGCTCCCGCACTGGTGGAGATTTCCCGGGATGGCTTCTCACTGGCCAACCCCACGGCCCGAACTGTCGCCGTCGGCGTGCTGATGGTGCTGGTCGGCATTGGATTCAAACTGTCGCTCTTCCCGTTTCATTTCTGGGCGCCCGACGTGTTTGAAGGGGCCTCGGCTGAGGTGGGTGGTTTCCTCTCGGTCGCCAGCAAGGGGGCAGCATTTGCACTGTTGACCCGATTTGTCCTGGCGCTGGTCGGTGGACCGGCAGTGACGGCCGGAGGGGTGCATTCGCTTTCGATGCAGGTGGGAATTGCCCTCTCCCTGATCGCGGTGGTCACCACGACTTTCGGCAACCTTGCCGCGTATGGCCAGACCAACATCAAGCGGATGCTGGCCTACTCAACGATTGCCCACGCCGGTTACATGCTGATGGCCATCGGTGCAATGGCCATTCTGCTCAATGCCCCGCTGGGTGATCAGTTTACATCTCAGGATCGCTCTGAAGCCGCAGCGAAGTGTATCCAGGGGCTCCTGTACTACCTCGTCGTCTATTTCTTCATGAACCTTGGAGTCTTCGCGATCGTGGCGTTTGTGCGCAATGCCAAGTTCAGCGAAAACCTTGGGGATTTTTCGGGACTGGTGCGGCAGTCACCCGTGCTGGCGATCTGCCTGCTGATCTGCATCTTCAGCCTGATTGGTCTCCCCCCGTTCGGCGGATTCTTTGGCAAGTTCATGGTGTTTTTCTCGGTGATGGCCTCGGCCAAGGTGCACTGGGTCATGTGGTTCGTTCTGGTGATGGGGCTCTTCAATACGGTCTTCAGCCTGTTCTACTACCTGCGGGTCCTGAAGCACGCCTTCATCGATGAGCCGGCAGCGGACAATCGCCCCGTCCAGGCGGAACTGACCTCCGACACAGGCTGTTATGCCCTGCTGGTGAGCCTGCCTGTCATCCTGCTGGGGATCGCGGTTGACCCCATCAGCCGGGTCGCTGAAGATGTGGCTCGCTGGCTGCTGCAGGCGTGATTGTGGCAGGGTGAGTTTCGTCTGCGTTCCTGTTTGTCTGTCCCGGCACCTGTTGCCCATCGTCGTGGTGAGTGAGGCCCCCAAGTGAGCAGTAATGCCGTCCTGAATACTGCCCTGATCGAGGTGTATCGCAGCCTGCTGCAATACGCGGGGGAGTCGTGGCCCTGGGCGGCTGCCGGTTCCGATGAGACCGAGACCGCCGTTCGTCAGATGGCTGCCGAAGAACGGGGAATCGTGTCCCGGATCTTTCATCATCTCGATTCGAGCGGCTTGCCCGTCGATCTCGGGACCTACCCCGACAATTCGGCCCTGCACTACGCATCGCTCCCCTTCTTTCTGCAGCGAATGGTGAGTGAGCATGCCGATCTCGACCAGTCCCTGCGTTATTACCGGCAGGCTGTGTCTCAAGATCAGGAAGCATCACGGTTGCTCGATGAGGCGATCGGCATGGTCGAACGCCATCTCGCCCGGATCCGGCAACTGGCGGCCCCCGCCGGTGCCGCAGCCTGACGACCGCAGGTCCTGCCATGCGGCTTGTTGATACGCACGCGCACCTCGACGAAGAGTCGTTCGACGCCGAGAGAACAGAAATTCTCCAGCGGGCTGCACAACAGGGGGTGGTCGCCATCGTGACCATTGGCACCCTGCTGTCCACGAGCCAGCGGGCCGTTGAACTCGCGGTTCGACACCGCGAGATCTTCGCCGCGGTGGGCGTCCATCCCAACTACGTGACCCAGGCTTCCGATGCAGACTGGATCGCCATCTCCCGACTCGCCCGCGAGCAACGGGTGGTCGGCATTGGCGAGACCGGGCTCGACCTCTACTGGAAGACCGTTCCCCTCGACCTGCAACGGGAATGGTTTCGACGGCACCTGGCCCTCTCACGGGAATTGGGGAAGCCTGTCTGCATCCACTGCCGGGAGGCCGAGGAACCAGTCCTCGAAGAACTGCGACGGGCGGCCGCCGAAGGTCCACTGCGGGGAGTCATGCACTCGTTTGCCGGTTCCCTGGAGACAGCCCGTGAGTGTGTCGGGATGGGACTCTCGATTTCCTTCTCCGGAATCCTCACCTACAAGAAGTCGGCCGCACTGCGTGAGTTGGCCCGGCAGATCCCACACGACCGGTTGCTGGTGGAGACCGACTCTCCCTACCTCTCTCCCCAGCCAGTGCGTGGCAAGCGAAATGAACCGGCTCACGTCCGGATGACGGCCGAAACGCTCGCCGAGGTACTCGGCCTCGATCTGGAACAGGTCGGAGAACTGACCACCATCAACGCCAACCGCCTCTTCGCTCTCTCACTGGCCTGACTTCCGGAGGCTGCTCGTGAATCCGCTGCATGTGTCCTGGTGGCAGCGGGCCTTTGCGATCCCCTCCCCCGCGCCTCTTGATCCCCAGTCCCACACGGCGAGGGCTTTGGACCGGCTCGCGAACCAGGCGGTAAAACGCGGTCTGGCGGTGCCCGCCGTGATGCTGTTGGAGTCGGTTCGCCCCCTCCAGGGGGCGACCGCGCGACTCATCCCCTTTTTCGAACCGCTCTGGACTCCCTTGTCCGCCATTCCCCCGGGAGTGGAACCGTCACCGGCGACGGCCGATTGGAAAAGACTGCTGGAACATCCGGGGGCGATCGACTGGCTCCGGGAACGAATTGAGTGGTATGCGGCCCCGGGAAACCACCCGCACGAAGATGTTGCCCGGCACACTCCCCCGGCAGCGGCAGGACTTGGGGACCCTGTCCCCGCACAATGTGACAGCGATTCACCGGCCCAAATTGCCGAGGGAGACCAGACGTGATCGAGTGCATTGGCGAGGGGGTGGTGTATGTCAATCCACACCCGCATCTGCGCTCCCGGCACGCCTGGCACCCCTCGTTGGTGGCACTATCTGCGAACGAGTGGTTTGTCTCGTTCGATCTCGGCGAGGCGGTGGAATCTCTCGACTATGGAACCTGGTTCACGACCACATCCGACGCCGGTTCCCATTGGTCTGCACCACGGCGTTTGCTGGTCGACCCTTGGCTCGAATCGCGAGCGGGTCACTCGAACCCACCGATTCCCTGCACACATTCCATCCGGGTCAGCCGGATGGCCAATGGAGAATGGGTGGGGATCGGCGCTCGCTGGCAGCGTCCCGATCCCGGGGAGGGGCTGGTCAATCGGACCAACCTCGGTTACACGGCGATGGATGTGTTCCTGACAAGACGCGATTCTGCCCGGGACCGGTGGTGTGCACCGCAACCACTGGATTCACCGCTGCCAGGTCCTGCGTTTGAGCTCTGTCACCCGGTTTTGGAGTGTGCGGATGGCCGCTGGCTCTGGCCAACCTCGACCTGGCGTGGCTGGGATGGAGATTGCCCTCTTGGCATGCAGGCGGTGGCCTGGGTCTCAACCGACCGGGGGGGCACCTGGCCCGGCTGGATCCCCCTGGCCAATGCCTCCGCACAGCGAGTGATCCTGTGGGAGGTGGGTGTCACCCGCTTGCCGGGGGACGACCTGCTGGCGAGTGTCTGGCGGTTTCATGAACCGTCGGGACGCAGCCTTCCGTCGGCCTATTGCGTCGGGTCGGCTGCCGGACCATTTTCGCCACTGGGCGAAAACGGGTTGCAGGGTGAAACAGCCAAGGTGCTGGGACTGTGCGATGGACGCGTGGTGTGTGTTTACCGGCGTTGTGACCGTCCTGGAATGTGGGCCCAGTTGGCCGACCTGCCGCAGGGCTCATGGCGCAATCTCGCCGAGACCCCGATCTGGCAGGGAACCGGGAACACAATGCGTGGTCGCCAGCATGCCAGCGACGAGTTGAGTTCGCTAAGATGCGGCTACCCCAGCCTCGTGGAACTCGGCCCCGGCGAACTGCTGGTCGTCTTTTGGTGTCGTGAGGATTGCCTCCACGTGATCCGCTGGTCACGATTGCGTGTGACCGGGTGACACCGGCTGATCCCGCCAGCGGGACCAGTGACCTGGGTTTCCCGAACTGGCCTCCCCCTCCCATTCCACCTCACGTGTGATGTCCCGCCATGAGAAAGAGCCTGGTCAAAGCCAAACTGCGCCGTCGTGAACCGTGTCTGGGTGTGGCCCTGCACCTCACCGACCCCACCGTGTACGAGTTGGCCAGCCTTGTCGGCTTCGATTACATCTGGATGGATCTCGAGCATCATGCGACCAGCGCAGAGACCGCCTGGAGCCTGATGCGGGCGGCACGTGTGGGCCAGGCCGACATCATGGCCCGCCCGGCCAAGGGGGAATTCATGCGGATGGGACGCCTGCTGGAAGCGGGAGCGCACGGCATCCTGTACCCGCGTTGCGACTCGGCCGATGAGGCGCGGGAGGTGGTCCGATGGAGCAAATTTGGCCCCCTCGGAACCCGGGGATTTGACGGTGGAAACCCCGACATGCCGTATTGCCGGGGGGACTTCGCCGACTATATCCGCGAGGCCAATGAGGAGACCTGGATTGTCATCCAGATTGAGGATCCGAAGGCCCTGGAGCATGTCGACGAGATCGCTGCCGTCGAAGGCGTGGACGTGATCATGCTTGGGCCGGCAGATTTCTCGATCCTGGCAGGCATTCCCGGTCAGTTCCAACACCCGCTGATTGACGAGGCCCTCAAGAAGATTGCCGCCGCGGCTGACCGTCATGGGAAAGCCTGGGGGACCACCGCCGGCACCCCCGCCCGAGTCAAAGAACTCATCGACCGGGGAGCCCTTTGGACAACCTGCGGGTGCGACCTGATCTGGGTGAAAAATGGCCTGGAACAGGCCCGTCGGGACATGGAGTCTCTGGGGGTCCGGTTCGCTCCGAGTCGGAACGCGTAAACAGGCTGGGTCGCAACCAGACGCCAACTGAACTTTTGTGTGGATCAAACGCTCACGAATTCCAGCAGGTTTCATTACTATAAAACAGGAGTTGGGTGAGTCGGGGATCGGGCGGATGGCAACGGTGCTGTCCCCCTGTCCGGTTTTGTCCGGAGTCAGGATTCTTTCGAGACGACTTGCTGTGGAAAGGTGCGTTCCGATGTTCACCCCTGCGACAGTGCGAATCGTGTCTCCCCTGGTACTGGCTTGCCTGCTGCTGGCCAGTGCGCCATTGATGGCCGGTGACATACGCTGGACCGGCAATGCGACGATCCGGTACGCGGGTGGAAATGATGTCCAGACAGCCCCCACGCTGGGGGATCCGGTACTGACCCTGGCGGCCCCGGGATCGGTCACGGTGGCGAGTGGTTTTGGCTGGAACTGGAATCTCGCCCTGGCGCAGAATCCCAAGCAGTACATCGAAGTGAAGGTGGGAGCCTTGCCCCAACTGAAGGCGGAAACCATCGCGATCAACTCGACTGCGTTGTATCAACAAACACAGCGTGTGGTTTTCGAAGCCGACTTCGTCGTTTCCGGTCTCGGTCCTCTGGGAGCCACGGTGACCGCCAAGCCCTCGACCTCCTTGACCACAAACGGTCGGTTGACCAACACCATCGGCGTCAACGACAGGGTCTACGCCAAGGCACTGGGCGAGTACACCGAATCCGCAGTCGCCGGGGTCGATCAGAACTCAACCCTGTTCACCGCCAGTCGCTTTGCCGAATACAGCCAGACCGACAACGGCCCCGTCACGAACATCGCGGCTGATCCCTGGGACGAGGAAGTCGGATGGAAGTCGGATGGAACCTACCGCCTGAAGGTGGAAATTGACCTCCGTGCACTGGCCACCGGAAACCAGGCGGAAGAAATGGCCCGTGCAGCCTGGACGGGTGGGTTCACCTACCGCCAGAGCTTCCTCACCTTCGTCGACGTGGTCCCCGAACCCTCGTCAATCGTCATCACTCTCACGGCCCTGACTTCCCTCGGAATTGCGCAACTTGTCCGCCGTCGCCGAGGTTGAAAAGAATCGCGAGACTCCGGAGACCATTCCGCAGTCCAAGCCGATCTGATACCTGTGCCTGGCAGAACTGATCCCCAGGCAGACCGTCTCAAACGGCGTTGTGCTGCTCGAGTTCTTCCCAGCGCGCATACGCCTGCTGCAACCGTTCTCCCAATTCCTGCAACCGTTGATTCGCATGGGTCAGCGTCGCCGGATCCTGCTGATAGAACCCCGGCTGGCCCATTTTCTGGTGCCAGTCGGCCTGTTCGGCCTCCATCGACTCGATCTCGGCGGGGAGTTTTTCCAGCTCTTTCTGTTCCTTGAATGTCAAACGCCGTGGCTTGGCGGGAGGAGTTTCTCCCCCTTTCCCAGCCGCTCCCCCCGATTCTCCCGGGCGACGCACACCCCGGTCTTCGGTCGGCGGCAAACTTCCAGCCCCGCTGTCTCGCGACTGCCGCAACCAGTCGTCGTAACCCCCGGCATATTCCCGCACCTGACCGGTTCCATCGAGAACCAGTGTGCTGGTCACGACATTGTTGAGGAATTCGCGGTCGTGGCTCACGACCAGCAGCGTGCCGACGTAATCAACGAGCATCTGCTCCAACAGCTCCAGCGTCTCGGCATCGAGATCGTTGGTCGGTTCGTCCAGCACCAGCACATTGGCCGGCCGGGTAAACAATCGGGCCAGGAGCAATCGGTTCCGCTCTCCCCCCGAGAGAAACCGCACGAGTGTCTGAGCCCGCTCCCTCGAGAAGAGAAAATCACCGAGATAGCCGACGATGTGACGGCTCTTGCCGTTCACCAAGACGGTGTCATTCCCCTCGGCCACATTGTCGGCTGCCGACTTTGATTCATCGAGTTGGGCTCGCAACTGGTCGAAGTAGGCGACCTGCAGGTTGGTCCCCAGCCGCACGGTGCCGGAATCCACCGGGAGTTCCCCGAGCAGGGCCCGGATCAGGGTCGTTTTTCCCGCTCCGTTGGGCCCCAGGATGCCGATCTTGTCGCCGCGTGAAATCGCGGCAGACACCCCATCGAGCACCTGTCGGTCGCCAAACGACACACAGACTTTTTCCAGGGCGGCCACCAGGGTTCCCGAACGCTGGGCATCCTGCACCTGCAGCGAGACATTGCCCAGTTTCTGTCGACGCTGTGCCCGTTCTCGACGCATCTGTTCGAGAGCCCGCACACGCCCTTCATTTCGCGTTCGCCGGGCCTTGATCCCCGTCCGGATCCAGACCTCTTCCTGGGCCAGTTTCTTGTCGAAGAGCTCAGCCTGTTTCGCCTCCGCCTCGAGGGCCTGTTCACGACGCACGAGGAAGGTCCGATAGTCACAGGTCCAGTCGAAGAGTCGCCCACGCTCCACCTCGATGATGCGTGTCGCCAACCGTTGCAGAAAGGCACGGTCGTGGGTCACGAACACCAGCGTGAGATTCTCGCGCAGCAGGAATTCCTCCAGCCAGGCGATGGCGCCGAGGTCGAGGTGGTTTGTCGGCTCATCCAGCAGGAGGACCGATGGCCCCCCCACCAGGGCCCGAGCGAGCAAGACCCGCCGCTTCCGCCCCGCAGAAAGCGTGTCGAAGAGTGCCTCGGCATCCAGCTCCATCCGTGACAGGATCTGCCGCACCTGCTCTTCCAGTCGCCAACCGTCGTGGGCGGCGATTTCGGCCTGCAGACGCTCGAGCTCGGGATCCCGTTCTCCCGACGCGACCGAGTTCATCCGGGCGTGCACATCCGCCAGCAGCTCGCCTGCCGGCCCCAGTCCCGCCGCCACCTCGGCAAACACAGTCCGCCCCCGTCCCGGAGGGACCTCCTGCTCCAGTCGGGCGATGCGGGTCCCCGTTTCGATGGCGATCACCCCCTCATCCGGCGCAAGATCGCCCGCCAACAGCTTGAGGAGAGTCGACTTGCCGGCCCCGTTCCGGCCGAGGAGGCCAATCCGTTCACCCGGCTCGACCTGGAAGGAAATCCGCTCCAGCAGATTGTCCCCCCCAAACGTGAAACACAGCTCCCGCACATCAATCAACGACATCCGTTCCTCCTGGGCAAAGAGCCATGATAGAGATCCCGCACGCAGGCGACGAGGCACCCGATTCTCCGCGGGACCTTTCCGGGCTCGTGTTCGATGTGGACAGGGTCGAGATCGACCACGCACCTGCGACCGGATCTGCTCCTCCCCATTGCTCAGCCCCATTGCTCCGCCTGCACAGCGCCCGGATCTGTGCCACGTGGGACGGGTTGAAGCCCAACCGAATCGCCGTCACAATTCGGGAGTGGCGAATGTCGCCCCCAGGGACCTCGTGTTCCAGGGAACGACGCTCCGCCGCCAACCCGAATCTCTCCGGAAGGAGCCGGATGCATGGACATCGATCACTCGGTCTACTTCTACACCTACAGCACCATTGCCCAGACCCTGGCCGGATCGTTCGGATTCCTGGTGGCCGCCGTGGTGTTTCGACTGCAGGCGATCAGCAGCCGGGTGGACCAGTTTGCCGAGCAGGTGCTGCAAACCAGTCCGGCGGATGCCGCCCGGTTGCGGGACATTCGCGTTTCGGGTGACTGGAGTCGGCTGATCAGCCTGCAGGCTGGGGGCAATCAGTACAATCCCCGGTTGTCACAGGATGAAAACGAGCTGATGGACCTGCAGTTCCAGCAGCTTCGGCATGGAGTCCTGCTGCTGTCCCGCATCAAGACCGCCCTGTTCGCCTCGCTCTATTCCACTGGTCCGGTGATCCTGTTCGCCATCGCGGCGATGCCCATCACCCATTTCTATCTCGATCCCCATCATCCTCTGGCGGTCACGCTGTTGACCGCCTGCATCCTAGCCGCGGGCTACTGCCTGTGGAGCTACTTCCGATTGATGCTGCATGTCTTTGTGAATTGACGTCGCAGTACGACCGTCCACCGTTGCTTGGACCTGGGGAGCAGTGGGGCGGCGTCAGGAACCTGGTGCTGCGGGATGCTCATCCGGCCTGGATTCCATCGCCTGGGCAATTTCGGTTCGTGAGGCCAGGTAGTATCCCGCCCCGAGGGCGGAAATCCCGATCGTCACAATCCGGAACGCCAGGGCCGCCAGGAAACCCGCTGCCCCGGCGGCCTCCTCCGCCACGCTTTCCGGTCGCACACGTTCGTAGAACCATTGCACGGCCCCTTCGAGCGCCCCCATCCCGGCAGGCACGGGGACAAACGCGCCGAACAGTTCGGAAGTGGGAAGAAAGAAAAAATGGGTCGCCAGATCGGGAGTCCACGCCTGGCGCATCCAGCAGGCACAGAGCCAGAACCCGGTAATCAGCATGGAATGGGCCACCAGGCTGAGCAGAACCGCCTTCCAGACAGCATCCGGTTGCGACTGATAAAGCCCCACGCCACGAATCAGCTCCCCCGCGAGGTGCCCCACTCGAGGCAACCGTTCCACCTGTTGCACCCATGCCAACTGGGTCAGCCGGGGCCAGAGCATCAATCCCAAAGACACCAGCCCGACCAGGCTCCCCCCCCACATCAACCAGCGCACCGGTTGCAGGTCGGGATGATCGAGCGCCCCCGAGGGGACCAATGTGGTCAGGGCCCCCACGATGAACAAACCCAGCATCCCCAGGATCCGATCCAGCACCACGGTCGCCACAGCCGACGTTCGACGCTGCGGCTGATCGCGGGCCATCAGAATCGCCTTCACAATATCCCCCCCCACAGCTCCCGGGGCGATTGAGTTCGAGACCAATCCGACGAAACCCAGGCGAACCGCCTGTTTCAGCGAAAAATCGAACTGCTGCGCCCGCACGAGAATCCACCACCGGAGAAATGTCAGCAGCGACGCTCCGAGGATCAGGATGATCGCCAGCCCCAGGTAACCCCACGACTTTGGGCCCTGCGCGATCTGGGTGATGGCATCCCGGTGCCCCTGGAACAGCCAGCCCATCACGCCGATGGCGACCACCCATTTGAACCAGCGCCACGAACGCTTCAGCCATTCCATCAGCGCGGTTCCTTGACCCCGGCCAGTTTCAGCACGGCCCGCCATTCATCCGGAGTGACTGGCTGGATCGACAGGCGGCTTCCCCGCTGCAGCAGCACCATCTGTTCGAGTCCTTTCTCCCCGGCCAGGGTCGCACGCTCCACCGGCCGGGCGAACCTTGTCTCCAAGGCAATGTCGACCATGTACCAGATCGGGTTTTCGGGCGTCGACTTCGGATCGGGATGCGCACTCTTTGCATCCCAGGCCGTATGGTCGGGATACCCGGCACGCACCACCCGGGCGGTGCCGACAATCGCGAGCGGGTCGGCATTGCTGTGATAAAACAGCACCCCATCCCCCACCTGCACATCATCCCGCAGCGAATTCCGAGCCTGGTAATTTCTGACGCCATCCCAATACGTGGTCTGCTCCGAAGCCCGTGCCAGATCATCGATCGAAAACACATCGGGTTCCGATTTGAACAGCCAGTATCGACGCGCAGACTTCGCCGGCATCTCCAGGGATCCCTCGACTCTCAGAAACCAGTCCCGCCCGGGCAGCATCTTCCGGCAGTCAGAACGCTCAGCGAGCGAATCATCGAGTCTCATTGGCCGCAGTGCAAGCGCCAATCCCCATGCTCCCCAATCGGAACCTCCGGGCCCCCTCTCCGACGGGAATTCAGGTCCCTCCACTTCGCATCGACACATCTGGATATTACTCTGTGAAGAGTTCGCATCCGCAGTGGGCCTTGCCCGATTTCCTCTCCCGGTTTTCAACAGGTGTCCCCATGTTTGTGGATCGTCGTGAGTTTCTTGCCACGGCTTTGGCCGCCTCGATTCCGACCTTTGGCCTGGAACTCGGCCGGTCCCATGCCGAAGAAATCCAGACTGGCAAGCTTTCGATCGCTCCCTTTCAGTTTGACGCGACCCCGCCGATCGGCCATTCCTGCTGCGGGGGATGGATTCCCAATATCTCGGTGGTCGACGACACCCTCGAAGCACTCGGATTTGTGATTCTCGGTGCCGGTCAGCCTCTTGTCGTGTGTGCCATCGACTGGACCGGATTGCTCAATTCCTCCCATCTGCAATTCCGCCAGGCGCTGGCCGAGGGTGCGGGCACGACTGCCGACCGTGTGGCGGTCCACTGTGTTCACCAGCACAATGCCCCGATGGCCTGCAGCGATGCCGAGAAACTCGTCGCCGCCCAGGGAGACCTCCCCCACATCCTCGACCTCGAATTCTTCGCCCGCCTGCGGGAACGGGGACGGACCGCTGTGGCCGCCGCCATCGCGAAAGCCCGTCCCCTCACCCACATCGCGACCGGGCAGGCCCGGGTCGACCGGGTCGCCAGCAACCGGCGGGTGTCCCGCGATGAACAGGGACGAATCAAGTCGATGCGCGGCAGTGCCTGCAAGGACCCGGCCCTCATCGCTCTTCCCGAAGGAACCATCGACCCCTTCCTGAAAACCATCGCCTGGTACAGCGGCGAGACCCAGGTGGTGGCCTGTCACTACTACGCGACCCACCCGATGAGTTACTACGGAGACGGCCGGGCCACCAGCGACTTCGCCGGCCTCGCCCGCAAGCAGCGCCAAGCCGAAGACCCAGGCTGCCTGCACGTCTACTTCACAGGTTGCGCGGGGAATGTCTCGGCGGGAAAGTACAACGATGGTTCGAAAGAAGCGCGACCCCTTCTGACCCAACGCGTGTACGAGGGGATCGTCGCCTCCGAGAAGGAACTGCAGCCCCGCCCCCTGACTCACGTCGCCTGGCGCACCCAGGAACTCCTCCCGGTCGCCCGCAAAACCTTTGATGCCAGCCAGATCGAACAGGCACTCGCCGACAGGTCGCAACCGGTGGTCAATCGCAATCGACCGGCATACACCCTCGCCTGGATCCGCCGCGTCGAGGCCCGCCTGCCGATTCTCGTGTCGTCCCTGCTGCTCAATGATCAGGCCGCCCTCCTGCACCTGCCGGCCGAGTGCTTCATCGAGTACCAACTTCGCGCCCAGAGCCTGGCCCCTCAGCGCTTCGTCGCCACGGCCGCCTACGGCGATGGCGGCCCCTGGTACATCCCCGTCAAGGAGGAGTACCCCAACGGCGGCTATGAAGTCGGCGTTGCATTCTGCGAACCCGAGGTCGACGACCAGTTGACCACGGCCATGCAGGGCTTGCTCGCATCCTCCTGAATCACGGGCACACGACGATGTTCCCCCGGCCGCCATCACCTGACGGTGTTGTTTCCTCGCCAGGCTCCCGGGGTTTCTTCCGGAGATCGCCGGACTTTCACCCACTGAACTCACTCCCCCTCTGGTCTTTTCCAACGGTGAATTGATGCGTCTCCAATTCCTGTCGTGGCTGGCCTGCCTGTTCGGCATGGTCCTCTCGGTCCCATCTCTCCCGGCGGCCGACTGGAGCCACTCCCAGATCCCCCATCTCCCCCCCCACGAAGTCCCGGTCCGCCTCTTCAACGGCCACGACCTCTCGGGATGGTCGGGGCAGACAGCGAAATACTTTTCCGTCGAGCAGGGAGAAATCGTCGGGCGCAACTCGGCTGAGAATGCCCCGGCCGCCAGTACCTATCTTGTCACCAATCGCAAGTACCGCAACTTCCGGCTGCTGCTGGAGAGCCGTCTCGTCACCAGCGAAATGCACTCGGGCATCGCCCTCTGGGGCCGCAATGTCGAAAAGGGAGGTGACCCCTGGAGCTACACCGGCCACCTCGTGATGTACCCTTCAGGGTATGGGTACTACGACCTGTTCCGCCGCAACAGCATTTTCCAGGATACCCTCGGTGTGGCGAAGCGGGTCGGAAGGCAGCACGAGTGGAACCAGATGGAGATCCTCGCCGTTGGCCGCCGGATCCGCCATGTGATCAACGGCACCCTTGTGGCCGACTGGAGCGATCCCCAACCCGAACTGTGCGGGGAAGGCCCCATCGGCCTGCAACTCCACTCGAACACTGTTCCCCAGGAAGTTCGCTGGCGGGGCTTGATTCTCACCGAGAACCCGCGCGACGAGCTGATCACCGTCACCCACCGCGATGCCGGACTGGTCAAGCAGGGGACACCCGCCGAGTCGGGACTCGACGCCACTGCCCTCGCAAAGATCAACGACCGCATGCAGCGGTACATCACCGAGAAACAGGTCGCCGGCGTCGTCACACTCGTCGGACGGCGCGGACGAATTGTCCACCACGCCGCCGTGGGCCAGGCCGACGTCGCCGCCAACCGCGCACTGGATCCCGACAGCCTCTTCGCAATCGCCTCCATGACCAAGCCCATCACCGCCGCAGCAGTGCTGATGCTGCAGGATGAGGGGAAGCTCCACCTTGATGATCCCGTCTCGAAATACATTCCCGCCTTCGCCCAGACAACGCTGGCCGAAGGAAAGAAACCGAGCCGCGAAATCCGCATCCGCGACTGCCTGACCCACACCAATGGTCTGGTCAGCGATCAACGCAATGTCGGCACTCTGGCCAACACGGTGGAACTCCTGGCCAAATCGACTCTCGCCTTCGAACCGGGTACCCGCTGGCAATACGGACCAGGCCTGAGTGTCGCCGGCCGCGTGGTGGAAGCTGTCTCCGGCAAGTCGTTTGACACCTTCCTGGCCGAGCGCATCTTCCAGCCCCTCAAGATGACCGAGACCTCATTCCGCCCCACCCCCGAACAACTCGCCCGCGTGGCGAAGCTCTATCAACCCACCGCCGACAAGCGGGGGATTGAACCGGGCCATCACTGGCTGTTCGATGTGAATGCCGAGACCACCCCCAATCCCTCCGGCGGCCTCTTCTCCACCGCGCAGGACCTCGCCCGGTTCTACCAGCTGATGCTCAATCACGGTTCCCTGGACGGCGTCCGACTCCTCTCGCCGCAGTCGGTCCGCGAGATGACCCTCATCCAGACGGGTGACCTGGAAACCGGATTCACCCCCGGCAATGGCTGGGGTCTTGGATTCTGTGTCGTCCGTCACCCCCAGGGGGCCACCGCCGCAGTTTCCCCCGGAACCTTCGGGCATGGCGGAGCGTTTGGAACCCAGGGCTGGATCGATCCCCACCGCGACATGTTCTTCATCCTGCTGATCTCCCGCCAGAATTTCGGCAACGGTGACGGGGCCGACATCCGCGCCGAACTGCAACGGCTTGCGGTCGAGGCGATTCGCGACTGACGACAACAGCCTCTCGCCCGGAATTCCCTGACAGCCCGCTCCCCCCCCCCTGCGCCCGTCACCTACAGGTCGTTCTCCATGACTCATTCCACGCGCCGCTCTTTTCTGCACTCCACGGCATCTGCCCTCGCACTTGGCACACTGGGCCTGGCCATCCCCACGATTCAGGCCGCCGGCCCCGTGAAGCGGAATGGCAAGCCCCACATGAAGCTCAGCCTCGCCGCCTATTCCTACCGCGACTACCTGACAGGCAAGCTGCAGCCGAAGATGACACTCGACCAGTTCATCGAGTTGTGTGCCGACCTTGGGCTCGATGGGACCGAGCTGACCAGCTACTACTTCCCCGAGAACTTCGACCAGGCCTACCTGGTCAGCCTCAAGCAGAAGACCTTTCGGCTTGGCCTCGACATCTCGGGAACTGCCATCGCGAACGACTTTTGCCTCCCTCCGGGCGAGGCGCGTGACAAGTCCCTGGCCCACACCCGGCTGTGGATCGACCACGCCGCTGTGATGGGGGCGCCGGTCATCCGGATTTTCGCCGGGAATGTCCCCCAGGGAGACAGTGACCAGGCAGCGATCGAGCGGTGTGCGGCGGGAATCAACGAGTCCCTCAAGTATGCCGCCCAAAAGGGGGTCTGCCTGGCCCTGGAGAACCATGGTGGCATCACGACCCGTCCCGAACAGATGCTCGAAATCATCAAGCGGGTCGATGAATCTCCCTGGTTTGGCGTGAACTTTGATGGGGGCAACTTCCGCTCGGCCGATCCTTATGCGGACCTGGCCAGGATTGCGCCGTACGCGATCAATGTCCAGATCAAGGCCGACATCTTCCGGGGAGACAAACGCGAAGACACCGACTTCGCAAAGGTCGTCGGGATCCTCAGGGAGGCCGGTTACCGGGGTTACGTTGTCCTCGAATACGAGTCAGCCGAAGATCCGAAAACGGGCGTCCCCCGGCATATTGAGACGCTGCGGAAGCTGATCGGCGGCTGAGACGAATTCGTACCGGCATCCCTCGCGAGCCACCTCTGCCATCCCTGGCGTTGGTGGCTCGCGGCTTTTGGCGATTCCGGCGTGCCTTGAGTCATCCGTTGACGAAACATCCACCACGCGCATCAGCGCAGGCCCGCACACTCAACTTCGTTGCTTCCGACGTCGGGTTTTCCAGGCCAACGCGGTCGCAGCCCCCACACCAGCCAGACACATCGAGCCCGGCTCCGGAACGGCGGTTGTGTCTGAAAACGTCAAGATCGCCAGGTATCCGCTGGGAATCTCAAGGCGGTTATGGCCATTGATCCGTGCCTGCCCCATGGCTGCCCCGATCCATCCGTCGGCAAGTGCCACCATCAACGCATCACCAACAGCTGGAGATACATCCGCCCGATTGGTGACCGTTTTCAGTGTTTCATCCGGAAAGCCATTCAACCACACCGGCGTCTGGATTTGATCCAGGAAGAGAACAAGATTCCGATAATCGAATTCTCCCCAAACCGTATCGCCATCAAACATCGTCATCGTGAACGTGATTGATTTGATGAACGTCAACGGCGTCTGACCGGTAAAGTCAAACGCCGCGACTCCCGGACGAATTCTCCCTTCGTCCAACTCCTGATCGCCTCCTCCCCAGTGACTCTGCCAGGCTGAGGCTGTCATCGACGCCGCCTGCCCATTTCCGGCGAGAACCAACCACAGCACCGCCAAACCTGCCATTGTGCGCGTGGGGAACAACATCGCTTTGTGACTCCTTGTCATCTTGTTCCTCGTCATCTTTTTCCTCCTTGACTTCTGGCCCCGACCAAAGGCTTTGAACGCGGAGCCATCACTCCCATAATCCTATTCAATCGAAAGCGCGAATGTAAGCAATTGTGCGCGAACCCGGTCGAGTTTCTGAGAGTCTCAGCACCTTGGTCGAGAACTGCCCGCATTCCATGGGAATCGTCGCACCTTTGAGGATCGTCCCTCCAGCCACTTATTGGCGGTCCAACAGCAAGTTTGGAGACGCCCGATCCTGCGATGAAACGACCCCAGTGGCTGCGGGGGGGGACTCAAATCTGCCTGTCCCCCACGATGCGGCCTGACCACCACCGTTCAGGCTGACATGACACCCAAGTCCACAACACGGCCCCCGAGCGGAGTGAGCGGACCTCTCACCCTGGAAGGCCCGGTCCCCTCGACAGCTACTTGCTCTCTGCCTTGACTCGCGCCTTCAGCGTCTCCGACTTGGCGACGGTCGCATCAGGATTGGCATTCGCCCGCTTGTTGCATCCCTCGCAGCAGACAAACACCGGTTGGTCGTTGAGTACCAGCTTGACTGGGGGGCCCATCGAGCCCAGGGGCTCTTCACTGACCGCACAATATCCCTGCGCCTTCGCCAGGGCCTGGTCTTCCGGACTCAACGTGCCAATCGCAGCGGCGATCTCCGCCGCCGCGTCCGTCCCGGCGTTCGACGACGGAGTCGAACTGGCACTCCTCGTGGGAGCGGGAGCCGGTCCGCATCCAACCAAGGGCCACACACACAGGCAGAAGCCGCAGGCACAAATCCAGTGTCGAAGAGAGGTCATAAAAACTCCAGGAAAGATGCAAAACGGAAACCAGCGGACCGCACGTCCCTACCGCAGGTAGACAAACTCGTTGGCCGCCACGGTCGTGTGACACAACACATTCCAGGCCTGGCGACGGGTCTCGGGGGTTGTGGGCTGCCCCGCGGCAAGGGTCCGTTCCAGTTGGCCGAGGTACTGCAGTGAGTCGTTCACCTCGGTGGACGTGGGAGATCGACCGTAGGTCCGCAGCCAGAGTGCGGCAATCCGCTCCTCGTCGGTTCCCGCCTGGGCCAGCAGGCGGGCCGCCAACCGGTCAGCCGACTGCATCACAAAGTCACTGTTGAGCATCAACAGCGCCTGCGGTGCCACCGTCGTCGTCGCCCGATCGCCACTCGGCACAGCCGCATCGGGGTAGTCCAGCAATTGGAACAGGTCATACACGTTGTTCCGCACCACTGGCAGATAGAGCGAGCGCCGGTCGCTGGTGTAGTCGGTCAGATCCTTCGATGTGTGATCGAAAAAATAGGCCCGGTTTTTGACCTTCAGCAGGGAACCTCCCAGTTGTTGCTCCAGTTGGTCTCCCGCGGCCAGCAATGCGTCACGGACCGATTCGGCCTCAAGACGCCGCACGTCGGCCCTGCCATACAGCCGGTTTTCCGGATCTTTCTCCAGTCCCAACGGCGTGGCCGCGCTCGACTGCCGGTACACCGCACTGGTCACCAGCAACCGATGCAACTGCTTCAGTGACCACCCTTCGGCCACCAGCCAGTTGGCGAGCCAGTCGAGCAATTCGGGATGACTCGGCACCTCTCCCAGCAATCCGAAGTTGTCGGTGCTGCGAACCAGTCCCCGCCCGAAGTGCCATCGCCAGACGCGGTTCACGATCACCCGCGAAGTCAGCGGGTGACGGGGGTCAATCAGCCATTGGGCCAACTGGCGACGCCCGCTTTCATGGGGGAAGAACTGCGGCATCGCCGCCCCCTTGAACACGGCCGGGACCGACCGGTTGACCACATCCCCCAGCTTCAGCGGATTCCCCCGCAGGTGGACCGCCACGTCGATCACCTGGTCCTCAGTCACTCCCATCGCCGTCGGAACCTCAGGCCCCCCCTTCTCGAAGGCCGCAAGTTCCTCCCGCTGCTTTTTCAGGGCAGCCCTGGTCTCTTCCGGATACTTCGCCTCCAGCTGCTCGGCCGTCGGCTCTGGAATGGCAACCGCCGCTCCCGCTTCGCCGGCAGCCGACTCGGCCATCAGGGCCTTTCGGGCGGCGGCATTCGCCTGGTCGACCGCCTGCTGCAGGGCCTGTCGCCGGCCACGCAACTGCTCGCCAAACGCACTTTCAATCTCGCGGGCTTCATCGCCCGGCAATGGATTCTCGTGCCACTTGGCCACCTTGGTGTATTGGTCCATCGTCTTCGTGCTCTTGAAGACGCCAGCCAATGCGTAGTACTCGCTCGTCTGGATCGGATCAAACTTGTGATCATGGCAGCGGGCACAGCCCAGGGTCAGTCCCAAAAAGACCCGGCCCACCGTCTCGATCTGCTCATCGACGATGTCCATCCGCATCTTCGCCTCATCGACCTCAGCCAGCACCTTGGGCCCGATCGTCAGGAATCCAGTGGCGGTCAGATACGACTGGCGCTGGGTTTCGCGGGAGGTCATCAGCAGATCCCCGGCCAACTGCTGCATGAGGAATTCATCGAAGGGGAGGTCGGCATTCACGGCCGACACAACCCAGTCGCGGTAGCGCCACGCATTGCCATGACAGACATTTTCGTCGAGCCCGTTCGAATCGGCATAGCGGGCCACGTCCAGCCAGTGCCTGCCCCACCGCTCGCCATACGCCGGCGACCCGAGCAGTCGGTCGACGATTCGTTCATAGGCATCGGGGCGTTCGTCGGCGAGAAACGCCGCAATTTCGCCGGGGGTCGGCGGAAGCCCCGTGAGATCGAACGTCACGCGACGCAGCAACGTTGCCCGGTCGGCTTCAGGCGCGAGTGCCAGTCCCTCGGCCTCGAGCTTCAGGAGGATGAACTGATCAACGCCATTCCGCACCTGGTTGGCCTGTTGGACCGCAGGCGGGGTCACCTGGGCCCGGGGCTGGAACGCCCAGTGGTTGGGATCACGCGAACGACTGGCAGTGGCCGGAGTCGCGGGAAACGCGGCTCCCCGCTCGATCCAACGGACGAGGTCGGCAATCTGCCGCTCGGTCAGCGCCCCTTCCGGAGGCATCTTGAGGTTCTCGTCGGTCTGGCGAACCGCCTGGATCAGCAGGCTTTCGTCAGGCTTGCCGGGAACGATCGCCGGTCCCGAGTCCCCTCCCTTGAGAAACGCCTCGCGCGAATCCAGTCGCAGGCTGGCCCACTGCTTGGTGGCTCCATGGCACTTGCCACAATGCTCGACCAGAACGGGCCGCACCGAGGTCTCAAAAAACGCGAGGTCTTCGGGGCTGGGTGGAGACTCAGCCGCAGGGGTTTGGGCCAGCAGGAGAGTGAGGATCAGCGAGTACATGGCACGTGTCCCGGGGAGGGGGCCAGGGGAGGTCGAGTGCGGACGCGGTGAGAACGAAGCTTGCTCCAGAACTCACCACCCCCAATTGTCGCTTAAACCGAGATTGATGCAATGGAAGAGGGGTTGAAGTGGCCGATTGGCCGATGAGTCCACAGGGAAGTCTTGGGGCTCTCCCCTTTCCACATGGCCGAACTCTGTTTGCTGTCATTTCCAGCCTCATCCTCCCAATCGGCTGCGCCCCGCTCAAGGCATTCTCCCGGGCAACCCTGCGTGATTGTGATTGCGGACCAACATCGGAACGTGCCGTCGGATTTCAAGTCATCCAACCACGCGATTCACCACCAGCGTAAAAGGCCTGGTCAGGATGCCGTTGCTTCGGAACCACCATCACCACCCAGTTCCCTCGTTCCCGATGATTCCACCGGTGGTGCAGATCAACGGTTTCTTCGTTCCCCAAATGAATGCCCGTGACCGGGCAGAGCCGCTGTTGGCCCAGACCGTCGAGAGAAACGGGGTGCAAGTCGTTGATTCGTGGACAGACCGTTCTGTTTCCGTTTCCCGGGGAACCTTGGAGCGTCCTCGATGGCATGCCTGATTTCGTGAAACTCGGCGAGGCACCTCTGTTTTCGGTTTCGATGTCGGAATGAATGACGGTGGATCCCACGACGACCGGCTGAAAGCCTATGCCCGGTCGTGATGACGGCCTCCAGGTCTGTCGGTCGCGCGACGTGGCTCCCGATTCGACTGCGGTCCATCCGGTTGTCATTTCGATCACCCCGGCACGGGTGACAACTGACCGCATTCCACCGGGTCCATGCGTCCTGAATTGCCCGATTACCAGCGAAAGATCCTGAGGGCCACGGCAAAAGAAACCACGCCCCACGCGATCAGGGTGCAGACCGGATGCCACAGGTCCAGCAGGGACCGTCCTTCCAGCATCACTCCCCGCAATGAATCATTCAGTGCGGTCAGAGGCAGGACTTTGATGAACGGTTGCATGAACTCCGGAAAGCGTTCGGAAGAGAAGAAGACTCCCGACACAACGTACATCGGCAGCATGACGAGATTCAGCAGCCCCGAAGTGGTCTCCAAGGTCGTGGCTCGACTGGCGATCAGCAACCCCAACCCGGCGAAGGCGAATCCCCCCAGCAAGATCACCCCTGCGAGGCTGATGAAGCTTCCTTGAAGGGTGAAGCCGAAAAACAGCTTGCCGAAGCCCACGAGGATGCAGATTTCCGGAATCATGAAGAGCAGTCGGCTCAACATGATGCTGAGCAGAAAATCGCCATGCCGCAGTGGTGTGGCCAAAAAACGCTTCAGCAGTTTTTTGACTCGCATGTCGACCAGCAGGAATCCCACTCCGAACAGGCCCCCACCCATCAGGTTGATTCCCAGCAAACCTGGCAGAAGGAAATCGATGTATCGTGAGCCAGCCTCGTTCAAAACCTGATCGCGAATTGGCGGGCTGGAGATTCCCTGCCGCTTCAACATCAGGTTTTCGACCAGTTGTCGGGCAAACAGGCTCTCGGCACGTCGGGGTTCCTGCCAGAGTGTCCAGGGCTCCGTGTGATCGGGAGTCAAGACGGTGTTCGGTCGGGCTGCCTCGCCGTCCAATTGCCGCAGACCTGGTTCGGCGTCCGGGGAACCCACGCCACGCCCTGGAGGAATGATGACGAGATCGGTCTTGCCATCTCGAAGCCGCTTCCGCCAGCTGTCGCCAACAGGTTGATGAATGACAATCCGGCCGTCATCGACCATTGCCTGACGCAAATCCTGCTGCGCAGCATCCTGCCCAGAAGTGACGAGGTCGACGGTGATCCGGGTCTGGGGCTGTTCCCGAAACGCAACTCCCAGGGACACGGCCATGAGAAGGGGAAACCCATAGACCCAAAAAATGGCCGCCGGTGCCCGCAGGAATTCCACGATGCGGACACGGGTCAATTCGATCAGAGGAGTGAAGCGGTGACTCATAATGCAGACCTGGTCCCATCGCGCAGATGGCGCCCCGTGAGTGTGACGAAGACATCCTCAAGTGTTGCGTGTCGGGTGGTCAGCGAGGCCAGTTCCCTCCGTGATTGACGCGTGTAATCCAGCAGGGCCGGGAGCGCGCGATGTGGTTCAGAGACCGACAGCGCCAGTTGTCCATCCTCATGCCAGACCCTGGTGACCGAGGGCAACCGGGCCAGTTCCTCTTCCGGAGGGAGTTCTCCCTGCCAGCTTGGCTCGAGGACATGTTCGCTTCCCAGTTGGGCGATCAACTGGCGCGGCGATCCGAGGGCAATGACCTTCCCCTGATCGACAATCGCCACGCGATCACACAGACGTTCGGCCTCGTCCATGTAATGCGTCGTGAGTATCACTGTGCGTCCCGAGGATTTGAAGCCCGAGATCACTTCCCACAATTGGCGCCGCGACTGGGGATCCAATCCGGTCGTGGGCTCATCCAGGAACAGGATTTCCGGATCCCCCACGAGAGCACAGGCGATCGCCAGACGCTGTTTCTGCCCCCCCGAAAGTTTTGCGAAGCGGGCGTGTTCCTTTTCCTGCAGGGCGACCTGCGCAATCGCTTTTTCGACGGTCAGGCCACGGGAGAAAAAACTGCGGAACAGGCGAACAATCTCTCCGACAGTCAGCTTGTCGCTTAAATTCGTCTCCTGCAATGATACGCCGATCCGCTCGCGAATTGCCCGATCATCACGTCCCCAACGTCGTCCGAGGATCTCGACATCTCCGGAAGTGGCGGGTAGCAATCCTTCCAGAATCTCCATCGTGGAAGTCTTTCCCGCTCCATTGGGACCAAGCAGTCCAAAGCACTCCCCCACGGGAACTTCGAGGTTGATTCCCCGAACAGCTTCGACCGGCGGTCTGCCCGGATAGGTCTTGATCAAATCACAGCAGCGGATGGCGAGCTGGGTTGTACTCATCAGTCCTCACTTCGCCCGGCGGAGGCGGTTGTGTCTCGAAATCGGCAACGTTTTCTTGCCTTCAGCAGCGTGCGCTGACGGGAACGTGGGGGGGCGCTGGTCGACAGTATCGCCTTTTCGAGACACGCTTGCGGCCAATTCTGCGTCATTCCGTCAGCGATGTCGTCGATGCCGGGTTTCATGGGAGGAGTCTTGTCGTCACAGATGCAAACCAGTCCACGGGGCAGTACGTTGACTGTCTGGCCAGACCGCGTCAGTGTCGATCTGGCGGGGAAGATCGGTATGGGGCGACCAGTATGGTCGCCCCCCAGGACGGAACGCGGAATCAGCAATCGACACGCGGAGGGAACGAACTCAGTCCCCCTCTGGCCTCCCCAGGTTGCGAGTTGCCAAATCGTCGTATTTTTGCTGCAACTCTGGCAGATCGTAGTAGGAGTAGTGCAGGTGGATATTGTGAGCTGTGCACTTGGCACAGGTGGCATGATCCCGTTTCGACCGACTGATGTCCTCCGAGGACATCTCGAGAAACGAGCCGAGCCGATTGGGTCCGTCGCGGAGATCAAAGACCGTACAGCAGATCGCGAGGTTTCCATGCACATCAATCACCAATTGGTCGTCGAGCAGGTTGCAGCGATGATCAGGTCCAAGTTCCCGGGCCGCCGCGATCGACTCAACGATCGGAAGGGCAAATTCGTCTTCGACGAAACGTCGCTCCTCCGGGGGAAGTTGGCCATCAAGCAGTCGCAACAGCTTTTCCAGCGGCATGTAGTAGGCCCACGCATCCGAGAATTCGAACCCCAGTTGGTGGGAGAACTCACGCATCGGGGCGACTTCATGCAGATTGTGTCGGTACTTGTGATAGTACACCACGACCCGCGTCTGATGGGCCCCCGCCCGTTGTCGGGCCGTGCTCAGCATCCGCATGTTCTGCTTGACGCGTTCAATGTTCCCCTGTCGGTGCGTCTTTCCATAGACCTCCTGTGTGAATCCCGAAAGCGAAATGCGGAAATGGTCGGGGTGGGCCTCCATGATCGCGTCTGCATCGTTCAGCACATTCAGGTTGCTGCTCAGCATGCAGTACAGTCCGAGTGACTTGACATGCTGAACGAAGCGGGCCACGCGCGGGTGCAGCAGACTCTCGGTCCAGTTGAACAATACGACCGACTCAATCCCGAAATCCGTGACCGCCTTCTCGACGATCCTGTGAAACAACTCCTCAGACATCAGTCCCGAGGGATTGACCGGCCCCATGTTGCCGACGGGACACGAGGGACATCGCAGATTGCACATGCCGACAATGTCGACTGTCAGAATCCGTGGATGGGGCGTGCGGGGAGTTGATTCCATCGTCGATTCGGGCAACTGGCCTCCTGGGACCATGCTCCGCAAACGTTCAATCCAGCCCGACAGCATGCTCATGATCCCCTCCGCCATGGTCCGCCATGAACGCAGTCCCAGCGCGATCGGCTCTGGGAGTCCAGTCGTCCGATCGCCATGGGGACGACACGGCGGCCTCGCCGGCTCAGGCACGAACTCGCAGCAACGCGGCACAGCTCCATGCCGGACGGTCGGAACGGCAGCCAGTCACCCATCGCCAAGCTCCTTCTCAATCGCCTCTTTGAGGTTCTCCAGGTACGCATAGCCATACCGTTCATCAGGTTCGAGATAGGCCCCCTCAGCCCACTCATTCCAGGCATTGACAAAGACGTAGGGGGCTCCGTCACGAACCGCCCCGCGCAGTAGTTGCCGAAAGTAGACACCAAATTTCTCGGGCGTCCCCCCGTCGACAATCATCGAGTCCCAGCCCCGGCGCGGGGTGTTATCCCATCCGACGAACGCCCCTGGAAAATCATCCGGGCCGTGTCGCCGGGCGAGCAGGTCTCTCCAAACCCGGTCATACGAATAGACGAATTTCCGTTCCACTCCCAGGAATCGCCCCGTGCGGAGAATCCCACGTGCCAGCAGACACGCTGCGCGATGGCTGAAGCTTGTGTGCCGGCGAACCGTGAGCCACGGTTCGAACGAAACCGCGGCCGAATACGGGGATCCTTCAGCAACGGCATCGAAGCAGGTCAGTGTCTTGATGAAACAGACCCCCGGAAGTCCCGCTTCCTGGGCCCAGCGTTCCCAGCACATCATCATCTGATTCCGCTCGGGAAAGTCCCCCGGTCGGTAAATCAAAAACATTGGTTTTCCGCGGTGCGTGAGATAGCGGGGATCCCGGAAATAGGGAAGCAGGTGCTGAAAATGACGCTTCCAGGCCAACTCATCACCGTAATCCTGCTGCATCAGCACGTTCCGTTGTGCGCCATCCCACGCCCGGGTCCAGGATTCATTGGCCCAGGAAAAGCAGAATGGGAAATCGGGCTGGCCCGATGCCAGAATCTCATCGCAGGGTCTTTCCAGCAGCCTCTTGCCGTTGAACCAGTAGTGGTAGTAACAGAATCCGTGGACGCCATACTGTCGGGCGAGTTTCGCCTGCCAGTCCCGGGTGGCTGGATTCGTCATGTCATAATAGTTGCCGGCAAGGGGCACCGACGGTTGGCGATGTGACGCGTAGAGGGGCCGTGCCTTCCGGACATTGGTCCACTCGGTAAATCCCTCACCCCACCAGGCGTCGTTCTCTGGGATCCGGTGGAACTGAGGAAGGTGGAAGGCAATAACCCGCGGAACTGGTCCTGGTTCGGAACCCTGCGTCATGTCGGGCCTGGGCAGCGCGTTCACTGTGACACTCCCGGTGGGTGTGACCGTACCGAAATCCGGCGACCGCGATCAGAAGTATCCCGTTGAGAACTCTGGAATCCATCCACAATCGCCTGCCACAGCCGACTGAGACTGGGGATTGCGGGCAGATGCAGGACCAGATTGAACAGCAGTTGTGCCCCGGCCAGTGCGAGACACGTTCCCTTCGACCAACCCGTGTAAGTTTTGCGAATAAACCGCAATCGTGATGACAGCAGACGGTATTCCCTCGGCCAGGGGCCATCGCGCCCGGCAGTTCTCGCCACCTTGTGCTGCACCGCCAGTTCTGGCTCAACCACCAGGTAAGCCGGTATTCCCTTACTTCGGGCCCTCAACAACAGGTCGAAATCTTCATAATAGGTGACGTAGGACTCATCAAATCCTCCCACATCCTTCCACGCGGACACCGGCACCACAAGCGCACATCCAGTGAGGATATCGACCGGCATTTGTCCCTCGGGCTGTCGGCGAAAGCGGACAAACGGGACAAGGATCGACCCGGCACCTCCTGAAAACCAGACCTCCTGTGGTCGATCGTGATAATAGATGATCGGCCCAAGGATGGCGTCAGGAGTCTCTTGGATCTTTCGCAACCAGGTGCCGATGAATGAATCGCCAAATGTAGTGTCGTCATTCAACAACAGCAGATGGGTAGCACCTTTCGAGATAGCCAATTCGGCGGCGGCATTGCAGGTGGCTGCGAACCCCCGGTGAGCAAGTCGCAGATGAGTGACAAAGGGGAGTTCAGACACCCTGGTGGGGGCCGAAGTCGGTGCTCCGTCATCGGCGAGAATCACGTGGAATCCTGGTTCATTCTGTCGAGACAACAGTTCCAGGCACTCCATGCAATCGGTCCAGTTGCCGTAGGTTGGCACGATGATCACAAGACGAATCGCTGTCATGTCTTCAGACCGGGATCGATGGGTGATGACAGACGGTTCTAGTGTCATTGGGGATGGTTCGGGACGGTCGCCTCAGCATGATTGGCGGGAGCCTGGTCATCATCTTGAAAAATGGCTCACGTCGGATTGGTCCGGGTCAAACGGTGAGTCTCAGGCGGGCTTCGAGTGACGGGCCAAATGAGGAATCATCGTCCCCCGGAGTTTTCCTGTCGTCTTTGAACAGTGCCTCCGGCCACCATGTCATGGAAGCAGGTTGCCCCACTCCTCTGAACACAGCCGATCACAGTACACAGCCGATCACAGTACACAGTCGATCACGGTACACAGCCGATCGCGGTACACAGCCAATCACGGTTCGGCCCAAAAGACACTTCCAGATCTCTGCGTGATGCATCTGAGCAGGCAGCACGCAACGCTTTCGATCCATGGGTCTTGCAGCAGCATTATCGAATGCTGCCAAGGGCCATAACATCCATCGAGAGTCGCAACGACCTGTTTTCGACAGAAGTTTTCCCCCCACAATGGATTGTACTGGTTCTACTTGGTGGACCGGAGAAATCGAACTTCACAGACTGGAAACCTGTTGATCGACGAGAGACGTCTTTCAAATCCCTGACAAACAGACCAGTCAAGATTTGACCACAGGCTTCCCCACCTCACCTCCAAATGCAGAACAACGATGATTTCGAGGATCGAAGGCCCTGGAGCCTGATCCATGACGAAATGCATCAATGTCGTTGAGAACTCATTTTTTCAGCGATTCGGCCCAGACGTGGAAGGAAAGCAGCGGCCCGCCATTCCTGACAGCGCCGTCCGATTTTGACCACGGGACGAGCCAATGAGCATGGCGTACGTCGGAACCCGTGCAGTACCAAATCACCAAAAGGAATTCTGAATCCACGACTGACAACTTCCCATCCACCGCCTTGTGGAACCATTCATCCACACCGCCAAATATTGGATGCCCCCCTTTTTGGTATGGCTCCGGTTTCGCTGAACATCCCGTGAGGAGCCAAGGTTGGCGGGTGACGCGACAATTTGACAACTTGCGCCATGCTGAGTCTGCCCCGCTTTGACTTTCCTTTTCCGACCACTTTTCCAGATCCCGGCGGAATCCTCTTCCCACCTCGTTTTTTCCGGGGGAGAATCAAGATGGTGTGAATTGATTCCCGGTGAGCGGGGACGCGATGCAGCGGGATAAACGGGATGAATACGGGCGGGAATGGCTGGGGGCGAACGGGGAGAGCGTGGCCACGCCGGAGACGCTTCAGACCCGACTCCTGCGTGAAGCCGAACGGTTTGTGCACCGGCAACTCGACCTCGTCGGCGGTGTGATCGAAGAGCAGACGCTGCGGAATGCCCTCCACCGGGTGGGAATCGCATGGCGGTCTGCCGAAGAGGTGCTTGACCGGCGGGAGTTTGGTGCGGTCTATGAGTCGACGGTGCACGGCAGCGTTCGACTGGTCGGACAGTTGGAGGCACTCGAGGCCCGCCAGCGAAGTCTCCAGAGAAGGCCGTTGCGGGTATCGCAGCCGTGCCACCCCGCGCAACGCCATCAGCACAGGCCTGCGGCAAGTCCATTCCAGCGCGCGTTCCTGGCCCTGCTCGAAGTGGGGAAGAACTGGGTGCCGTTGGGGGACTGGGAGTCGATGCAGAAGGAGTCCTGGGCCGCGACATTGTTCGAGCCGATCCAGGTCCGCCGGCTGTCGCTCGATCCGGAGGATCCGGAATGGGAGCAACAGCTGCAGCAGGAGGCATTTGCGATCCGGTTGCTGCAGAACCACGACGACGCCCTGGACGAACTGCGGGCCCTGGATCCGATCTGCGTCTACGACCTGGAACAACCGGCCTGTCGTCCGTTGCGGTACGGGAACCCGTACCGCTGGCTGCGTGGTCCCGACGGCGGTGGCAGCGCTGTTGAGACCCGCAATGGATCAACACTTGTCGATACATGGACGGCCTCCGCTTTATAAAACCAAATGTCGTTTTCGAGCGGGGCGGGAGGTGCCCAAAATCCGGTGCCAATCATTGTTTGGAGAGCGGGGAGAATCCGGTGCCAACCATTGTTTGGAGCGAGGTCCGATTCTGACCAAACGACAAGCCAATGACTACGGCGTATGGCGTAATCCGAACCGTCCCAAATCACCATAAATTCATCGAGTTACAACTTTGCATCCACGGTCCCCGGAATCCAGACAACCACTTCACCAAACAGTGGCTGGCCCCGGTTTCTGCCCCCCGGTTTTTGCCGGAACTGGAGTGTTGCGACGCAACGACTCAAGTCGACAACTGGGGAAGCTCGGCCAGCAAGTGTCGTGACCGGGCTGCGGTTCCGTTGCACCATCGTCACCCGGCATGGCATTGGTTACGATTCCAATGTCGAAGGCAGGTCGGCAGTGTGGCCGACAGTGTCCGTCTGTCGCTCGGTCGGAGGCTCGCCCGTCGCAGGCAGGGGGCTTTACAATAATCTCCTCCACATCGAGCTTCCATGTGCCCAGAAAGTCCCCACAACCAAGTCGCCGTAGTCATCCCCGCCTACCAGGGGGGGGAGCAACTGGTTGAATGTCTGGCGACGATCGAGGCCAGCGAACCTCCGCCCGATTGGGTCTGCGTGGTCGACAATGCCTCGCAGGACGGCTCGATCGAACGTGCCAGCCAGAGTTTTCCCCGGGTGGAGTTCGCGCGGAATGCGTCGAATCTTGGGTTTGGTGCCGCCTGCAACCACGGTCTCGAACAGGCACTGGCCCGCGATGCCGCGTTTGTCCTGCTCCTCAACCAGGATGCCTTTCTGGAACCCACGACTCTGGCATCGATGGTCTCACTGGCCCGTCAGCAGCCCCGGGCCGGAGCGATTGGCTGCCTGACCCTCGCCAAGCCCACAGCGGCTGGTTCCCCCCCACGGGTGTTGTACAACGGGGCCTGGAAACGCTGGCTCGCACTCTGGCAGCGGATTCCGGGGATTGGCCGGGAGCATTCCCCAGCGGACCAACACATCCGCCAGGTCGATTTCGTCTGGGGGCATGCCATGCTGCTGAGAAGTTCCGCCCTTCGGGAGGTGGGGCTCTTTGACCCGCGGTTCTTCATGTACATGGAGGATCTCGACCTGTGCGATCGCCTGCAGCGGGCCGGTTGGCAGATCTGGTGCGACAGCCGGGTGGCCTGCTGGCACGCCATCGAAGACTCCGCCCGGGGGGGAAACTCCGACGACTGGCGCTGGCAGATGAAGCTCGAAAGTATCCGCGTCTATTACCGCAAACGGCATTCGAGATGGCTGGCCGACCTGTTGTGGTTGATGACCGCGCTGCGGGAGGGCGTCTCTCTGCTGGCCGATGGGCATTGGCGCGCCAGCGGACACGTCCTGCTGGGGATTGGTCGGTGTGTTTGGGGGACTCCCCCGGCACGGCCTCCCGCGCCGGAGTAGGACACCTTCCGAGACTCGATTCGCTATCGAGGCGACCGGTCGGCGCTCACGCCGCCAAGCAACGCGCCGTCAGCACCCCCACCGCGCCCGCACCCACGCTTTCCTCAGACGCAGCAGCACCCCATCCCGGATCTCGCGTGGTGGCAGGCGTCGAAATCGCAACAGGCTGACCTGTCGGGCCACCTGCCGTGCGGCCTCTTCCCCAGACTGCTGCCGGATCACAGGTTGACCCGACGCCCGGGCCAACCATTCGAGGGTCTCCGGATCAAACTCGAACAGGTCCGCCTCACAACGGATGTCCCCCTCGATGGGACTCGCAGCAGTGGGATCCTGCAATGAGAAACCGAATTCCCGCTCGATCCACGGATCCAGTTTTCGTTGTTGTGCACACCAGCGTTCGATCAACTCGGGGTGCAACCGGAGTCGCGGTCCCTGCAATTGCCGGACCAGCCCCAGCATCCGGAATTTATTCGGGGGATAATCGGCATCCTCTTCCTGCACCGGATTCTCGAACCGGTTGTAGCAATAGGCCAATTGTACGGCGGGACGAGAGGAGCCGTCATTGGCCCGCAGGCGGAACCCGGGGGGGACCTTGAGGCCGATCAGCGAGGCGAAATGCCGGACCACGCAGCCCTCCGGAAAGCGGGCCGGATCGAACAGCGACAACTGAACCCGGTCACGGCCAAACACCTCTCGCAGGCGCTCAACATTCTCCATGACCTGGAAGACCCGTTGATCCCGTGGCGAGAGCAACTCGAAACGTCCGCGATCGTGCACGGTTTTGTGAACCCACAGGCTGGTGACCCAGGATTTCCAGGGACGCAGGTAGCCTTGCACCCGGATGTCGAAGCCTCGTGACGAGAGGGAATCTCTCAGTCTCCTGAGTGCCGGTTCGGGACTGGTCCACAGATGCTCGGCTGAGATGACCAGATGGGTGCCGTTGGCCACAGCCCGATCAACACCGCGGTTCCATTGCCGCTCCAGGGCGGTTCGATAGGCGGCAAAAGTCCCTCGGGGACTGCCAAACCGACGAAAGATTTGCTGGGATCCTGGGAACTCATGGAACAAGGCCTCAAAGGCCAGTGATCCGTTGGGTTCGCCCCCCGACACATATTGGAAACGAGGGTCTCGCAGGTGGAAGAAGAACGCGTCTTGGATCGCCGTTGATCCTGTCTTGGGACCACCAATGTGCAGGGTGCAGTCGGGCATTGTCAGTTCAGCCGATCGGACGTAGACGTGAGGCAAAACTCGGGTGCGGGGGTGGGCTCGGGACAGCATCCCGTCTCAAATCGAACCATGTGATTTCCCAGCGGCGGATCCGATCGCCGCGTTCCGATCCAATACCTGGCCCGTTGGATTCAGGAACTGCGATCCTGCACGCAAAACGCATCCCGTGGCTCACCGGAAAGGTCGAGGCCAGTGGCTGCGACAAGCGGCCGTCGCATCGAACTCGGGGATCAGCGAATGCGATGGGTGTCAGAGTACAGAACCGTCTTGGCTGCAGACAAGGCAGCGCGCTCGTCGCCGGAGCGGGGGAGCGGGCGCCCGCCTCAGTGTCTCTCGCCATTCCCGCGAACTCCTGGGGGATATCGCGCCTCAACGTCTTTGGTGTCAATCTCGCACCTTGGGAACGGTCTCTTTCAAGGGAACTCAACAGAATCTCTGCCGGGCAATTCCAACCCTCGCAGTCGAGCGACTCTTCCTCCAGCGCACGACCAGGTGTTTGTTGATTCGGAAACGCGGCGTTCCTTGGGCTGGGTGGCCCACCGTCACTCTCGCTGTCAGTCTGCCTGTCAGTCACGATGCCGAGAGACCCGGCTCTGGGGGCATTGGGGGGAGGCGTGTGCGGCGCTCAGGGACGCCATGTCCTCCGCAGCCGGCGCCAGAAGCTGTCCCGAGGAGGCCTGGGAATCGGGATCACGGGACGCCCCGTTTGCGAATGAGTGGGTTGCGGATGTGGGCCCTTCTCGATCACCAGGATGCTGTCGTAGAAGTGCAGTGAGTCGACGGTCCGGGTGAAATCGGTCACCGCCAGGCGGCGCGGCTGGCGGGAATGCCAGGCGTTCAACCAGTCAATCATTGACTTGGAAAATTCCACAAACGTCCCCCGGCGGCGCGCTCCTCCACCAAAGGCCCTCCAGTACGAGGTGTGCAGGTCTTCACACAGGTAGACACCGTGGGGGGAAATGTGAGGGAACAGTTCCTCGAAAGTATGGATCTGCTGGCGCATAGTATGTCCCCCATCATCGATCAGGATGTCGAGGCGCGGAATCTGCTGCCGGAGGCGGCGCAGAAACCCACGATCCTCTTGGTCGCCAACATGAATCGTGAATCCCTCCACGGCGAATTCGCGGCAGTGGGGATTGACGTCCACGCCATGGATGGTGGCCGTGGGACCGAAGTAGTCCCGCCACATCCGCAGTGATCCTCCCTGAGAGACCCCAATTTCCACCACGTGCACATCCGAGCCACGAAACCGCTCAAAGTGACGATGGTAGATGTCAAAGTAGTGGTGCCACTTGTGCAGGATTCCGCCCGAATTTCTTTCGAAAAACTGTCGCAGGGGATTCGTGTGCTCGGGAAGTGTCATCTCGATCTGATCCAAGTTCGGGAACCCCGTTGGGCGGAACTTCCAGGAAGGATGTTGACCTTGTCTCCCGTTCCCTGTTGGACCGTCTGGCGGGAGGTAACCCGCGGTCGGTTTGTCTGCCGAGAGAGGCAGCACGACGGGGCGGTGGGCTCACTTCCGCAGTCCCATGGAACGGGCGACGCGCCGAATGCATCGCTGCAGCTTTTGTTGCAGACTGTGCCAACCCCGAAACCGGCAGACCAGTTCCTTCGGCGGCGGAGTGTGTGTGAATCTCCCCCACCAACGCAACGGGGACGTGGGCCAAATCCATGGGTGTCCCTGAATGACTTCGTAATCGGCACACAGCGACCGCCAACGCTCAAGTTGATCGATGGCATTCGTCATCGTCCCACCATGGAACTGGTGGAAGGTCGCCTCTCCCAGAAGTACCACCGGGGTCACCCCCGGCAACGCCAACGCCCGCGACCAGGTATCGAGGTTCACCAGGCCCCCTCCCGCCGAATCGAAGCGAACGTCGTAGCCCCCCAGTTCCCTCCAGAGTTCGCGCGACAGGAACAGGCTGTTGCTCTCGGCCGGCTGGTCGAACCAGGTCGGCCCCGACGACTCATCGAACACCGAGATCCCAAACAGCCGATACCCATCGTCCTGCCAACCGGACTGCTGCAACAGCCGATCCTCCACCTCCCGGGTGTAGCCCCACTGCATGGTCTCGGACTGGACTCCGGGGCCCAGGTACCTGCCGCGGGCCCCCACCACCGCCCGGGGTGAAACCCGCAGAGCCTCGCAGGCGGTCGCCAGCAAGCCCGGTGAAGCCATCCGGGCGCCGTCGATCCAGACCGCAATCCACCTCCCCCGGGCCGCATGCAGCCCCAGGTTGATGGCACTCACTGGACTGACTCCAGGTTCCGGATTGTGAAGACAGAGCAGGTTCAGATCAAACGTGGTGAGCTCTCCCTCCTCCAACGGCTGCTGCGAGCCATTGTCGACCAGCAGCACCTCGTAGTCTGCCCGGGAGATTCCCCGTTGATAACGTGGCGAGAGCGATTCGAGGGTGCGCGGAATCTCGCGCCGCATGTTGTATGCGACCACCACGACCGACAGGAGTGGAGATGTGACTTCCCGGTCAGTCATGGTCGCTCCGGGATCGATTCGCTCCGGTCGGCATCCGGCTCATCAGGCACCTTCCTGCGGCACATCCCTGTTCGGCACCGTCCTGGACTTCCGCCAATAAACCCCCGTCCAATCGGCCCGCAGCAGAGGCTCGTTGATCCGGTGACGGCTGCGGTAGTCGTCCACAGCCTGCTGGCACGTCCGAAGTGCGTAATCATCCACGATGCAGTAACCGCCCGGGGACAACTTCGGGTAGAGGTTCTCGAGTGTCACCATAGTGGAGCCGTACATGTCTCCGTCCAGTCGCAGGATCGCGAGGTTCGCAACCGGGGCGGTCGGAAGGGTCTCCTCGAAAAACCCCTTGAGAAACACCACCTGATCATCCAGCAGTCCGTAGCGGTGGAAGTTCTCCCGCACTTGCTCTTCGGGAATGGCCAGGGCTGGAAACCGGTGCAATACGTCGCCTCGGTCCTGTGGATAACGTTGCGCATCGGGAGGGGGCAGCCCGGCGAATGAATCCGCCACGAAGACCCGCCGGTCGGTCACCCCCCACGCCTTGAGGATGCCCCGCATCAGCAGGCAGCTTCCTCCCCGCCAGACTCCGGCCTCGATGAAATCTCCGGGAATGGCCTCTCTTAACACGGTCTCGGTTGCTTCGCGCAATTGATCGAGACGCAATCGCCCGGTCATGGTGTGGGCGTGAACGGGCCAGAATGTCCCCTCTCGCCGATTCCGATCCGTCAACCGACGGTCGTACACGAATCCCAATCGGAGTCGGCGCAGACCGGCATCCACGGCTCTCAACAACCTCCCCTTCAGGCCATGCAGAAAAGCCGGATGTCGGCGCACCGGCACCCAGGGTTCATCCCAGAGTTCAAACAGCAATGTCTTCTGCAGTAGGTCGAGGTACAAGTCAATGCTGCGAAAGCGATCTGGCTCACTGGATTGCATGTTGTCTGTCCCCCTGCTCAGTTCCACGGCAGTCACCCCCCTGGTCGCAGATCTCGATGCCTCGCGGTGCCGTGGATTCCCTCACCCTGATTCGCCCCATGGCCAATCACTCCTCACACTGACCGCAGATCGCATCGCTGACACGGGACGTGCTGAGCATGTGCAGAAACTGCCTCCGGGACTCGCCTCCATGAATCTCACTGAATTTCTGTCGATAAAGATTTCCCATGGGGGGCAGGTTGGGTGTGGCACAGCAGGGAATGACATCCCCGTGACAGTCCGCGAACAGGTTGACTCCGCTCATTGGCCAACAGACGGAGTTCGTGACGCGGGGAGACCGCGCGGTGGGGTTCTGGGCAGCCTGGGGAAGGATTTTCCAGCCCCGGAACTGAGGGCTCCAACCTCGGGGTTCCAGAACGTCACGCCACCGGGCCTGCCCCTCGGGCGTCTCGCAAACGGTGCGGGTCATCAACTGGACTGGCGACTGGAGACGCGACTTCCACGCCGCGGCCACTTCGAGAAACTGGATCAGCTTCGACCACTTGGCCGGCGGGCGCACCCGCTCATACTCGGCGGGGGTTCCATCTCCATCACAACTGACAACCAGATGAGTCACCACGCCAGAATTCAAAACGGCCCTGATTGTCTCTTCATCGCAGATCATCGCGTTTGTGGAGACCTCGCAGCGATCAATTCGAAACTGCCGCTGCTTGACCACCGCCAGGATCTGTCCCAGATTGGGATGCAGGAATGGCTCTCCATAATTGAACAGCCGCAGTGTTTCCACATGTCCCACGTCGATATTCCGGAGACACTGCTCAAGGCCTTCCGGGGAGATGTGGTCGATTTTGGGGAGCAGTGTCGAATTCGGGCATCCGATACATCTCAGCTGGCAGCCCTGCACCACGTCGAAGTGGAACATGCGAATCCGATATTTCCAGTGCTCATTCAGCGGACGGTCGACCCGTTTCAAAAGGGATCCCAACTGATACAGAACGGGAAGTTGCCAGGCTGTTTGGGCATTCGACATCGAGCAGGCCTCTGGAGAGACAACAACACACCGAACCCACAGTTTCTCTGGCGCTCCTCCTCGCATCCAGGGTGGCCCCTTGGGAACCTTACTGTCAACCTGCCCGACCTTCAAGACCGGACTGTTTCTGAGGCTCTTGTCCTCCCCAGATGCCCGACGGGCGACGTTACAATCGGACCTGCGGGTCGCTAGATTCGTGATACGCACAGAACTGACTCCGACAATCGGTCGCCCCCCCCTATCACCGCGTCTGGCGAAGGCCCCTGATTGATCCCGCACCGTCTGGCGCTGCAGACTTTCCAACACCCTCCGCATCATCTTCACCACCTGGTCCGCAATCGATTCAGAACTGGTAACCAAACCGCTGGATATCCTCGGCATAGACCTCGGCCACGATCTGTCGTGACGCGGCGGTGTAGTAATCGCGGTAGGGCCTGTCCCGGGGGGTGGCGTTCATCCTGGGCAGGGACACCTCTTGCCCCAGGCGGCGGGCGATCGTGGCGAAGTCCTCCTCCAGGTTCTCCATGCGTCCCAGGAAATCGACAGCCACGTGCCCTCCCAAGGTCACGAACGAAGACTGGGTATGAAAATGCGGCTGTTCGCTGCGCATCGCCCTGCGGGGTACCCAGTGCTTGACGAACTCATCAAAATCGCGGAAATGACCGAACTGTTGACGAACCCAGTTCTGAGTCCCCGGAGGTTGGCGGTCCTGCAAGAAATACTCATGGGCCGAGACCAACCTTTCCCACGGGTTGCGCACGAACGCAAACTTGAAGTACTGGTCAAACTCCGCGGAAGCGTATAACAGCCAGAGTCGCCGCAGCGGATCGTGGCCGGTGACTCCGCCAAACAGCGCCTGGCCAATCGAATAACCCGCTGTCTTCGGAACGTGGATGAACAGGCACCGGTGGTGATCGAAAGCGGCCAGTGAATTTGTGACTCCCCGAGGCAACTGCCGTCGCCTCTCCAGGGCCGAGCGAGTTCCAGGTCGGACCAGCGCAAACAGACGCTTTTGCATCGGCAGGGGGAGCCAATCGAAGACATCATCGACCAACGGCACTGCACTCAACTCCAGAGTCGCGGGACACCAACTCGCATGATTTTAGCACGAGAATGGGAGTGCCGATCAACTCAGTGCCAGCCGCGGGAAGCGATTGCTGCGGCGGCTCGGATTCGGCCCCCCTCAAGTCTCCTCCGGCCGGAACGCCGCCCCGGGTTCCGTAGGCAGGTTTCGCACACTGGCGGGAAGCTCCCGGACCAGGTCGTGTCGGGCGGCCACCAGGTGTTCCCCCTCGCGCCACGCCACGGGAAAGTCGGTGGTGGCTGCGGCGAACGCCAGGGTGCACCCGGGCTCGAAGCGGTCATGCGTTTCAATCATGATCGCCCCCACGCGGTCGATCCACGATTCCGCCCTGTCGAACACGGTCCGCTCGGCCCCTTCAATGTCGATCTTCAACAAGTCGACCTGCGCGAACCCATGCTCCCGGAGCAACTGCGGAATGGTGACGGTGGGCACACTTCCCAGGTCGTGTTTGCCGGTGGCCGACGGATTTGCCTCCCGGGTCCGCACCGCGGCGGAACCCCGGGTGCTGCCAAACAGGTTGAGTGTGGTGACGTGGTCCCACAGCGCTGCGTGGATCGGCACCACCTGGGGAAAGGGAGCGACGTTGCGGCGCATCAGATCGAAGGTCGAGGGTTCCGGCTCAATCGCCAGGATTCGAGCCCGGGGATAGCGTTGGGCGAAGTGGATCGAGGCCAGGCCGATGTTGGCCCCGGCATCGATGATGGTTTCAGGTTCCCGGCACAGGGGGAGTTCGTACTCCCGTTCGACCAACACCTGCCCGTAGACAAAGAAGTCGGACGAGCGCAATCTCAGGGACACCGGGACCTGCGCCTGCGGGCTCTCGATTCGCACTTCGCCCGACTGCCGCAGCAGGGTTTTGAGAATGACCTGCCACCCCTGACGGGTTCCAAACCAACGCGGGTAATCGGCCAGAAAGTAGGTGCGCAAAGGCCAGTAACGGCGGTGATTCCGCAACCGGCGTTGAACCTCCCGCCAAGGTTGCAGCCCTTGGCGAATTTGCGCCGCCACTCTGGGGGTCTGCCGCGGCTTCCCCTGGAATCGTTGCCACTGCTCTGCAAAACGTTCTCGGGCTTGGTCGTAAAGTTCCAGATCGGCGTCGTTCAATTCCCGCAAGCGGCCCACCGCCCAATCGGACAATTCCCCGTCGACACGGTCGGCCCCGATCGCTCGGTTGGTGATATTTGGGGCGGTGGGGCCGTGGTTCGGCTGGGACGCCAGGGGGGGGGCAATTCCGAGATGGTCGGCCAGTAAAGTGGCAAAGTCGGTCCAGCGTTCGGTCACGCCCACACAGGCGAGGGACACCAGCCAAGACTTCGCCGCACGCTTGAGATCTTCGAGAGAGACCGAAACCGCAGCATTCCCGGGTGTGGCCAGCCAGGGATAGTCGGACCACGCAACGGAGTTGAGTGGATGCACTGCGGTGACATGAGGAGAGTCGGCACCGATCGTCCAGTCACGACGGCTCCCCAACACGCGAGACTGGGCGTTGGAAATCAGGTCATCGAACACACCGGCGCGCAGGCAGTCCTCGATCGAGCCGTGGATCACCGGCTTCAGTCGGGCCAGGAATTCTGTCGTGAACCTCAAGCCATGCGACAGCGCCCGCCGCTGCACATTGCGAATCTCCGAAACGGCACGTTCGAGTGGGTCGCGCAGCAGCGTCAATCCGAGCAGATCGGGCTGCTCCAGTCGATCCCAGGGCCCGCGCCCGAGGTGCCAAGCATGGTAATATTTCCTGCTCTGCGCCTCTCGCGTGTCGAGAGAGGGACACTCTCTCGCCCGCAAATCCAGCAACTGCCTGGGGCCATAGGCGGTGCGCAGCCAGTCGCGCAAAGCGGTTCCCCCCGTGCGGGGAAGATGAGCGAAGTAGATCGGTGGGGGTTCGCAACGAAGATTCAACGGGTTTGGCTCCTGTGCAAGTCGTCGTTCGGAGCGGGACTGCCTGGATTTGGGGAATGTCTCGGCCCGCTTCCCCCGCGGCGCTCAGGTCTCATCGAGCCACGCCTCCAGCCGGATTGAAGGCCACGCGTCCTGCAGAGTGTCGATCAACCTTCGGACCCGCGCATTCACCTCCGGTGAATCAACAATCGGCGGCGGGGGGGGCTTCTGTCCTGCATGGAAGGCCTCCAGCAAGTCGCCAAAATAGGCCCCCAAGACGCGGCATCGGGAATGCCAGGGGGACTGCGAAACGTGCTGCCAGACCCGGCGACGAATCTCGCGTTTGCGGTTTTCGCCAGTGAAGGGTGAGCCCAGCGTGCTCAACAACCGGACAGCCCATTGACTCACGTGGTCTCGCTGCTGTCTCAACCACTCATTCCAGCTGGCAGGACGGGACAAAACATCACGGGAAAAGCTGAAGCTGCCCAGGTGACACAACGACTCGATGTCCGGAGACCGCAAGACCCGCCCCTGGGAAATCAGCAGCAGGTTCAAGACGCGCCCGGTGTCGTAGAACGCCCGCTGTTCCCCCAGCGACTCCATAGCCCGCCGCTGCGGAGTCGACAGGAACCCCCTCAGGCCTCGGTCGAACCCCGCCGGAGCGATCGATAACACGGCATCCAGCGCGGCACGGTCGTAAATCGCGAAATAACTTCCCCCCAGGCATTGGCCCGCCTCGGTGTACCGATGATGGCCAGCCATATAGTCGGTGGCATCCGACAGTTGTTGATCCGAGGCGGTTGTCAACAGCGGCCAGCCGGTAAACAAGGCATCGGTACCGACCGCCTGGGGCCGCAACTCGGCCAGGAAATCGCCCGTCGCCAAGATGTCCGAATCCAGGAAACAGAACTGCGGCTCGCCAGACTGTGTCAGCAACCAATTCAACACCTGGGCATGCTTCCACATTCCTCTCCGCGAGACCACCAGATATTCCAGACGTGGTTCTCTGGTGCAGGCGCGCCGCAGCAGTTCCAACTCATCGGCCTGACACCCATTCGCCACCAACCGGAACTGGCAATTCGACCATTGGAGCAGGCTCCGCACGAACGGCAACAGCGCCCGCACTGTTCCCGGAGTGTAGATGATGTGGAACGTCAGCGGATTGTCGGGAGAAATCAACATCCCGGGAGTCTATCGCACCAGAGGAAATCAGAAACCAACGGGAGGATGGCCGCCATCTGCCGGAACAACCTGTTCGGGAATCCCGCGGAGGAATCGCGACGGACGGCTTTACAAAGCGGCAAGTCAACCGCGAAAAATCCACGGCAAGTTCAATCGTTCGACATCCAAGGCCTTCCTCGGAATGCACACATCGGCACCCAGAACGGTCCATCCAGCCATCGGTCCTGCTCCCTTGAGCCGGACGGCGTTCCAAGTCTCTTGATCATGGCCAGTGCCATGTCCTCCCTCAACCGGGCTCCGCCAAAAACGCCACGCGAGACAAATCTTTTCCGGGATTGGGTTTCAAAGTGACACGACCACAAGTCCCAACGGTTGTTCCGGATGTCCGGACCAGTCGTGTGGGTCCCCCGAGAATTCGGTGTGGGCCATTCGGGATCGAAACTCCCAAGTGACAGCCAGGCCTGCAATCGGAGGTTGGATTCGGCTGACCCGAGCACTCCGCCATTTTCAGTCGCCGTCCCCGGTTTCCAGGCCCCGGTCTCCAATCGGGTTACATCACCCGCACGTCACGGTTCAGAAACTCGAACAGGTGAACTTTCAGGAACATGACCGCAAGCGGGAAGAGGCCCGCCAGCAACGATCCATCGCCCGCCATCAGGGACGGCTTCTCCGCAGAGATTGCCGAATCAGTCCCAAAAGGTGACAATTTCTCTCGGCTTGAGCGGAGGCTGCGGTGATGGAGAGTTGCCATCAGAATGCCGTTCCAAGGGCCAAGACCGAAGTCACGGCGGTCTCTCGACCGCCCTAAAATCCGGTGCCAACCATTGAAAATCCGGTGCCGAAAATCCGGTGCCAACCATTGTTTGGAGCGCGGTCCGTTTCTGACCAAAGGATCAACCAATGACGACCGCGTACGGCGTAGGCCGAGCAGTCCAAAATCACCACAAACCATTCTGATTCAATGACCTACAAATTTGAGTCCTCAACTCCGGGAATCCCGTTAACCCAATCACCAAACGGTGGCTGGCACCGGTTTCTGGCCCCGGTTTCTGCAAAATCTTGAGAGGAGTCGGTCCATGCGTCTTGTCAGATTCATGTTGCTCGCTCTGGGAGTCCTCGGCATCGTGATTTCATTGCCAATCCTGGGGTTTGCGGCACTCGGGTTCCTCGGAATCCTCGCTGACATCGGCCCGAACGAGAATCTCGCGCTCGGAATCCAGGCGGTCTACCTGGCACTGCCATTCTTGATCGGCGGTGCGATGTTTTGCGCGCTGGCACTTCTCGCCTTTGCGGGGAATCGCCGACGAACGCCAGGGCCCGAAAGCCGGGGCCAACCATTGTTTGAAACGCGGTCCGTTTCTGACCCAACGAAAGGCCAATGACGACTGCATACCGCGGATGCCGGGCAGTCCCCGTTCACTACAACACATTCTGGTTCAATGACTTACAACTTTGAGTCCACAGCCCCGGTAATCCAGACAACCACTCCGTCAAACGGTGGCTGGCCCCAGTTTCGGGCCCCACAGTTTCGGGCCCCAGTTTCTGGAGGGTTTCGCAGGCTCCGGTTTTCAGGACTGTGGCAAACATCAACAGACACTGATCGCACAAAACCTGCGATATTGAACCAAGTTTCATTTCCGGATTGGCAGGGGCGGTGGGGAAACAGTCCCTTCCACCGGGTCGTCCAATCCACCAGGCGACTTGCTTGCGCGGATGCACGTCTCCGTTCCCCTTCCGCGGGGGAGAAACCTCATCGGATGGGGGACCGTGCGCGTCTGCGAATGAATTCGGTTTGTGACGAAGCGCGTCCAGTCCCGGCTCGGATGATTTCGACGGGGGGACCAACGGAAGCAACGGCGGGGAACGAATCGGCTTCATCAACCGGCGGCAAAACTTGTCGAACGGGCGGTTGAAACCAGGACCTGAAACCTGGCTACGCCGCTGGCTCGGGGCTCTCGGCCAGCAATCGGGGGCGAATGATGTCGGTCCACAGGGCATATCCCGATTGATTGAGATGAATGCCATCCCACTCATACAGATCCGAGCGCGGTTCACCCCAGGCGTCGCACATCGGGGTCAGGATGTCGATTGCCCCCAACCGGGAGTCCCCCGCACAGTACGCCGACAGCAACTCGTTCGCCCGATCAATCTCGGACCAGATCTCCCGTCGCGCGGGAGGCTTCTTCATCGAGACCCAATAAATGCGGGTCTCCGGAAGCCGGCTGTGCACCTGCCGACAAATCTGCTCGAACAGCGGGGGCAAATCCTCCGCGGTCCGCCGCTGACTTCCCAGGACCCCGGCGAGATCATTTTCCCCCGAGTAAATCACCACGGCCCGGGGCTGGTGAGAAATGATCAGCCGGTCGGTCCAGGCCGCCAATTGCGACAGCTTCGAGCCCCCAAAACCCTGCCCCAACACCCGCAGGGGAGCCATGTCGGAGACGAGGGACTGCCAGTATCGAATACTGGAACTGCCCGCGAAGACGATTCCACCCGGAGCAAAAGGCATGCGTCGCTGCGTCCACCGCATCCACGAGAGCGTCGGCCACCAAACCCAAGCCCGGTCCGAACGAAGCCGGTACACGACCCAAATCAGCCACGCCAGAGCCACCCCACCACCCCAGCGGAGGAGCACCTTCACCGCCGCGACCGTCTCAGCCGCCACGGAAGTCATGCTCTGGCTCGACGACTATTCGTCGTCGTCATCCGCGGCATGTTCGGCATGTCCGTGGTGTGCCGCTGCGGCCGGTGCGTTGGACTTCTTCATGGTCCAATACCCCACACACACCATCACGATCAACGAATAGAAGAAGAAGAGCACCAGCATCTTGCCGATGACCCGAATCGCCTGGGCATCTTTTTCGCCGAACTGCTCAATCTCACGGGCGTCGAACTCGGGGGTCGAAACCACCTGCCCGACAGCGGGCTCGCCCGAGGAATGCGACGGGGCAGGATGGGATTCAGACACAGCCAGTCTCTCCTCAAAACTCGACAAGCAGACAAGGGAACACCACAGAGGCCCGTATTTTGTCAGGTCGTCCCAGGGTTGTCGAGTTCACCCCGGGCGTTCTCTCGTCCGGGAATGCCGGGATATCCTCCCTGTCGCAGGCTGGCAATCCGGCCACTCAGGTCCCCCCTTGCCCCCTCGGACGACTTGCGGACTCCCTGTTCCAGGGGCCCATTCCCCGGTTGTGGATCGACCCACTGCCATCAGTATCCCCGGCTTTCCCCGCTTCGCTTCCCAATCGGGGGGGAACTTCCCACACTCTCCCGGCACGGGGGACACAGGCGAACGGAGAACCATGCCGGGGTCCGTGCCGACTGGTTTGTGTCTCATTTCTGATTGTCTTTCCGGGAGAGTCTCGCATGCGCTCTGTGTCTCGCTTCCTGACTGCCACCGCCTGTCTCGGGCTACTGCTGGGTCTGGCCTGCCCCACCGTCACCCGGGGCCAGGATGCCAAGAACCTGGTCATCCCGGAATCGGTGATCTGGGAACCAGGCATCGAATACTCCAATCCCGACAACCAGCACCTGCAGGTCAACCTCGCCCGGCCGAAATCGGGTGACGGTCCCTTCCCAGCAGTCATTTGCATTCATGGCGGCGGGTTTCGGGCGGGACACCGCGATGGCTACAACAACCTTTGCCTGCGGCTTGCCGAACGGGGCTACGTCGCCATCACGGTCAGTTATCGCCTCGCTCCCAAGTACCAGTTTCCCGCTGCCGTGCATGACGTGAAGGCGGCGGTCCGGTGGCTGCGGGCGAATGCCGGGAAGTACAAGGTTGATCCCCAGCGGATTGGTGTCACGGGAGGCTCGGCCGGAGGACACCTCGCCCAGTTCCTGGGAGTGACGGCCGGGGTCCGGCAGTTTGAGGGAGAGGGGGGCCATGCTGACCAATCGAGCTCGGTCGCGTGCGTGGTCAATGTCTATGGTCCCAGCGATTTCACCCAATCCTACGGCAAGAGCGTCGATGCCGCCGAGGTGCTCCCCCTCTTCCTGGGAGGCAACGTCGAGCAGGCTCGCCGCCGACACATTCTGGCCAGCCCGCTGTACTGGGTGACCCCCGAAGCGGCCCCCACCCTCTGCATCCATGGGACCGAAGACAAGTATGTCGCCCACGAACAGGCAGTCTGGCTGATCGACCGGCTGAAGGCGGCGGAGGTCCCAGCCGAGTTGCTGACCCTGCCCGGTGCCGGTCACGGCTTCAAGGGGGAAGACGCCCAAAAGGCGGACCAGGCCCTCTTCGACTACTTCGACAGCAAGCTCAAGACTGCCGCCCGGGCGAAGTGAGCCTGTGCTGCGGCCGGCGATCACGAAATCCCCCCTCCTCTTTGTTCTCTACTCGTGAAGTCATGTCATGCAGGTGACCCGCGCGCTGAAGTCGAAACTCGCCCAGGGGGATGTGGTCCTCGGAGTCCTGGCGATCGACCAGGTTTGGACCGACCTGGTGGAACTCTGCCAGCGGGGGGGGCTGGACTACCTGATCGTCTGCATGGAACATGGAGCCGTCGATACCGAGAAGGTCGCCGAGGTGTGCGCCACCGGCCGACGGATGAACTTCCCGGTCTTGATCCGTCCGCGGTCGAATGACTACGCGACCCTGCGTCTGGCGGCCGACCTGGGGGCGTGCGGCTTCCTGCTGGCCAGCGTGGAGTCTCCCGTGGAACTCGACGTGGTGCGGGATGCCATCTACACCCCGCCCCGCGGACGGCGCCGCCCTGGAGGAATGGGAAATCGCTGGGTCTCGAACTATCTCGGTCCCACCTGGCAACGGGAATGGGAAGACGAGTTTCTCGTGCTGCCACAGATCGAGACCCGGGTGGGTCTGGAACGGCGTGATGCGATCGCCCGGCATCCCATCACCACCGCTCTCGCCCTGGGTCCATACGACCTCTCGGCCGAGTTGGGAGTCTGCGGGCAGATGGATCATCCCCGACTGCGTGAAGCCTGTCTGCAGGTGAAGGCGTCGGCTGAGGCGGCGGGGAAACCGGGCTGGCTGATTGGTGGCGACGTGGCGGGCATGGTCCGCGACGGCTGGCGGTTTCTGTGTGCCGGTGAGCCCTCGTGGATCCTGGTCCAGTCCTTCCGCGATCGGGTCGCGGCCTCCCAGCGGGCCCGGCAGGGATGACGCCTGCGATTCATGATTCCCCAGGGGCCGCCGGTGAGTGACCCAATGGCATCGTCGATCAGCCGATTCGTCCACTCTCTGGCTTCGCCGGGGGAGGGCTGGCAACCGGGATCGCCGCTTTCAGCCAGAGTCCACCATCGACCAGCAGTGACGTCCCGGTGATGTAGTCGGCATCCTCGGAACAGAGAAACACCGCCGCACGCCCGATATCGTGGATCGTCCCCAGACGCCCCCAGGGAAGTGCACCGCCGCCGGCATTCACGGCATCGTCGCCGAATGTCGCGCGTTCGCCGGGGGTGTCAATCCAGCCCGGTTCAATCGCGTTGACGTTGATGCGGTGCGGCAACAACTCGGCGGCGATCGTTTCCGACATGGCAATCACCCCCCGCTTGGCGGCGTTGTACGCGACGCTGTTGGCAAACGGAACCCGGGCATGCAGGCTGGAGATGAAGACGATCTTCCCCCCGCCCCCCCGTTCGACCATGTGGCGGGCCACAAACTGGCTCATGTGAAACCCTGCCGTGAGGGTTCCGCGCAGGGTCTGCTCAAACAACTCCGGTGCGTAATCCAGGAATTCTCCCCGGCGTGAGAACGCGGGATTGGAGACCAGAATGTCGAGCCGTCCCAGGCGGGCGATCGCCTCGCGAACCACCTGTTCGCACGAATTCCGGTCGAAGATATCTCCCGGGACAAACTCGGCCCGCTGCCCCAGGGCCCGCAGTTCTGCAAGCGTGGCCTGGGCTGCCGGATTGTCATCGCGGTCGTTGATCACCACTTCGGCCCCCGCGCGGGCCAGTTCGAGAGCACACCCTTTGCCAATGCCCCGGGCGGCACCGGTCACCAGGGCTTTTTTTCCCAGCAGTCGCATGGTGGTCAGAGAGGTCGGAGGAAGGGGAGCGTGAAAGACCAGAAGGGCCGTTCACAGGTCAGGCAGGATTCTGACGGGACGACGAGGTCGCGTCGAGGATCTGCAATTCCGACAACGCTTCGAAGCAACGGCCCGCCGGCCAGCGGACATCGACCTCGCCGTCGTCGAGCGGGAACGGAGGCTCAACAACAACTCCGATCCCCTCCCCTCGACCCCACGAGTCAAAGTCATTGGGTTGCCACGTTGCGGGATTACGGATCACGCGGGTACCGACGGGCCACGCGGAAACCGGGCCTGCGGCTTCAGAATCCACGTGGGATGGAGAAGGCAATTCCGGGGAAGGTGATTGGTCCGGGGGAGAATTCGACACGTTGGAACCGAATCAAAAACCGACTGAGGGCGGCAACAGGGGTTTCGCGTGACGAACGGGCCACCATGGCCGTCACAACGCGATCCTCAGTGTAACCCGCCTGCGCCCACGCGTGTACTGGAGCATCGATCGCCGCCCTCGGATCTCGCACCGGCTGGCCGCCCACCGGGTGATCGCCAAACAGTCATTCGGTTTCCCAAATGCAACCCGAACACGGGCATTCGGCCAGCGACCATCCCCCGAGCGGAAATCGATCGCTCGACCGTGAACCCCTGCAGCCGATTGGAGAGAATGACCGACCCGTCGAGACGTTCGATCGCAAGAATGGACGCAATGCCTTTGGGGATGGTGTCCTCCTCCATTTCGGTTTGGTATCAACACGTTTCGACGGTTGATCCGGGCCCTAGGTCGTTCCGGGGAACGGACAGGGGATGACGTCACAACAGGATCGCACAATGGCAGACGCAACGTGGTCGGTACAGGAACCTGGGGCCGGGTTGGGTCAGCGGTCCCTGATCGCGAAACCAGGCGGCTGTTTCCTGATTCTGCTTTTGACACTGTTCACCTGGCCGATTTTGCCAGTCCGGGGGCAGGAAAAGCCTGCGGCGGAAGGGGAAGGTTTCTTCTTCACACCGCGTGGCCATCAGCAGGTGGGGAAACCGGTCACCTCCGCGGACGCCGATGCCGGTCGGGTCCGGATCACGGTACTCGACGCGGCGACGGGAGAGCCAACCTTTTGCCGGATCAACGTCGTGGGGTCCGACGGCCAATATTATCAGCCCCCGCGGAACTACCTGTCCGAGTATGCCCTCACGGGAGACTGGCCCGAGAAAGGGGCCTGGGGGAACCGGAAGGAAAAAGCCCCCTGGCGCTATCTCGGCCGCTTCTTCTATGCCTGGGGTCAGACAGCGGTGACTGTTCCTCCAGGACCGGTCCGGATCGAAGTCTGGAAAGGGTATGAGTACCGTCCACAGCAGGTCGAGGTGGAGGTTGCCGCAGGACAGGTTGCCAAGGTGGAGGTGCGACTCGAACGGACCGCCGGAATGGCGGTCCGCGGTTGGCATTCGGGAGATCCTCACCTGCACATTCCCCGCGCATCGGCCCGCGACGATGAGGTGGTGCTGGACCTGCTGGAAGCGGAAGACATCCGCTACGGCAGCATCCTGGGATACAACGAGCCGGCCGGTCCCTATTCGGGGTTCATGGAAAAACTCGCCGCCCCTCAACAACGCGGACTGGGAACGAAGTCGCACCGCGAACGCGGGGGGTACCACATCCAGTCGGGTCAGGAGTATCGGAACACCACGTACGGACACATCCTGCTGTTTGGACGGGACGAATTGGTCTTTCCCGGCCAGGACCTGAATGCCGACAACTGGCCGGTCTACGGACTGGTCGCGCGGGACACCATGGACCGGGGAGGGCAGGCGGCGTATGCCCACGGCGGCTACCGGCAGGAGGTGTATGCCGACGTCGCCCTCGGGGCCCTCAACGCCATTGAACTGCTGCAATTCGGCATCTACCGCGAAGTGGGACTGACCGACTGGTACCACATGCTGAATTCGGGCTACCGCATTCCCTGCATCGGGGCGAGTGACTGGCCCGCATGCCGGTGGCTGGGGGATTGCCGGACCTACGTCGCGCACCCCGGTGAGCCGACCTTTGGCGAGTGGCTGCAGGGGATGTCGACCGGCCGCAGTTTCATGACCACGGGCCCCCTGCTGCTGCTGGAGGTGAATGGCTCTGCGCCGGGTACGATTCTCGAGCGGACCGCGAACGACAGCGCCCCACTGAAAATCAAGGTCGAGTGGGCCTGCGAAGTCACCCCCGTGCAGCATGTCGACCTGATCGTTGGGGGGAAAGTCCAGGAGTCGATTGCCGTGACCGCACCACCGGCCGGTCAGGTCTGGCAGACTCTCGAGCGCGATCTGCCGGTGACCGGGGCGACCTGGATCGCCGTGCGGGCCTGGTCGACCACCCCGGGAGGCCAGCCCGATGCCGAGGCCCACACCAATCCCGTGTATGTCGATGTGGCGGGGCGGCGGGCCTATCAGCAGGATTCACTTGATGCGTGGCTGGAACGTCTCGACGGACAGATCGCCCGTCACCGTGCCCGCAACTTTGACGAAAAAGCCCGGGTCCTGGATTACTTCCAGGCAGCTCGCGATCAGTTGCTGAAGGTACGTGCCGGAGGTGGCCTGGCGAGCAGTGACGATCCCGCGACCGACAACACCCGGGTGTTGGCCCCACCCGCACAGGCGGGACTCGAATCGGATGCGTCCACCCCCTTTCCCACTCCCGAGCAGCTCCAGGCGTACCTGCAGCCGGTTCCTGCCAAGTCTCCGAGTGAAGCCTTGCAGGCGTTCGAGATGCTGCCAGGATTCGAGATGCAACTGGTGGCTGCCGAGCCTGCGGTCTACGACCCGATCGCCTCGGCGTTTGATGCCGACGGTCAGTTGTATGTCTGCGAAATGCGGGACTATCCCTACCGGCCTGCGGAAGGGGCCGATCCGATCGGCAGCGTCCGGCTGCTGCGGGATCTGGACCGGGATGGAGAGTATGAAACCTCCACGGTGTTTGCCGACAAGCTGCTGTGGGCGGCTGGAGTGGCCCCCTACCAGGGAGGAGCCTTCATCGCGGCCCCTCCCGACATCTGGTATTGCCGGGATACCAACGGAGATGGTGTCGCCGACGAACGCCGGCGGGTGTTCACCGGGTTTGGCACCGGCAACCAGCAGGGGATGCTCAACAATCTCACGTGGGGTCCCGATCACTGGATCTATGGCTCGACCGCGAACAATGCCGGCGTGATTCGGCATGTGGATCGTCCCGAACAGGCTGCCGTTGATCTCGCGGGACGAGATTTTCGGTTCGACCCGGTGACCGAAACTTTCGAGAGCATCTCGGGGACGGTGCAGTTCGGAAACACGTTTGACGACTTTGGCAACCGCTTCACCTGCAGCGAGTCACAACCGTTGCTGCAGGTGGTGCTGCCGCAGCACTACCTGGCGCGGAACCCGTATCTCCCCGTCCCGTCGGCCATCAAGAATCTCGCCCCCGGACCGGTGCCGATCTTCCGCACGAGTCCGGTCGAACGCTGGCGACAGATCCGCAGCGCCCGGAGGGTCACGACCGGCGAGCGGTCCGCCGACGCTCCGGGGGCCAGCCATCATGTGGTCGATGCGGCGGCTGGGGTCACGGTTTACCGCGGCTCGGCATTCCCCCCCGAGTACTATGGCACCCTGTTCGTGGGGGATGGCCAGAACAACCTGGTCCATCACCGCCGCCTGATTCCTGCGGGGGTGACGTTTGAGTCCGAGCGGGTTGAACCCGGAACCGAGTTTGTGCGGTCCACCGACATCTGGTTCCGACCGGTCAATTTTGTGAACGCGCCGGATGGAACGCTGTTTTGCCTCGACATGAGCCGGGAGGTCCTCGAATCGATCCATGTCCCGCTGGATGTGGCCGAGCACCTGGACTTCACGAGTGGCCGGAACAACGGACGGATTTACCGGATCGCTCCCCAGGGGTTCATTCCCCGCCCGGCCCCCCGGCTCGCGCAGGCAACCGGCGACGATCTGCTGCAGGCCCTGGAGAGTCGCGATGGCTGGGCCCGTGACACGGCTGCCCGACTGATCTTCGAACGGCAGGATCGTCGGTTGGTTGCAGGGCTGGAGCGTCTTGTGAAGAAGAGCGAATCGGCGGCGACGCGGGTCGCCGCGCTGTGGGCCCTGCAGGGACTCGGCTCCCTGCGCGGCGAGATCCTGGGAGTGGCCCTGCGGGACGATGAGGGGCGTGTCCGGGAGACTGCATTGCGGCTTGCGGAGCCCGTGCTCGATTCGATTGGTTCACTGCGGGACCTGGTGCTCTCGATGGGAATCGACCGTGATCCGCGGGTGCGTTTTCAACTCGCCTTTACCCTCGGGGAATCGCAGGATCCCCGGGCTGCCGAGTTGCTGGCCAGGCTGGCCCGGACGGAGTCGGGCGATGCCTGGATGCGGACTGCCATTCTCAGTTCGGTCGGTCGCACCCCCGGTCGCATGCTGCAGGCCCTGTTGGCTGACCCGGAGTGGTCCCTTACGGAGGCCGGCCGGGCATGGCTGGATCAACTGGCGCAGATCGTCGGGATTCGGCATGACCCCGGGGAACTGGATGCCACACTCGCGGTGATTGCCACGACACACCGTGACAACGCCACAACTGCGGCCGCTCTGGTCCAGTCGATGGCCAATGGCCTGCGGCGGGCCAACCAGATGTGGGCCCTCGAGCAACTCCGGAATCCCCTCTCGCGCAGCCTGGTGGAGCGGGAGATCAACCAGGCCCTGCAGCTTGCCGGTGACTCCGGAGGAGCCGAGGCGGCCCGGGTGTCGGCGATTGGGTTCCTGGCCACCGTCCCGGGCGAACGGCCACGGGCTCTCCTTGAACCTCTGGTCTCAGCACGACAGCCGGTCACCCTGCAACTGGCGGCGATCCGCACGCTGGCCCGACAGCCAGAACCGGCAATCACCCGACTGTTCCTGGATCAGTGGAGTGCCACAACCCCCGAGGTCCAGGGAGAACTCCTGGCACAACTTCTCTCCCGGGACGAACGGACGATCGCCCTGCTGCACAGTGCCTCGGCCGGTGATCTCTCTCTGGCGCGACTGGATGCGGCCCAGCGGCAGTGGCTGTTGCAGCACCGTTCCGATGAGATTCGCGAACTGGCCCGGGAGCTGCTGGGGAACGCCAGCGACTCGGCCCGCGGGGGAGTGGTCGACCATTACCGGCAGGCGATTGCCAGGCTGAAGGGAACTCCCGAACAGGGAGCAAAAGTCTTCGAGCGGGTGTGCGCAGGATGTCACCAGGTCGCGGGACGGGGAGTGAACCTGGGACCCAACCTCGCCTCTTCGGCCTCACGCGACGCCAGTGCCCTGGTGCAGCACATCTTTGACCCGAACCATACCGTGCAGCCGAACTACCTGCAGTACGTCGTGATCGACCGCGCAGGGCGCAGCCACAACGGGTTGATTGCCGCCCAGACGGCCACCAGCCTCACGCTGCGCCGTGAGAAAGATGTGACGGAAACGATCCTGCGGGGAGACATCGAAGAGATGTCGTGTACCGGAAAATCGCTGATGCCCGAGGGGCTGGAAAAAGATCTTTCCCCAGCCGAACTGGCCGACCTGGTGGCGTGGCTGCAGCAGCAGGCCGATCCTGCGGGAAGACAGGCTGCCGATCCGAGAAAAGTTCGCGACAAGGGAACCCTGCCTGGCACCCTTTTGGAACCAGGCCGGAACCCCCGCTGACCCCAGGCGGACGCCTGCGGCATGTCACTCGCGCTGCAGCAGCAACTCGGGCTGATCCAGCACGAGGAAATGCCCATGATCGGCGGTCACGATCATCAGCGAATCGTTCCAGTTGCTGTTGCGTTCGACCCAGTCGGTGATGGTGCGGAACGCATCGTCACCACTCAGCACGGCTCCAATCGAGTTGTCGAGGTTGTTGTCATGGTTGGCCCAGTCCACATCACCCGCTTCAACCATCAGCCAGAAACCCTGAGGATTGCGTGAAAGCACTTCCAGGGCCGAGTTCGTCAACTGCGCCAGGGTGGGGTTCTCGGTGATGTCGGCCGGCTGATACGCCTCGCCCCGTTCACTCTTGCCCCGGACGGGATCATACTGTCCGTCCGCCGTCCGGTACGGGAGATGACCGCCGTAGTTCCCCATGCCAAACAGGCCGAGCAACCGGTGCTGCCCCTCGACCGCCCGACGGGTCGCCGCGGCGAGAACCTCGCCTCCATTCTGCCCGGCCGTACGCTGGGCCACCACGTAACGGCCACCGTTCTCGAGGGCCGAACTGTGCAGGTCCGAACCGGCAATCCAGAGATTCCCGGGCTCGAAGTTCTCTCCCTGCGACTTGCGATGCTTCTCGAGTTCGTTCTCTTTCGAGAGATCTCCGAAGCCCCCCCCCAGCAGCACATCAACCCCCGGGAGGGGTGTTCGGGGATGGGCGACCGAGGTCCGTCCCACGAGGTCACGGGTGATGTCCTGGTAGTCATCGCGGGTGACGTTGTGGGCGTAGGTGCAGGCGGGGGTGGCATGGCTGAAGGGGACACTCGTTACAACGCCCACCGAAAAGCCCATCGCCTGGGCTTCGTGGGCGACGGTCGAGACCTGCCGGCCCCGGATGTCCACATTGACCGATTCGTTGTAACTCTTGACGCCGCTGTTCATGGCAGTGGCAGTCATCGCCGAGTCGGGATAAGGATGTTCTCCCGGCTGATTCGAGGAATTCTTGCCGATGACGTAGAACGGATCTGTCGCAACACTCCACGGAAATGGTCCGGCAATGGCGGGGTTGTACCCCCCGGGACGTGTGCCACCGGGATTGACGACCTGTTGCAGGTTGACGTCGATCCGGGTTCCGTCATTGTGCGGGGCGGTCACCATCCAGCCATATTGCGTGGTGTCATTCGCCGTGTAGTCGAGAAGATGCAGTCCGGTGCCACGCCCCTCGGCATAGCCCACGCGACCGCTTCGATAAATGGCAGCCGCACGGGTCGTATGCCAGTCGCCACCATCAAAGATCACCAGGAAGACATGCTTCTTGCCGGCCCTCAGGGCGGCCCGTTGCAACGAGGCCAGCTGGGTATTGTCGAGGTAGCTGGCCGAGGGTTCGACCGTGTTGGAAGGCAAACGGCCGTACAGGCGGATCACCGCCGCGGTATCACGATACAGGCTGTTCGCTCCCTGATAACTGTCGAGATCAATTCCCGGACCGAGTCCACGAGTCCCGAAGGTGTACACCGGGATCAGCCTCAGCGAGTGGGAACTCCAGGAGATGTATTTCGCGGGCTCCGGCCCCCAGTGTGCCACGGTCGGCTTCCCCTGGGTGGCCGACTGCAACTGCAGTTCGCGCACGGGGTCAGCGGCCGAGACAAGCGCGGTCAGCAGAGACAGGCTGACGAGGCTGGCAACGAACGAAACGGGGAGAGGCATCTGCGATCGCAACGGGAGGGAGGGACAAGGGGCCTTGACGCCACCACAGGATGGACAATTCGGCGGGACGCGGATCGACCCCAGCTTGCCCATGTTAGCAATCGACCACAGGCAGACCCAACTCGACCGTGTGAAGATTGAGCCAAGGAAGATTGGGCAATTCAGGCAAGAAACTTTTTTGACGGAGGTTGGATTGCCGGGCTTCCGCAAGTCGAAGAAGGAAGAATCGTCCCCCCTGCCTTGAGACTGTCTGCCCGGTCGTGGAGCACGGCCGGCAGCCGTCAGCAGTGGAGACCAGTGATCGGTCTGCTGCCGAACGAAGTCGGCGGACCGGGCCGACTTCACGTCCTCAATCGCTTCGCCAACGGGCATGAAAGCTGCCGTCTTTTTCATCGCCGTACTCATCTGCCTCCCCTGGGCGGGGAGTTGGCTGGCTGGAGCGATCGCACCTTCGCCCCAACCAGCCTGCCCGCGCTTTCAAGAGCCCGCGGCGCAGCAACCGTCAAGGATGACGTCAGACAAAGTCCCGGGCATCACTTCAGCGACGTCGGAATACCAATTCTTCCCGGTGACTTCGGGCGAGGTCGAACTGCTCCTCGAGGGAGACAACAAAACTGGCTGGCAAGTGGTGGTGGGGTCGCTCGGGCCCGGAGCGGGCACATGGCCGGTGCACTTGCAGTGGGAAATCGGAAGCGAGGTGCCCGGCGATCGACCAGCCAACCGCTGCACAAAACCCGTTCAGACGGGAGTCGCCTCGACGTCCCAGTGGCAGCGGGTCCCGCCGAAACCCTCCCTGCCCCCTCCCCTGACGGGTGACTGCCATGACAAGAGACTGAGACCGGGGGCTCACAGTGTCGATGAGTCGAAACTGGCCGACCGAGGGATCTCGTGCACATTTCAGTTCCCGACCTGGAATCACCACTCGGGACCTGCCGGGGGTTCCTGGGGGGGGACCACGATTGAGGCGATTACGGGCTGGCAGAATGGCCAGGTCACGGTCTCGGTCGATCGGCACGATGTCGCAAGTGGAGTCTCGTCCACAGATCTCGAACGGGTGGCCGACACACTGGCTGGCCTGGCGTTGCCTTTGGTCAACGCATGGCTGGGACCGATTGCCGATGTCGATGGAGATGGGCGACTGGCGGTGCTGGTCACATCGGCTGTCGATGATTTGCCGCGAGGGACAGTCCCGCTGCGGGCGTTTGTGCGGGGAACCGATCTCGAGGGACACGCCGCCAACAGCCGGGGTCAACCGATCGACGTGATTTACCTGAATGCCCGCCATCTGACGGCAGAGGGACTCACCAGCATCCTGGTGCATGAAGCCGCCCACCTGGCGGTCTTCAGTCGCCGCCGGGAAGCCGGGCTGCCGATCCGCAACGAAGAATGGATCGACGAAGGACTGGCTCATGCTGTGGAGTGGCTGGGGACCGGCGACGGATCGAATCTGGAATCCCGCTGGCAGGCTTTTGACGCGTCTCCGTCCTCGGCACCGCTGGAGGTGACCCACCGCGCGGGCGAAGCTGGATGGCGCGGCGAGGCAAGCCGGGGGGCGACCGCGCGTTTTTTTTCCTATGTCCTGGCCCGGGAGGGAGTCCAGGTGCTACCCCGCCTGGCACAGTTGCCTGTCGCTGGACGCACCGGTTTGACCCGTGGTCTCAACAGCTCGTTTGAAGATCTGTTTCGCGAGTGGATCGTCTGTGAATGGCAGGACCGCAGCAAATCGACAGGCATACCAGCGGTGAACCACTTTTCGGGTGAACCGCAGGGCCTCGTGTTGTCTGGCTCCCGCACCGCAGACGAGGTCCCGGACGTGGCGAAGATCTGTCCGTTTCCAGCAGGTCAACGGGACTGGCAACTGGCCGGCACGACGGCGATGGGATGCCCGCTGGGTGTTGTCCCCCGGGACTCGTGGTGCCGGGTCCGGGTCGTCGCTCCCCCCGAGGCCCGCCTGCAAGTGGCACTGGTTCGGACACCAGACCGCAGCCGTTCTGCCGACGCGGTGACGACCCGGGGGACCGACCGACTGCGGTGCAACCCGGGGCATCCCTGAGTCGAGCGGCCCCCTGTCCCGCGTCCAGATTCAGTCGATTTCTTCCTTCGGAACCGCATCCCCGTCGGCCTGGGGATCAGCCGTTGTGACATCATCCGGTTCTTCGTCCTCGGCGGGGACGGGTGACGTCGGGATGGCCAAGGTCGGACTTGGGGAGATCGTGGCGGACGCGGGCTCGTCAGCAGATTGCTGGGAGGAGGACTGTTGGGACGACGAGGACCGACGGCGGGAAGAGCGACGGCGGGACTTTTTATTGGTCTTGGCCTCTTCAGCAGCCTGCTTGGCCGACTCGACGGCTTTGGGATCGCGGAGGAGTTCCTGCAGCATCGATTCAACGAACTCGGCGCGAACCTGCGGACTGTCGCCAGTCTCCATGAACGACGCGTCTTCGCTGCTGTAATAGAGGAGGTGACAACCCAGAAAAAACCAGACCGTGGTCCCCAGTCCAAGGAGGCCGACACGTCCGGCGTAATCGAGAGCCACGTAGTGCAGCGTGGTGAGCACAATCGGCCAGATGGCGACATGCCAGGCAACCCGGTGCTGGTGCTGTCGCCACATCCAGAGGGAGAGGAACAGGCTGCCGGGGATCCACATTAAGAAGTAGTGGCCCCGGGCGACGGGAGAAACGACAAACGTGGCCACGATGGCCAGCCCATAGGCCGCCAGCCAGGCGAGGCGGTCACGGCGGGTACAGGCCTTGTACGAGGCTGCCCCCAGAGCCAGCAGGGCGAGCCCCCGGATGACCAGCAACGTCAGGTTGGCCGCCGGGCGATCCATGGGAAGTTGATTGCCGGGCGTCTCAGCCAGCAGGTCATCGGGGCCCATCCCCAGGCGGGCGGCAACCCAGTTGCCACACCGGTAGGCGGCATTGCTGAGACTCTGATTCCGCTTGGAGGCGACATGCCCGCCGAAGTCATCGGACCGGACATCGTTCACCTTGGAGCTGACGTTGTTGTGAAATGTGTCCAGGAACTCCAGGTTGCGATTCCACCCGACAAGACTGGCGGGGATCAGAAAAAAGTGCAGCAGCACCCCGAGAATGAGTCCCCCAGTCACGAAGGCGAATCGCGGGCGCAGATGAGGGCGCAGCACCGCCTGGACGAGCAGCATCCCGGCCAGGCAGGCGACCGGGAGGGCGGGAGTCAGCTTGATGGCCACCGGCAGCATCAGGGCCACACCGGCCCAGATCCACTGGTGGCTGTTTTTCTCGGTCAACACCAACCGCACCCCCAGCAGGAGGGGATACAGCAGGAAGAGGCCGACCTGGCCCCGCTGCAGGCAATTGAGTGCCGGCAGCAGTCCGGCGGCAAAGGCGAGTCCCAGGAAAATCAACTCGCGGCGACGCGAGGTGTTTCCCGACTGGTGGACGCGATCGAGGAGGTGCCGGCATTCGCAGTAGCACCCCAGCAGACAGGCCACCGAAATCCAGAACCAGACCGCCGCCTGCCACGGTTCGGGAAGCGGGGCCAGCGGAGACATCAAGACGGCGAACAGCGGCGGATAGATGTACGGCCAACCCCGGATGTTGGTGACCTGGTAGGGGTCCTCTCCGGCGAGAATGGCCTTGGCCGCCTCGGTGTAGACCGTGACATCGGTCATGTGGAGCGACGGTTTCTCGGGATCGACCCGGGCCCGCACCATCACATCGACCGCGCACCAGATCAACAGCGCCAGGAAGACTCCCAGGTACACCGCCCAATGGGTGCGGACATCAGATCGCAGGCGAAACCGATGATGCTTGTGTTCCGAATCACTCACTTGAATCGTACCGCGCGGTCCAGAAATCCCGGCCGCCTGTCAGAAGGCGGGCCGGAGGTTATCGTCAAGTCCTTCCGACTGGGCCGTCGCGACCTGTCTCAGGCGGGCAATTCTCCCCAGCGCCATGAGGGGGAAGTAGATCCGATACAGATGGTATCGGAGATAGAAGACTCTTGGAAAGCCCGTTCCCGTAAACTCGGGCTCATCCCACGATCCATCCTCGTTCTGCGTGTCGAGCAGGAACTGCACACCAGCCTCGACGGCGGGGGAATGGAGTTCACCCGCGGCACACAGCCCCATCAGGGCCCAGGCTGTCTGCGAGGCCGTGGGGGTTCCCGTCCCCCGCAGGCTGGGATCGTCATACGTCGCCGGGGTCTCGCCCCAGCCACCCGATTCCTGCTGGTGCGCCTTGAGCCACGCGACCGCCCGGCGAACCCGGGAATCACTGGCGGGAATCCCGATCGCCGCCAAGCCCACCAGGACCTGCCAGGTCCCGTAGAGGTAATTGATGCCCCAGCGACCCAGCCAGCAATGGTCCGATTCCTGGTTCTTCCAGACAAATTCCAAAGCCCGCACCGCCAGGGGATGCCGGTCGGTCATCCCATAGGCCCCAAACATCTCCAGCACCCGGCTGGTCAGATCGGCCGTGCTGGGATCGATCATGGCGTTGTGGTCGGCGAACGGGACCTGCGTGTAGATCTCCCGGTCGTTGTCGCGGTCGAAGGCCCCCCAGCCCCCATCCCGGTTCTGCATGTCGCTGACCCATCGCATCCCGCGCGAGATCGCGCCCAGCATCGGGGTCAGGGTCTGCAGTTCGGCCAGCACTTCATCTTTCGACTGAGCCTGCCCCCCCCAGACAGCCGAGACCGTCGACTGTTCCGGATTGGACGGGCGGGACGCCCCCACCACAAACTCCGCCTGCCAGCGGCGCAGAGCCTCTTCCGGCAACATCCGTGACAGGGCGATCATCACCATGATCGTGTCGTCCACGTCGGGGTAGTACTGGTTCCGGAACTCGAAGTACCAGCCGGCCGGCTCGCGAAAGCCATGCCGCACCGCCCAGTCCCCCAGCACGCGGGCTTCCCGCCCCAGCAGCCACTGCACCGAGCGCTGCAGTGCCGGGTGGGACGCAGGCACTCCCGCCTCCCGGAGGGCGATCGTGGCAATGGCGGTGTCCCATACCGGAGACCGGCACGGTTCGAGCCGCAACGTATCCCCCTCGCGAATCGACAGCTTTTCCAGTTCTTCCAGCTGGCTCTGCACCAGAGGAGAGTCGTCGGCATGTCCCTGGGCCTTCAGGATCACGATCGTCCAGACGATCGGGGGGAAAATGGCTCCCAGGCCATCGCTTTCTTCCTGCCGATCGAGGATCCACTGGTTGGCCCGCCGGATCGCCAATCGACGCAGCGGCTTGAGCCCCAGCCGCTCCACCCACTTGAGCGCGAGATCGATCCGCCGGAAGACTCCCTTCCACGAAATGCGCGACCTCTTTTTGAGGTCATCCACGACGGTCGCTTCGGCCATGGTGACTGGCAGTTCGGCCGGGCTCTTCAGGAAGAGTTCGTCGATGTGGTGCTCGGGGGGAAGCTGTCGCAGCGGACGAAACGCCCACATCAGGCTGAGCGGAATGAGAATGGTGCGCGACCACGACGACATCTCGTAGATGTTGAAGGGACACCATTTGGGCAGCAGGATCAACTCGGGGGGAACCGCCGGACACTGCTCGTACGAGATGATCCCCAGCAGGGCAAAGTAAAACCGGGTGAAACTGTTGACACACTCGGCACCTCCCGCCCCCCGGATCGCCTCGCGCGCCCGAACCATGGCGGGCGACTGGGGATCGTGACCGGTGATCTTGAGAGCCCAGTAGGCCTTCACCGAGGCACTCATCTCGAGGGGACCGCCGGGGTAGAGGGCCCAGCCCCCTCCCGGCTGCTGCTGCGTCAGGATGTAGTTCGCGGCCAGCCGGGCCGATTCACTCTGTCCCTTCCCCAGGAAGGCGAGCAACAGGATGTATTCCGACTCGAGAATCGTGTCTCCCTCGAGCTCCCCAACCCAATACCCCTCGGGATTCTGACGGGCAAGCAGCCAGTCGCGGGTCCGCTCAATGGCCCCCCCGAGACGCCCTGGCACAGCGTCGCCCAATTCCCACGGGTTGGCTGGGGACGCAGGCCGGCCGGAGTTGTCTCCCGCCGGGGAGTGAAATCGAAACCGGGGGGCGCCAGACCAGCCAGAACTCATTCCTGGGGCTCGTGTTGTGGGGAAACGCGGGGGCTTGGGCAAAAGACAAAAACGCCGCAGGCGGGGCCCGACTGTACGCCGAATCGCAATCCGCACGCAACCTCAAACAGGGTTCGGCTTGTGGGAAGCGCGGGGTTGCGTTACAACGCCGCCCCCTTCTCCTCTCACGCTGGGAAACCTGTGGCAAAACCCCTTTTGCTCCCCGGTTTCCTTCCTGCGAATTCCCCCCCCTTCATGACCGATTACGACATCCGCCCGCCGGGACGGAAGTGCAGCGCCACCGGAGCCGACCTGGTTCCCGGAGCGATCTGCCATTCGGTCCTTGTTGAACGGGAAGGAAAGCTGGTCCGACTCGATTTTTCCGAGGCGGGATGGACCGGCCAACCGGAAGGAACACTCGGTTCCTGGAAGTGTATCGTTCCCGCACCCGCCTCGACTCGCCGGGAACCGCTCGATGCAGCCGCACTGCTGCGCTGCTTCGAGCAACTGGTGGAGGAGGGACTGCCCGAGCGCGAAGGACTGCGCTATGTGCTGGCCCTGCTGCTGGTGAAGAAACGTCGGCTGCGGATCGAAGGATCGCGCACCTCAGCCGATGGCGACTACCTGCAACTCTCCGGGTTGCAGGGGGAGGGTGCCTGGGAAGTGCGCGACCTCAACCCCACCGACGCGGAGGTCGATCAATGGCAACAGGAACTCAACGCCCATCTCGCGTCGGAATGGCACTAAGCCTGGCCTGCCTGCTCCTGGGCTGTGCCCATACGCAGGAATTCGGCCCCCAGGCACGCTGCGTTCTCCCCGAGCAGGTCTCCACAGCGGCACTTGTGGCGCACGTCAATCAGAACGTTGCCCGGGTCCAGTCGTGGCGCACGCTGAACGCCGAGATCTCATCCCCGGATCTCCCCTTCCGTGTCGCCGCCTCGGTCGCCGTCGAAGCCCCGCGCAACTTTCGTCTCGTCGTCCGCAGCCCTCTGGGCCCCGAGGTCGACCTGGGCTCGAACCAGCAGCATTACTGGTTCTGGAGCCGTCAGGATGAGTCCAAGCGCATCTACCTCGCCAGTCACGAATCCGACTCGGCTGCCCAACCCCCCAGCGGAATGCCGTTCCAGCCGGAATGGATCATGGAAGCGATGGGAGTCATCGCGCTGGATCCGGCCCGGGTTCAGGAGGTCTCCCGCGATCCCCAGGCACGCACGGTGACTGTGGCCGAAGACCGTCTCTCTCCCCAGGGAGACCCCGTCCGCAAGCTGACCGTCGTCGATCTGTGCCATGGACTTGTCCGGGAACATGCGCTGGTTGATGCCCAGGGAGCCCTCATTGCCCGCGCCCAATTGCTCGATCCGGTCCGCGACAAGGCCAGTGGCGGCGTGATCCCCTCGCGGATCCACATGGTCTGGCCCCAGGCCCGCATCGACATGACCATGGCCCTGCGCTCGGTGGAGGTCAACACCCCCATCTCCCGGTCCACCTTCACCATGCAGCAATACAAGGGGTGCGAGGTCTTCCAGGTGGGGGGAGACCAGGGCCTCCCCAACGGAACATTCGGGTCAACGACCGGTCCTTGACCGCTCGTGACCAGACACCGGCACACACGGTCCATCGACTGCGAAAAGCACCAGGCAACCACAGCCGGCAATCCGAACGGCCGCAATCACCACCGGGATCTTTCGCTGGGAATCCGGACGCTGCCGGCAGCCCCCGGTGACATGGCGGGTTCGCGGTTTCCGGAATCCAGCACGTCCCAGGATCCAGCACACCCAGCTCGGTCGCGCAGCGGACAGCGCACCTCGCGTTCTTCCATCCGCCCGCCCGGTCAGTGTGCAGACGCGGGAAGTCCAGCCATTTGGGGGGAAGTCCTCGCCGACGACGACCGGGGATTTAGAACGACCGGGGATTCCATCAGTCGGGCTGTTCGGTCTGGGCTTCTTCCGCATCCACATCGACGTTTTGCCATTTCATCGCCCGATGCATGGGCTCAATCCGCAGTACGACCTTGCCCCCCTGGAACAGACGCACGGTTCCCGTCGATTCCGAGACGGCAATCGCGATGCAGTCGGTCGCCTTGGAAATTGCGGCCGCGGCCCAGTGTCGGGCTCCCAGCCCCTTCGACAGCGTGATTCCACTGGCCGGAGCATCGAGATGACGGCCGCCGGAATAAACCACCCCATCAGCCCCGATGATGAAGGCCCCATCGAGCTGGGCAATCTCCTTGACGCTTTCCCGAACACGGGGATCCCGAATCTGACGTTCCTTGGCGCTATATCCGCGAAACGGATCGTGTACCTGCTCGTGCGAGAGTTTCAACACCCGGCGATGGTTCCCCACCACGAACAGGGTTCCCACCGGCTTCCCTTCACGCCCTTCGCGGCCAATCTCGACCGCGAGGTCGACCACCTGCCGCAGTGTTTCCAGGGGAACCTTGGTCTTCAGCTGCTGCAGGTCCCGCGCTGTCAGCTTGGAGAGGTGTTCCCCCAGGCTGATGACACTGAGCGTGTCAATGTCATGCAGCTCAAACCCGGGATACAGGGCCACCACCTTGTCGCCACTCTGCAGCAACTCATCGGCAATGGCTTCGAGCAGCGCCTGGCTCAATTGCTGACGGCGTGTCTCAGGCTCCTGCATGAGGGGGACCAGATCCACGTCATCATCGAGGACCGTCCGGAACATGTCCTGGCGGTCGGTCGCCACGACCAGCCGGGCAGGATGCAGCAGATCGCGGATCTTCGCGAAGTCGTACAGTCGCTCGGCCAGCAACACGATCGTCTCGGCATCCACTTCGGACGCAATTCTCCGCGCGCTCTCGAGCAGTTCTGTGAAGGGCTTGGAGAGCTCGATCCGTTTCATGCGAAGTGGGGCCAGGCGACGGAAGGGGACGGCAACCCGGAAGACAGCCGACAATGACTGCGTCCAGAGCCTGTAGCGGCTGCGATCATCGGGGTGGACCGGCACTCTCGTCCAGCCCCCCGGGGGAGATTCCACCGGGAATCCCCATCTCGACCGCCAGGCTGGAAATCATGCCGACCGGCGGCGTGGCGGCTCGGGACGGAACTACTCGGCCGACGTGGTCTCGCGGGCAGCCGTAGCCGGCAGAACCAGTTTCTCGCTGTACTCGGCCGTGGCGTGCACGCTCGACTGGGCACCAAACGCCCCGACCACGTTGCGATCGAGTTTCGCTTCCCGGGAAAGGACCCGACCAGCCACCAGGTCGAAGACAAACCGGCCGGTCATTTCCCGCTGCATCAACTGTGCTGCAATCCGGGGATCGTCGAGGGGGGTCAACACCACCGTCCGATACGAGATGTGGGCCTCGTCCCCTTCGACCTTCTCGAGCTTGTAGGTGGTCTGCAGGCGGACCTTGACCATCAATTTCGATTCGGCCCGCACGGGAACATCCATGGGGTCTTTCCAGGTTTCCCCAACCGCGATCTCCTCATTCGGCAGGGTCAGCAGGAACGATTCCATCCGTTGCCGCGGATCCCCCTCGGCCACTTCTCCCTCCCGGGCGTTGAGCCGACGGGCCGAGAGCATGCGTCCCTGGGCATCCACGGTGACAATGGCCTGGGGACGACCGACATTCTCGCGCACCACCGCGAACTGCGGGGGAGGGTTCTCTCCAGCAGGCTGGGCGCTGTCGAAGACCACTGCCGGGCTGCGCTGTCCTTCGGCATCTTCAAATGCCGACGACATCCAGACCGAGTCAATCTGCAATTCCAGCCTGGCCTCACCGGCCGCATTGACCTCGAGGACCCGGTAAGACCGGACCGTCTTGGTGTTGTTGAGGGCCACTTCCTGCCGAGAGTTGGCCGCACTGGCGATCCGGCTATCGTGCTGGATGGAGTACGAGACCCGTTCTTCGGGAACGAATCGGTAGGCGATTCGATACCGGGTCGGTTTGGCCCCGGCGACCTCGGAGGGGGGATCGGCCAGCACGGTAAAACTGCGGACAGGTTCGGCGGTGAACGCCACAAACCAGGCCAGCATTCCGGTCAACAACAGCCTGCGTTTCAGCACCAGGATCGACATCGATCGAGTTCCCTCTCGAACGGCAGCACACGTCAAAAACCACAAGTTCCAGCTCCGACGGGGCGTGCCGCCCGTCGGGAGGAGTTTGCGAATCGTATCACGCCCATGGAAATCGAGGGAGACCAGTTTGGCTGGATCGACATGGCCCCCGGCCACCGCGACACAGAGGATTCAAGCGGCGGTCGGAAGGGACTCCCCGGACACAGGATTGACTCCCGAGCCCGAGTCGATCGGGTGGACTTCACGATGCAGTGTCATTCCCACCCGGGCGTCCGCTGGCTGCCTCGACGCGCTGCAGACGTTCCCCGAGGCGTGAAACCCGCCACGACATGGTTTGCTCGGCCTGTTCGAGCCCGAGGGAGACATGCTGGACCACCCCCAGCAGCAACACCAGCTGCGAACACGCGGCAATGACATATCCGAGTGGAAGCAGCGAGTCTTTCTCGGCGGCCCAGAAATGCGTGTAGATCAACAGCAGCGTGCCGCTGGCCAACCCCAGGACTCCCAGCAGGACAAACAGGGGGGCCGTCATCGCCCAGCGGGAGGAGGACTGCGGAGCGGGAACTGGTTCCCAGGGAAAATGAGGGGGGCGGACCGGGTTGTGGGCCTGATGCACCTGAATCTCAGGCCGGCTCGAAAAACGCCCGGGCCCCTCGGCGTCCCGATCCCGAAACTGGGACTGGGACTCCCAGTCGGGGGCTGGCTCAGCAGAGAAGCTTGGCTGCGCTGGAGGGGGCGAGACTTTCGAGGGAGCAAAGTGGGGGGCCGCCATCGGCGTGGGGGTGGGGGCCGCGGAAATCTGCTCGGGAAGGGAGACCGGCATGGGTCCTGTGGGATGGGACCCATCCATCCGGGCGATGGGGGGAGTGGTCACAGGTCGCGAAGGGGGCGACCCGGCGGCGAGTTCCAGGGGCGGCAGCGTTTCTTCGCGGGCCCACCGCGCGAGCAGTTCATGCGGAGTCAACGGAATCTGTGACCCGACTGCCTCGGAGGGGAGTCCCTGCGAAAAGGCCGGCGGAGATTTGCCGGGGAAACCATCGTCCGGGAACCTGTTTCCACAAAGGCTGCAGCGTGGAACCCCGCCCGCCAGGCTGATCACGGGACGAACTTCACTTTGGCAATGGCTGCACCACATTCTCGACTCCCTTCCTGAAGGGTGCTCCACAATCGGGAGAATTCGGTCGAAATTCCCCCGGGAAGCTGTTTCCTGGGGGGCGGATTATCACGACCGGCCGATTTCCCGCAAGACCGACTCGCACTCCCCGAGAATCGGCCCCGGATGCACCGCCCCCAGTCTTCCGGCCGCTCATCACACTGGTTTGACAACTCCTGCGCCCTCCAACGCCCAATCACCAATCAGGTTCAGATCTGAGGCCATGTGGCAACCGGATTTCATGACGAACCGGACTGCCGGATCAGGAACTGACGTGCGGGATCCGCATTTTTCGGAACTTCAGTCGCCGCGGCCCCATTCGGCCCGATTCACCGTGGCGAATGCACCGTTTGAGGTTCATGCACTCAAAACCCCTAAAAACCACCACCGCTGCCAAATTGCCCCAATGTTACGCGGGACGATTCCTCAACTTGCTGCGATCGGAGACTTTCGCGTCGATTTCCGAGCGCAGTTGAGATTTCCATTGAACTGGTCGGCGCTGTTTGACGAAGAGAGAAAATTGACCTTGACAAGAAATCGCTGTCGGGCATAATCCGCGCCCAACAACCAGCATAACCCCTACAACCGCTACGACCGGTCTTCGCTTTCAGGATTCGACTGCCCGTGACTTTGGAAACACCTTCACAAAGTGGCCCGACCCACACTCCGCCGCAATTGCGGCTGCGGGTGACGGCTTTGGTTGTGATCGTGTTGCTCACCGTGCTGGGGACACAGCGGAACCTGCACGCCGAAATCATCGGCACTCCGAAGTCGTTCTGTACGACGACCGAGGGAACTCTGACCCCAGCAGCGGATGCGGTCCTCTTGTCAGAACCGTCGCTGTTTGCGGACGCCGCCTCGCAGCTCGATCCGCTGTCCAAAGCCGATCTGGTCGCATTGACTGCGGAAGAGCCCGAATTCACCCGGATGGCAACGCTCGATCGCCATCCCGACGCTGCCGAACCTCAGAAACAGGGTGTTTACCACTTCGGCCTGAATTGGCAGCGTGGCGGGCCATTGGCTCGAACACGACCTGAACACAATTCGCCACAGCGGAACCGTGGCTTGATCGCTCGATCAGCGCCCGGCGAACAGGAACGGCCCCCTTCCCAAGGGAGCCCGAAACGGGCCCCAAAGTGGGGTAAAATTGGAGAGAACTCGATTTCGGCACCAGACATGGTCTGCAGACGGTCTGCGGAACCATGTGTCACCAAATGCACACGTCTGGTTCAAGACCTGTTTGACCCTCCCCGTGGTGGAACCATCGGGATGGTGACGGTCTTCTGGCTGTAATGGGTTTCGAGTTTCTCTGATTTTCTTGAAGGAGCGTGAAAAATGAAGAAGTTCCTGTTGTCGCTGGCGATTGTTGCGATGGCTTCCCCGGCGTGGGCCGTGACGATTGCCGCTTGGTCGACTACCCCAATTGTCGACGGTGACAAGACGTACACCCTCAATTCGGCGACTGGTCTTTCCGACCAGAACGTTGATGTCCAGGTTGTCGACAACGGCTTGGTTCACTCGCTGAACCTGTCGGGGCTCAACAACACTGCGAACAATTTCTCATTGAATTTCACGGTGTCGATCAATTCCGGCAGCAACTACATTGCCAAGTCGCGAATTTCGCAGAACGACGTTCTGGGGAACTCGACCGCCGGAACCAGCAACACCTCGACCGGCAATGCTGGCGGTCCGTTCACCGACAATCTCAGCCTGACCCAGGTCGGAACGCTGAATTCGTACGGTACCACCAACACCCAGATCACCTTCGACACCACCTCGTCGGGTGTTGATGGCAGCAACTTCCTGTCGAACATCACCTATGACGTTCTGCAGGCACTGCCCCCCAACCCGGTTCCCGAGCCCGGCACCTTCGTGCTGGCTGGCCTCGGCATCGCCGGGCTGGTGCTCGCTCGTCGTCGTTCGGCGAAGTAATTTTGATGCTGGGGTAGTCCTGAGCGTCAAATCGCTCTGATACCCTCGAAGTTTGTCCAAAAGCCCAGGCTCGCCTAGGCTTTTGGCATTTTTCTTGCCAATTGGTTTCGCTCGATTCTGTATCGGCTCACAGTCGGCTCACTCTGTCCTGTTTCCCATCCCCCCAATTGCTGAACACGGGCCCATCCCTGTCGAAAAAGCCCCCCCCTGTCATGCCGCCGCCGGCTCAAACTGGTTGACAATTTATTTCCTTGGCGGGGGAGGTGCCTGTTTTCTGGGGAATTTCGATTCTCTCGTTTCTCCGGCAATCGGGAAATTCCTTGCTCCCGCATCCTTGCAAGCCGGAATTTCCCAAGCTAACATCCACGAGTGAGACAACGAGGACCGGTTGGATTCCTCAAGTGAACAATGGCGAGGCAATGCCGATCGATTGTTGTTCATCCGTCTGTAGATCCTCACCTTTGTCATTCTGGAAGGAAGTTGTTCATGAAGAAGTTTCTGTTGACCTTGGCGGTGTTGTCGTCGGCTTCGCCCGCTTTTGCGATTACGATTGCACAGTGGGTTGGTAATCCCATCACCTCGGGTGACAAGACCTATACCCTGAATTCGGCGACTGGGCTGGGTGATGCCAGTGTCGATGTTGCTGTGGTCGATAACGGCCTGGTTCATTCGCTGAACCTCTCGGGATTGAACAACACCAGCAACGATTTCACACTGAACTTCACCGTGACCGTCAATACGGGCACCAATCTCATTGAGAAGTCCCGTGTGTCCCAGAACGATGTTCTGGGCAATGCGACCGCCGGAACTGCCAACATTTCGACCGGAAACGATGGCGGTCCTTTCACAGACACTCTTTCTGGCACTCAGTCGGGTACCTTGCGGACCTATGGTGCCACCAACAACCAAGTCACTTTTGACACCCAATCGTCTGGTGTCAACGGCAGCAACTTCCTGTCGAACATTACCTACGACGTGTTGCAGAAGGCTGCTCCGGTCGTCCCCGAACCCGGTACGCTGGTTCTGGCCGGTCTTGGCTTGGTCGGCCTGGTTGCCGCTCGCCGTCGCCGCTAATTGAACCCGACCGGGGAAACCTCGGTTCGGTTTGCTGAAGATCAGGGAGTCCGGAGTCATCTCCGGGCTCCTTTTTTATTGGTTTGACGAGTGAATGTCTCGAGCCCCTGCTGAAGAACACGCTGGTAACTGGTCCCTCCCGATCGCGACCGAAGACACGAAACCATCGGTCTTTCCATTCTTGGGGAACAGGTTCCGGATCACTTCTTCGCCCGACTGAGGTTTCCAATCCTGAAGTCGGATTGAATGACTGACCTTACACCGGAGCATCCCGCGGCTGATCGCGAATTGTCCTGTGCACAGAACCCATGTCAGTGATGACACTGTCTCAACCGATTCTCTGCCTGCACTTCGGCAAAAGACTTTTTCGGCCGGCAATTCCTGCCACCGCCAGATCCTCGATCGGATTGTCTGCAGAGGTTGCGGTCCGATTTGATCGCCCCCAGGTCAGCCCGGCGCTTCCCCGCAACTCCGAGCGAAGTGCTTTCTGATCTCCGTCCAATCCGTCAAGCGATCCGACCCATCATCGTTGGATGGTCCCAGGATTTCAGACCACACAAGGACGCCCCAGGACCGGATAAGCCGGGTCTTGAAACCCTTTCCCGGTGTGTTCCCCGGGAGGGACCAGGTGATCCACCGCCCGCTCATCAGCGTTGGTCCAGACCACCTCCAGGCTGCCGAGATTGTCGACGAACTGGTCCCAGGTGCGTGGACCGATAATCACCGACGTCACGATCGGATTGGCCAGACACCAGGCCAGGGCAAATTGACTGAGAACGCGGCCGGTCGCCTGGCAATGGGCCTGCAGTCCCTCGGCCAACTCGAAACTGGCGTCCCGCAGTTCGGCCTGCTGCATTCGCTTGTCTCCGCGGGCCGCCCGACTTCCCTCGGGAAACGCCTCGCCCACACGGTACTTTCCCGACAGGATCCCCCGTGCCAGCGGACTGTAACTGACGACGCCCACCCCATGCTCCTGACACAGCGGGAGCAATTCGACCTCGATATCCCGATTGCAGATGTTGTACAGCGGCTGCACCGCCTGGAACCGGTGCAGATTGAGTCGCTGACTCACCCCCAGGGCCTCCATCAAGCGCCACGCCCGAAAGTTGGAGCAGGCCGTATAGAGCACTTTACCCTCACGCACAAAGTCATCGAGCGCCCTCAGGGTTTCCTCAATCGGAGTGCCATAATCGGGGGTGTGGATGTAATACAGATCGAGATAGTCGGTCTGCAGCCGACACAGACTCGCCTCGAGAGCTCGCCTCAAGTGGAGGCGCCCCGCGCCGGAATCATTCGGGCCAGCCCCCATCGGTCCCCGTCCCTTCGTCGCCAGGACGACCTTTTCGCGACGATCGGCCAAGGCCTTCCCCACGATCAATTCCGACTCGCCAGCCGAATAGATGTTGGCCGTGTCGAAAAAATTGAGACCACGGTCAATCGCGGCATGCATGATCCGGACCGATTCATCCCCCGGCGTGGCCCCCCCAAACATCATGGTTCCGAGACAGAGGGGCGACACATGGACACCAGAGTGACCCAGACGGCGGTATTGCATCGTGGTGGCTGTTCAGAAGTGAAGGGACTCGATACGATGGCGGCTTGCGCGATTCCTCGGGGAACTTTCCGCAAACGCCGTGAGGCGGCCGTCAGCGTATCGGGGCGGTACCGGCGGAACAACCGACAATTCCAGACCAGTTTGTCAAACAGACGCAAAGAAGGAGTGGGAGTTTCAGCATGGGTGTGAAGAAAACGGGGAAAGGCCGCCGAAAACTGGGGCGTAAGAAGCGCCGGATGCGCGCTCGAATCCGACATCGTAAGGGATGACGCTGGTGTGGGATCACGGGATCTGCCCGAACTGCGAACATTGGCAGTTTCAGCAGGCCGTGTGATCTCGGGGACCGGCCTGGGGCAGGAGGTCTCGACTCTCTCGTCTGTAACTGCGCTCTCGTTCTGCGCAGTGTACGGGCAGCAGAAGTTCAGGAAGCGTGGGACTTCGGAACGCAAGGGCACTTTTTTCGATGCCCGGTGCAGTCGCTGCACCGGTCTCGGAGATGGAGTGGCGAAAGTAGCGCAACGACCGGCGCTGCAGGGGAGGTCTTCTGGGCCTCACAATCGTCCTCCAGACTGACCTGATGGGGTTGAGGTTTTTCCGGATCCGTTGTCTGGCGTGCGTTACAGTGTGCACGCTAGGATTGATCGGGTTATCCCTCCCTGAATTCCGGTTTGGTCCATCCCGGACCATCCGGTTTTCTGATCAGGCAGATCACCCACCCTTGTCCCCCCCGGAAAGAGATCGAGCCATGATGTCTCCCCCCTCCCTCAACAGCCGTCGATCGACGTGGCTGTCACTGGCCTGCCTGGCCTCCCTCCTGTTCGCGTCTGTGACTCCCGTCACCGCCCAGCAGGATCCCGCGAAAGTGGCGGCGGCGGACGCGGCCCAAAAAGCCGCTGATGAAGTGCTGGCGAAGAAAGTGGCCGCCGACAAGGTGGTTGCTGACGCCCAGGGAAAGGTGAAGCAGGCGACGCAAGCCCTGGCCAAAGCCAAGGCGGATGAAATTCGTCTGACTGGCGAGCAGACTGCCGGCGACAAGGCCGTTCAGGAAAAAACGGCGGCCTCCAACAAGGCGGCCGAAGATGCCAAACCGCTCGAAAAGGGAGCGACCGATGCCGCGGCTGCCCTGAAAGCCGCCCTGGACGCCAAGGTGGCCGCCGAGGCGTTGGCCGCGAACACCGGTGCGATTTCCAAAGCGACCGCCGACACCGCTGCCTCTGCCAGGATTGCGTCGGAAAAGGCCCCCGCAGACAAGGGAGTGGGGCTGCTCAAGGTGCTGGCCGACAACGTCGCCGCCGATGCCGCCAAGTCGGCACAGGACGCCGCGACAGCCGCCGTCAACAGTGCCAAGGTGGCCACCGACGCCGAAGCGGCTTCCAAGGTCGCTGCCGAGAAATTCGCGGCCGCCCAGAAGGGGGCTGCCGACGCCCTTGCCGCCACCAAGGCGGCTGAGGCAGCCCTGGCGATGATCAAAGAGAATCTCGCCAAGGCGACCGAGGCCTCCAAGCAGGCGGACGCCCAGGTGGCGGCTGCCCGCACGGAAGTGGAAGCGGCGCAGACGGCACTGGCCGCTGTCACCAATGAAACCACTCTCGCCCTGAAGTCGGCTGAGACGGCACTTGCGGGAATTGGCGAATTCGTTTCGTTCTCACGCGAGATCGCTCCGGTTTTTGCCAAGCGGTGCGTGGCCTGTCACAACGCCCAGAGCGCCAAGGGGCGGTACAACATGGATACCTTTCACGGCATCGTGAAGGGTGGGGAACAGGGCTTGGCTGTGATTTCCAAGGACCCGGAAGGTTCCAATCTGCTGGCCCAGATTGAAGACGGATTGATGCCCAAGGATGCCGACCCTCTCACCAAGGATGAGATCGCGGCGATCCGCAAGTGGATCAAGAATGGTGCCCGGCTGGATGCCGGTCTCAAGGAGACCGCCCAGCTTTCGACGATTGTGCCCAAGCTTCCCCAGCCGATGCCCCCCGAGGCGTACCGCGTTCCGATCCCGGTGACGGCCGCCGCCTGGAGCCCCGATGGCTCGCAGATTGCCAGCTCGGGCTACCATGAGGTCATTTTGTGGAATGCTGCCGACGGCAAACTGGTCCGCAGGATCACCAACGTCGCCGAGCGGACCTACGACATGGAATACAGCGCTGATGGAAAGCTGCTGGCTGTCGCAGCGGGAACTCCCGGGCAACAGGGCGAAGTGAAGCTCTTCAATCCCGCCGACGGAACGCTGGTCCGTGATGTCACCACCACCAACGACTCGATTTTTGGCGTGGGATTCAGTCCGGACGGAAAACGCCTGGCAACCTGCAGTGCCGACCGCTCCATCCGCGTCTTCAACGTCGAAACGGGAGCCCAGGAACTGCTGATTGAAGACCATGCCGACTGGGTGATGGACATCGCGTGGTCGCCGGATGGAACCAAGCTCGCTTCGGCGAGTCGCGACAAGACCTCCAAGCTGTTTGATGCCAAGACAGGGGATTCGCTGGTCACCTTCCCAGCGCATGCCGAGGTTGTTTACGGAGTGACATTCTCCCCGGATGGTCAACAGGTTTTGACTTCGGGCCGTGACAACAAGATTCGGGTCTGGAACCCTGCCAATGCCCAGCAAATCCGCGAGATTGGCGGATTTGGGGGAGAGGTGTACCGCGTGGTTGTGAGCCCTGACGGCCGGATTTTCAGCTGCAGTTCCGACAAGCAGGCCCGCGAGCACAAGCTGGCCGATGGAGCGGCCGTTCGGGCCTTCGCCGGCCATAACGACTGGGTCTACAGCGTGGCGTTCCATCCCGGCTCGAAGCGGGTGGTGACGGGAAGCTGGGATGGTGAGCTGCGGATCTGGAACGCTGAGGACGCGAAGGGAATGCTCACCTTCACCGCAGCCCCCGGTCTCCCAGCCGTTGCGGCCGCCAAGTGAATTCGTGTCGCTCTGGGCATGCCGCCGGGAACTCGATCTGAGTCCCGGCGGCTCTTCGCCTGAATGAGCAGATGTGGCCGGCGTTGCTGACCGGTATGCGGCTGAAGGGCGATCGTTTTTCTGCCGTCAAACAGCGCTGAAAACAGCGTACAGATGGTGTGGGAGTGGGCCGTTGTGGTCCAGGTTTCCGAAGTTGTCTGTCGCAGTGTGGACAACGCATCCGTTGAGGATTTCTGATGGTTCGCATGAATCGCAAGCAGTGGTGGCGGACGGGAGTGGTGGTGGGGGCCTGCTCGCTGGGGAGCCTGGTGGGGTGCAGTCCAGCCCCCCCGGTCGCGGGCCCGGGAACCTCCCAATCCGGCCCGGGAAAGACGACTGCGGGAGGTTCCGATCATGGTCATGACCACGATCATGATCACGACCATGACCATGACCACGACGCCCCCCATGGCGGTGCATTGGTTGTCGTCGGGGAAGAGACGGCACATGTGGAGTTTGTGCTGGATCAGGAGACTGGGGAGCTCACAGCCTACGTCTACGACGCCCATGTCCAGGAACCCGTGGCCATTCCGCAATCCGAATTGAAGGTCGCTGTGACCATTGAAGAGGAGGGGGTCGACCTGCCAGAGGCCCGGGAGGTGGTCCTTCAGGCGGTGGAAGCGAAGGAGGGCTTGGCGAGCCAGTTTGCGGCCCGAATTGATGCGTTGAAGGGGGCCAGGCATTTCGATGCGGCCATCGAAACCGTCAGGATCGGTGATCAGGACTACAAGGGGATCACGTTTTCGTTCCCGGCAGGGAACGAAGCGCATGACCACTGACCGGGACCGCCATTCAATTCGGCCACTGCGACACGACCGGGGCTGGATGCGATTCGATTGCATCCGGTCCCGGCGTTTGATTTTGAATCCAGCCCATCCTGGACCCGACGGCCGCTGATGCCTGTTTTGCTCGTTGCCCCCACGTCCGATCTCCGACCACAGTCCCCCCGGTCCCCCGCGGCAGCAATGGTCTGCCGAGGATTGTGCTGGAGCGGAATCCTGCTGCTTGTTGGCCTCCATTTTGGGGGCTGCCAGCCGACGCCCCCTGTGGCCCCGACGGCTGCAAAGAAACCGCTGGAGGTCGACATTCGGCACCCGGAAGTTCGCACGCTGGTGGAGCACGAGGAGTTTGCCGGAAGGCTGGTGGCCGCCGAAGGGGTGGAACTGAAGGCTCGTGTGAGCGGCGAACTGGAGAAAGTGCTGTTCAGGGATGGGGATGACGTCCGGGCCGGTCAGCCATTGTTTGAAATCGATGCCCGTCCCTATCAGGCCGAGCTGGATCGCACCAGCGCTGTTGTTTCGCAATTGGAGGCCCGGGTCCAGAAACTCAGTCGACAGGAGACACGCGCGAAAAACCTGCTGTCGCGGCAATCGATCTCCCAGGAGGATTATGAAACGGCCGCCTTCGACCTGTCGGAAGCGGAGTCGGGCTTGGCAGCCGCCCGTGCCGCCCATGACCTCGCCCGCTTGAACCTGGGATTCACACAGATTTCGAGCCGCATCTCCGGAAGAATCAGTCGTCATCTCGTCGATCCGGGCAATCTCGTTCAGGCGGACCACACCCCCCTGGCCAAGGTCGTCTCGCTCGATCCCATTCACGCCTATTTCGATGTGGACGAAAGGACGGTCCTGCGGCTCCAGCGGCTGATCCAGTCGGGGAAACTGGCCTCCGCCCGCGACAAGGAGATCGTGGTTGATGTCAAGCTGGCCGACGAAGACCGATCGGAACTGCAGGGACGATTCAACTTTGTGGACAATGAGGTGGACGCCTCCACGGGAACATTGCTGGCGCGAGCCGAAATTGCGAATCCTGACCGCATGCTGACCCCGGGACTGTTTGTGCGGTTGCGGGTCCCGGTCGGCGATCCCCAGCCAGTCATGCTGATTCCGGAAGAAGCACTGTCAAGCGACCAGGGGGAACGGTTTGTCTACCTGGTCAACGGGGAGAACAAGGTGGAGTATCGCCGGGTCAAGGTGGGATGGAGAGAAGGGGGGCTGCGGGTGATCCGTGAGGGACTGTCTGTGGAGGATCGGGTGGTCACCAGCAATCTCCAGCGAATCCGGCCCAGGGATGAAGTCCAGGTGCGGGTTCCTGCGGCCACCGACCCCGCCGTGAGCCAGTCACAGTCGCAGGGTTCCTCACTGGATTCTGCGAAGTCCCGATGAGTGAACTCGCCGAGGCCCTGTTTCGGTCGATCGAATTGATGTCCAACTCCTGAACACTTCAGGCGTCTGCCGTGCTCTCCCGCTTTTTCATCGAACGCCCGGTCTTCGCCTCGGTGCTGTCGATCCTGATCACGCTGGCGGGAGGATTGTCCGCGCGGCACCTGGCGGTGGCCCCCTACCCCACCATTGCCCCGCCGACGATCCAGGTGGACTGCAATTATCCCGGAGCGAGCGCGCAGGTCGTGGCCCAGACCGTGGCGGCCCCCATCGAGCAGCAGGTGACCGGAGTCGAGGACATGCTGTACATGGCCTCCCAAAGCACGAATGACGGCTCCTATACACTGACGGTCACTTTCAAACCGGGCGTCGATCTGAACCTGGCCCAGGTCCTTGTTCAAAACCGGGTCGCACTCGCCCAGTCCGCTCTTCCCGACGTCGTCCGCCAGATCGGGGTCACCACCAAGAAACGATCTCCCGACATCCTGTTGACGGTCAGCATCAACTCCCCGGATGGCCGTTATGACCAACTCCACCTGAGCAACTACGCACTGCTGCGAATCCGCGATGAGCTCGCCCGGCTTCCCGGCATCGCCGAAGTCCTGGTGTTTGGACAGCGAGATTACAGCCTGAGGGTCTGGTTGGACCCCGACCGGCTGGCGGTGCGCCACCTCTCGGTCAGCGATGTGATCGCGGCCATCCGCGAACAGAACATGCAGATCTCGCTGGGTCAGTTGGGCCAACCCCCGAGCGATGAAGGGGGGTTGATCCAGATCCCGCTCACCACCCGCGGCCGACTGATCGAACCCGAAGAATTTGCGGAGATCATCGTTCGGGTGGGAACACACGGGCAAACGATCCGGATCGGCGACCTGGGGACAGTCGAGTTGGGTGCCCGGGCCCAGGATATTGCGAACCGGTTCGACGGCAAACCGACCGTCGGTCTCGCGATCTTCCAACTGCCCAATGCCAACGCCCTCGAGACGGCCGATCTCATCCAGCAGAAGATGCGGGATGTTTCACGCGATTTTCCCGAGGGAATCGTCTACCAGATTGGTTACGACACGACTCCGTTCATCCGGGAATCGATCTTCGAGGTTTTTCATGCCCTGCGGGATGCGGTGATTCTCGTCGCTGTGGTCGTGCTGGTCTTTCTCAAGGGTTGGCGGGCGGCTGTCATTCCCCTGCTGGCGATTCCTGTGGCCATCGTCGGGACCGGGTCCGCCATGGCCCTCGCCGGTTTCAGCATCAACAATCTCACGCTGTTCGGTCTCGTGCTGGCCATCGGAATTGTCGTCGATGATGCCATCGTGGTGGTCGAAGCGGTCGAACACCATATGGAGCAGGGCCTCACTCCCAAGGCGGCCGCAATCCAGGCCATGGAAGAAGTCTCAGGACCGGTCATCGCCGTCGGACTCGTCCTGTCGGCCGTCTTTGTTCCCTGTGCTTTTGTGTCCGGGATTGTCGGTCAGTTCTTCCGGCAATTTGCCCTGACGATCTCGGTCTCCACCATCCTGTCGACCATCAACTCGCTGACTCTCAGTCCCGCCCTGGCAGCGTTGCTGCTGCGCCCGGCATCAGCCCCCCGCGATCCCCTGACCCGACTTCTTGACCTGACGCTGGGTTGGTTGTTCTGGCTTTTCGACCGGGGATTCCGGGTGTCGACAAACCTCTACCTCATGGCGGTCGGGAAGCTCCTGAGAATTCCCCTGATCGTCCTGGTGGTCTATGCAGGATTGCTCTGGCTCACCCAGTGGGAGTACCGGCGACTGCCGACCGGGTTCATCCCGACCCAGGACAAGGGCTTCCTGGTTGCCAGTGTCCAACTTCCCGACGCCACCGCCGCCGTTCGCTCGCGGGCGGTCATGAGCCGGATTGAGAAACTCGTCCTGTCGACGCCCGGGGTGAAGAATGTCAACGCGGTCGCCGGGAATTCGTTCCTGTTGAGTGCCTACGGTTCGAACTTCGGTTCGATGTTCATCATTCTCGAGGGATTCCGGGAACGGGCGGAACGCCGGTTGACAGCCGACAGCATCATGTCGTCGCTCCGCGAAAAAATTGCCCTGGAGATTCCCGAAGCGGTCGTCAATGTCTTTCCTCCCCCGGCAGTGTCGGGACTCGGTCGGGCTGGCGGCTTCAAGTTGATGGTCGAGCAGCGGGGCGAGATGAACCTGGCCGACCTCCAGCACCAGACGGATGAATTGATCCGCAAGGCCAATCAACAACCGGAGGTGACCGGACTGTTCACGGTTTACAAGGCGAATTCGCCCCAGTTGTTTGCCGATGTCGATCGGGAGAAATGCCTGAAGCATGGTGTCGCCCTGGCGGATGTGTTCGCCACGCTGCAGGCCTGCCTCGGCTCGCGCTACGTCAACGATTTCAATCGTTTTGGCCGCACCTGGCAGGTGATCGTGCAGGCTGACTCGCAGTTCCGGGACGACCTGTCAGACGTCCATCGATTGAAGGTGAGAAATCGGGCCGGGAAGATGGTGCCGCTGGGGGCTGTGGCAGACTTCCAGCTCCGCAGCGGTCCCCTCGTGCTGAGCCGTTACAACATGTATCCGGCCGCCGCGATTCAAGGCAATGTTTCTGCCGGCTACAGCACAGGCCAGGCCATTGCCATGCTGGAAAACCTCGCCGGCAGTGAACTGCCTGCGGCCATGGCCAGTGAATGGACCGAGATCACCTATCTCGAGCGGATCTCACGGAACACCGGGATGTTTGTGTTTGGACTCTCGGTGGCCTTTGTATTCCTGGTGCTGGCAGCGCTCTACGAGAGCTGGTCACTGCCGCTCGCCGTCATCCTCGTCGTTCCCATGTGCGTCCTGTGTTCACTTCTCGGAGTGGACTGGGCCCGCATGGATGTGAACATTTTCACCCAGATCGGCTTTGTCGTGCTGATCGGCCTTGCATGCAAGAACGCGATCCTGATCGTGGAATTCGCCAAATCGCGCCGGGAGGCGGGTGCCGATTGTCGGACGGCAACCCTGCATGCGTGTGAATTGCGACTGCGTCCCATCCTGATGACCTCACTGGCGTTCATCCTGGGGGTGGTTCCCCTGGTCATTGCCCGGGGAGCGGGGGCCGAGATGCGACGCACACTCGGAACCGCCGTCTTCAGCGGCATGCTGGGGGTGACACTGTTTGGCATTTTCCTGACACCGGTCTTTTTCCTCGTGATTGACCAGGCTTCGGAGTGGCCCATGTTCCGCACTCGCTGGCCCGGCCGCTGGAGCCGTCATTTCCTGGATCTGCTTCGCCTGAGTTTTCTCTGGCGTCCCTGGTCCGACCAGGTCCGCCAGATTGTCCGGGGGCTGCGGACCCCGCAGGCGAGTCCCACCGGCGACCAAACCCAGGCATCACCCCGTGACCTCCGGCTGCCCTCATCGACAGACGAATCGCTGACAGGGTCAATTCAACGGCTGGCCAGCTCCCTGACGGAATTGTCCCCCCCGGAGCCTGACCCACACACCCTGGGAAGCCCCTCCTCCTGACTCCTCTCGATGTTCTTTCGCTTCTTCATTGACCGACCGATCTTCGCTTCGGTGCTGTCCATCGTGATCACGGTGGCCGGTGCAGTGGCGCTGTTCGCACTTCCCGTCACCCAATATCCCGACATCACTCCACCGACCGTCGAAGTCTCGGCTGTCTACCCTGGTGCCAATTCTCAGGTCGTCGCCGACACAGTGGCCGCGCCGATCGAACAGCAGGTGAATGGGGTCGAGTCGATGGTCTACATGTCATCGCAATGCACCAACGATGGCACCTACCGGTTGACGATCACATTTCGGCCCGGGACCGACCTGAACCTGGCACAGGTGATGGTCCAGAACCGTGTCTCCCTCGCACAACCAATCCTGCCGGAGCTGGTGCGTCGACGCGGGGTGACCGTCAAGAAAAAATCGCCCAGCGTGCTGATGATCGTCAACCTGTTTTCACCCGATGGTTCACGCGACGATCTCTACCTCAGCAACTACGCGACAATTCAGTTGCGGGATGAATTGTCGCGGTTGCATGGCGTGGGGGACATCGCATTTCTCGGGCAGCGCGACTACAGCATGCGTGTCTGGCTGGACCCCGACCGTCTCGCCGTGCGACACCTGACCGCCAGCGACGTCGTCCAGGCCATTGAGCAACAGAACGCACAGGTGGCCGCGGGACAGATTGGCCAACCGCCGGTCGATACCGGGCAGGTGTTCCAGTACACGATGAATACCCTCGGACGCCTGAGTGAGCAGGAGCAGTTTGGCGAGATGATCGTGCGATCGGATGGGGGTGGACGCCTTGTTCGACTGCGCGATGTCTCCCGGATTGAACTCGGTGCCCTTGCCTACGACCAGGTCTGCACGCTCGATGGTCGCCCCACGGTCGCCCTCTCGATCTACCAACTTCCGGGAACCAATGCCCTGGAGACGGCGCGGGAAGTGCGGATGCGCATGGACGAGTTGAAGGGACGATTTCCCTCGGGAATTGACTATGCCATCGTTTACGACACGACTCCATTCATCGAGGAGTCTGTCAACGAGGTATTCCTTTCACTGCGTGACGCGGTGATCCTGGTGGCGCTGGTCGTCCTGGTTTTCCTGCAGGGGTGGCGAGCGGCCGTCATCCCCCTTGTGGCGGTCCCGGTCGCCATCGTGGGGACCTTTGCGGCCATGGTGGCGGCAGGCTTCAGCCTCAATACGCTGACACTGTTCGGCCTTGTCCTGGCGATCGGCATCGTCGTCGACGACGCCATTGTTGTGGTCGAAGCGATCGAACGGCACATGGCTGACGGGAAAACACCCCGTCATGCGGCTCTGGACGCCATGAGCGAAGTTGCCGGTCCCGTGGTGGCCGTCGGGCTGGTTCTCTCGGCCGTGTTTATTCCCTGTGCATTCATCTCGGGAATTGTCGGTGAGTTTTTTCGGCAATTCGCGCTGACCATCGCGATTTCCACGGTCATCTCGGCATTCAATTCACTCACCCTGAGCCCCGCGCTCGCGGTCCTGTTGTTGCGCCCGCATGGTTCGGTCCGGTCGGGAGTTCTGCCGCGTCCCCTGTTGACGCTGCTGATTGCTTTCGCCGGATGGCGATTCGCCTGGCCCTGGGTGGAGCCCACGGCATCGGCCTGGCTGTCTGCGTTTCCAGCGACCTGGGGTCAAGTCTGTCGCACGGGACTGGCTGTGGCGTGCGGCCTGACAGGCTGGTTCTTTTCGCGGGAACTCGACACCTTCCTGGCACGGATTTTTGCGGCTCTGAATCGGGGGTTTGATTGGCTGACCGGGGGCTATGTCTGGGTGGTCCGCGGCCTGCTGCGCATTTCCCTGCTCGTCCTCCTCATCTACGTGGGATTGGTCATCCACACGCAGCAACTGTTCCTCTCGACCCCGACCGGATTCATTCCCCAGCAGGACAAGGGATACCTGTTGGTCGATGTCCGGTTGCCCGATTCGGCATCGGTCGATCGTTCGGCACGGGTCATGCGCAACCTCGAAGAGATTGCGGCACAGGCCCCCGGAGTCCGGCATACCTTGGCCGTCGCGGGCAACTCGGTCCTGCTGGGTGCCAATGCCTCCAATTTCGGAACGCTGTATGTGTTGCTCGATGACTTTCAGACCCGTGTTCCCGCAGGCCTGACATCGGAACGAATCGCAGCCGGACTGCGGGAGAGCCTCGGCAGTCAGCAGTCGGAGGCCGTTGTGAATGTCCTGGGAGCCCCCCCCATCGATGGCCTGGGGACGGCGGGAGGCATCAAGCTGATTGTCGAGGATCGGGGAAACTGGGGACTTCCCATTCTGCAAAAGACGAGTGCGTCGATCGTCGCCGACGCGGCCGCCTCGGGACAACTGGTGGATGCATTTTCCAGTTTCCGCGCCGATACGACCTGGCTGTCCCTTTCGATCGACCGTACGGCCGTCAAGACCCTGGGGGTCTCGATGAGCGATGTGTTTTCAACGCTGCAGATCTGCTTTGGTTCACTCTACATCAATGATTTCAACCGCTTCGGACGGACCTGGCAGGTCAATGTGCAGGCCGATGCCGAGTTCCGGATGCGCATTGAGGAGATGCGTCGCCTGAAACTGCGAAATCGGGAAGGGGGAATGGTTCCACTGGGAGCAGTCCTGTCGGTCCAGGAGGTGAATGGCCCGGTCATGTTGCTGCGATACAACCTGTATTCATCGGCCGCGGTCCAGGCGGACGCAGCCCCGGGGGTGAGTTCCGGACAGGCAATCGCCCAGATGGAGCAGATCGCCCAGCGGCATCAACTGCAGTCCATGCGTGCGGAATGGACGGAATTGGCACTGTTTCAACTGGCCGCCGGCAGCACCGCCACGCAGGCCTTTCTGCTGGCGGTCATCCTGGTCTTCCTCGTCCTCGCCGCCCAGTATGAAAGCTGGTCGCTCCCCCTGGCGGTCATCCTGGTTGTTCCCATGTGCCTGCTGTGTTCGCTGGTCGGGATCCGTTCTGCCGGCCACGACATGAATATCTTCACGCAGGTCGGATTTGTGGTTCTTGTGGGGCTCGCCTGCAAGAACGCCATCCTGATTGTCGAATTCGCCAGGGCACGCCGCGAATTGGGGGTTCCGACCCGGGACGCCACCCTCGAGGCGTGTCGCCTGCGATTGCGCCCCATCATCATGACCTCCCTCGCCTTCATCCTGGGGGTGGTCCCCCTGGTTGTGGGACAGGGGGCCGGGGCTGAAATGCGCCGCACACTGGGGTTGGCCGTTTTCGCCGGGATGGTGGGTGTCACCCTGTTCGGAATCTTCCTGACTCCCGTGTTTTTCGAGGTTCTGCAACGCCTCGTTGACCGTCGCGAACAGAGACGATCTGTTGCCGTGGACTCCCTCGACAACTCCTCCCCGTTGTCGATTCCACCGGGCTCCTGACCACTGTCGGATGACGCCGCAGGACTGTGCCGCTGCCTCAGGGGGTCTCCCCCCTGGCACGTCCCCCGCCCACCGACGACTTCCCCTTCGGCTCGCCGGAGGGTTCCGATTTGCTGGCACTGCTGCGACCGCCCGACTCCTTGGCCGAGTTCGACGGTTTCTCCTTTTCCGGTGCCGACCGCTGATCGCTCCCGGACTCCACACCGCGGCGACACTCTTCACACAGATCCTGGATGACCCATTTGTAGGTTGGAACCTTTTTGGTCACAGTCTTCCGCATGAGCTTCCGCTTCGTCCGGATCTCTGGATCGCCACACGGCTGCCATTCCTTCCACGAGAACATCCTGGGACGGGACGAGACTTCCCCCTCTGCATCCTGGCACTCGCAGACCTCCTCGCAGTGCTGGCACTGTTCCACACCACGGCCCGGAACACAGAAATCCTCTTCCTGGACTCCCCAGCAGGTCACAGTCACTTTTTTGTCTTCGCAGACCAGGCGACAGACCTTGCTGCAGGAACCGCAACCACACAGTTGGCAATTTCTGGTGTAGGCCCACACCTGGTCGGCAGCGAGACTGAACAGGAGGAGGAATGCAGCCACAAATGAAGAGAGCAGTCGGAGATTCATAACGGCACCTCGAAATTGTCGGGATGGAATGGCGACCGGTTACCAGTTGAAGTCGAATCGCAGGCCCAGGATGTTCGATGTGGTGGCACCAAACACCGTGCTGGCGGTGGTGATGGGATGGATCCAGTCGCACATGATCCGCACCCGGTCACTCCAATACCAGTTGCATCCCACGGTGTAGTCGGTCAGGACACCCCGGTTGACATCGTTGAGGTTCAAATACGAAAGCCGGGACTTCAGTTCCCAGGCTCCCAACCCCAACCCCCCCGGTGTGGCAAACACGTTGGTGTAGACAAAGGGACGTCCGAACTGGGCACCATGCTGTCCGAATCGTTCGTAGACGCGATTCTCTCCGGTCAGGAACCAACTGGCGTGGACATAGGCCCCATGCAGGAGATTGTTCTCCCCCTGGAATCGGTTGACCTGGCAGAGGTAAGCCTCGCTCTGCACCGTGACTGGCCCCCAGACGACTGCCCCCTCGAGATTCCCCGTAACCGATGATCCGGCCGCGAGGTTGCCCGAGTCAATCAGTCGGGGCCCCTCGTGAATCTCGGGGCGGGTTCGGACACGAATCACGCCGTCCTGATCCTGGGAATAGAGGACCCCCATGCCCGTGTGGACAAGGTAACGTCCATTGGACGACTCGTCGTAATAGGGCAACCAGGTTCCACGGCCGCTGATGCGAAACCCCTGGTTGTCGTCAATTCGCTCCTTGAGCGACTCCGAGATGCTGTCCAGAAAGATTCCGTACGAGACTGTCGCTCGTTGGTCTTCGGTGCAATTGTACGCGGCAATGCCAACTTCCCGATCGGGAGTGAAGACCCCCTGGGTCGGAATCGACCGTTCCAGAAACACATTCATCGTGTCATTGGTCACCTGTTCCAGACCAAAGGGAACGAAGAAATTGCCGATTCGGGCGCGACCAATCAGGGGAATCTCATTGATGGAGAAGTAGGCATCCTTGACTTCGGGAATCAATCCCCCCGTCGGCACATCACCCACCGCGGGAGGTTCCAAAGTCATCTGCAGTCGGAAGTCGTAGACTCCATAGCCCGTTCCATCCGCGACCAATCGCAGGCGGCGGAATTCAAAGTAGTTGTCAGCCCCCTGGATTGAGTCCGATGCGGAGGGCCAGAGGATTTCCTCCATTTGAACATGCCCACCGAGACGGACATTCCACTTGTCATTGGAGAGATCCTGCCAGTCCTCGGCCTTGCGGGTTTCTTCGTCCTTTTTCTTCTTGTCGTCTTCCTTTTTCCTGCGATCGGCCTCGGCGCGTTTCTTTTCGGCCTGCTCGAGTTGCTCGATCCGCGATTTCAGTCTCTGGAACTCCTGGGTGTTCGGACTCGGTCGAGGCGGTTCTTCACTTGCCGAACCGAGATCCGCGTCAGCACTGGAGTCGAATTCGCCCTCGGAATTCTCGTTGCTGCGACTGTCCAGGAAGAACGGTTCCAGACCATCTTCCGCACCTGCTCGAGTTGCCGGCCCAAGCCCCAGGAGCAGGGCACTGCCCATAGCAAGCCAGATCGCTCCTTGATGAAGCCATCGCACAACCATGATGGTGAGTCCACCTTTTGGGTTTCGCACGGGGACCCCAATGGACCACGATTCAGCCATCGTGACACGGGGCAGCAAAACGCTTCCGGTGGTCCGGTCAGCGAAACTCTGACGGTTATTCCATCAGGTACAGTTCTTTCGGCAATTTGTATCGATTAACTTGACTTTTCATGGCGACAAATGGGATTCAAAATTCCAGACATATTCATAAATCCACTATTCCTGTCAAGACCCCATGGCCAAAACCACGTTTGCGGGTGCTTGTCTCGTACATCTGGGAGGGATACGCTGATTCAGATGGCTGACGGTTTGGCTGAGTTGTTGAGCGAGTTTCAGGATCGCGGCGAACTTCTGAGGGTCACGGCTGAAGTGCAGCCGGACTTCGAGATCGCCGAGATCACCGATCGTATCTGCCAATCGATGGCACCATCCCCCGCCGTTCTGTTTGAACGGGTGGCGGGGGCCTCATGTCCTGTCGTGACCAACCTGCTGGGAAGTGAATGGCGGGCGTGCCGTTCGCTCGGCATCGGTTCCCTCGACGAGGGAGTCCTGCGGCTGAAGTCATTGACTGAGCCGGGTCGAGCGGAAAGCTGGCTGGACAAATTGCGGCACGTCACACAGGGCTCGCTCAGCCGACCGTTCGAGCCCCAAACCGTTCGCCACGCCCCCTGCCAACAGGTGGTCCGTCTTGGACGAGACATTGATCTGGCCGATCTTCCTTTTCTCCGAAGCTGGCCCAGGGAACGACTTCGGAGCTGGACGCACTCCCACCTGCATCTCCGAAAACCCGATTCCTCATCGACAATCACAGGGCGGCTCGAGGTTCTTGTCCGCGACGAACACTCCCTGCTGATCCCATTCCAGACCTTCGACCAATTCTTTCCCACCTGGCACGACTCCCGTCTGGCCAGCCAGCGTGTGGAAGTGGCGGTGACCCTGGGCGGACACCCGTGCAACTTCCTGGCCCAGGCCGCATTGTTGCCTCCCGGCTGGAACCCGCTGGCAGTTGCCGGCCTCTGGCGAGGCGCACCGCTCGAGCAGGTCAAATGTCGAACGATTGAGCTCGAGGTTCCCGCTCAGGCGGAGCTGGTCCTGGAAGGTTACGTCGACCCGCAGGATGAACCGGAGCGACTCGGTCCGAGGGCCGGACCAGGTGGCTGCTATCGCACCCGGGGCGTCGGTCTCGTGATGCATTTGACAGCCGTTACCCAGCGGGCCAACCCCGCCGCTCCGATCTGCATTTACAGTCGGTTTTCGCACGAGGAATACTGGATCAACCAGACGGTGATGCGTCTCGGACTTCCCCTGATCCAGAAACTTCTTCCTGAGGTGAGCGACTGGAGTGCTCCCCGTTCGGGGTCGCGGCAAAACACCCTCTTCGTGGCGATTCGCAAGTGCCGACCTCGTCATGCCCGACAGGTGTTGTCGGCATTGTGGGGGCTGGCCCCCCAGTTGATGACTCGTCTGATCATCGTCGTGGACGAGGGAGTGAATGTTCATGATGCCGATGCGGTTTGGCGGTCAGTGGCGGTTCATTGTGAACCAGGACGGGATACGACGACGTATTCAGGGCCGGCCGACACTCCCGATCCTGGTGTTCCCGGGAGTGAATCCACGTCCGCACTGGGGATGGATGCGACCCGCAAGTGGCCGGGGGAGGATGCTCCAGAGGGAGGTCCCGAGGACCTGGTCATGACATTCGACATTCAGGAACTCGTCACAAATCGGTGGCAAGACTATGGTTTCCCCACCGGAACTCGCCCTGCGTGGTGAGCTTGTCACCAGAGGAACACTGAGGCATGAATTCACCCGCTGCGAACCATCCCGTCGACAAGTCTGGCGATCGGGTCCGCCGTATGTTTGGCGAGATTTCCTCGCGATATGACTTTCTGAATCATTTCCTGTCGGGAGGAACTGACTTTTATTGGCGATGGCGAACCGTGCGGGAGGCCCCTCCACAGGGTGAAGCCCCCATTCTGGATGTCTGCACTGGAACTGGTGATCTGGCGATTGCGTATTGGAATGCCGGTGGCCGCCGGACGCCTGTGACGGGGGCCGATTTCACTCCCGAAATGCTGGAAATTGCCCGGCAGAAGAGTGCACGCCTGTCGGATCAAGGGTCATCGCCTGCCGGAGCGATCGACTGGGTCGAAGCCGACACAATGTCTCTGCCGTTTGAAAGCAACCGGTATCAGATCGTTTCGGTCGCTTTTGGACTCCGCAATGTGTCCGACACCGCGTGTGGCCTGAGAGAGATGTTTCGGGTGTGCCAGCCTGGTGGAAGAGTTGTCATCCTCGAGTTTTCGATGCCCACCAACCGGATCATTCGGAGTGTTTATGGTTGGTATTTCCGAAACGTCCTGCCTCGACTGGGGCAATGGCTCGCGCGAAATTCCCAGCAGGCCTACAACTATCTCCCGGAGTCAGTCGGCCAGTTTCCCCAGGGAGAGGAATTGGCCGATTTGATGCGTGCTGCGGGGGCATCACAGGTTCGTTACTGGCCGCTGACTCTCGGAGTCGCGACTCTCTATGTCGGACGAAAGTAGTCGGCCATGGCAAATCATGTTGTCGCAGTCACGGGCGCGAGTGGGGCCATCTATGCGGTTCGCCTGCTGCAGGTACTGTTGTCCTCCGGAGACACCGTTCATCTCTCCATCAGCCGCTCGGGTGTTCAAGTCTTGCGGACCGAATTGGGCTTGGTCGTCGACCTGAATCGGTTTCATCCTCGGCAAATCTTCCCGAGTCTTGATGACACCCCGATCGATGGCCCTGCACGACTCGATTTCTACGGCGGTTTTCGCTCTCTGCAAAACCCCATGAATCTCGATCGACTCCACTATCATCGTTTTGACGATTTCTCGGCGGGAATCGCGAGTGGCTCATTTCTCACACGGGGCATGGTGATTTGTCCATGTTCCATGGGAACTCTCGCCAGTCTGGCGGGAGGACATTCCGAGAATTTGATCCAGCGTGCTGCCGATGTCCACCTGAAGGAACGGCGGAAACTGATTGTTGTTCCCCGGGAGACGCCGATTTCTCCCATTCAATTGGACAATATGCGGCGTCTGGCCGACGCGGGGGCCGTTGTGCTTCCCGCCATGCCAGGCTTCTACCATGGTGCGAAAAGCATCCCTGACCTGGTGGATTTCGTGGTCGCACGGATCGCCGATCAACTGGGGGTCTCACATCAGTTGATGCAGCGGTGGGGAGATGAGGCGTCTGCCTGAATCCCCGGGGATGAATTCCACGCACGATTTGCGTCATTGCCCGCAATCTGTTCCAATTTTGGCGTAGAAGGCCCGGGTTGAACCACTCACCTTTCTGTGCGAAGTCCGATGAACAAGTTCCTGTGCTTTGGGGTACTTTCTGCGATCCTCTGGAACCCCGGTCTGGTCCTCCAGGCGGCGGGTCCGGAGTATCCCCTGGGAATTACCGCGGATTCAGACGGGACGGTTTTTCTCGCGGATCGTAATCTTCCCGGGGTCTGGAAGATCCAGGGAGGCAAGGCCTCGCTCTTCTTTCAGGCCTCCAGGAAATTTCGCACGCCCCTGAACGCGGTTCGTTGCCTTGCCATTGATGCGAAGGGACGCCTCCATGCCGGAGATTCCTCGACCCGGGAGGTGTACCGGTTCAATGAGCAGGGCCAACCGGAAGCCCTCACCAAGGGGGGTGTTGGGATTGCGACCGGCATCGCTTTTGACCAGGCAGGCAATCTCGTGGTGGCCGACCTGGAATTCCCCGGACGCATCGTTCGGATCCCGGAATCGGGAGGCGAGCCCGTGGAGATCGCACAGATCAATGCGCCTCGGGGCCTGGCGGTTGACAAGGAAGGTGCGATCTGGGTCGTGACCCATGGCAAGGACCGACAAGTTGTGAAGGTTCTCGCCGATGGACAATCGAAGACACTTGTGTCCGGCCGTCCGTTTGAGTTCCCTCAGTCGATTGCGCTCGATTCCGAGGGGAATGGCTACATTGCCGACGGTTACTCGAAGGCGATCTGGAAGGTCTCATCGGATGGAAAAACGTCCAAGCTGGTGGAGGGCAACGGATTGGTGCACCCGGATTGCGTCGCTCGACGAGGTGACGGATTGGTGGTCGTTGATCCACGTGCCCTCAAAGACACTCCGGGATCGTCCGGTGTCTATGAACTGTCACTGGAAGGCAAACTCACTCCTCTGAATTATGAGGCCCCATAGAACTCCCCCTGAACCGAATCCCGGAATGATGTCACACTGCGTTCCGAGAATGCCCGAAGCCTTGCATGATTGAATACAACCGCTTCAGCTGGTGGAGGAATACATTTTCCTGGAGGGGAACGGCATTACCCCTGGCACTGCCAAGAATTCTGATCGCCACGACGTTCTGTCTGCTGGTCGAAGCCATTTATGAATTGGGGCTCTATGAGAAATGGGTTGAACAGGCCTTCTTCGCAGGCTTCGATCCCCTGGCACACAGTGTGCTGGGATCCCTGATCGGTTTCCTCATCGTGTTTCGGATGAATGCCTCGAACTCGCGGTATTGGGAAGGCAGATCCCTGTGGGGACAGTTGATCAACTGCAGCCGGAATCTTGTCCGAACGGGTTCTGAGTACTCACGCCGTGGTGAGGAACTGGCGGGACTGACGGCGGGATTTGCAATTTGCCTGCGCCGAACCCTGAGAGGTTTTCGCGACACGGAAGAGACGGAACTTTATCTGAGCACGGAAGTCCGCCGCATGGCGGAACGATTTGGAAATCCTCCCACGGCCGTCGCCGCAGCCGTCTCTTCCTGGATTGCCGGCGAGGCGCGTGCCGGCAACCTGAACCCGCAACTGGTCCGGCACCTGGAGAGCATCCTCTCGCAAATGGTGGATGCCCAGGGAGGATGTGAAAAGATTCAGAAAACACCACTTCCATTTGCTTACGTCGCAATGACCAAGCAACTGATCTTCGTCTACCTGGGAACACTGCCACTCGTCATCTGTCCCCGATTTGGCTGGTGGTCACCGTTGATCATGGCCGTCGTCTCCCTGGGAATGCTGGGTCTGGAAGAGGCGAGCGTGGAGATCGAGGATCCATTCGGCACTCATCCCAACTGCCTCGATCTGGAAGCCTATTGTCTGACCATCACCCGCGACACAGCCCAACTCGCTTTGTCGGCAAATCGCATCGCGGATCGCACCGTTTCCTGACCCTTTCGAGAAAGCCTCTGGCACCATGGACGTGATCTACCGCTATGACCCGTTTGCTCCGATCGTTCCCCGGGAGATCCCGGATGCTGCCGCTGCCATTGACCGACTGATCCAGGGAAACCAGCGATTTTCCGATATGGTCCATGCGATCCAGCGACGCACGCTCGGGGAGGGACCCGTGGAACCCCTGATATTGCCGCTTTGTCCCATCTCACTGGGCTTGCCACTTTACCAGGGGGCCGTGCTCAACCAGGCGCCATTTGCACTCATTCTCGGGTGCTCGGATGCCCGTGTTCCAACGGAACTGGTTTTTGACCAATGGCTGAATGATCTGTTTGTCTTGCGTGTCGCCGGAAATGTCCTGGGGACAGCCTGCCTGGGATCTCTCCATTACGCGGCTCGTCATCTCGGAGACAGCCTCCAGCTGGTTGTCGTCCTGGGGCATGCGAAGTGCGGGGCGGTCCAGGCGGCGGTCGCAACCTATCTTTCCCCCCAGAACTTCTCCGATATTGCGTACACGTTTGCCCTGCGCACCCTGGTCGACCAGATCCAGATTGCCATTCGCGGCTCGGCCCATGCCTTGCGGGATGTCGCCGGTTCTGCAATCTCCCAGGATCCAGACTATCAATCGCTTCTTGTCACCACGTCCGTTTACGTGAACGCGGCCGTCTCCGCCCTGGAACTTCGCCGTGAACTCGATCAGCGCGGCTTCAAGCAGCCCGTTGTAACCGGCGTCTACGAATTCGAGACGCTCAGCGTTCAGGCACTTCCTGGCGATCCCATTTCGGGGACGCATTCGACCGACCGGCTACGTCCCGGTCCGTCCAATCCCGAAGAATTGAGCCATTATGCGAACGAGGTGGCTCGCGCCGCATTGACCGCACTGGAACGCAACCGGGCCAACGGCAATTCCTGACACGATTTCCCCGGCCTGACGCGGAGGGGTCGGTGACCGGAAATCGATCCGGCGACTCCCTTCGCCACCTCGATCAGGCAGCGCGACTCCTCTGCCATTCGGCCGACTTCCCAAACGATTCCTGAACGGGCAGGTTCTCAAACAGTTCCGGGGAACTCTGATCAGGCAACTCTCCTTGAATTCGCAGTCGGATGTGATTCATCAGCCGCCTGACCTGGCCGTCCGTAAACACATCGGAATGATGAGATGTGGTCAGACTGACCGTGGACGGGAGCGTCGTGAGACTGATCATCAACGGAACCAGGGGACCAGTGCCCGAAAACCGGTGATAGGACCGCAGCAGTCCCGACTGCACATCAGGCGTCATGAATTCTGTGAAATTGACATTGGAAAGGCATCCCGCCAGCGGAATCAAAGCCGGGCCGGTCCTCCGATTCACCCAATCGGGTGCCAGATCCCACAATCGCGACATGACACGCATCTGCGCGGAGTGTCCTGTGGCTCTTCCGCACTGCTTGAGCGCTCTGGCTTTGACAGCGATCCGCCCCACGCGACTGGCGAAGCCTTCACCGACAAAGCCGGTATCCTGAATGGTTAACGACCCGAGCATCTGTCCCAGGTAAACTCCCGTGGATTCATCTCCTGGTGATCTCAGATCCACCGGCAGACAAAGCGCGAGAGGCACTTTGGTTCCCGAGCGATGCCCCATCATCAGCGTGAGTGCCTCAAACAGGGCGGTCAGCACAAGTTCCCCCACTGTGGCCCCGAACACTCGGGAAAATCCCTTGAGAAGTGCGAGCCGCGCTGAAGTCTCG
>DNUF01000216.1:101478-141239 GCA_003508595.1 Planctomycetaceae bacterium
GAAGTCTCGTGAATGCCCGAATGAATCCTTCGGCTTACCTGGAAATCGGGGCTCGCTCGGCGACAACGCATGAGCGTGAGCAGGTCTCTGACCGTCCGCGAGAGTCCCCTGAATTCCTGCCGCCAACCGATCGCTTCGGTCTTTTCTCGCGCCGGAGATGTGTATTCAAAAGGTCGGCTGCCCCCCGGCAAAAGCTGGTTCCCGACCCGCCGCAACCATTCTCGCATCAACAGCGAAATCCCGCGGGCATCGGTCACCATGTGGTGATACACAAGTCCAAGGAAGGTCGAGTCGCGGTCCTGCTCGATCTGGACGGCTCGGATTGGCCAATGAAATCCCTTTTCAAAAGGGGTATTCAACTCCCGATTGAGTATCCGCTCCACACATTCGTCTTCCTCAGCAGAACACGTTTCCCATGTCAACGACGGGCCGGAGTCGGCACGACCTGCCAATTTCGATTCCCAAATCAGTATTTTTCCCGTTTGATCCACGCGGGCCCTCCGCAGCCCCAGATTGAGGCAGGCTTCGGCGAGAGACTCGGAGACATGCTGTCGGTCAGGACGGGAATTCAACTCGACGAAGTGCATGGCGTTCAGAGGAAGATGCTGCTCCCAACGAAGCATCATCTGCTGAAAGCCATTCAACGGCTGAATCTCTTCTCCCATCTTGGGGCCCTGACGGCTCGGGGGGATGGACACAGTCTCAGTCAATCTCAATCGTCCGACCGAACGATTCGCATGAGCGGGGGCACGACCTTGCCACATCGCTTTTCATGGCATGCCGTGGCCTCTCCTGTCGAACGGTTTCATTTTCCGAATCCCTATCCGCGGTGCGTGATGATTCTTCATCACATCTCCCCATGAAAGCCCCCCGAAAAGAGTGTGACTTTGACTGTTTTCCGGTTTCTCCGTTCGATTCCCCGGCCGTAAACACATTCCTCACACAAACCCGGATTCGGAATCAACCGCCAATTCCTCAAAAATCCATGTCGTTTTGTGTCTCCCGTCTCTCAACTGACTGCTGACGGAAGTCCCAACTCGGGCCTTGAAATCGCCCCCCCGGTGTCGAGGGGCGGACGACTTGCCGTCATGACACGGGAGAATTCGACCTTGGGGAAATCTCCTTCAAACAAAAATTCTCGAAATCCCATCGGCGAGCGCCCTTCTGACCTGTTTACCTGCCAGTGCCCCCATGTGGGCGATCCGCAACTTGCTGGCACGGGACGCGACCGCATCAACTCCAGGGGTGCGCAAAAATACACATTGTCAAAACAGAATTTGGAATCAACCGTCACACAGTTCTCGCTGATGTCCGCCAACCAGTGCACACACACGACAATCCAAACGCCATGTCGAGTTGTCTTCTGCGTCCGCCCCTGAACAACTGCCAGATCATGTCCATCTTTCGAGGTGTGTTACCCCCACCTGTCATCATTGAAACGAATTGCGATGACCGCACACACAAGCCTCGAATCCCTCCGCCGCCTCGCGAGGCCCGATCGATACCGCAGTCATGCAACCCTTCGCAGGAACTGGAGACGATTGCCAGGCGATCAACGTCGTTCGCCCCACCCTCTTCCATTCGCCCGAATCAAGGCAAGGGCACGATCACTGTCCATGTCTCGGGGTAGCATTTGCTCAAGCTGACCACAATCCCCCCAGTCCCCTGACCCCAGTCCCCTGCCCTGAGCGGCCTGATTGGAACTCTTGATATTGCATTGGTCGCGTTCACCAAACCTGGAAAACAGTCGCCCTTTGTCACAGACGATCTGCCGTTGGGGATGAGGCATGGACCATTCGCTGGGGTTCACCCGGGCATTACTGATGATTCCCGTCGTGAAAATACGACCCAGGTCACGCCTCGGGCAAATCGTCGTCGACTCGGCGCCGTGATCGGTCGGGCCCTGGCTTGCGGTTCTTTTTCCGAACACCGCTCCCCAAACCCGACTCGACAGATTTCCCCGGCCTCGAGTCCGAGTCGTTGTCATCATCCACTCTGCGGGGAAGTTTTCCAAACAGGGTTTTTTCAATTCCCGCGATCGACTCCTCGTGATGTCCCCCCTTCACTTCGGCACGGTCCAGACGTGTTTCCGAAGGCACACCCGGTTTGCGCCGGCCCAATTTCAACTCTGATTTCCGCGCGGGCGTTCCCGACTCAGACCTGGACTTCCTGGGCTTGGGAGTCGATGTGTTGGCACTCTCATCAGTGCGAGCATGTTCGGGAATTCGTCGTTTCGAGGAAATCGTCTTCGGGCGCTTTCCCACCAGTCCCTCCCTGCTTCGACCGCCGCGATCCCGTATGCCTGGACGGGACCTTCGATTTCGCTGGGAGGGTTTGTTCCCCCCTGTCGAGATTTCCTGCAATTGCTGTATTTCCTGCGGGGTCAGTCGGCGGTACTCCCCTAGAGGAAGATCTCCCAGGCGAAGCGATCCAATTCCGACCCGGGTCAACTTTTGGACCTTGTGTCCCACACGGGCGAGCAGTCGGCGAATCTCCCGATTCTGTCCCTCTGCCAGAACGATCTCCAGCACAGCACTCTGTCCCTTGGACTTCAGCAACCGGGCAGATTTCGCAGCAAATCTTCCCTCGCTGAAATACATTCCCTGCTCGAGTTGTTCGACAATCTCTCGAGAAGGAATTCCAGCCACCTGGACACGATACGTTTTTTCCACCTCGAATCGGGGGTGTGCCATCCGGTGTGCCAATTCACCATCATTGGTCACCAGCAACAACCCCTGACTGTTTTCATCGAGTCGCCCCACAGTGAAGAGACGCTCACTCGAACGCGGAAACAGGTCGGTGACCCTGGTCCGCCCCTGTGGATCGCGATTCGTACAGAGCACCCCGGTCGGCTTGTTCATCATGTAGTAGGAGCGACGATGGATCCTCAGGCGTTCCCCATCAAGCCGAATCACCTGGCTCTCGGGGTTCACACGGGCCCCCAATTCGGTCACCGTCACTCCATCAACCGTCACTCGTCCGGTCGTGATGAATTCTTCGCAGTGCCTGCGCGAACCGGCCCCCGCCATGGCCAGGAGGCGTTGCAACCGCATCAGTTCCCCGGTGTCTTGAGTGTCCATGACTCCATCGTCGCAGGTTGCTGAAGGAAACTGAAGTCTCCGCAAAAACAGAGACAATTTGCCAGGGTTCTCTGTCCAGTTTTCACACCCAGTCCGCTCCACCTGACCTGAGGGTCGGTTCGCCGAAACATGACAGGCCGAACAGATTTTGTCCATCTGTCCCCAGAGAATCATCCAGGGGGCTCGTGGTCTTCAGAGTCCAGCTCGCACTTTTCCGGCAGCGGCCGGGACAGAAAACCGACACAAATGAGCACTGGCTGTGCTGGATATTTCGGAAAATGCCCCTCTCCGCCCCCATGTCGGCACAAGAGGAACCGGGATCCTCGCGCGGAGACAACCTCCCGACTGTGACTGCAATAACAGCACAGGGAGTAATGACCATCCAGTGGGCGGGTTTCGTGGAGCGAAGACATGGTGGATCATAGCAACCGCTACAAGCCCTGGAATCGCAGCAATCGAATCCCATTGACTCACCGGCACCGTCCAAACGGTCGCCCAGCCCGAGTCGCAAAATCATGGTCCCATTCGCGGAAAGAACCATGAGCACAGCACGACATAAACCGGAGGGCGACTTCGGGGGATCTTGCATCTTGGGGAATTGGGGGAGACAATTCGGGGTGCGTGATGCTTTCCTGGCTGCACAGATTTCCGTGACAGAGATCTGCCGAACGGAATTCGCTTTCTTCCCCTGACCAACACTCAAGGACTCTCCGATGCTTCGCAGAGGTCTTCCTGCTCTCTTGCTGACACTGGTTCTCGGTTTCCCGGGTCTTGTGGACGCGAGGCCACGTTCTCGCTGTCTCTCACCACACTCCACAGTTCGCACCATGCCCGCCCCACGGGCTTATCGCAGCCAACGGGTGTTGCCACCGGCTTCCTTTCCCGGAATCGCGTCCCCAGTGTCGGCAGCCGACTGCGATACCTGCGAAAACACGACTTTTTCGACAGGCATTCTGGTCCACTCGAATGGGTTCGAGGAATTCATTGTTTATCCGAGCAACTCTGGAACCCCCCAGGTTGTGGAAGAGTCTGTGATTCCAGGTTCTCGTGTCATTCACCACGGTTCGCCTTGGACGAGCTCTCCGACTTTTCCCACCACCGACGGATCGCTTCCTCCGGCCCCTGCCCCGGTTTTCACCCCTCCAAATCCGACCCCGGAAAGGTCTGCACCTCCCGCACCATTGCCGGCGGAAAGCAAGACACCATCAGTTCCGACCGCTGAACCATCCCAAGCCCCTGCTCAGACCATTCCCGCCAAGACGGACAAGGCTGACACAGATTCCCACCTCCCGCCGAAGCCCGACGAGACTGAGCCGGAAAAAGAACCGATCGGAGAATCGTCGAAGGATGATGCCGATGCAGAGAAGCACGGGGATCTTCCCGAAGATGAAATGGACGAAGGGGAGGCTGAAGAGATTGCTGAAGAGACCGACAAACAGCCAGTTGATCCCTCCATGACGGAAGAGGAAGAAATCGAAGTCAACGAGGCTCCCGAACCGATTTCCGACGAAGAGTCTGAGCCAACGTCCTCCACGGATTTGATGGACGAGGACAACCCGGCAGAGACTGATGATCTCACCGATGAACCTGGCACCGAAACGTCTGTCGAATAGGGCCCTGCGGGACCAGAAACGCAGGAACTGCTGCTGAATGCGCACAACGATGGATGATCAGTCCCCTGGTTGAAGATGGTGTTTGGCAGCCGGGGGGGAGTTCACTCGTCGATCCATGGGATCCAGAAGTTTCCATGGTTTCTGGTGATTTCAGCATTCGCTTCCTCCGCCGATCCTGGTTGGTGACCTGATGCCCTGGATCACGGGGTCATGATCGATGCGGCTTGGCTTTCCCGGGAACAGTCTCCTGATGTCACACGCTGTTCCTGCTCGGAAAACGCCTTTCTCCGTGATGGACTGGGGGACTCGGGTTGCAGATCGCTGGGACTGGGGAGTTGTCGGACTTGCAATTGTCCTGCACATCTCCCTGGGCATTGATGCGGCGCGTCAATGGAGTGCGACTCACGATGAGTTCTGGCACCTGCCGGCCGGACTGGCGGCTTGGCGTGAGGCCCGCTTCGATGTTGATAATCTGAATCCTCCCCTCACTCGATTGTGGCAGGCTCTTCCACTGGCGTTGGGAGGAGCCCGACTGCCGACGGGCCTGCCACCCGACGATGCCTTCACGCTGGGGGACCAGTTTCTCTCGGCCAATCGACAAAATTATGACTCCTGGTTCCTGGCGGCTCGTGTTGCGAACCTGCTGTTGTCCGGGCTGACGGCGGTCTGTCTCTGGGTATGGGGCCGCGACTGGAATGGTCGACTTGCAGGCGTTCTAGCGGCGCTGCTCTGGCTCTTTTGCCCGGTGTGCCTTTCCAACAGTGCGTTGGCCACTCCGGATGCGGGAGCCACATTACTTTTCGTCGGCACGTTGTGGAGCATGGATCGATTCGCACGCAGCCCAGATTGGTGCTGGGCTGTCGCCGTGGGACTGTTGCTCGGCCTCGCGCAATTGACCAAGTTCACCAATATCCTGCTCTGGATCTTTTGCCCCTGGGTTTGGATCGTGACTCGATGGCGGTCTGGTTTGACACCGGTTGCGTCCAGTCGGCTAGCCGGATTGACCGCGATGATCGTCCTGCTCGCGTTGCTGGGCTGGAACGCAGGCTACCTGTTCCAGGGGACTGGGCGCCCCCTCGGCCAGTGGAGTTTTCGAAGTCAATCGCTGCAACAATGGCAAACCCGGCTGGCTGGATTTGAGTGGATCCCGGTTCCTCTTCCCGCAGACTATCTCGCTGGATTCGACCGACAGCGGGCCACCATGGAGGGATCGCATCCTGTCTACCTCGACGGGACATGGAATCTGACCGGGTTTCCGGGCTACTACCTTTACTGTGCTGCCTACAAATGGTCGCATGGCACCCAGTTCTGGGTCGTGTTTGGGCTGGCGATGTGGCTGACGTCGATCTGGAAATTGCGTCGATTGCTCCAACGGAAACGACCGTCAACGCCGCAACTGGACCGTTTGCAGCGCCACGTTCGCCAAGGATTGCTGTTACTGGTTCCCGCGGCCATCCTCGTTGGGGTCGCGAGTTCCATGGGAATGCAACTCGGATTTCGCTACATCCTTCCGGCATTTCCACTGTTGTATTTGCTGGCGGGACTGGCGGCCCCCTGTCTCTGGCCGTCCCATCGCTGGATCCAGTTGCCCATCGTCCTGTTCATCGCCACAAGCCTGTGTTGGGGATTGAGGCACCACCCACATCATCTCGCCTATTTCAACGAGTGGTCGGGGGGGCTGGAGGGAGGACGCGCCCACCTTGCCGACTCCAATCTCGACTGGGGGCAAGATTTGAATCATCTTCGGAAAGAATTGCAGACACGCCAGATTCCCCTGGTTCGGCTCGCGTACTTTGGGATGATTCCGCCCGGGGAAGTTGGAATCAACTATCTGCTCCCACCATCGGCCAACCAGGTAGCCGGTGGTCGCCCACCGGCTGGCTGGTACGCCATCAGTGTCAATTTTGTCCTGGGACGTCCCCACACCATCCGGAATCCCGATGGTTCCATCCGGGGAGTCGGATACCAGGAGTTCGGCTATTTTCGAACAATGAAACCTGTCATCACACTCGGAGGGTCCCTCGACCTTTACTTTGTCGAGGATCGCAACCAGAGACCGTCAACATTTCGTTGAGTTTCGACTGGATCCCGAGAAGCGACCCGCCGAAATACTCACATCTGCACACTGCCTGACAACAGATTGCCTGTATCGATTGGGCAAAACAGCGAGACTTCGGCCGGGGCCGGTCTCTGTTGATGAGTCTGGCGACTGCAACGGCCGATCGTTCTTGAGACCTGAAGGTCCCGCCAGTCCGCAGGGGCTGACGACTTTCCAGGCACTTTCTGGACTGGGGATGGACTGCCATGTCGCGCCGGGTCAATGTGGTTGCCCTTGTGAAGAACAATGAACGTTACCTGTTTCTCTTTGACGACGAGAGCAGGGAGTCGGTTTTGAAGACGATGGCTCGATTTGCTGAAAATGAGGAACTGAGCTTCACCTGGTATGACGCGGCTGTTTTGACCCAGAAAGTCCAACAATTGGAGAGTGAACGACTTCTCGAGTCGGAACCATGGAGTTCAGGGCCGCGTGTGACCCGATAGTGCCTCGCTTGCGGAGAATCGGACTCCCGTGATGGGAGAACAACGGGCACCAATCCAAGGTCGTCCCGAAACTCAGTCTGCAACGAATTGGCCATGCTCGAGACTGGATCCCACTCACTCCATGGAGCGATTGATGGCTTCCTGAGATCGTTGAAGATCGAACGGAATTGTTCCGATCTCACGATCAAGTCCTACAGTGAAGATCTGAACAGCCTGCTGGAATACCTTGCCGACTACGCAGGAGGCGTTCCGGCGGTTGAGCAGATCGATGTCCTTTTGCTGCGGGGTTACGTCACGTATCTGCACGAATGCCAGTATGCCCGAAGCACGATGGCCAGGCGTCTCGCATGCCTCCGCAGCCTCTTCCGGTACTGCTGCCGGGAGGGAATGACATCCACCAATCCGGCGAAAGCCCTGCGAACACCGCGCAACGGTCGAAGGTTGCCCCATTTTCTGACAACCGAGCAGGTGGTCAAACTCCTGGAAGCTCCCCCAGCGAACAACCCCCCCGGACTCCGGGATCGAGCGATCCTGGAGACCCTCTACTCGGCAGGACTGCGTGTCTCCGAACTGGCCGGCCTCAATTGCGCCGACTGGGATCGGGATGCGGGCATCGTTCGGGTGATGGGCAAGGGCCGCAAGGAACGGGTGGCCCCGATTGGACGGTTTGCGGCGAAGGCACTGGAGCAGTGGCTGTTGGTACGCAAGCCCGACACGACAGCCCCGCCCCCCCATCAGAAGGCGATGTTCCTGAACAAATCCGGACGGCGATTGACGACCCGCAGCGTAGCCCGGATGCTGGAGAAATACATCGCCCAGACCGGACTCGATCAGGTGACCACACCCCACACACTGCGCCACAGTTTCGCCACGCACCTGCTCGACAACGGAGCTGATCTGCGCAGCGTGCAGGAACTTCTGGGTCACAAGAGTTTGACAACCACGCAGATCTACACGCACGTTTCAACGGAACGATTGCGACAGACCTACGACGATGCCCACCCACACGCGCGCCCCGGTCCCAACAAGAAACCACGTCCGAAGTGACGTGCTACAGCAGCCACCCGGTTGAGCGGAACGGATTCCGTGTATCACCTCCCGAGACTGACCCTGGTTCCGGTGAGAGTCGTCCGAACAACGCAATTTGGTTCGCGATTTCCAGTGCAACGTCTACACTACAATTTCGGGGGTTCGCACCCCGTGGTGTCTGTGATGGTCCGCGACGGTGAGTGAAACGCTCCCACGCTGAATCGTGGTGTTGGCCACCGACCTGAAGGGGGCAGAGCATGAGTGGTTCTCTGGGCTGGATTCCTGGCGCGCTGGAACAGTTGGAGACGTCGCAACTGCGGCGACAGCGCCGTCAGGTGGTGTCACTTCCCGAAGGCTGGTGTGAAGTTGATGGCGTCCGTCTGAGGAACTTTGCCGGCAATGACTACCTCGGTTTGTCCCACCATCCCAGACTGCGTGATGCGGCATCGCGGGCAATGGCTTTATCTGGATGTGGGGCCGGGGCCAGTCCCCTGGTCTCGGGTCGTTCAAAGTGGATGGTGGAACTTGAAGAAACGCTGGCGTGGTTCGAACGAACGACTGCCGCGTTGGTGTTTCCCACGGGTTATGCCGCCAATCTCGGGGTCATTCCAGCCCTCGTCGCCCCCGGAGAGGATGATGTCATCTTCTGCGACCGGCTGAACCATGCCAGCCTCGTGGATGGATGTCGCCTGTCGGGAGCCCGGCTGCAGGTCTACCGCCACTCTGAACTGGATCGACTCGAGGCCCGACTTCGCAGCCATGGTCAATCCCGACGGCGCATGATCGTGACCGACGGGGTCTTCAGCATGGACGGTCACCTGGCTCCACTTCCCGCCCTGGTGAGCATCGCCCGAAACACGGACTCACTCCTGGTCGTGGATGATGCCCATGGAACCGGGGTCTGGGGGGAGACCGGCCGTGGCACCTGCGAGCAACTGGGGGTCGAACAGGAAATCCCGCTGCGAATTGGGACACTCAGCAAGGGAGTGGGGGCATTGGGGGGATTTGTGGTTGGGGACCAATCCACCATTGACTGGCTCTGGAACAGGGCCCGCACCCAAATCTATTCCACCGCTCTTCCCCCGCCCGTATGTGCGGCCGCAACGGAAGGACTTCGGATCATCGATGACTCGCCGGGTCTTCGGGACAGGTTGCATGATCGATGCCGGCTGTTTCGACAACACCTCGCGCACTGGGGTTTCCAAACCGTGTCTGCATCGGAGGGACCAATTGTGCCCCTGATCCTGGAAAACCCCGATCTTGCGGTTCAGGTTGGACATCAACTGACGGAACTTGGCTTCCTCGTGGGCACAATTCGCCCGCCGACAGTTCCCCAGGGAACCAGTCGCCTGAGAGTCACGCTGAGCGCAGTGCACGACGACGCTGCCATCGAGGGATTGGCGCGTGCACTGGATGCCATTTGGCCCGACTCTACTCCCCGTCAACGGTCAATTGATAGAGATTGAGGGCGTCCTGCACATCCGAGAACCGATTGCAGATTCCCAGGGTTCCAGTCGAATTCCCCGCCATCAAGAGGCCGACCGGATTGCGTCCGGGGTCACTGACCAACAGCGAACCGGAATCTCCCGGCTGCGTAAAAACCGAAGAAGGAGCACGGTTGGCAACCGTGATCTGACCAGTGAAGAGCACACTTCCGCCGGCGTGCATGATGACAACAGTCGTGTTGACCCCGGTGATTCTTCCGAAAGTCCTCTTCGAGGTCCGACCAACCTTCTGAACCTGCATTCCCACAGTCGGGTTCAGAACAACGCAGCTTGGAACCCCGTAACCATCGGGTGGAGTGGCGTTGCTGACCAGGGTCTCATCGGTTTGGACAATCGCAGCATCGCATCGATTCACAAGCCCGCCAAATTGCAGTTGCTTGAACGCTGTCAAGGTCCCCAACGATGAGGTCAGATCTTCGATGCAGCCATTGTCCACCTTTCCGGGCTGCAGGACGGGAGACTGCAGCGGTGCCAGATTGACTCCTGCCAGTACGTGATTGCAGCTGAGCAGAAAGAGCGCAGGCGTTCCATCGGGCAGTTTCCCCTTCAGCCGGCAGGCGATCGTGCCCCCATTGCAAGCCCCGCCAGGAAAAGACACTCCTGTCGAAACACCAATCGGGACGGGACGGCTGAACCAGCGGGGGTTCCCGTCCATGGCCCCGTGCCAATCAACCCCGAGATCATTCCCGTCGGATTCCCCGCCATTTTCCTGCATGGCAAACATCTCACCGACAACTTCGGAGACGACGGGAATGCCGTCGATAATCCGGGGATAATCCTGTTGGGGTCGACTCTCTTTCAACATCAATTGAATGATCGGTTTTCCATTGGCATCCAATGTCGATGTGTGCCCGACCACTGCGGGGAGTTCCATCAGCCTCTTCCAATTTCGATCCTGAGCCTGCATGGCGGGAAACAAGATCTGGTTGATCCTGGCAACGTCCGCCTCGGTCCGGGGATCATCCTGCGACGAATCCTCATCATGCTTCACCAAGCGTTTCCGCGAGAGTTGGTCAGCGACGGCGACCGGGGTGAAAAAGCGGGAGAACTGCTCCGCGCCCAACACATGCCTCGTTCGATCGTCCTCATCAAGGGCCAGAAACCTGGTTCGACTGGCATCATCGGAGAAGAAGACATCCAAACCTCCCAACGCCAAAAAGATCGCCGGATGTACCCTTCGGTTCGACTGCGGGCAGCGTGATTGGCGATATTGCCCCGTCAAAACCAATTGGGCATGGGCCTGGGCAAGATAGTCGGAACGATGCTTGCGAAACTCCTCGCGAGCACCATGCGAAGAAAACGCGACCCATCCGTCGTGGAAACGCAGGTGATAGGCCGGGATCGCCAGGGTTCCTGTCACGGGACAGGCAGCCCCCACCCAATCGACAGTATCCACGGTCGATTGTTTCAACCGCTGAACGCCCCCTCGGGAAGGAGGCCCAGCGGCAACCTCAATGGCACAAAATCCCAACCAGGCAGCGAGGGACAGCAAAGAACCAACGGCAATTGCCCGCGTGCGCATGACACTTTCCCTCAGTAGTCCGAATCAGAATGCTGGAACCAGTCAAACATCCCAGCGGGAACCAGTCCGGAGACAACAGTGCGTTGAAACGCAATCACTGACATCAACTGTAAAAAACCAAATGCCAAGAAACAAACCCAAAAAACCATTCCTTACACCTTTTTTCAAAAAAACCAAACCTGAGAAACTCGGCTCCGGCGGGACTGCCCATGAGACTGTGGGGCCGGCAACCGAAGGCTGACGCCCCGAGTTTCCCGGTTGGTGCAAGCGTTTGACCTGGCCTTCGGCGGTCATGCCCCCGGACAATTTTCAAAACAACTCCCCAAGGGGTCGGCCGTGTTCCACCAGCCGACGCGGGCGGTTCAATGTGTCGCGGTATTCCGTCGCCGCATCAATTCCGACGGCATGAAAAACAGTCGACAAGAGATCGTAGGGGTGGACCGGGTTCAGCCTGGGATAAGCCGCAAACCGGTCAGACTCACCAAACACCTCCCCTGCACGAACCCCACCCCCGGCGATGAGCGCTGTGTAACAGTCCGGCCAATGGTCACGACCACCCGGCCCGACGTTGTTCGTTGTTGCCGTGCCAATCTTGGGAGATCGACCAAATTCCCCCACCGCCAGCACCAGTGTCTCGGTCAGCAGACCCCGATCGTGCAGGTCTCCCAGCAGTGCGGCCAACCCGCGATCAAAAACCGGGCACCTGTGATCCCGCAGCATCGGGAAATTGTTGCGGTGTGTATCCCACGACCCATCGGCTCCCGGCATCGGTTCGTCATCCGACCTCGCGGGCCAGGTGACCTGTACAAAGCGGGTCTCGGCTTCGATCAACCGGCGAGCCAGCAGGCAGCTTTGCCCAAAACGGTTCCAACCATAACGCTCTCGCAGGGTGGGTGGCTCCTCATCCAGCCGAAATGCCCGGATCGCTTCATTGCGCTGCAGCAGCGAAAGCGCCTGCTGGTACTGTGTGGCGAAGGTCGATCTCTCGTGCCCCCCAGACGGCCTGACATTTGCCATTGCTTCGTCCAACTGCCGACCGAGATCGACCCTCGACCGCAAGCGGTCCAGTGTCACATCTCCCGGCAATGCAAACACCTCCAGATTGATCGGCCTTGTCGGATCCTCAAAATTCGTGAATGGATCATGCTGCGGACCCAGGAGTCCAGCCCCCTGCCCCAGTCCCACCACAGCGGCTTCCCTGGTGGGTCCGCACACCGCCGCATAGCCGAAACGCGAAACCGGGGCCGGTTGGAATCGGGACACGACAGCCCCGACCGAGGGAAGATCCTCGCGAGACGGCGGGACAGCGAGTCCCGTCGGCGAGAAATTTCCCGGATCGTGACCTGTCATCAGCATGTAGATCGCCGATCCATGGTTCGGAAGCCCCGGCGGCTTGCAGCCAACACTGCGGATCAGGCTGAAGTGATCGGCCTGTTGAGCCAAGTGTGGCAGCACTTCCCCGAGAAACATCCCGGGTGCCCGGGTGGGGATCGCCTGGAATTCGCCCCGAATCTCCACCGGCGCAGACGGCTTGGGATCCCACAGGTCGATGTGACTGGGAGCCCCCTGCAGATAGACGAAAATCACGTGCCTTGCGGCACCAAAACCAGGGCGCTCTGCCGAAGCCACCCTGGTCTTCGCCGAGACCACATCGGCCAGGTGCAAGCCACACAACGACAGCCCACCGACCGACAACAATTCCCGACGCGAGGGAGTGTCACACAGCCAGCCGCGAGATCCACGGATTGTGATCATCTGTCTCGACCGCTGTGAATTCGTCAAGTGCCGTCAGGTTGACATCGCCCCTCTGTGCCCCGTCACCAACAGTCGTCACAGCGAGCCGCAGCATAAAGATTACCCTCTTCTCGGTTTCGAGGGAAATGTCCCTCCCAAACGTTCCGTTCGATTCAGCGGGGATTCTCCACTTCGTCGGCGGTCAACCGCACCGTATCGGCCCCCGCAGGGGCCCCTGGTTCTGTCTGCGCGACGCAATAGAGATGTGTTTCCGTTCGCAGATACATTCGGCGTCCCGATATGGCGGGTGTCGCGAGGATCTGCCCGGGCAGTACATTCTCGGCCAGTCGTCGAAATGCTGGTCCCGCCCGCAAGACATGGGTTGTTCCGGACTCCGAAGCCAGGTACAGCCTTTTTCCGCACGCGATGGGACTGGCCGAGAAGGCCCCCCCCAGTCTCTGCTTCCATTTCAGCTTGCCTGTCGCAATCTCCAGAGCCGACACAATGCCATCGTCGGTCACCAGGTAGACAAGGTCTTCCACCACCACGGGCGAAGGGACAAACGGCACTCCGCGAGAGACCTTCCAGAGAAGTCGGGGTTGACGCTCCGCGGAGAGATCCTGCGGGTCCAGCGCCAGGAGTGAGGCCTCGTGGTAACCGGTGCAGACCAACAAACGGCCATCGACCCAAAGCGGCCGAGGAACCACCGAATGACCGACAAACGGGTAGTGCCAAAGCTCGGCCCCCGTGTCTGGATCATAGGCCCAGACACCATCTCCTCCTGGTGCCACGACCTGTTTCTGTCCATCGAGTTCAATCACCAGCGGCGTGGCATACGAGTGTTTTCCTTCCCGCCTGGTCTGCCACCGAATCTCTCCAGTTGCGGCATCCAATCCAATGACAAACTGGGGAGACTCGACCCCCTCTCGCTCGACTGTGTCGAAAAAGGGGCCAGTGAAGCCGTCGCATGCAATGACCAGGACATCGTCCACGAGTTGTGGTGATGAACCGGGACCATGGTGATGGTAATAGGGGATCTCACGTTTCCAGAGCACCGCTCCGCTGTGATCCAGGCAGGCGGTGCCAAACGCCCCAAAATGCACAAACACACAATCGGCTGTGAGAATGGGCGTCGGTGCGGCCTGCCCCGCCTTCGCGAGACCTTTGGCCCGGGGATCGACCTGGAACAACTCCGGGGTCAGAAACCTCAGCTTCCCCGTATTGGCATCAATGCAGACCGCCCGCAGTGATCGCCCCGACTGGGTTGCAGTCGTCAACCAGAGAGATTCACCGCCGATCACCGGGGACGACCAGCCCTTTCCGGGAATCGGAACCTTCCAGGCGACATTCTCGGTATCCGTCCATGTGGTGGGAGGATCTCCCCCCACACACTGCCCCTGCCCTCCCGGCCCGCGAAACTGTCCCCATGCAACCGTTCCGGGTTCGCTGGCGATCGTCTCGACGGAGGGCAGCCCCCCCAGGAGGGCGGCCGATCCCAACATCCATTCACGACGTGTCAACCGCATGATCGGGGGTCCTTCGCCAGGCAACCAGCGTGTCGGAAGTTCGGCATCGAATTCAACTCGTTTTCACCAGGGACACGGAAGCTCAAAACCCCAGTCCACTCCCCGGTCGATCGGACTGGGGGCGGAATAGCAAAGAACGTCGGCAGGGCTCAAGGGGGATCTGCCCCCTCACTGTTCACAGAAACACCCTCACGCGGTCATTCCCACATTGCAGCCCACCCGCTGGAAATCGGGTGATCCATCCCCACCCCCAGTTCGTTTCCTCACCAAGTGAAATCACCCCGAAACCAGACCGGGAGAATTCGAAGGTCCCCCTTGCAAGGAACAGGAACTGACATCATGAGTACCGAGAAACCGTTTTTGGTCCGGAGTGGATGGTCGATGCTGGCTGGAAATCTGGTCGCTTTGTCGATTGGAATCGCCTCGTTCGCCGGAACTCTGCTGCTTACCAAGACCGTTTCGCCAGCGTTTGCCTGGTTGCTTTTCGTCGCGATACCGGCCCTCGTGGCCCCAATCGTATCGCTGGCGGGACATTTCACACTGGAGCCCAATGAAGCCAGGGCCATGCTGTTGTTTGGTGACTATCACGGAACCGTGCGTGAATCGGGATTTTTCTGGGCCAACCCCTTCTACTCGAAGCCGCGCATCTCCCTGCGTTCCCGCAATATGGAGACACAGAAACTGAAGGTAAACGACAAACGGGGGAACCCGATTGAGATTGCCGCCGTGGTGGTGTGGCGAGTCGAGGATACCGCCCAGGCCCTTTTCGATGTCGAGAAGTATGAGTCTTATGTGCATGTGCAGAGCGAATCGGCACTTCGTCATCTCGCCAACAGCTACTCGTATGACCATGGTGAGGAGGGAGAGATCACCCTCCGGAGCGGCATGGAAGAGGTCTCGCACACGCTGCAGACTGAATTGCAGGAACGGCTGGGGAAAGCCGGTGTCATCGTCGAAGAAGCCCGCCTGACGCACCTCGCTTATGCTCCGGAAATCGCTGGTGCCATGCTGCGACGCCAGCAGGCGGAGGCCATCATTGCCGCACGAACCAAGATCGTGCACGGGGCGGTCAGCATGGTCCAGATGGCTCTCGATGAGTTGGCCGACAAACAGGTGGTTGAACTCGACAACGACCGCAAGGCGTCGATGGTCAGCAACCTGCTGGTTGTGCTTTGTGGGGAGTCGGAAGTTCACCCGGTGGTCAACACGGGGACGTTGTCCCAGTAACAAAGGCCTCAGGACTCGGACGACATGGAACACAAGTCGTTTCGTCTGCGGTTGGCCCCAGCGCTGTCGGCCGCGTTCGAGCCCCCGGCCCAGCAGCCACTCCGTTCGGTCAATGGCCCGATCGAGTTTCGGCGGCGTGACGAGGTCCAGCGCCGTGAAAAGCTCCGGGTGCATGAGCCACACCTCCCTTCCAAGGCTGTTTCGGGATTGGAACAACCACTGGCCCCGACCGCACCGGGTTGATGTTTCCCGAACACCCCCGCGCTCCGAACTCCACGAACGTGGTTGGCTTGGCGACTCAGCCGTGGTATACTTCTCCCACTTCAATCCTCTGGGCAACTTGGCCACGGGATGAGTGCCAGGTCCAGTGGAATTCTTTCGACGCAGTTCGCGGTCGTGACATTCGGTCCTGGGAAACACCAAGAGACACGAATGTCCTTCTCCGATTTGGGGCTTTCTGAGCCCATTCTGCGCGCTGTTACGTCCGAAGGTTACGAGAACCCGACCCCCATTCAGGCCCAGTCGATCCCCCATGTCATGGCGGGACGTGATCTGTTGGGCTGTGCACAAACCGGGACTGGCAAGACGGCGGCCTTCGCCCTGCCCATCCTCCATCGCCTCACCGCCGAAGGAAACCCCGCCCCTGGTTCGGGCCGGAAGATCCGCGTGCTGGTCCTGGCCCCCACCCGCGAACTCGCCCTGCAGATCAGTGAGAGTTTTTCGTCCTACGGACGCAATACCCCCCTCCGGAACACTGTCATCTTCGGCGGTGTCGGACAGGGAAACCAGGTGAAGGCCCTGCAGCGTGGCGTTGACGTCCTCATCGCAACCCCCGGCCGCCTCAACGACTTGATGGAGCAAGGCTACATCAACCTGGCCCAACTCCAGATCTTTGTCCTGGACGAGGCAGACCGAATGCTCGACATCGGGTTCCTTCCCGATATTCGCCGGGTGATGGCGAAGCTCCCCAAAGTCCGCCAGACCCTCTTCTTCTCGGCCACCATGCCCCCGGAGGTGCGCAAACTCGCGGACGATCTGCTGCACCAGCCTGCCAAGGTCGAAATCGCTCCGGTGAAGGCCACCGCCGATCTGATTGATCAATCGGTTGTGCATATTCCCAAGGCCAAAAAGACCCGCCTGCTCGCGGCATTCCTCAGGCAACCTGGCGTCGATCGCTCGATCGTCTTCGCCCGCACCAAGCACGGGGCCGATCGGATCGCCCTCCAGCTGCTGAGGTATGGAATCCGGGCTGAGGCGATCCACGGCAACAAGAGCCAGAATGCCCGGCAGCGGACTCTGGACCGCTTCCGCATTGGCAAGCTGCGGGTGCTGTTGGCGACCGACCTCGCCGCCCGTGGTATCGATGTCGACAACATCACCCATGTGTTCAACTTCGATCTTCCCCACGAACCCGAAACCTACGTCCATCGCATCGGTCGAACGGGACGCGCCGGCTCGGCCGGCAAGGCGATTGCCTTCTGCGATCCGGCGGAACGTTCGATGCTGAAAGGAATCGAACGATTGACCCGGAAATCGATTCCGGTTCTCGAGGAACTTCCCGAGCCACCCGTCCTCTCGGAGGAAGAACTGGCTCTGATCGATGAGCTGGCCAAACCGGACGAAGACTTCGCGGATGGCAGCGCCATCCGTCGCCCTGCTCGCCACCGCTCGACCACCGAAGAGCGCCCGGATGATGGCGGAGGTCCCCCTCGCCGTCGCAAGCGCCGTCGCCCCGGCGGCCCCGGCCAGGGAATTCATTCCGCACACCGTCCTCCCCGCGAAGGTCGACCGGCCGAAGGTGCCACCGGCCCCGGTGCCGGTGCCGGTGCGGCCCCAGGTCGTCCCGCACACGCGGCGAGCCATGGCCGACCCGCCGGTCGTCCGCAGGGAAGCCGTCCGTCGGCGGGGCACTCTCAAGGACGACCCCAGGGCTCTTCCGGTCGTGATCAGTCGGGTGGCGGTCATTGGCAGGGTGCCCCTGGCGCAGGAGGGGGGAGCAGTGCCGCACGCGGCCCCCGCCGCCCCGGCCGCAAGGGCCCCCGTCGCCCCCGGGGACGCAGCTAGAATTCTGCTCCCCGCTGACAGTCATCGAAACCTCACCGGCCCGCAGGCTCAAGCTTGCGGGCCGGTGTCTTTTTGTTGGTGATCGTTCGTCAGTGGCTGTTGTCCGCCGTGGTCCTATCGGGACGGAACGAGTTCCCGCACAAACTGGGCAATGTGGTCGAACGCCTCCCGCCCCTCAGGCAACAGGGGATCGTGCGACTGAAAGACGTGAAACATCCCCTTCCACACTTCCAGCGTCACCTTGCCACCCGTCTCCCGGATCCGCTGGGACACACGCACAGCATCGTCCCGCAGCATCTCGTGTTCCCCCGCCTGGATCAGCAGGGGAGGAATCCCCCGGTAATCGGCAAACACCGGCGAAGCCAGAGGATCGCGCGGCGAATGATCTTTCAGGTAATGCTCGCGGAAAATCGGCATGGTCCGGGAGCTGATGATTGGGTCAGCGACCGAATTCAGTGAGTCACTCGCCAGCGTAAAGTCGGTCACGGGAGAAATCGGGATCGCCCCGAGCGGCAATCTCTTCTGGCGATCGCGCAGGGCGAGCACCGTTGCAAGGGTCAGATTCCCCCCCGCAGAGTCCCCCGCGACAAAAGTCGCCCGCGCCCGAGAGACTCCCTCCGGCCCCTGATCCCACATCCACTCAAACACATCAACACAATCATTCAGCCCGGCAGGAAATGGATGCTCGGGTGCCAACCGGTAGTCCACCAGCAGAACAGCACACTTGGCCATCCGTGAAAGATGGGACGCCAAGGGCAGGTAAAAACCACCCGATCCCGAAATGAAACCTCCTCCATGGATGTAGAGCACCCGCACATCGGTTGCCGCTCCAGGGGCCACCACCCATTCGCACGGTATCTCACCCACCTTCACCCGCTTCAACTGCACCCCATCCACGGTCGGAGGCCGACGACTCCCCATCCCGGCCCGCAGCCCATTGAAATCAAAGTCATTGGTGCCGAATGGCGTGTTCTTCCTCAGGCGTTCGAGGTAGACCTTCCCTTCGGGCGAAGCCTCAACGGGAAGTTCGCCCGGCCGTCGGTTCGCCTCCTGCCCCACCACATTCCCCGAAAACCCACCCAGCCAGCCCGCCGCGGAGACCAGGGACACCCCCCACACCAGCCACCGTTTTTGTCGACTCGTCATCGCGACTCCCATCCGTTTGTGGTGCCCATTTCGTCCGTCTCACTATCCCTCTTTCCAACTGCCACTTCCAGGTTCCCCCACCATCTGTGTCCAGAAAGCCGAGAAATACGGCAGGCCACTGAGGCCAGACACGAGTCCCCTGGTGCGACGGCGGAAATGCCCTGCGTCCAGTCGTCCGGTGGCTCCCATCGGATCCCTCCCCCCTCCCAGCGTTCCAGAGACTATGATCTCTGGAACGTCCGTCTGGTCAAACGGGATCAAGCCAGTCGGATGGATTTCCAGGTGGTCGCCCCATTCCCCCTGCTTTCGAGAACCGCACCATGCGCATCCTGTCCCTTGGCAAGACCGGCTTGGGACTGCTGGTTGTGACCGCGATTGGTTTCAGCCCCCCGGGTCACGTTGTGGCCCAGCAGTCGAAATCCACAACGCCAACCGCCGCCCCACCGCAGGACACCTCCTCCACCGAGACCGAGGAAGACCGCGACACACAGCAGGCCGTCCGTTCGAAATTCGGCAAGTCTGTCTCGGAACTGGAAACCGAATACTCGGGGAAAATTGCCGAGGCCCCCGAGGCGATCCGGATGCTGATCGACATTTCACACGGCTCACAGATGCTTCCCGGAGAAGGCTGGTTCGGCCCGGGTGTCTCCCGCTACTCGTACAAGTGGCTGCTGGAACAACATCAGGGCCAAGAGGGGCAACCCCTCTCAGGCGAAGAGTTTCGTGGTTTGCCGCATTGGTTGAACCGGATTGACCGCAATCATGACGGACTGATCAGCGCCGACGATCTCGACTGGTCCGATCGCAGTCCCTGGGTGCAGCGGGCTGTCATCGTGAATCGATTCTTCCGCCGCATGGACGCCGATGCCGACAGTCAGGTGTCTGAGGAGGAGTGGAACGTTTTCTTCCGCCGGGTCGCGCAGGCACAGGACGCCATCAGCCGCGATGACCTGGTCGACGCTCTGCTCGCCGGCACAGGAGGGCCGGGAGGTTTTTCTTCCGGCGATGAGCCCTCGAAAAACGTGCTGCTGCGGGGACTGGTCGCCGGGGAAATCGGCTCTCTGCAGGAGGGCCCCAAGGTCGGCGAAGACGCCCCCGATTTCACCCTGAAGACCCATGAGGGTGACCAGACCATCCAGCTTGCCGAACTGCTGGGAAAGAAGCCGATTGTCCTCACCTTCGGCAACTTCACCTGCGGCCCATTCCGGTCCCAATACCCCGCGGTCGAAGCAGTCTACCGCCGATTCTCTCACGAAGCGACGTTTGTCTCGATCTATGTTCGCGAAGCACATCCGTCCGACGGTTGGAAAATGGAATCCAACAGTCGCTTGGGGGTCGAAGTTGCCCAGCCCAAAACCTACGGCGAACGGGCCTCAGTCGCCAGCCAGTGCCACGGTTGGCTGAAGTGCTCCATGCCCCTGCTGGTCGATGAGATCGACGACCGCGTCGGCAATGCCTATAGCGGCATGCCCGCCCGGCTCTACGTCATCGACCCCCGGGGAAAAGTCGTCTACAAGAGTGGGCGGGGTCCCTTCGGTTTCAAGCCGGGTGAAATGGAACAGTCACTTGTGATGTGCCTGCTGGAACAACACCTGGCCCAGAATCCCCCCGCGGCACCCCCAGCGACGAATCCCAGCCCATCGAAGGATTAGTCCGGTCGAATTCCCGCTGTCGCTGATCGATCGCTTCAAAACAGACCGGGAGGAATCCAGTGAATGTCTGGATTCCTCCCGGTTCTGCATTGGCAAGAGGGCGATTCCCTTTTCATTCAATCATGGGCACCCCGAAGGGAGTCATGGATTGAAAGCCACGGGGATTCACCCCAAGACTTACCGGCAACCGTCGTAATCGACAGTCACGCAACCATTGCGGTGCGAACGGATGTCAACAGCGTACTTGCCGTAGTCGTAACGGACATGAGTTCCATTGCGATTGCAGGTCACCTTGGGCGGGCAGACACTGCAGGGAGGAACACAGACCTGAACCGCCACACAGCGCGGCTGGTCACACGGATCGCACTTGTCATCGCGCCAACAGGGGTCCTGCACCATCACCACCATCGGCACGGCACAGGGGTGCACCCGCCGTTCGTCGCGATAGCGGACGTTGCGGTAGAGGGGGACGCCACACTCCGCCACCGTCACGGGGTTGCATCCGGGAACGAGTCCCCCGGCATGATGACCGGCCGAAGTGCTCGCAGTGACCCCCGCCAACACCATCAGGCAAGCCACGCTACTGATCCAGATCTTGTGCATCGCAAGTCTCCTCCTTTGAAACTGGGAATGGTCCATCTCATGACGGGACCGGACAGCCAACCATGGATTGGCACAGCCGTCGCAGTACACGTATTCCTCAATTTTAGGTTGGCAGTCCCCGGAAAGTACAGCAACCCTGACGGTCAGTCAAAATGAGAAGACTGCAAAAGCATGGCAATCTTGCAGACCTGGAGGACTGATTGATTCACACTCCCGGATTCACGATAATTCCCTCTCCAGGATTCGCACTCCGGCGGAGGGGAGCCAAAGCCACGGGGGAATCCATCGCGTCACCACAGACTGGATCGCACAGGAACCACACATGGCGGACGGCGAATTCGGTTCAGGGAGAACTCCGGGAGTCGCGCCCCGGTCACTGTTCCGGCAGGGATCGATCTCTTCGACAATTGAGGCACCACGTTCGGGTCGGAGGAATTTCCTGCTGACCGTCATCATGACGGCGAGCTTCGGACTGGGCCTCGCAGGATGCCGTGGATCTTCCGAATCCCCTCTCCGTGAAGAGCAAACGCAGGATCAGGGATCGACTGGCGACGAAGCGACCGCCGACTCAGCAATTCCCCGCAAGAAATCCACCAAGCCCAAGGGACCCGTTCGGAAGGGGGAACAACGCAAGGGGATCCCCAAGGATGTCTGGCCCGAGGTCTGGCTGGACCGTCCCTCGGAAGTCGCAGCGGAACGTGGTGCGGGCATGGGGGGAGGCTTACCCGCTGGCGGATCGACGACTCCGGATCAACCCGCGACAGCCGCCACCACTCCCGCCAGTCCCCCGTCCACCAGCGACACCAAGCCAGCCTCCCCCCCACCATCGGGAGGAACCACCGACTGGGTGACACTGCTCCCCGTGGAAGGGTTCGCTGATGAGTCCAAGTCGATTCGCTCCAACCTGACGGCGAAGCTGCAGTCGGTGGGGACGTTCAACGGGGCCTACCGCGACATCCAGGTGGACGCCGCCGTGCTGGCCGCCCTTGCTCAAATCGCCCCCGATTATCCCGAAGCCCCCAGCTGGAAGAAGAACGCCCTGCTCGTCCGGGACGTTGCAGCCGAGCTGGGTCGGGAGTCCAATTCGGTGGGAGACAAGTTCTACAAGCCCTCTCGGGACGCGTTCGACAAGCTCGACTCGCTCCTGTCGGGGAGTGTCCCTCCCGGACTCGAAGCGGGCCCCCCCAGGATGCAGTTTGTCAACATCGCCCCCCGCTACCCGCTGATGAAGCGGTTTGAGCGGGCCCAGACGTTTCTCAAGGGGAACGTCAACAGTGCCGAACTGCTCAAGAAGGAAGCCGACAAAGTCCAGCGTGAGGCGGGTATTGTCGCCCTGCTCGCACAGGTCATTCTCAGTGATGGGTATGATTCCTCCGACGATGACCTCTACCGTGAGCTGGTGTCGGGAGTCCGCGAGGGGGCACTCAAGGTGCTCGCCGCCACCCGGGACCAGGAGTTTGACGCCTATACAGCCGGGCTCGACCTGATGTACAAATCGTGCACCAAGTGCCACTCTGAGTTCAAGAACAACTGACCGGCGACCATCCCGCCCGAGGCCTCCTCATGCCGTTCCTGTCGCTGCTGAACCTCCCGTCCCGCCGTCGTCATGCACTGCTGTCGGCCGTTCTGGGCAGCCTCCTGGCAGGGGGCCTGTTGGTCAGCCCGAGTCACCCGCTGCAAGCCGATGTCATTGAGCTGAAGACCGGCCAGAAACTCGAGGGAGAGGTCCTGAAGGAAACCCCCAGTGAGCTGGTGATTGACGTCGGAGTCGATGTGGTCCGGATCCCGGTCTCCCAGATCAAGTCCCGGACGGTGGAAACCACCGAGAAGACCCCGGCTGCCAAGACCGACAAGAAAGATATCTACAGCACTGCCGATCTGCCGGTCCGGACGGTCAAGGAACTGGCCGAGAAGTTCGGCGAGGCGGTGGTGCTGGTGCAGACCCCCAGTGGTCTCGGCTCGGGCTTCATCCTCGACGAGCGGGGCTTCTGTGTGACCAACTACCATGTGATCGAGCAGGAAACCAGAATCGCCTGCACGATCTTCCAGAAGAATGACCAGGGGGAATTTGTCCGCCGACGGATCGACGACGTGGCGATCATCGCGATGAATCCCTTCTTCGACCTCGCCCTGCTGCAGATCCCGGTCCAGAAGGACTTCAAGTTCCCAATCACCTACCTGGCGAAGGACAATGAACTGCGCGAGGGGGATGACTGCTTCGCCATCGGCAACCCGTTGGGCCTGGAACGGTCGGTTTCGCAGGGGATCGTCAGCACACGGAACCGCAATTTCAATGGCATCACCTTCATTCAGACCACGACCCAGATCAACCCGGGAAACAGCGGTGGCCCGCTGTTCAATCTGCGGGGCGAGGTGATCGGGGTCACCAGCATGAAGCTGCTTGCCAGCGAAGGTCTCGGCTTCGCCATCCCGATCGCCTATGTGAAGCACTTCCTGGAGAACCGCGACGCATTTGCCTTCGACAAGAACAATCCCAACACCGGCATCCGCTACCTCGAAGCCCCGCGCCGACGCAATTTCTCGTCGCCGCCTGCTCCGTCCGGAAAGTCGTAGCCAGGCCTCCCCACTGGTTCACAACGCACCCCAGTGAAAGCCCCTGCAGGGCCTGACGGAATTCCCCGTCACGTACCGGTTTCAGCGTGCAGGCACTTCCAAGACGTGCCTGTTTGCTGACAGTGGCCCCCCTCATGATCCGCCGATAATCCCACGGATCACTCGAACGGCCCCACTCCGAATGGTCCCACTCGCCAGCCGCACCGCGAGAAACGGCGGAAGCGGATCCACGGAGACTTACAACTCCAGTCGACTCTGGATGTGCTGCGCGGGTGGTCACTTCACGCTCATATGCGGGTGACTCGTCGAGAGATCCAGGCTCCGTCTTGATCGAGCTTGAGATCCAGACATCTCAGAGGCTCGATGGCCCGCCTGAAGCCCAGGAACGGTTCTGTCCGGGGAGAATTTCGGCACCGTACCTGCGACGGAAAACACAAGCCGCCAGGAACCAACGGCTCCAGGCGGCTTGCGGGATCTCAGGTCGACTCACTCGGTTTGAGGCAGTCTCCCGGGACTCACGAGTCCCGGGCAGCTCAGCCGATCAGTTCCTTGATCGGAGTGCCGCCGTCAGCGAGTTTCATCGGCCGACCATTCTTGGAGGTATGGACGATGTTCGAGGGGATTCCCAGGGCGTGGGCTGCGGTCGCCCAGATGTCGCCGGGGAGGTAGCTCTGGCTGACGCACTGCATGCCATCCTTGTCGGTCTCACCGACCGCCACGCCTCCCTTGAGCCCGCCGCCGCCGATCATGACCGACCAGCTGGCCGCCCAGTGATCGCGTCCCACATCCTGGTTGATGCGGGGAGTCCGGCCGAATTCGCCCATCCAGACGATGACGGTGTCCTGCAGCAGACCGCGCTGCTCGAGATCGGTCACCAGGCCCGAGATGGCCCGGTCGATCACCGGCAGCTTCTGGGTCTTGAGGTTGTTGAAGACCCCCTGGTGCAGGTCCCAGCCGCCGAAGTCGACTTCGACAAAGGGCACCCCATTTTCCACCAGTCGGCGGGCCATCAGACAGCCCATGCCAAACGGATTGCGGGCCCCCATTCCCATCGCACCACCGGCCGCATTGGCACCGGTGCCGCAGTAGAGTGCCACAGTCTCAGGCTTCTCTTCGTTCACCTTGAACGCAGCCATCTGGTCTGAGGTCATCAGGTTGCGGGCCTTCTTGTAGACCTCCTGGTGATCCTTGGGCATCTGGCTGCGCGAATTCTTGATGAAGTCGGTCTCGACCACGTTCAGCATGTTGAGCCGCTGCTCGAGCCGATTGCCTCCCAACCCCTCGGGGAGGGCGGCATTGCGGATCTCCCCGTTGTTCCCGACGGTGAACGGGGCATGCATCATGCCCAGGAAACCGGGCCCCATGCTGGGACCGCCGATCGAGATGAACGAGGGAATCTCCAGCCCCTCACGCTTGGTCCCCAGTTCGTAGCTCACCACCGAACCGAAGGTCGGGTGAATGACCGTGGGATTCGGCACATAGGCGGTGTGCATGTAGTACCGACCGCGTCCATGGTCGGCTTCGCGGGTGCTCATCGAGCGAACCACCGAGAGGTGATTCATAATCTTCGCCGTCTCGGGCATGTGCTCGCTGATCTGCAGGTCGCCCGCGGTCGAAACCGGCTTGAATTCACCACCGTTCTTCGAGCCTGGCTTGAGGTCCCAGATGTCGATCGTCGGGGGACCGCCACTCATCCACAGCAGGATGCACGACTTGTTGTTTTTCTTCAGGGCTGCCGCGTTGGCTTCGATGTTCTGCAGGAACTGCAGACCGGGAATCAGCGTGGCACCCGCCGCCAGGTGCTTCATGAAATGGCGACGGGACATTCCGGCGGATGTCGCAAGCGAAGAGAGATTCATCAGGCACCTCAGTCAAGGGAAGGAGCGACAGGGGAATCCAGTCGCCGGGAATGTGAATCCTTGGAATCGCGAAACCCGAGGTCTCGCCAGTCAGATCAGTGGATCAGGATGAACTCGTTGGAGTTCAACAGCGCCCAGTACAGGTCCTGGAACGCCTCCAGGGGGGACCGGGCATTCTTCATCACCATGTTCGCCGTTTTCAGTTCCCTCTCAGACGGCGCTCGCGTCAACGTAGCCAGGTAGAGTTGCTTCGCCTTGTCGGCAGGCTTGGCCGTGGAGGTCAGCACCGAGTGCAGCGTGCTCCCCTGGGCATCCTTCAGGGCATTCTGGATCAACTCCCCATTCATCATCATGAGGGCCTGCGGAATCGTCCCGTCAAACGAGGTCGATTCGTCATTCTCATCCGTCCCAAAGGTCTGCACGAACTGCTGGAGCCACTGCTGCCGGCGGGACTCGGCCTGGTCCCACCCCCCGCTCGCCGTCTTGTGGGCATTGGTTGCCACCAGCAGCGAATCATACACCTGCTCCACGGTCATCGACTTGATGTAAAGGTGACTGAACATCGGGGTCTCCCCCGCCGCCGGGTCATCCTTCATGTTGCCGTCATTGAACCGGCTCGACAGGTTGTACGCCTCGGAATTGCAGATCCAGCGAATCAACTGCTTCAGGTCGTAGCCCGACTTCACAAACTCACGGGCCAGGCGATCCAGCAACTCGGGATGCGAAGGCGCCTTGTGCGGGCCCATGTCATCCACCGGCCGGGTGAACCCATAACCAAACAGGTGACCCCACATCCGATTCACTGCCGCCTCAGCCAATTGTGGCTTCTCGCCGGTCACAATGATCGCCGCCAGTTCCTTGCGACGATCCACCGCCCCGTCAGGCGAAACCTCCACCCCGTTGTACCGGGGGTAGGCCACTTCCATCACGCCGTTGCGGCGTTCGAAGAAGACCGGGCCTTCGAAGTCGGCATGGGTCAACTCGAAGTACGAGAAGTCCATCCGTCCCGTTTTCTCGTTGTACTCGCGATGCTCAACCCTCTGAGCCTGCTTGAAGAAGCTGTTGAACTCCCAGAAGCTGTTCTGCTTCCAGTCGTTGAACGGATGATTGTGACACTGGGTGCACTGCACCTGGATCCCCAGGAACAACCGGGCACTGATCGCAGTCGCCGGTACCGCCCCTTCATTCAGGTGCGACAGCAGGAAGTTCGTCGCCCCATTTTCTTCGTAGTGCCCCTCGGCCGTCAGCAAATCGACAACCACCTTGTCCCAACCGCGGTTCTTGCCGAACGAATTCCGCAGGAACTTCTGCAGGGCGGGTCGACTGATGTTCTGGGGAGTCGCCCGCCCGATCAGCAGGTTGGTCCAGATCGTCGTAAAGTGCCGGACGTACCCCGGATCATTCAGCAGGTTCTCAATTGTCTTGAACCGCTTGTCCGGAGCCGAGTCGGCAATAAATGCCTGAATGGTCTCCAGATCAGGAACATGCCCCACCAGGTCGAGGTGCACACGTCGCAACCACTCGCCATCGCTGGCCGGTCCGGTCGGAACCATCCCGTTTTCGGACCACCCCTTCCGCACCTGCTCGTTGATGAACCCGATCAGGTCGCCATACTGACCGTCATAACCGGTGGAAAATGGCTTGTCAGACAAACCAGCCGGAGTGGAATCCCCCTCCCCCTTGCCTGTCCGCGAACCCACACGCCGCGTGGCCTCCCGACTCCCCCCCCGTTCCGTCCCTTTGACCCCCTTGGCGTCTTTCGCCGTGGCCTCCGCTGACGGATTGTCGTCCCCGGCCGCTTTCGGCTCTGCCCCGAGACCGAACAGAGACACCGCCACCATCGCCAGACCGAACCCTCTGGCCATGGTCAGCCACACCCTCCAACCAGGTCGCGCCGAACGCAGCAGGTGTCTCATCGCATCTCCTGTCGGTCAGATCAGTTTTCCCGAGTGTATGATTTTGCGACAGGCAAAACAACACACCCGGAACCAACCCTCAAGACCATTCTCCACCGGTTTCCAGCGGGCGGGAAGCTCTCTGCGCCTCGAATCCGCAGTTCCCAGAGCTTCCCACCTCACCTGGATACTGATCGCGGATGAACCGCGACCAGACTGGGAACGGCAGTTTGCGTGCCAATCGAATTGATTTTCCGTTCAACGCCAACCAGGTGGGCACTTCTTCCGGCCCCAACAGCCCACCACGACCGGAAACCAGTCTCCGGATCCGCTCAAATCGAAAAGTCGACCTTGCGCCCCAACAGCCGATCAATGAGATCGGCTGGCAAATCAATCGCCTCACTTTCTGGACGTCGCATGTCGGTCGGATTGATCCCGCAATACATCGCCCAGGGCCCCAGGTGCCGCCATCGTCCGGCCCGCTTTGGCTCATCCGGCATCACCGGTGTCGTACAACGACTGCACCCAATGGTGGAGTACCCCTGTTCATGCAGGGGATTCACAATCACCTTCTCCCGCGTGACGTAATCCGCCATGTCGGCATCTTCGAAATTCGCCAGCAGGTTGATCCGCACACAATTCATCTTCTTGTCGAGCGCCAGGATCGGGAGATTGCTCCGCCTCTCCCCATCACTCCGCCGCAGGCTCGCCAGCAGTCCATCGAAACGACCCGTCGCCTTCAACAACGGTTGCGACTTTCGCAATTCGCAACACTTCAGTTGACCATCCACGCTCAGATAGAGAATACCCAGTTCCCGCGTCTGCTCTTCCATCGTCTGTTCGGGCTGCAGTGTGATGACTTCCAGGCTGTACTCCCGGCTGATCCGGTCACGGGTCTCCAGGGTCTCCGGAAAATGCACCCCCGTATCGACAAACAACACCGGCAGTCGATGGCCGGCGGCACTGGCCATGTGACAGACCACCGAGCCCGCTTTCTGCATCGCCGAGAGAATCGCGAGGCGGTCGCCAAAAATCGAAACCGCCCAATCCAGGATCTCCCGGGGAGTCCGCTCTTCCAGGCTTTCATTCAACGACCGCAGGTCTTTTTCTTGCAGCAGCGCCATTCCGTTCTCGTCCTTGGCCCGGCGGTCGATCTCCGCCAGCACAACATCCTCGACCTCGGTCACAACCCGCCCAACACCGCCCTCCCCGGCCGTCAGCCAGGAGGCCAGCTCAAATCGCGGCCGCCCAACAAGTGCAAATGCAGGTGATCAACCGTCTGGCCTCCATCTCGACCACAGTTGATGATCACGCGGTACCCACTCTCCCCCAACCCCTCCTGAACCGCGACCTGGCGCACCACCGACAGCAGGTGACCCAACAGTGCCGAGTCCCCCTCCTCAGCCGCAGCCAGCGAGGGAATCTCCTTGCGCGGAATGACCAGCACATGCACAGGGGCCTGGGGACGAACGTCCCGAAACGCCAGGCATTGATCATCTTCGTAAACCACCTGGGCGGGAATCTCCCGATCCAGGATCCGCTTGAAAATCGTCGGGGCAGGCATCAATCCATCCACAACAAATCCAGGGGAAGCCGACACCGGCCTCCCACCCTGAACACCCTAGCACATCGGGCGTTTGTTCTCCAAGATCATCCCAACGCCGTCCCGGAGTCCCTGCCAACCCCCTCCCAACGCTTGCCGCACGCGATGTCGAGATGACGTTGAGCACGGTCACCTCCCATTTTCATTTCCCCTCCCCGACGCCGACCCGACCATCCCGGGCTCTCCACTCCCAACCTCCGGCCGCACCCCATGCCAGCCTCCTCACCACCTCCCTCCCAATCGCTCCTCCCGTTCCTCCTGATCACACTGGGGACCCTGTTTCTCCCCCCCACGCTGCTGTCGCAGGATTCTCCCCCTCCCTCCCCGATCCTCCTCTCCGCCCCCCTCACCCACTCCGACTGGGTGCTCAAGGACAATGTTCCCGGGGTCGATGCCGGGCTCAGCGGGGTTCGCCATATGCTCGACATGTGCCGGGATGCCGGCTGGACCCGCATCTACTGGCGGTGCCTCGACGCAGGCCGGTCCCTCTACCCCAGCCGGCTCATGGACCCCATGGGGGCCCCGACTGGCGACAATTACTTCGATCCCCTCCCGGCCGAGGTCGGCCTTCTCGGAGCCCAGAAGAACGAGGCCATCCTGCAGAAGATGCGCGAGCGGTATCACTACGGCACCCTCGACACCCTCGCCGAGGCAGTCCGTTACGGCCACGAGATCGGCCTCGAAATCCATGCCTGGCTCGCGCTCAACGAAGACGACCATGCCTGGGGCTGGCCCAGCCGGTACACCCTCGCCCACCCCGAACACCGCTGGCGCCGCCGGGACGGGGAGATGTTCCACAGCCAGCTCAGCTTCGCCTGGCCCGCAGTACGCGAGTACAAACTCGCCATCGTCCGCGAGATCCTCGACCGCTACGACGTCGATGGCCTGTTCATCGACTGGATCCGCACCGGTGACGTCCGCGATCCCCAGGTCGATGACGACGGTCACGCCAACTTCGGCTACGAGACCATCCTCACCGAGGCGTTTCAGAAGGCCCACGGCATCGATCCCCATGAACTTCCCAACACCGATCCCCGCTGGGTCCGGTTTCGGGCCGAGCCGCAGACTGAATTCATGCGATCGCTCCGCCGCGAGGTCCAACGACAGAAGCCGGCGCTCCCCATCGCCGTTCTCATCCAGCACCCCTGGGGTTATCGGGGGAACAATCCCCGCTATGCCGACAACCTCCGCGGCCTGCTGCTCGACGTCGCGACCTGGTCGCGGGAAGGGCTGATCGACGCCGCCGTCCCCGCCGGCTACTACAAGGACGGAGGCACCCCGGAAAAGGCGTGGCAACACCTGCGCGAGGTGCTGGGAGACAAGGTCGACATCTGGCAGTACGGCTGGGTTCCGGGAACAGCCGAGGCGTTCGAGCAGGAATGGCAACGGGCGCAGAAACTTCCCGCCCGCCAAATCCTGTTCTGGGAGGCAGATTACATGGACAACAATCCCCGGAAAGTCCCCCTCCAGGAACTGATGCGATCCCGCGCCGCACCGCTCCACCGCCGACGGCCATAGTCCCGTTCCCACGTCGTTTCCACCGCAGCCAAGACCGCTGCTGCGGGTCGCGCCAGAAGCGTCGCCGACCCGCCCCTGCCGTTTCCCGTCCCATTCTTTCCCAACTGGCCAGAATGCTCCTGACCGCATCAGGATTCCACTGGGTTGACGGGGTCGATTTGTCAGCTCCCTACAATTCGCTGTCAACAAAAACTGGGAGATCAGATCGTGGGTCGAGTCGCCGTCCTGGGAGCATCGGGAACCATTGGGGCTGCACTGTCGCGCCGCCTGGCCGCCCGGGGAACAGAATTGATCCTTGTGGGGAGGAATGCCGACAAGCTCCGCCCCCTGGGGGAAGAACTCGGGCAGCCCTGGCTCGTGGTCGAGGCACACAGTGCCGCCCAGCTCGAGGCAGGATTGCGCCCACTCGCCGAGTCTCCGGGCGGGAGCCTCTCGGCACTGGTGAACTGCATCGGGTCGGTGCTGCTGAAGCCGGCCCACTCGACCACCGACGACGAATTCTTCCAGGTGGTCCAGACCAACCTCATGACGGCCTTCGCGACGGTGCATGTCGCGGGAAAACTGCTGCGTGAGAACGGGGGCTCGGTGGTGCTGTTCGCCTCGGCAGCCGCGGAAATCGGCATGTTCAACCACGAGGCCATCGCCGCAGCCAAGGGGGGGGTGATTGGTCTCGGACGCTCGGCCGCTGCCACCTATGCGAACAACAACATCCGGGTCAACGTGGTCAGCCCGGGACTGGTGAAGACCGAAATGACCCGCCGGCTGTGGGAAATCCCCGCCAATGCGGCCGTTTCGACCCAGATGCATCCACTCGGGCGGCTGGGAGAACCGCATCACATCGCCTCGCTGGTCGACTGGCTGCTGCAGCCCGAGAACGACTGGATCACCGGCCAGATCATTGGCGTCGATGGCGGGCTGGGGCACCTCCTGCCACGCAAGCGGGCCTGATCCGCGCTCCCCTTCGAGACTTCCATGCAGGCCGCCCTGATCTACCCGCACCAGCTCTTCCCCCGGCACCCCGCCGTCGAGGGAACCGAGTTGTGCGTCCTTGTGGAAGATCCGCTGTTCTTCCGCCAGTACAACTTCCACGCCCAGAAACTGGTGCTGCATCGCGCCTCGATGCAGCACTGGGCCGAAACCAGCGCCCGCAAGGGACACCGCGTGGAAACGGTGAACAGTCAGCAACTCGGGGAGACCGGCGACATCGTCCCCTGGCTGCGGCAGCGGGGAGTCACGCGAGTCCGTGTCGTGGATCCGTGCGACGACTGGCTCCTCCGCCGGTTGACCACCGCGTGTGAGCGGGCCGGGCTGCCGCTGGAGGTCCTCCCCGATCCCAACTTCCTGACCCCGGTCGAGGTGTATCACCAGTACGGTGCGAAGCGTCGGTCGTGGTATTTCACCGACTTTTACATCCAGCAGCGCCGTCGGCTCGACATCCTCGTCGAGATGAATGGCCACCCGGTCGGGGACAAGTGGAGCTTTGACACCAGCAACCGGCTCAAGCTCCCCAAAGATCTCGTGATTCCGCCCCGAGTCTCCCCCAGGTCCACCCGGGAGGTGCAGGCCGCCCAGCGGTCGGTCCGGTCCGACTTCCCCAACTCCCCGGGTGACGGCGGGCAGTTCGCCTATCCGACCACCCCGGCCCAGGCCCGACAGGGACTCGATCACTTTCTCGACCAGCACCTCGTCTCGTTCGGCGACTACGAAGACGCCATCTCCTCGACCGAGACCTTCCTGTTTCACTCGGTCCTCACCCCGGCCCTCAACACCGGCCTGTTGTCGCCGCGTGAAGTCGTCGACAAGGCGCTCGAACGGCTCGACGACATCCCCATCAATTCGCTCGAAGGTTTCATCCGACAGATCATCGGCTGGCGCGAGTACATCCGCGGGGCCTACATCTGCCTCGGCAGCCGGCAGCGGCGCGAGAACTACTTCAAGCACACCCTGCCGATGCCACAGTCGTGCTATGACGGCACCACCGGAATCGAACCGGTTGATGTCGTGATTCGCCGGGTGAAGGATCATGCCTACTGCCATCACATCGAGCGTCTGATGATCCTGGGGAATTTCTTCCTCCTGTGCGGCATCCACCCCGATGCCATCTATCGCTGGTTCATGGAACTCTTCATAGACGCCTACGACTGGGTGATGGTTCCCAACATTTACGGAATGAGCCAGTACGCTGATGGAGGCTGGATCACGACCAAGCCATATCTCAGCGGTTCCGCCTATGTCCTCAAGATGAGCAACTTCCGCAAGGGCCCGTGGTGCCCGATCTGGGACGCCCTTTACTGGCGGTTCATCGTCAAGAACGAGAATGTTTTCGAATACATGCCCCGCATGGGAATGGCAGTGACCCAGGCGTACCGGATGGAAGACAAGCTCCGCGTTCACCTGGAGACAGCCGAGCGGTTCCTGGAAGAACTGCATGGGGGGACAGGCTCGGGAAAAACGGCCACTGCCCGGATTGGAAATCATGGTTGACTCTCCCCACGGCCGCGTACTGTTGACCGGGGCGACCGGTTACGTTGGAGGCCGGCTGCTGCGTCTGCTCGAAGAGCGGGGGATCCCGGTCCGGTGCCTCGCCCGGCGACCTGCGGCTCTCGCGGGGCGGGTCGCCCCGACCACCGAGGTGGTCGCGGGGGATGTGCTCGATGAACGGTCACTGGCCGTCCCCCTCCAGGGAATCGAGACTGCCTACTATTTCGTCCACTCGATGGGGGATCAGAAAGACTTCGCAGCGCAGGACCGGCTCGCCGCCGAGAACTTCGCCCGCGCCGCCGCCGAGGCCGGGGTCCAGCGGCTGATTTACCTGGGCGGACTCGGCAATCCCGACGAACGGCTTTCGAAGCACCTGCGGAGCCGGCAGGAGACTGGCGATGTGCTGCGGGCCAGCCATCCCCAGGTGATCGAGTTCCGGGCCTCGATCGTCATCGGTTCGGGAAGCCTCTCGTTCGAGATGATCCGGGCGCTGGTCGAACGACTGCCGGTGATGATCTGCCCCCGCTGGGTCCAGGTGAAGGCCCAGCCGATCGCCATCGAGGATCTGCTGGAATACCTCGTGGCGGCACTCGACCTTCCCCCCGGTCTGTCGCAGGTCTTTGAAATCGGCGGCCCCGACCAGTTGTCGTACGGCGAGATCATGCAGGAATACGCCCGTCAGCGCGGTCTCAAACGACTGATGATTCCGGTCCCCCTGCTGACCCCCTATCTCTCGAGTCTCTGGCTTGGGCTCGTGACCCCCCTCTACGCCCGCGTGGGACGCAAGCTCGTGGAGAGCCTGAGGAACCCGACACTCATCTCGAACAACCTCGCCGAGATGACCTTCAACATCCAGCCCCGTTCGCTGCCAGAGGCGATCGCCCGGGCCCTGGTGCATGAAGACCGCGAGGTGGCCGAGACCCGCTGGTCTGACGCCCTGTCCGCCGCCGGGCAACCCCGAAGCTGGGGGGGTGAACGCTTCGGATCGCGACTTGTTGACTCCCGCACGATCGAGGTCCCCGTCCCGCCCGCCGAGGCCTTCACGCCGATCCGACGGATTGGAGGGGAGACTGGCTGGTACTACGGCAACTGGCTCTGGACAACCCGCGGATTTCTCGACCTGCTGGTCGGGGGCGTGGGGACCCGCCGGGGACGCCGTGATCCCGAGCATCTGCAGGTGGGAGAGCCGCTCGATTTCTGGCGGGTTGAGGCGTACGACCCTCCCCGACGACTGCGATTGGCGGCCGAAATGAAAGTCCCCGGCCGGGCCTGGCTCGAATTCGAGGTTGAACCAACCGCGACTGGCAGCCGGATCCGCCAGACGGCCATCTTCGATCCTCTGGGCCTGGCAGGGCTGGCCTACTGGTATGCGATCTATCCGCTGCATGAATTCGTGTTTGCCGGTATGCTGCGGAACATCGCCCGGGCGGCGGTTCCGGGGCCCTTCACCCCGCCGACACCCCAATTCGATCGGGCCGCGGCGGGAACCCTGCAGCAGCAGGCCCGCCAGGCCTCGCTGTCGGGGGCTCCCCCGACCTGAATCGGGCCCCTCGGCCAGCCGCACGGACCGTCCCCCGAGACAACCCGCCTGTCGCTCGACAGCGAGTTTTTCGGCGAACGAACCATTGAGAACGACTTGACGAGATTGAGACCCAGCATGCATGACGTGGTGATCGTGGGCGCGGGGCTGGCCGGGCTGTGTTGTGCCCGGGAACTGACCCGCCATGGCCAGAGCTGCCTGATTGTCGAAGCCACCGACCGGGTCGGCGGTCGGGTCCGGACCAACATCGTCGATGGCTTCCGGATTGACCGGGGCTTCCAGGTGCTGCTGACCAGCTATCCCGAAGCCCGCGCCGTGCTGGACCTCGATGCCCTGCAACTGCATGAGTTCCTGCCGGGGGCCCTGGTTCGGTATGGAGGCAAATTTCACGAACTGACCGATCCGTGGCGCCGTCCCATGGCGGCTCTGAAGTCGCTCGGTTCCCCCATCGGCACCTTGGCCGACAAGCTGCGCGTCGCCGACTTCCGGGGGAAGGTCCTGCGGGGCCCGCTCGGCGAATGCTTTGAAGCCCCCGAGACCTCGACCCTCGCCGACCTGCGCGAGGCCGGCTTCACGCCCTCGATGATCGAACGTTTCTTCCGCCCCTTTCTCGGAGGGATCTTCCTCGACCCGCGCCTGGAGACTTCGAACCGCATGCTGAGGTTCGTCTTCCGCATGTTCTCGCAGGGACCGGCCACGCTCCCCGCCCAGGGGATGGAGGCCATCCCCCGGCAACTGGCCGACCGGCTTCCTCCGGGAACCGTCCGACTGCAGGCCCCGGTCGCGTCCCTGCGAGCCGATGGAGTCACGCTCGCCAGTGGCGAATTGATTCCCGCCCGCTCGGTCGTCGTCGCGACGGAGGGTCCCGCCGCCGCCCGACTGCTGGCAACGTTGCCTTCGGCTCCCCATCCCGGTCCTCATCACGACGAGGTCGCGACGTCTGGACAGGGAGTCACCTGCCTGTCGTTCGCGGCTGCGCGAGGCCCCGTCCAGCAACCGATTCTCGTCCTCAATGGGGAAGGAACCGGCCCCATCAACAATCTGTGTGTCCCGACGGCAGTCGCCCCTTCGTATGGCCCGGGAGATCGCAGCCTCGTCTCGGTGACCGTACTGGGGGTCGGGCATGAGCCCACCCGGCTCGAACATGATGTCCGCGAACAGTTGGTCGCCTGGTATGGCAGTGCGCCGCGTGAGTGGCGCCTGCTGCAGGTCGACCGCATTCCCTACGCCCTTCCCCGGCAGGCTCCACCGGCGCTGGCTGTCGCGGAACGGTCGGTCCGCTGGCTGTCGGGGGTCTATCTGTGCGGTGATCATCGCGACACCGCCTCCATCCAGGGGGCCATGGTCAGCGGTCGGCGGGCCGCCGAAGCACTGCTGGAAGACCGACCATGAATGACGACTGGTTGCGTGGCACTCTCTTCGCCCAACTGGCGGCCACCCTCTACATGGTGGGGGTGATCTGGATGGTGCAACTCGTGCATTATCCCCTCTACAACAAGGTGGGACGGGAGGCGTTTCCCGAGTACGAAGCACGGCACAATGACGGCATGACCCTCGTGGTCGGGCCGGCGATGCTCCTGGAGGCGGCGACGGTGGTGTTGCTGGCGCTCGTGCCGAATTCCCGGGTCTCCCCCGCCGCCGCCTGGCTGGGGGCCGGACTGCTGGCCATCATCTGGCTGTCGACCGCCTTCCTGCAGGTCCCCTGCCACAACCGACTGGTCGCCGGTTTCGACCAGGCCACGTACGAACGCCTCGTGCACTCCAACTGGATCCGCACCATCGCGTGGAGCCTGCGCGGGTTGCTCGCCCTCGCCATGGTCTGGCGGCAGCCACCGGCCCCTTGACCTCCGCCGCCGGCTCATGGTGTGTTTGAGCCCGTGCGCAGTGACCCGGGGGCTGTTGCTCCGCGACCGCACGGCCGACGTTTCGCCGAATGACTGTTGCCGATGTCGGCCTCCCTCCCTCTTCCGCCCTTCGGACGGTAGTCTCTGAAGACCTCTGATTTCTCTTCCGCCGCGGACACCCGCGGCCCGGTTGTTCTCGTGGCGGATTTCCCTCGCATGCGCCTGGCCTACCTCGACTGCTCTTCCGGAATCTCGGGTGACATGACCGTCGCCGCCCTGGTCGATGCCGGGGTCGATCCACAGGCGATCATCGCCGGAATCGATTCGCTCGGTCTCCCCGGCGTCCGGCTCGAATTTGTCCCCGTCATGCGGTGTGCCTTCCGCGCCCTGCACCTGCGGATCACCCATCCCGAACAGCACGCCCATCGCCACCTCGCCGACATTCACCAGATCGTCGAACGGGGACGCCTGCTGCCCCGCCAGAAACAACTCGCCCTCGGGATCTTCCAGGCGATCGCGCAGGCCGAGGCCACCGTCCACGGCACCACCCTCGACAAGATCCACTTCCATGAGGTCGGCGCGATCGACTCGATCGTCGACATCATCGGGGCCGCGATCGGCTTTGACCTGCTGGGAGTCGACCAGGTCGTCTCCAGCCCGATCCCCACCGGGCGCGGACAGGTGCTGATCGCGCACGGCGTCTGCACCGTTCCCACTCCCGGAACGGCCGAGCTGCTCAGGGGAGTTCCCCTCGTCGATGTGCCCGTCAACCTGGAACTGACCACTCCGACCGGCGCTGCGATTCTCAGGACGGTGGTCGATCGCTTCGGCCCGCTCCCCTCCATGACCATCGAGAAAATCGGGCATGGTGCCGGTACGAAAGACCTGAAGGATCGGGCGAACATGCTGCGGATCCTCGTGGGCGAGACCGCCGACGTCGGTCTGGCGACCGATGAAGTCGTGCTGCTGGAAACGAACCTGGATGATGTGCCGGGGGAGATCATCGGCTACACCTGCCAGCGGCTGCTGGCCGCCGGAGCGCTCGATGCCTTCACCCAGCCGTTGCAGATGAAAAAAGACCGGCCGGCCGTCCTGCTGAGCGTGATCTGCCGGCCGACGGATCAGCGCCGTCTCGAAGAGATCGTGTTTGCCGAGACCCAGACTTTGGGCATCCGCCACTCCCGGCTGCAGCGGACCACGCGCGATCGCGGGGCGGTGCAGGTGACCACCCCCTGGGGAACGGTGGCTGGCAAGGTGTCGCGTCTCGCAGGGGGGACGCAGTTCACTCCGGAATACGAGGCGTGTGCCCAGTTCGCCCGGCAGTTTGCGATCCCCCTGCGTGAAGTCTATCGCGCTGCCGAACAGGGCTTCGCCCAGCTGTCCACCGCCGAGATCGAACGGGCCTTCACCCCGCCCGCGCCCCCCTCACCCCTGACAACCCTCTCCGCCGGGCATGATCACTCCCATGATCACGGGCATGACCACGGGCACAGCCATGACCATACCCACGATCATGGGCACGACCACTCGCATGACCATGGACACAGCCACGATCACGGACATGACCACGGCCATTCGTCATGACGCAGGCCGTGGTCGGGTGGATCACAGTCAGGTGGATCACAGTCGGGTGCATCACAGTCGGGTGCATCACAGTCAGCTGAACAATTCCGGGGCGACGACCCCGTGGATGTCGGTCAGGCGGAAATCGCGGCCGCCATGCCGATAGGTGAGTCGTTCGTGATCGATTCCCATCAGGTGCAGGATCGTCGCATGGAAGTCATGCACATGCATGGGCTTCTCGGCGGGACGAATGCCGTGCTCGTCGGTTGAGCCATACACGAATCCCCGCTTCACCCCGGCTCCCGCCAGCCACGAACTGAAGGCCCAGTTGTGGTGTTCGCGCCCCGGGGCGTCGGCTGTGTTGTTGAATGGAGTCCGTCCGAATTCGCTCGTCCAGACCACCAGCACATCGTCGAACATCCCGCGCTGCTTCAGATCCTGCAGCAGGCCGGCGATCGGCTGGTCGACTTGCGGTGCGAGACGGCCGTGATCGGCCATGTTGCCGTGCGAATCCCAGTTCGCGCTCGAACCGGTGTGAATCAACTCGACAAACCGCACTCCGCGCTCGACCAGCCGGCGGGCCGCGAGGCACTGCCAGCCAAACCCGTCGGTCTGTCCCGGCTTGAGGCCGTACAGGCCCAGAGTCGCCTCAGTCTCCTGCGAGAAGTCGAGTGCCTGGGGCATCTCGCCCTGCATGCCATGCGCCGTTTCAAACGACCGGATGCGGGCCGCCAGTTGCGGATCCTCCGCGCGCGTCTGCTGATGGGCAAGGTTGAGTGACTTGAGCGCGGCCAGTTCGAGTTCCTGCCGGCGCTCGGTCGGGACACGGCGTTTCAGGTTGGCCACAGGTTCAGCCCCGGGCATCACGCGGGTCCCCTGGTGTGCCGCGGGCAGGAAGTCCGACGCCCACACCTGTGTTCCCGCATACGGCATCTGCGGAGCCAGCACGAGAAACGAGGGCAGGTTCTGGTTCACGGTCCCCAGGCCATAGCTCAACCACGACCCGATGCTGGGCCGGGCGAACGCAAACGACCCGGTGTGCATTCCCAGCGTGGCGTTGTAGTGGTTCGAGTGACTCGTATGCAGCGAGCGGATGACGGCAAGGTCATCGACCTGCGCACCAACATGCGGAAACAGGTCACTGACCTCGATGCCACTCTGGCCACGCGGAGCAAACTTCCAGTCGGGCCGCTTGAGAAAGATCTTCTCGTACCCGGGCCGGTTGCGTGTCTCGGGATGGTCAAAGATCACCTGCTTGCCGTGGTCGGCAATCAACTGCGGCTTCGGGTCGAACGAGTCGACGTGCGAGACCCCCCCACTCATGAAGAGAAAGATCACCGCCCTGGCCCGCGGTGCGAAATGCGGGTCGTGCGGGGCCAGCGGATTCGCCGGCTCGGCCGACCGCGCAGGAGGAGCCTCTTCCGCCAGCAGTTCGCTCAACAATCCGGGCATCAGCAGCGAGTTCGCCACGGCCGACCGCAGCACCATCCGCCGGGAAAGTTCAGGCCTGTTCATTCCACGTCTCCAGTTTCACCAGTCCGCAGGACACTCTTGAAATTCGGCCGCAGGGCCCACCCCGCGCGACGAGCCAGACGAATCCGGGCAGAATCAATCCGGGCAGAATCAATCCAGACAGAATCAA
>DNUF01000216.1:141493-146180 GCA_003508595.1 Planctomycetaceae bacterium
AATCAATCCGGGCAAAATCAATCCAGGTAGAGAAACTCGTTGCTCGCCAGAACAATGCGGGCGAGTGCCGACCAGACCGCCAGCGGCCGCTCGGCCTCGGGTTGCTCTGTCACGGCCGCGGTGTAGTCGTCCAGGAAGCGTCCGGCCGCGGTCACCTCGGCCGCCGTCGCTTCCCGCTGCAGCGCCAGTTCGTACAACCGCCGCACTCGGGCCTCACTGGTCGTGTTCTCCAGCGCCCGCCGGGCGACCGCCTCGGCCTGGGCATGGAAGAAGGGGTCATTCAGGAAGTAGAGCGACTGCGTCGGGACCGTTGTCACCTGCCGCAACGGGGTGGTGGCATTCGGATCGGCCCCGTCAAACAGGGCCATGAAGGGAGGACGGCGATTGCGAATCACGATCTGGTAGATCGTCCGCTGGTTCGATTCGGGAACGCCGGCGAACGGCACATGCTGCGAGTACGACCAGCCGGCGGCCGGAGGAATCGGCAGTGCCCCCCCCGGCTGCAGGTCGAGTTGTCCCGACGCCACCAGCAGGCTGTCCCGCAATTCCTCGGCATCCAACCGCAGCCGGTTGAACCGCCAATAAAGGGTGTTGTTCGGATCCCGGGCCAGGGCCGCCGCCAGCCGCTCACTGTCAGGCTGACGGCTTGAGCGCTGATACGCCTCCGACTGCAGGATCAGCCGATGCATCTGCTTGACGCTCCACCCCGATTCCACAAATTGCCGGGCGAGCCAGTCGAGCAGTTCGGGATGTGTCGCCCCCTGGCCGCGGGTACCGAAGTCATTCGGCGTCGGCACCAGCCCCCTCCCGAAGTGCTGCAGCCAGAGCCGGTTGACCATGACCCGGGCCACCAGCGGATTCCTGGCGTCACTCAGCCAGTTGGCCAGTTGGCGGCGGCCGCTTCCGGCGTTGTCGGGGAGAGGTTCCCCTCCGAACAGTTCCAGCCAGCGCCGGGGAACCTCGTCTCCCAGCTTCTCGGGATCTCCCCTCAGGTGCAGCCGGGCGTGGGCGGGTGTCCCCTCGACGACGGCATAGGCCGTCTCCCTGAGGGGTGCCTTCGCCAGCAGCGTGGTCCGCTCGGTCGAGAGCTCGGTCCGTCGGGCGGCCAGTCGTGACATCTCGGCCAGCACTCCCGAGAGATCGCCGGTCATCTGCTCGAGTTTCCAGCCCACGCCGTTTGGTCCGCCCGGATGTCCATCCGCCACGCGTCCCTCGATCTTCACCGTCCCGGCGATCGGACTGACCCAGCCAATCGCCACCGCTCCATCCGGGGCCGGGTGGACGAAGACCGTCTGGCCCGGCAGCGTGGTCCAGACCTTCACCGGATCGGCCGAGGCATTCACAAACACCGACGGATTGTCTCCCTTCCGCCAGGCACTCAGCGTTTTCTGTCCCGACAGATCACCCGCCCGCTCCGGAAGCAGTCCCAAGCCACCACGGGCATCCAGGAAGAGCCAGACACCCGGATGCCCCTGTCCGTCGGCATGCGGATTCCCCTCCAGGAAATTGCCAGTCACATCCCGGGCCAGGTTCCACCGGCGGCTCTCTCCTCCCTGCTCAACCAGTTCCCACTCGACAATCGTGGTGTCGGCTCCATAGTTGCCATCGGGGTCGATCGTCAGCACCAGCAATTGCCCGGGGGTCACCGCGATTTCCAACCGGACGTCTTTCCCCTCGCTCAGTTTCTGAGAGCCCCCATCGGGAATCAGCCCGGTGGCCAGCCTGGTCACCTGGTCTCCCACCACCTGCGAGAACTTCTTCGACTGCTCGGCCAGCCCTTCGTCGGACTGCTTGAGACGGGCATCGAGTTCCGCCAGAGCGCGGTCAAACGGTTCGATCGTGCGGGCCCATTCCGCCGGGGGCAACAGCGGGACCAGGTCACGCGGTTGCTGTTTCGCCTCGCATCCGGGGAAGGCGTACCGCGTGCTGCTGAGGATGCCGTACAGGGCGTAGTAGTCGCGGTTGGAGATCGGATCGTACTTGTGATCGTGGCACCGGGCACAGGCGATCGACAGCCCGAGAAACGCCTTGCCCACCGTGTCGATCGTGTCCTCGATCGTCAGGTGCATCCACTTGTCGCTGTCGTGGTCGAATCGCCGTGCCAGGGCGAGAAATCCGGTCGCCACAACTCCGGCCGAGTACTGGGCCGGGGGCTCATCCGCATGAATGAGATCTCCCGCAATCTGGTCACGGATGAATTGGTCGTAGGGCAGATCACGATTGAACGCATCGATGACCCAATTGCGGTAGCGCCAGGCGTCGGGGATGGGGTGATCCGAGTTCTCCCCGGCGGTGTCGGCATACCGGACCACGTCGAGCCAGTGCCGTCCCCACCGTTCGCCATACCGGCCCGATGCGAGCAGGCGGTCGATCAACTGGGGATACGCCTGGGGAGAGGGATCATTCACAAAGGCCCGCACTTCGTCGGGCGTGGGGGGAAGCCCGGTGAGGTCGTAGGTGACGCGGCGGATCAGTTCCTGGCGGGACGCGGGGGGTGTGGGGGTCAAGCCAGCGGCGGCGATGTCGCGCAGGAGGAACCGGTCAATCGCCTGGGTGGCACTGAAACCGGGGGGATTCCCGGGAACCGCCGCCTCGCGCACCGGTTGGAACGACCACCACTCGCGCAACTGCTGCTCGGTCAGTCCACCGCGAAGCGACTTGGTCTCGCGGGGATCAAACGCTCCCTTCGCCACCCATTCCGTCAGCAGGGCGATCTCGGCAGCGGAGAGTTTTCCCCCGGCCGATTCCGGTGGCATCTGCAGCGACTCGTCGGCGTAGCCAATCGCCTTGATCAACAGGCTTTCGTCGGGCTTGCCTGGAACAATCGAGGGGCCGGTGTCCCCCCCCTTCTTCCAGCCAGTGCGGGAATCAAGTGCCAACCCTCCCTGCGTCTTTCCCTTGCGGGTCGAGTGGCACCCCTCGCAGCGCTCCACCAAAAGGGGGCGAATGCGTTGTTCGAAAAACTCGGCATCGTCGGCAGCCACCGCCGGGAGCGAACCCAGCAGCGACAACAGACCAGCCGCAAAGCACAATGAGCGCAACATCGCAGACAGTCCCTCGGGCGGGAGGCGATCCGGGAGGAAGCCGGGGTGGGAGAAACAACCGCTCAGCCGGGCGACCCTGCGACAAAGGATCGACTCCCCGTCGGGCACGCATCAGCCATATTCCATGTTACCCGATCCCCCGACGGTCTTCACGCGACGCTGTTCACCGAGATGCTGGTGACCGGTATTGGGTGCGTTCGCGAATGCCCCGGGGGGACCCGCTGGACGGAAGTCCGAATCCGCTCATCCAGAGAGACGGTGCCCGGCGTGACTCGGCTTGAGGAATTCCCGTTGACTGCTGGCTCAAGCCGCAGTCTCGGTCGCCGTATCGGAGACTGGATCGTCGTCCCAGGGGACAAGTTGATCCCCCACCACGCGGAACCGACGGATCCCGCCATCCTGCCAGAGGATCACCGGCGTCCCAGTGGCCCGTGCGATGTCGATGGCGTCCTGGGCGGCGAGGCGCATGGCGGCCTGGCTGAGTTCCGTCAACCTTTCCACGGTCAACGGCTTCGACGTCTCCGTTTTAGCGTCCATGAGGCAACTCGGCTTGGTTTCGAATCGAGAAAAATCGCTGCGGCTCAAACACCCGAAGATGACCCGCGTCGTTTCGAGCGAGCAGCAATGGAGGGGTCTCTGAGGAATCATACAACCACCAGGCGTCCAGCAGGGAGTGGTAGAGTCCAAACAGATTGCGAATTCCAGCAAAATAGCGTCGATGGATGTCCGCAACGGGAACATCGTGCCCGCCCTGATCGACACGATTGGCGACTCTGGAAGCGGCGAACTCTGGATTCGGCAGCCAGAGAAAGTGCAGGCAAACGCGGTAACCTCGCGACTTGAGATCTGACAACATTCCGTAATGCGTTCTTCCAGAAAGTGTTGTCTCAAAGGCGAAGTCGTTCCTCTCCGTGGCCTGCTCCCGAATCTGTTGCAGAAAGAGTCTTCCAGCACGCACGCTTTGCGCTTCCGGATTGTCGGGATCCAACCGTGCCGCGATCAGGTCGGCATTGAGAAACGTCCGACAGGTGACGAACTCGGGCAGATACCGCTTGGCAAAGGTGGTCTTGCCCGCCCCATTGCAACCGGCCATGACGTAGACCGTAGGGGGTGTTTTGGAGGTGTCAGACATCGTGAATGGGATCCTCGCAAAGGGGAAACAAGACCAGATCGCCGACGAGGCAAACCAGCGACCGCGGAGCGCATTGTCTCCAAAAACACAATCCGAAAAAACCGGTGTGCAGGGGTTGGGAAATTCGATTCACTTCACAGGCTGCTGTGACCTCGAGGGCTGCAGTCGGAAGTCCCCCCCGATCTCTGGAACACGTGCGCCGGAGGAGACCGGCAATGGCACCCGCACCGCCGGGAAGTGGCCCATCAAGTCCTGAAACCCACATCGGGAACACGCCCAGAGGCAACTCCCCCTTGCGGAACTCAGACCAGCCACCGCTTGGGCCCATTTCTCAAATCCGGCCTGAATCCGGGCCAACTCGATTGAGCCCCTCCCTGTTTCGCCCCCGGCTTTCACAGGACTCAGGAGCCCACAGCACTCTGAGCGCACCGGCAGCGGTCGCCTGTCGGCGAAACTTCGCGGGACTTCCGATCGGAGGTGTCAGGCCGCCGCGCGGGGGGTGTCGGGTGCG
>DNUF01000127.1:0-1743 GCA_003508595.1 Planctomycetaceae bacterium
CCGCGGTGGGGGGGACCAGCGGGGTGGGAATGGGCAGAAGATCTTCGGGGGGAGCCACTCCCAGGATCCCGCAGATGGCCTGCACGACGGCTCCCTTCGGGAGGCGGTTGCCCGTGGGGCCTCGGCCCGAGCGGACTTCAACCTCTTCGGCGAGGAATTCCCAGTCGCGGAACCGATTCACCACAGACAACAGGGGGATTCGCAGATCGGAAGCCCGAAGCAGCTTCGACCGGATCTGGGAACTGACAGGATTCGGCTGCTCCCAGGCAATGCGCACATGGCGGGGGGAGGTTGTCACCGCCAGGGAGAGACGCTGCCCATTCCGCCGGAACGGCAGGGTGAACTCGACGCGGGAGATCCTGGATGTTGCATCGCGCAGTTCGTCGAGATGCGACGAGACCTGACTGCCGGTATCAACATCATCGGAGTCAAGATCGGCCGACTTGGCAATCTCGTTTGTGTCGACATTCGCCAGTTGAAAGCTTGCCCCCTTGAGCCGTGCCCCCTTCCAGATCACCCCCTGCAGATTGGCTCCATTGAAATCACAATCCCGCAAATCGCAATTTGTAAAATCACATTCGTCGAGATTGGCCCCGCAGAAAGAGCTGCCATGCAGGTCGGCCTTGGTGAAGAGCCCCTTCGTCAGCCGGGTTCCCGAGAAGTCGCAGCCCGCACCGTCGACACCAGAGAAGTCGGTCTCTGTGATCTCTGCCTGGGAGAAATCGGCATCGGTCAGGGTGGCTTTGCGGAAGCAGGCATTCGCTCCGAAAGCGGAGGAAAAATCGCTGCCAGCGAGGTCGGTCGAGGTGAAATCGGCCTGGTCAAGGTCGCAGGAACTGAAGTCGCAGGACTGGGCGACACCCTTCTTGAACGAGCCTTCGATGAACTCACACTCGCCCGAGAAATGGCAATTCTTGAGAATGGCGCCGTCCAGCTTCGCGCCAGACATTGACGAGAACCAGGCGTTGGTGAACTGCGCTTCGCGCAGGTCGCTGTCGGTCAGGTCCAGGGCCTCGAGGTCGGCATCTGCCGATTCGTCGTCGAGTTTCAGGCCACGCAGATCGGCTCCATTGAGATCGTACGGCTCCTCCACAGGGATCTGCAGCAGTTCGAGGGCCAAGGCCAGAGATTCCGGGCCTCCCTTCAGCAATGCGAGCAGTTCTTCGGGGGAGGGGACCTGGGTCTCGAGAAACTCGGACGGCGACACGATCTGGATATCGGAGCGGTCTTCGGCATTGAGATGCTCGGCACGTTCGCGATCGTCCTCAGAGCCGGCTCCCAGCGTGACGAGATAGGTCAACTCGGGATCGACTTCGTCGAGGATCACACCTCCACGAAGGCGGACCAATTTGCTGATCAATTCCCCCACAGGACCCGCTGCGTTCGGACCGGCGATGCAAACGGTCTGGCCGACCAGAGTCTGTTCGAGGACAGGCGGGGCGGGTTTGGTGGAGGTTACACGTCTCTTCGCCATGGCAGCTTCCAAAATCGACAGCCGGAGGATTGAACACGACTTGAGGTCGGCCGAACAATCGCGGCACAATGACGCTTCTCAAGTCGAATGGGAACTGCTCAATCCCGTGCGGAGGCGGATGCCTCCCGTAAATGTTCGTCCCTCGCGAGGATCCACAAAAAAAGTGTAGCAGGGAAGGAATCAGATTCGTAGTCAGCTTCCCAAGAAATCAGGGAATCCCTTCTTCATCACAGAAATGATCGGAAAAACAAGTGGTTTTCGTCGATCGA
>DNUF01000127.1:1945-30003 GCA_003508595.1 Planctomycetaceae bacterium
GTTTTCGTCGATCGAAAAAACTGGACGAGTCTGCCCGTGCGGATTCGGTTCTTGACAAAAGGAAAAGGGGAATGACCGGAATTTCCACCTGGGCTGCAAACCCGGGCTGAGTTCCTTCGAGAGACCAGAGCGGGGGGCTTGTGACGAGATGGCGGAAACCGCGTGAGCTGCCACGGACTGGTTCTGTTTTCTGACTCGGGCCGATCGCTGATTTTCGGCAACAGTACCGGGAGTCCCATGGACATGAATCGGACCTTGGGAGACCGAACGAAACGACCGAGTCTCTCGACGGCGTGAGGCTGGTCCCGCTGTTTCAAGATCAAGTCTGCCTGTCGCAGGTCCGTGACGCAGGGATGCGGACGGCCCGCCTTGTCGGCGGGCCGTCGCGTCGTACGAAGGCCTGGCGATTGTCGAGCGAACGACAGTCTGCAGAGCGTTTCAGGAGCGGATCACGCTTATTTCAGCCCGGAAAGATATTCGAGCAGGTCAGCGACCTGTTCGGGGGTCATTTCCTTGAGCAGCAACTCGGGCATGATGGACTTCTGCTGCGGCGTCACACTCTCAATCTCGGCAGCTGGAATGCGGTGTTCCTTGTTTTCAACATCGCGGAGAACAATTTCTTCGGCGGTGCGCTGAGTCAGGAGTCCACTGTGCAGTTTTCCCGCCTTGGTCTCCACGACGTAGGTCAGGTACCTGGGCTCGATCGTGCGCGACGGTTCGAGGATGTTCTCGAGGATCTGGGCCCGCGTGTACTTCTTGCCGATGACACTCAGGTCGGGGCCGAGTTCGACCCCCTGGTCGCCGATCCTGTGGCAATTCCGGCACAAGATCGTGGTGGACTTCTGGAAGAGTTCTCTCCCCCGGAGGGGATCTCCCTTCAGATTGAGGAGTTCGTTCAAAGAGACCACATCGCCAAGTCGACGTGTTCGCAGTTCCTCCGGCAGCAGCGATTCGTAGAGGTCACGTGTGGCGGGATCGGCATGTTGTGCTGCGACGGCCAACACTTCCGAACGGGTCTGAGGGGAGAGGTCAGGCGTCGAGAGAGCACGATAAAGCAGGAATGCCCGGGGAGTGGTGCTGAGCAGGTCCTGGATGGCTTGGGGACGCAGTTTTTCGCGGTTGGCCTGGGCTTCGGACGCCTGTTGGGCGAGCTGTTGCCGGGCCTGTTCGAGATCGGCGTCGTTGGCGGTGGGGCGACCGGCGGCCACCGCGATCTGCCGGGCCACCTGCCGCAGCCGGAAGGGACGTTCACGTCGTTCGCGCGACGCCGCACGGGGTTCATCGAGACTGACAAGCCGATCGAGTGCGACCTGATCAGCCGAACGCTGGGGAAGCTGCCGAATCCAGTCGTGGATCAACTGAACCCCCTCCCGATCGATCACCTGGGAGCCGATGTGAGGCATGTGGCCAGGGCCGAGTTTCGCCATGCGGAACAGCAGGGTGGACCGGTAGGGATCTGCTGGTGCGATCACTTGGGCATCTGGAATTCCAAAGGTCCCCTGGGCGGGCTTCTGGGCCAGAGTGCGGGTCTCAGAGAGGGGGAGGTCGTGCAGCAGGTGCACATAAGCCGATCCTCCCCCGCCATTGCGGTGGCAATGTGCGCAGTTCACATGCAGGTAGGTCCGGGCACGCTGATCGAGATCTTCAGAGCGGTCGTGCGGATTGACGAACCTGGGAAACTCTTCCGGGTCTTTGATTCCCGTAACCCGAGGGGGATCCTGGCCGGGATTGGCGCCAGGGGTCACGTTTTGCAGCAGTCCCAGTTCCTGAAGCAGGGTCAGCTGATTGCGTCGGGTCCCCTGGGATTCCACTGACCGATTCAGTTGCGGGAGGTTGAAGGCCAGCAGGTACTCGGGCCAGGGGTTGTGGCAGCGCAGGCAGTCGGTGCGCGAGGGGAATCGCCAGGTCTGCTGGCGATGGCCGTTGGGAGCCTCGGGATCGACCAGGGACAGCGTGCGGGATTCTCCCTGGGGGCCGACCAAGACGGCATCGGACTGATCGTCGTTCCAGGCGTACGAGTAACCCCGCCAGTCCCGGCCGTCAAAGTGCAGGATCTGGGTTTCGATCCGACGGCTGCTCGACGGGACTCCCGGCTCGAGCTCGAGAGCCAGCGTTTTCGCCACGACCGTATTGGTCGGGAAGACCGTTGTTCTCTGGAACATGGAGGCGGGGATCGGCTGGGGACCCGGGAAGAGTTGAACGGGGTCGCTGCCGGGGACGGCGATGAATCGTTCGGATGTGGCTCCATCGGCCCAGCGAGGGGCATTGATCGAGAAGGGAATCACTCCGGACTGCAACTGGTGCCGGGGGACCTCGGCAAACAGGCCGGTTTCCGACAACTTCTGGGGGAATGGGGTTTCATTGGCCTGCTTTTCGGTACGGGTCAATTCATGGATGGTCCCCGAGTCATAGTCGAGCAGGTAAAGTTCGCCATTGTTGTCTTCTGAGAAGTCAACCACGCGGACGGAGGGTTCGGCAATTTCCCGTTTCTGACCGGCGTTGGAACCGGTCTGCTCAACCGCCCAGATCCGGCGGGATTCCCAGTCGCCGAAGACGTACTGTCCGGTGAGCTCGGGGAACTTCTTGCCGCGGTAGACGAAGCCTCCGGTGACCGAGGCTCCCTCTGTGTGGGGAATGGCGACCGTGGGGGGGACGATGGGGGTCGGGCCGGGCTGGCGTTCCGGGTGGACGAGTTGAGGTCCTTCCTTGATGCTCCAGCCAAAGTTGTCTCCTTTACGCACCCGGTACACGAGTTCCCACAGTTCCCAGCCAACATCACCGACCCAGAGGTCTCCCGATTCGCGGTCAAAGCTCATCTTCCAGGGGTTTCGCAGGCCGTAGGCCCAGATTTCGCCCCGCGCATTCGGGGTCTCGACAAAGGGATTGTCAGCCGGGATGGAATAGGGCCGCGATCCTTCCCGTCGATCGACATTGATGCGCAGGATCGACGACAGGAGGTTTGACAGATCTTGTCCCGCATTCAGGGGATCGGGAGGAAACGCGGGGCCGCCGTCGCCCGAGGAGATGTAGAGGCAGCCATCCGGACCGAACTTCAGGCAGCCGCCATTGTGTCCTCCCTGGAGCCAGGTCACGAGCAGTTCTTCGCTGGCGGGATCAGCGACCGGCGGGTTTGTCGACGAGACCTTGAGGCGAACAACACGGGTCCCTTCCTCGGTCTGCTCGGTCCCCTGGTTCTTGCGGCGGACGACATAGCAGGCAAAGCACTCCCGATTCGCGGCGAATTGCGGATGGAATGTCAGTCCGTAGAGTGCCTCGAATTCCAATTGACTCCCCGACTTCGCATTGAGCCGGTCACACAGTTGCGTGGTATCGAGAAACAGTTCAGGCTCGGCGGAATCACGATTCCCAGCGAGTGAAAAGATTTTTCCCGATTGTTCGCCCACGAACAGGCGATCGGTTCCCGGGGCATTGGTCAGCACCACGGGATTCTTGAAGAGGGCTTTGGGGAAAATCCGGGGAGAGTGAAACGGGAGGGGACCTTCAGGGGTTCCCTGCACGTGGGGGGTCGTCCAGGGTTTCCGGAGGGCCACCGGTTCGGCCGCGCTGGCCGTCGGTCCAATCACTGCCTGAGAGACGAGGGCAATCCAGGCGACTGACCAGGCGACGGGGGACAGCAGCGAAGAAGCGCGGGGCACGGACATGGGCAAATCGCCATCAAAAAGCGGGACCGGAAACAGCCTTCAACCCGTCGGCAGTATAGTGCTGCGGGGATGGACTGTCAGCGGTGATGCGCGGGATGGTCGTGGACTCGCGGGAGCCCGCGGCTTGCGGCTGTCCAAGGCCTGAAAGAAGGCAAGACTGGGTGTCAGCCGGTGTTCTTCAGGCCGGAGGCGATGCCACTGATGCTCTCGAGGACTCCGGTCAGATAGTCCTCCTGGGGTTCGGCCCCCTGGCGGAGTTGTTCGAGGAGGACCAGTTGCACGAAGCTGAGGGGGTCGACGTAGGGATTTCGCTGCTGGATCGAACGCTGCAGAACCGGCATCGAATCGAGCAGTTCCCGCTGGCCAGTCATGGCGAGGACCGCCTGGACGGTCTTGGCGTATTCGTCGGCGATCTGGCCATGGATCTGATCTCCCACTTCGGGCGACGTCACGAGGTCGGCATAGAGGCGGGCGATCGTGAGATCGGCCTTGGCGAGGATCATCTGGGCGTTGTCGATGAGAGTCCGCCAGAAGGGCCAGCGGGCATACATGTCGCGCAGTGTCGAATGGTCCGAGGGATGTTGGCGAAGATGCTGCTCGATGGCACTGCCCAATCCGTACCATCCGGGGAGCGTGTGCCGGCTCTGCATCCAGCTGAACACCCAGGGGATCGCCCGCAACTCATCGATGCCAGCGGTCCGATTGTTGCCGCGTTTGGCAGGACGCGAGGCGATCTTGAGCTTGCCGATCTCGGAGATTGGTGTCGCCTGTTCGAAATACGTGAGGAACTCGGGAGTCTCGTAGACCAGGGCGCGATAGTGCTGTCGCGCGAGTTCGGCCAGAGTGCCGACGAGTTGTTCCCACTCGGGAAGCGGGGGGATGGTCTCCATGGCCGAACTGTTGCGGAGCACGGCGTTGACAATCTGTTCCAGGTGACGCTCGGCGATGCCCGGGCAGCCGTAGCGGTCGGCGATGACCTCACCCTGCTCGGTGAATCGCATGCAGCCATCGGCGAGACCGGCGGGCTGGGCAAGGATCGCGCGGTTGGCGGGACCTCCCCCCCGTCCAACGGCACCACCCCGACCGTGGAAAATGCGGATCGCCACTCCCGATTGGCGCTGGACTTCTGCCAGTTCGCGCTGGGCGCAGTAGAGTGCCCAGTTGGACTGGAGGAACCCCGATTCCTTGTTGCTGTCGCTGTAGCCGATCATGACTTCCTGAAGTCCGCCGCGGAGTTCGAGGTGTCGGCGGTAGACCGGGAGGGCCAGGAGTCGCTCGATGATCTGCGGGGCGGAGCGGAGAGGTTCGAGGGCTTCGAACAGGGGGACCACGTGAATCCGGCTGATGGCCTCGGCTGGCCGGAACAGGCGGGCTTCCTTGGCGAGCAGCAGCACCTCGAGGACATCGGAGGGCTGGGTCGCTCCGCTGATCACGTAGTTTTCAATCGATTCGGCACACTGCTGTTCGAGCAGGGCCGAGACCGTGCGGAACGTCTGGATGACCTCGCAACTGGGGGGGCTGAACGAGAGGTGTGTCGGCACCAGGGGGCGGGGCGATTCGAGTTCGCAGGCCAACAGGGCGAACCGCGCATCGGGCGTGAGGCTGGCATAATTTGGGCAGACCTGGGCCGAGCGCAGGATCTCGTCGACCGCCTGGGTGTGGCGGGCCGCGTGCTGCCGGATGTCGAGTGAAAACATGTGCAGCCCGAAGACCTCGACGAGACGGACCAGGTCTTCGAGTTGACCAGTGGCGGCACGACGAACACCGGCGAGTCGCAGGTCTTCCTGCATGGCCCGCAGATCATGCAGGAACTCGGCCCGGGCGCGGTAAACGATCGGAGGGGGTTCGCGGGGATCGGCCGACCAGTAGAGACGCAATTGCTGAATCCAGTCGCGCGTTGCCTCGAGTCGGGCGGCCATCGCCCGGCAGACCGCGCGGTAGGGCTCGTGCTGCATGCGGTCGAGTGCCTCGGGGACCAGTTCCCGGCAGCGATCGAGGACCCGCTGGAAGGCGGGGCCCTGGGTCGTCAGGCTGTTGGCGAGCGAAAGGATGCGGGTCAGTTCTTCGAGCCGTGGCAGATAGCTGTCGATGATCCGGGTCTGCAGGATCCGCACCGCCTCGAGCGTGCAGTCGGCGGTCACGAACGGATTGCCATCGCGGTCACCGCCGATCCAGCTGCCGAAATCGAGGATGGCGGGAGGGCGGGGGAGGCCCGGGTAGATCCTGTTGAGCGACTCGGCCAGGGACTTGTAAAGCCGGGGAACGACCTGCATCAGTGGTCCGATGATGGCCGTCCCGTGACGGACTTCATCAAGAACGGAGGGACGTTCGGAACGGACGAGGTTGGTCAGCCAGAGTGTTTCGATTTCTGTCTGAAGTTGGTCTTCCGTGTCGAGGCGATCGCGTGCTGACAGTTCTTCGGCGTCAAGGCGGGCGAGGTCTGCCGAGATGGTATCGAGTTTTTCCAGGATACTTCGGCGACGTGCTTCACTGGGATGAGCGGTGAAGACGGGAACGATGCGCAGATGTTGCAGGAGTTGGGAAAGTTCGGCGGGGCTGACCTGGCCTTCCTGCAGTTGTCGCAGGGCCGACTCAATGCCATCGGATGGGGGAGACTGGGAGGCGAGCGAATGCAGTCGGAGCGCACGCAGTCGGGCCTGCTGTTCGGCCAGGTTGATCAGGTCGAAATAGATGCTGAAGGCGCGGTTGAGTTTGCGCAGAGTCGCGAGGGGGAGTGGCTTCAGTCGATCGCGCAGGGCGCGGGCCGAGTGCAGCGAGGGGTGTTCCCGCAGTTGCTTGGTGGCGGCCCGAACCTCCTCGATGAGGTCGAACATCGCCTGGCCTTCGAGATTCAGGATGACATGGCCCAGCATCCCGCCCAGGCGTCGAATATCCTGGCTGAGGGCTCTTCGGACGAGTTCTTCCCGGGAGATGGGCTCTGGCATTGGTTCAGAAGGCATGCGTGCTTGGGCGGCTGGCTGGAGTCGTGCCCAAGGGGGCGCTCCCCGGGGTCGCGAGGGATGTCGGGTCGTACGGTTCCTCACAGTGAGCGCACGAAAATCATAAGAGGTTTGGTTCGCGGTGGGAAATCTGATTCGGCACCCACCGGAGAGGTTGCGGGGGTGTTGACTCCCCTTTCGCGCGTTCCAGGTGGGGCAGTCCCGTGAACTGGCCGGGGTGGTTTTCACCTGTTTCAATTGACTTTTGCCCTTTGAATCACGACTTTCAGCAAAGTGCTGTCACCTGTGCGGTTGGAGCGAGGGGGGGTTTTGATGCATGTTGTGGACCTGATTCGGCAGGTCGCCGAAGTTCCCTCGTTCAGTTCGAGGGAGGATCGCCTCCATCCCCTGATTCATCGCCTGCTGGCTGGTCGGCCAGGAGTGACGGTGGAGCGTGTTCCCGAACACAACCTGCTGGTCTGTGTGCCCGGAAATCCAGAACTGCCAACGGTGGCACTCGCGGCCCATCTCGACAAGATTGATCACTGGGGGACCGACCCCCAGCGACTGGCGGTCGAGCTGCACCCCGATCGACTGGTTGGATCGCTGGACGATGCCGTCGGGATGGGGCTTTGCCTCGCCCTGGCCGACTGGGCCTGCGAGCGAGAGTTGCCCCCGCTGCAATTGCTGTTTTCGGAAATGGAAGAAAGCCATGGGCTCAACCATCATCCCGAGCGTTTGGTGGCCGGGGGGGCCGGACGGGAATCGGGGCAGGGGGCGTCCCGATTGTCGAGGCACCTTCGTGAAACCGGGCGGCGACCGGCGGCGGTCATCACGATCGACACCACCCCGCTGTTTCGCGGGGAATCCGGGGTCGCGCTGTACGCGGCCCCGTGGGAGCAAGAACCGTTTACTCCAGGGCCTGGATTACTCGCGGCCACGGCCGAGATTGTTGAACAGATGCAGGCGCTCGCCGGGGGTCTTCGGATGGCAAACAACAACAACGACTATGCCATCTATGGGCTCGAACTCAATCGAAATTCGGCGATTGCAATCCCCTCGGTCGCCGTCGAACCGGCAATCTTCCCCTACCACGGGCCCAATGAGGGGGTCTATGTCTCGGATATCCTGCGGGTCGAACGACTGATCCAGCGGTTTCTTGAGACCTGGACCCGTACGACCCCCTGGCCGGCGTGAGCCTGGATGGTGCAACATCGCACGGCCGCGGGGAGGTCGTGGAATCGGCAGACGTTATTGGACGGGATCAGTCGCGGTGATAGCCGAGTGACCGAACCACCTCAAGGACTTCGCTCCAGGTGGGAAAATTCCGGCCGGTGCGGCGACGGTACCGGTTCATGGCGTTCATGAATTCCACCTCGTCGGCAGAATAGTCCCGTTCACAGGTGGTGGGGTCGATCTGCCGCCGTCGCTCGACCGTTTCCTCACGATCGTCGAATTCTGCGTCGCAATCGCGGTCGGCTGTCGGGTGTGGCGGATCGGCCAGCAACGTCTTGGCACGGCTCTTCAGAACCTTGCGGCCGTCTGGGGCTTCGGAGTTGCTGGGGACGATCGAGGCGAGAGACTCGTGCTGGGAGGCGGGGAGCGTCATGGTGTTCGGTAGGGCCAGAGTCAGAAGCAATGGGAGTGGAAGGAATCAGAGATTCCATCAGTGAGATCGACGGAAAAATGGGCAAACTTGCGTGACTGCGAAAAGTGTGCGGTCGCGCGGAGAATTCCTGAAGGTGGGCCTGCGCCGATTGTGAGGACGGGAGCGCAGGGAAATGCTGAGAGATGATGAATTCAGCGGCTTCTTGCGGCTGTTTTCAGGGGCCTGATCTCTTGAGTTGCCCACTTCGGGGCCGTGCCGGAGAAGACTCCCAACTCAACTCGATTGGAGGAGCCACTCATTGCCAGTCGCGACGATCAGCGAGCTGTGAGTTGGGCGATTGGATGTCGCAGAACGCCTTGGTGATACCAGCGTGACACAATTGCGAACTTCACCGATCCGACTGTCGACAAAGCGACGATGTCGATCGCGGGTTTCATCGGTCGTAGAAAGCGTCCCCGAGCAGGTTCGAACTGCTGACCTGCGGTTTAGGAAACCGCCGCTCTATCCAACTGAGCTACGGGGACAGGAAAACTGGACTCATGGCAGGGGAGACGGAGGAATGCCGTGCTCCGGGAGGACTGCCGTCGTCACTGGTTTTGAATCGTGCGATTCCAGAAACGACTGACGGGATGGTAGCGTGTTTTCGACGGCGGAACCATTCCAGACGGGGAGTGTGACGCACCGACTTGGGCAGCGTTTGGCAGTGCCTGGGCAGGACTCTGGCGAGTGATCAGAGAATCCAGACAGAACGTCACTGGATTCGGTTCGCGGTGGAGACCCGACTGCGGGAGTATCTCGATCAATGACTGGGAGGGGCTCTGTTCACGAACGGTGAGGGGGCCATTGTCGTGAGCTTGCTGAAGATCGGCGCCCCGTCGCATCCCGGCGCGAAGCTTGGGGGGGTTGAATGCGATTTCTGAATCATTGTGCATGTCTGGCAGAGCCGCACTCACAATAGCCGTCAATGCCGCCACGACTCGATGGAATCGACTCTGTGATCAGTTGGGATTGAATCGAGAAAGGGGCATCGCAAGGCGGTTCGCTGTGAGAGAAAAACCGGTTTCGCCGACAAGATTCCAGATTTTTGGAGCGGGTTCATCGTGAGACGCGACCGCGTCCCGCCCCGGCGACACTCCCACAAACGGTCCCGTCAGATACCTGGTCAACAGAATGACTGCTGAGCGGGGTTCTGCACTGGGTGGATCCTGAAAGAGTGGAGATCCTGAACAGGATCAATCGGGGAAGTCGCCGGGCTGGACGTCTGGTGTGCGAAGCCGAACAAGTGACCAACGAGAAAAATGTTCCCAACCCACATCAAACGCACAGTTGCCCGATACTTGACTTGACGGGCACCCTCAGGATTCTGCCGCCGCTCGTATCGGGCGGCAGAATCACCTTCGTTTGATTCGTCCGGGAAGCCGTTCGAGCCGGGTCAACTCCGGCCTGGAACAACCCTCGGTTTGGATTGGTCTTGTCGCGACGCGAGTCTTCATCGGGTGGCTCCGCTGTTGAGACCTACCCTCTCCCCCAACTGACGCGTCGATGCCGCGAAAAGCAGTACGAAATCTGGATGTGAACTCAATTCCCAACTACCGGGAACCCAATTCTTCAAGCCAGTGAGGTTCGTCAGGGGGGGGATGGGGGTCAACTGCGGAGATGCTTAATACTTGCGGATCACGCCGGTCACAACTCCCAGGATGTCGACATGCGCCGAGTAAATCGGCTGCATGGTGGAGTTGGCGGGTTCCAGGCGAACACGATTCGGTTCCTTGAAGAACCGTTTGAGAGTCGCCTCTTCACCATTCAACAGGGCAACGACGATCTCGCCGTCACGAGCGGTTCGCTGCTTGCGAACGACGACGAAATCGCCATCGGCAATCTGCGCGTCGATCATCGAGTTGCCCGCAACCCGCAGGCAGAACTGGCTCTCGCCTTCAAAGAGGGAACCGAAATCGACGTGATCCTGCTGTTCAATCGCCTGGATCGGGCTTCCTGCAGCGATGCGGCCGTGCAGCGGCAAAGCCATGCGATTGAGTGGCTCCGTCAACTGGATGGCGCGGGACATCCCCGACTCACGGGTGATCAAGCCCTTCTTTTCCAGGGCTTTCAGGTGACACATCACCCCGTTCGGGGACTTGATCTTGAATCCGGCACCGATTTCACGGACGGTTGGGCCGTAGCCGCGAACCATAATCTTGTCCTTGATGAAATCGTAAATCGCACGCTGCTTGGCCGTGAGAATGGATTTGTCAACCATCGCCTTCCTCCGTTCCTTCCTCGTCGTCTAGAGTGGTCTCGCACTCGGGATTCCCGCAGCCCATGTCAGATCAGCGCTTAGGTCAGTTCAGCGCTTATGTCAGATCAGCGATCAGGTCACAACAAGACAGCTCACGGGTACAGACGTTGTGGCAACTTCGACGTGGCCACAACGAGGCTCCACAAGCTTTTGCTCGCTGACATGACTCTCTCAGGAACATCCCCTGCTCAGAAAATCCCCTGCACAGGAACATCCCATGGACCGGTTGCGACAGAGATCACACAAAGTGGTCTCATCTCGCAACGGCCCCTGCCCGCCACCCCTCGGTGACTGAAAGGCAGTTGCCTGAGACAGGCCCGGTCGGCTCCGCCGAGGTGGTGCACAGACACCACAAATCAAAAGTGCATTCGAATAGTAATATACGATCGTGCAGAAGTCAACTGATCGGTTTGCATCCGTTCACAAAAATGCTTTTTTCCGGGTTCGCAAAACCCGGGTTTCACGCTGACAGCGACCTGCTAAACTCCCGCCCGATGGCTGTGGTCCCCACTTCCGGCACTTCTCCCCGAGGCTGTTCACGTGCGCTGGTCGAAAACGTTCATCCCGACGATGAAGGAAATCCCGTCCGATGCCGAAATCCCCAGTCATCAATTGATGCTGCGGGCAGGACTCATTCGGCAGTTGATGGCCGGTGCCTATACCTACCTTCCTCTGGGCTGGCGCGCTGTCCGCAAGGCTGAGGCGATTGTCCGCGAGGAAATGGATCGCGCCGGGGCCATCGAGCTTTTCATGCCCGCACTCCAGCCGATCGACCTCTTTGAGCGGACCGGGCGCAAGTCGGCCTTTGGCAACGTCCTGATCAACTTTCACATCACCCGTGGTGACCGCAAGGTGCATGTCGCGCTGGGGCCGACCCACGAAGAGGTCGTCACCGACCTGATGGCCCGGCACATCAACTCGTATCGCCAACTCCCGCTGTGCGTCTACCAGATCCAGACCAAGTTCCGGAATGAAGAACGGCCGCGGTTTGGAGTGCTGCGGACCAGCGAATTCCTGATGAAGGACGCCTACAGTTTTGCCAGCAGTCTCGAGCAGTTGAACACCGTCTACGACGCGATGTACCACGCCTACTGCCGGATCTTTGCCCGGGCCGGGTTGAAGTACCTTCCCGTTGAGGCGGAGAGCGGCCCCATTGGTGGCGATGCGTCGCACGAATTCATGGTCCCGGCCAACAACGGCGAAGACCGGATCGTGCATTGCCCGAAGTGCAGCTACGCCGCGAACCTGGAGCGGGCCGAAACCGGTCGCCAGGCGCGTGTTTCGCCACGTTCCGCGGGCACCGGCGAGCCGACCCGTGTGATGACCCCGGGGGCGACCAGCATCGAGCAGGTCAGCCGGCTCTTGAAAACCACTCCCGACCGGATGATCAAGACCCTGATCTACCTGGTCGACGGGAGTCCCGTGGCGGTGCTGGTGCGGGGAGATCACGAGGCGAACGAGGCGAAGGTACGCCGGGCTGCGGCGGGAACCTCGGTGGATCTCGCCGACGCGGCAACAATCCAGCGGGTGACGGGAGCTCCCGTCGGCTTTGCTGGTCCGATCGGGATCAAGTGTCGGTTGCTGGTCGATCACGACGTCGCCGACCTGGTCGACGCGGTGACGGGGGGCAATGAGGCGGATGCCCACACCACCGGGGTGAACATCGGTCGTGACTACCAGGTGGAAACGACCCATGATCTGCGGATGGCGGCGGCCCAGGATCCCTGCCCCCGCTGCAGTGGTACGCTCGAACTTGTGCATGGGATCGAGGTGGGGCACGTGTTCAAGCTGGGGACCAAGTACAGCGTCTCCCTGAAGGCCGAGTACCTCGACGAGAAAGAACAGCTGAATCCGATGATCATGGGGTGCTACGGGATCGGTGTGAACCGGATCGTGGCGGCGCTGTGCGAGACGAGTTTTGATGAGAACGGCCTGATCTGGCCGTTGTCGATCGCCCCCTATGAGGTGTTGGTGATTCCGTTGAATGTCACCGATCCCGAGACGATGGAGGTCGCTGAGAAAACCTACCGTGCGCTTCAGGATCGGGGAATCGACGTCCTGCTGGATGATCGGGATGCCCGCGCTGGCGTGAAATTCAAGGATGCCGACCTGATTGGCATCCCGCTGCGGGTGGTGATCGGCGGCAAGGGTTTGAAGGAGGGCCAGGTTGAGGTTCGCTGGCGCTGGGAGGCTGATTCCACCAAGGTCGCGGTGGCCGAGGCGGTCACGGCAGTCGAAACAATGGTGCGTGATCGGCGCGCGGTTGAACTGGCGAAAGCGCCCCAATAAACACACGGCTCACCGTGGTCTTCAGGCATGGCCTGTCCGGGGACATCTCCGGGCAGGCCATGCGGTTTTTGGGGAGCTGGCGAAGGCTCTCCGGTGGTGAGAGCAACTGCCGCTTGAGCGACTGGAGAGGGCCCGCGAAGGCCGGACCAATGTGACGGCGGTCATCCCCGCGACGAGTGCCTGGGAGTGATTGGGGTCGGTGATACCGGGGAAGCTCAGGGGGCGAACGTGACCTTGGGCAGCCTGCTTTGCAGCTCGCTCAGGTCCTGGGGTGTGAGACCAGCCGAACTGAGGCTGAGTTTTTTCAGCCGCGGCATGTCTGCCAGTTGCGTCAATTCATTCATCCCGGTCGAGATGCCGTTGAGCGAGAGTGTCTCCACGTTCGGCAGTTGAATCAATTGCCGGAAGCCGGCCGGGTTGAGCCGATTGAAGTCGAGCGAGAGGCTGGTGAGCCGGGGGAGGGCAACGAGCTGCTGCAATCCCGTTCCATTGATCCGGTTGCGGGACAGGGTCAGCGAGGTGAGTTGCTCGAGCGTTTTGAGTTCCGAGATCCCTTTGTCGCTGATGGGAATATCGACCAGGGCCAGGTTGCGGAGCGATTTCAATCGGCCAAGGGGCACAAGTGAGGAGTCGTTGAGTCGGGAGCAGCCGGTGAGCGAGACCGATTCCAGCCGGGGCAATTCCCGCAGCCGTTCGAGAATGTCATTGCTGATCAACGGGGACAACTGGGCAGTCACCCCCACCACGGCATCGAGACTTTTCGGAAGTTCCCAGGGGTGGTCCACCTCGAGGACGTGCCGGCGTGGCGACGACGAAGTTTCATGGGGCCAGGGTTGACTGCCCCGGGTCCTCGCGGGCACTTCGACCTGCAGCGACAGACCCGCCGACAGCAGGTCGACCAGGAGCCCGGTTTCGGGGGATTCATATGCGTCGCCCTGTCCATCATCGACTGCTTTGCTTCGCCGGGCCGATTCGCGTTCAGGACTTTGCAGTCCTCCTGACGGACGAGCCCGGGGTGCGAAAAACGCGATTGCAAGGGCGAGCAGGCCCAATCCTCCCACGATGGAAGTCACCCGCAAAAATCGGCGATCTCCAGGATTGCGGTTGGATGAGAACTCAACCGAGCCTCCGAGGCTGATGCCGGACGGGGAAGAAGCGACCCCGTTTGATCGCGAACCCTCGCTGCCGCGGGAATCGTCCGAGAGATTGCCGATGAATTTTTGGAAATCCTTGCAGGCAAACTCCCAGTCGGACTGCTGGTCGGCGGATCCTGACGAGCCTGCATCCCCCGTGCGCGCCCGGGACTGCCCGGCCAGCGAGTGCGGCCACAGGACGGCTGCCAGTTCGGCGGGAGTGGCATAACGTTCCGCCGGATTCCGCCGCATCATCCGGGCCACGATCTCGTCGATTTCGCGGGGAATCTCGGGACGCAGCGTCCGGACCCGCGGGGCCTCTTGAGAAACCCGCTGCAGCAATTTCTCGGTGAGGTTCTCGGTGGGGAACGGAATCTGCCCTGTCAAAAGCTCGAAAAACGTACAGCCCAGGCTGTAGATGTCGGCTCGTACATCAGCCGACTTCGAGTTCTGGGCCTGTTCCGGGGCGATGTAGTCGGGAGTCCCGACCGCCTGTCCGACCCGCGTCAGTCCACCATCCTCTTCGGTCTCGCTGACAAATCGCGCGAGTCCGAAGTCGAGGATTTTCACGACAGGATGCAGTTGGGAATCTGCCTGGCAGACCATGAGGTTCGCCGGCTTGATGTCGCGATGCACCATTCCATTCTCGGCGGCATGCTGCAGTCCCAATGCGGCCTGCCGCATGCATTCGCAGATCCAGGGGAGTGACATCGGCTGGTCGGACGTGATGTAGTTCTTCAGGTCGCGCCCTTCGATGTACTCCATGACGAGCAGGTAAGTGCCGTTGGCCTCGTCGGCATCGTAAGCCCGCACGATGTTGGGGTGGTCCAGCGTGGCTGCCGACTGGATCTCACGCAGGAACCGGGGAACCCCGGTTGATTTCTTGAGCGAACGCGGCTTGAGGACCTTGACCGCCACAACACGACCGATATCCGGGCGGATGGCTTTGAAAACGGCTCCCATGCCGCCGGTCCCGATCAGCTCCAGCAGCTTGTACTTGCCGATGAAAAACTGGCACCTCCCCTCGAGGAGGGTCAGCCCCTGCCATCGGGTCAGCCAGCCCTTGCGAACGAGTCGGCGTGCGAGTTGCTCGGGGCTGGTTGCACCCAGCTCCGGCAGGCTGGCCAGTTCGTCCTCGGTCAGCAGGCGACTGCGCTGCAGCAGATCGGTGAATTCCGCGATCGACTTGGGACGCATCAGTCCTGGCAGGAGAACAAGCGAAACTGGGGTGATGGCACTCCGGAAGCCCAACGATTTCACACGATCGTCGCGCGTGCCCCGGATGGTGCACAAAAACTCCCTTCCATGCTACGTCTGGGGGGAGGGGAATTCAATTGCCATTTCGGGGCAAAAACCCGATTGCCATGCTCTTGTGCCGGAAGAAAACGACTGTTCGGTTGAGGGCTGTGGACCGATTCGCACGGCAACCAATCAGGGGATAGAATCGGGGGAATCATGGCACGGGGACTCGCAGACCGAATTCTGAAGCTCTTGCGGATGGCGGGACCCGCCGGGATCGCCATTCCTGAATTGGCCCGCCACCTCAACTTCAACCGCCACAGGATGGTGGAATTGACGGACGCCCTGGCCCCACTGCTGGCGGCCCGTCAAGTGCAGCAGGTTGAGGCCGGTCGGCTTCGGTTGGGTTTCCGAGGTCCGGAGTTTGTGGGGGTCGTCCGGATGCGCACTCCTGGACGTGGTTCGGTCATCCCACTGCCGGGCAAACCGTGGCCCGATGTGGGGCAGATCGCCCGAATTCCCCTGGTCGGCCGAGATGCCCTGCAGGTCCGTGATGGTGATCACGTCCGGTTTGGGTTGGATCGCCTCCCTCCTGGACGTTCGCAGCATCCCTTCCGGGCTCGCTTGGGTGAGGTGCTCCGTCGTTCGGCCACCCTGCAGGTCGGGACGTACCTCGAACACCACCAGCGGCGCTGGGTCGCTGTGGATGGGGATCACGAGGGGCCCCCGGTCGAAATTGCCGACCCGGGGAGTCACTCCCTGAAACCGGGTGACAAGATCGCGGTTCAGGTGCTGCGGTATCCCGACACTGGCGATCGCGGAGAGGCTGTCATTGTCGAGGTGCTGGGGTCCCCCGCGACTCCCGGCATTGAGATTCAGACTGTCATTCATGAATTGGGGCTTCCTGACCGCTTTCCCGAAGGAGTGCAGCAAGAAGCGCTGCAGGTTGCATCCGGGTTCGATGAGACTGACCTGGCCGGCCGTCGCGATCTGACGGGGACGCTGGCGATCACCATCGACCCGACCGATGCCCGCGATTTCGACGACTCGGTGGCGGTCAGCCGCCAGGAGGATGGCTCGTGGCGGTTGTGGGTGCACATTGCCGACGTTGCGTGGTTCGTTCCCGAAGGAGGGGCGATTGACCAGGAGGCGCGGCTGCGGGGGACCAGTGTTTACCTCCCGGGTCGGGTCCTTCCGATGTTGCCCGAGGTCATCTCCAACGCACTGGCCAGCCTCCAGGAGGGGCGGGTTCGGTATACGGTAACCGTGGAGATGGTGGTCGATTCCGAAGGTGAACTGCGATGGTGTGACGTCTTTCGGAGCGCGATTCGGGTCTCACGGCGATTCTCCTATGAAGAAGTCACGGCACTGTTTGCGGCACCCTGTCGACCGGAATCTCTCCCGTTGGAGATCTGGGATCTGTTGGGCGACCTGAGGACGTTGTCGAGCGTGCTGTATCAGCGCCGTCTTGAGCGGGGCGCACTGGAACTGAATCTCCCGGAAGTCCGGCTGGATTGGGGGCCTCAGGGTGAAGTACGCGGAGCACACCTGGTTCCGCACGATGAAAGCCACCGGCTGATTGAAGATTTCATGCTGCTGGCCAACTCGGCGGTGGCCAAGACACTGGCCCGGGCCCGGATTCCGTTTTTGGGGCGGACGCATCCGGCTCCGGATCCGCAGAAATTGAAGGGGTTGTTGCGGTTTGTGCGGGCGCTGGATCTTCCGGTCCGCAAAGTGACTTCCCGACGTGATTTGTTGCGGCTGGTGGAAGTGGTTCGCGGCCAACCCGTTGAGGCGGCTGTGCACCAGGCGGTTCTGCGAAGCCTCAGCCAGGCCCATTATTCCCCCCGGCTGGAAGGGCACTTCGCGCTGGCGCTGGAGGATTATTGCCACTTTACGAGCCCGATTCGCCGGTATCCCGACCTGCTGGTCCACCGACAGGTGGCCGCTCTGGTCGCCGGAGATCGGGCCGCTCTCCGGAACCAGTCGGCCGAGGCACTCGAGCAGTTGGGGGACGATTGCTCATTCACCGAGCGGCGGGCCGAGCGGGCCGAGCGGCTGGCGACTCGCCTGAGACTGCTGAACTATCTGCGTGACAAGGTCGGACGGAGGTGCCGGGGCCAGATCACCGGAGTCACCCCAGCGGGACTGTTTTTACGGTTGGACTTTGTGCCAGTGGAGGGGCTGCTGCGGATCGATTCGGCAGGTGGCTCGCGATACATCATTGATGTTCCGTCGCAGTCGCTGGTGGGACGCCGACCGGGAGAGCAATGGCACCTGGGAGCCTGGTTGCCCGTGCGGATTGCCCGGATTGATGTGCAGCGGCGGACGCTCGAGTTGCGTCTCGATGGGGGCGGGGAGGAGGGGGGACCGGCTGGGGCTGACTCTCCGGAGTCGATTCGGTCCGCAGCCCGTTCGGCCGATCATGGCCTTCCGGGGAGGGGGCAGGAAAGGCGACGGGGCACGTCGATCGAATCGCGCGAGTCGCGGGGCCGAGGTCGAGGAAAAGCAGGGGGGCGGGGGCGTTCGCCTGGAGGAAACAAGGGGGGGCGGAAACCCCGCCGAAAGGGAGGAAAGGGGAGGCGGTGACGATGGTGGACCTGCCACGAGCGATTTTTCCCAACCCTTGGAATGCCCGAGGGTTGGTTGCGGGATCGGACAATGTGGCAAAAGTGCGGGATTTCTTCTGTTTTTTGCCGGTGTGGTCTGGGGTTGGGTTGCATTGAACGTGGCGCAACCTCCCCTATAATCTGCGGCAGTTTGCTTCGTCCGCTACGCAAGGAGTCTCGCTTGAGCTGGGTGATCAAGGCTTTCAGTTCGTCCATCGGCAAGAAGTTGCTGTTGGCGATTACCGGTCTGGCACTCTGCGGATTCCTGGTTGCGCACCTCGCAGGGAATCTGCTGCTGTATGTGGGGCCAGAGGCATACGACAAGTATGCGGATGCGCTGCATGCCCAGAAGCTGCTTTTGCCGATTGCCGAAGTGGGCCTGCTGGGTCTTTTCCTCGTGCATCTGGTGAACGCCCTGTGGACCAATGCGGACAACAAGGCGGCACGGCCGGTGGGGTATGAGATGCGGCAGTCGAAGCAGCCTCCTTCGGCATTTCTGAAGCCGGCATCTTCGGTGATGTACGGAACCGGCATCGTGGTGCTGTTGTTCCTGTTGCTTCACCTGAGTGATTTTCGGTTTGAATTGAGGAACCCGGCAGTTGCCGAGATGACTCCATTCGTGAAGGCGAAGGTTCTGCTGCGGAATCCCGTGACCGCGATTGTGTACATCATTGGCAGTTGTGCCCTGGGGTATCACGTGTCCCACGGGCTTCAGAGTGCATTCCAGACCCTGGGTGTCAATCACCCCAAGTACACTGGCGCGATCGGGGCAGCCAGTCGAGCGTTTGGGCTGATCGTGGCCTTGGGGTTTGGCAGCTTTCCCCTGTGGGCCTGGGCTTTTCATTCCTAGGGAAGGTGAGAACGAATGACGACGCCTGCATCGTCGGTGTTGGATGGACGCTGCCCCACGGGACCGGTCGCGGACCGTTGGGAAAAGCGTAAGAACGAATTGAAATTGGTCAGTCCGACCAACAAGCGGAAGTTTGAGATTCTCGTGGTGGGGACTGGACTGGCGGGGGCCAGTGCGGCGGCCTCGCTGGCGGAACTGGGGTACAACGTCAAGGCGTTCTGCTTTCAGGACAGCCCCCGGCGTGCCCACAGCATCGCCGCCCAGGGGGGAATCAATGCCGCCAAGAATTATCAGAACGACGGCGACAGCGTCTTCCGCCTGTTCTCCGACACGATCAAGGGAGGAGATTTCCGCAGTCGTGAAAGCAATGTGCATCGCCTGGCCGAACTGAGCGTCAATATCATTGACCAGTGCGTTGCCCAGGGAGTGCCGTTTGCCCGCGAATACGGTGGTCTGCTGTCGAATCGTACATTCGGCGGTGCGCTGGTTTCGAGAACGTTCTATGCCCGTGGCCAGACTGGCCAGCAACTGCTGCTGGGAGCGTACAGTGCGCTCATGCGGCAGCAGCATGTGGGGCGCCTGAAGGTCTTTTCCCGACGGGAAATGCTGGATGTCGTCGTTGTCGACGGCGTCGCTCGCGGGATTGTGGTCCGCAACCTCGTGACCGGGGAACTGGAGACTTATGCCGGCCATGCCGTGCTGTTGTGCACGGGGGGCTACGGCACCGTCTATTACCTGTCGACGAATGCCAAGGGGTGTAATGTCACGGCGAATTGGCGGGCATTCAAGCGGGGTGCGTACTTCGCCAATCCCTGCTACACGCAGATTCATCCGACGTGCATTCCGGTGCATGGAGACTATCAGTCGAAACTGACGCTGATGAGCGAAAGTCTTCGGAATGATGGTCGCGTGTGGGTCCCTGCCAAGATCGGGGACAATCGCTCACCCGACCAGATTCCCGATGTCGAACGGGACTATTACCTCGAGCGGCGTTACCCGACCTACGGCAATATGGCCCCCCGTGACGTGGCGTCGCGGGCTGCCAAAGAGCGGTGCGACGCCGGGTTTGGGGTTGGTGCCGGTGGTCAGGCGGTGTTCCTTGATTTCTCCGACGCCATTCGGCGGGATGGAGAGGCGGCAATCCGGGCCCGTTATGGCAACCTGTTCGACATGTACGAGAAGATCACGGACGAAAATCCGTACAAGTCCCCCATGCGGATCTATCCTGCCGTGCATTACACAATGGGTGGATTGTGGGTTGATTATCACCTGCAGAGCACCATTCCCGGGCTGTTCGTGTTGGGAGAGGCGAATTTCAGTGATCACGGTGCCAATCGGCTTGGGGCGAGTGCCCTGATGCAGGGTCTGGCGGACGGTTACTTTGTCGCCCCTTACACCGTGGGAGATCACCTGGCGAGTCGCAAGCTGGCCCCGGTCAGCACCGATCACCCCGAATTCGAGCGGTGTGTCAGCGAAACCCGGGCGCGGATTTACCGGTTGCTCAATGTGAATGGCAAGCGGACGGCTGACAGCTTCCATCGTGAACTGGGGAAGCTGATGTGGGATTACTGCGGCATGTCCCGCAGCGAGAAGGGACTGCAGCAGGTCATCCAGAAAATCCGCGGTCTGCGGGAGGAATTCTGGCAGAATGTGCGGGTGCCCGGTTCGGGGAACTCCCTCAACCAGAATCTCGAACAGGCGGGACGCGTGGCCGACTTCCTCGAGTTTGGCGAGTTGCTGGCCCTCGATGCCCTGACCCGCCGCGAGTCGTGCGGTGGTCACTTCCGTGAGGAGTACCAGACGAAGGACAACGATACGCTGCGTGACGATGCCAACTTCAGCCATGTGGCGGCGTGGCAGTTTGCAGGTGAGAACCAGGATCCCGTCCGGCATGTGGAGCCGCTGACGTTCCAGGATGTTCAGCCGGTCCAGAGGAGCTACAAGTAATGAGCGATGGCTCGATGAGTCTGACCCTGAAGATCTGGCGGCAGTCCGATTCCGCCTCCCAGGGAGAGTTCCGGGTCTACAAGGTCCACGGAATTTCGCCCGACCAGTCCTTCCTGGAGATGCTGGATGTGCTCAACGAGCAACTCATCCAGCAGGGGGAAGAGCCGGTTGCCTTCGACCATGACTGCCGCGAGGGGATCTGCGGCATGTGCAGCCTCATGATCAATGGTCAGGCGCATGGTCCCGAGCGGACCACCACGACCTGCCAACTCCACATGCGGCACTTCCGCAGTGGTGACACCATTGTCATCGAACCGTGGCGAGCCAAGGCATTCCCGGTCCTGCGTGACCTGGTGGTCGATCGCTCGGCATTTGACCGGATCATCAGCAAGGGAGGTTATGTCTCGGTCAACACCGGCAATGCTCCCGACGGGAATGCGATTCTGATTCCCAAGGAAAATGCCGACAAGGCGTTTGAAGCAGCCACCTGCATCGGCTGCGGTGCCTGTGTGGCTTCGTGCAAGAATGCCTCGGCGATGCTGTTTGTCTCGGCGAAGGTTTCGCAGATGACCCTGCTTCCCCAGGGACAGCCCGAACGGACCCGCCGGGTGCAGTCGATGGTCGCCCAGATGGATGCCGAAGGGTTTGGCGGTTGCACCAACACGAATGAGTGCGAAGCGGCCTGCCCCGTGGGAATCACGGTCGAGAACATCGCCCGATTGAATCGCGAATACATCCGTGCCGCCGCAGTGGGTCGTTCCTAGGGTTGCGGGCGGTTGCTGGAATCTGAAGACAGCCTGGAACGCGTCTCTGACGCCATTCCAGGCTGTTGTCGTTTCTGATACCGAGAGTTGGATCCAGAACTTGCCGCTTCGTCGTGGGCCGCCTTCAGTCGGTGGCTGACGGTTGCCTGCCGCCAGTATTTCCAGCCCGGGATGAAAAAGCAGAGGGCGGAGACGACACCGTAGATGGTCAGTCCAAGATCGGGTAGCCCCGCCTGCCGAATCTCAGCCATCACCAGTGCCGTCGCGAAGAGCGAGATCGCCTGCAGGTAGAATTGTCCCGACAGGGTCCCCGCCTTCACCATGAAGACCGTGGCGCCAATCAGTGGCAGCACCGGTGAGAGATTCAGGACCGGCATTCCCAGCAGGGTTTCGACGGCGAACAGCAGCGAGCTCGCCAGCATGCTGGCCCCCCAGATGTGGGCGATCTGCCGTTCCACAAATGTGATGGGCCCCGCCTTCCGGCGGAGCGTCCAGAAGACCAGTGCCCAGGCACCAAGCCCGAGGATCCAGAGTCCCAGATAGGGAAGCCGCGATTCCATCCGCCGCCACTGAAACCAGTTGGTGACCGTGCAGAGGAACAGCAGCACGAGGCTGTGCAGCATCCACAGCAACCCCCAGTTTTCCAGGACGACGGCATGATGCGTTTCCCGAAAGAGACGGTTGATCAACTGCAGGATGGTCGTGGAACGGGCCGAAATTGGTTCGTTGGAGAGCCACGCCTGCAGGTCGTCAGCCAGTTCGTCGGCGGTCGGGTACCGCAGTTCCGGTGGTTTCTGGAGGCATTTGAGGGCGATCATTTCCAGTTCGGCATCCGCGGCTGGATTGAGCATCCGGGGAGCGACCGGTTCCTGCTCGAGCACCTGCAGCAGCAGGTCGACCGGTGACGCGGCCTGGAATGGAGGGCGTCCGGTGAGGCATTGGTAAAGAATGGCACCAAGGCTGTAGATATCGCTGCCTGGGCCCACGCGCGTGTTCCGCCCGGTCGCCTGCTCGGGTGACATGTAGCTGGGTGTTCCCATGATCACACCGGAGCGTGTCAGCAATTCCGAGCCATCCGACTGCCAGGCCTGATCGGGCAGCAGTCGCTCGAGCAATTGCCGGGAGTACCGTTCCCCAGACGGAGTTTCTCCAGATTCCAGCGGCTGGTCGGATGGCAGGGGGCGGATGGCAACCCTCTTCGCCAGGCCAAAGTCCCCCACGTGCGCCCGTCCCGAATCGTCAATCAGGATATTCGAAGGCTTCAGGTCCCGATGGACAATCCCCTGTTCGTGGGTGTAGGCGATCGCGCGTGAGACCTCGAGGATCAGCTTGGCAGCTGTGCGGGCTGTGAGGGGACCTTCGGCAAGGCGGGACGCCAGCGTACTGCCGGGCACAAACTTCATGGTGAAGAACGGTTGGCCATCAACCTCCCCAACCTCGTAGATTGGGATCACCTGGGGATGATCGAGGTGAGCACTGGCCAGGGCCTCGGCTCGAAAACGCGCCAGGTCATTCGCTGTGGCGAGGGTTCCCCGGCGGATCATTTTCAAGGCGACGATCCGACCCAGGGTGCGGTGCCGTGCCCGGTACACCACCCCCATTCCCCCGGCTCCCAACTGATCCAACAGATCGTAGTCACCAAACACACGTTCGGGTTCGCCGCCACTGGCGGGCTGGGGCGAAGCGGGCCGCTCGGCCCCCGCATGCTGCGAGGATTTTGGGGCAAGAAAATCGACCAGTTCGGCCATGTGCCACAACTCACGCAATTCCTGCGCGAGGTGGGGATGCTCTTTCGCAACCTCCTCGAGATCTGGTACGTCCCCGTGCCTGGCCCGCGCCGTCAGGTCGGCGATCAGTGTTGCCAGTTGTTCATCGCGATCCATGAGGCTGGGGCCTGGGGACATCCCGAAATCACGGGCCTCCGAATGGGGCGGTTGGTGGGGTTGTGGTGCGGTGCATCCAGAGGCAGACTGCCGAAAGCAGGAGAATCACCCACTCGCCCATCGCCAGTGATTTTGTGAAGGAGGGAATCCCGGGAATGGCCAGCAGCGTCCATGAGCGCACGAGGACGAGGCAGAGGTGAATCAGGAAGCAGGCTTCGAGCATGGCAGACAGCCGGTCTGGACGCACCAGGGGTTGCAGGAAGAGCAGACCGATCGCCAATTCCAGGCCTCCGTAGACCACCATGTATTCCGAAACCCCGGCCCCGGGAATCAATTCGAAACCGACAGAACGCGCCGTCTGCTCGGGACGCGCCAGGCACCAGCCTCCCAGGCCGACGTAGACCACGCCCACGAGGGCCAGGAATCCTCGAATCAGCATCAGACGCTCCGTTCAGGGGAGAAACAACGCCCGTTCGGCAGGGGTTGGCATCCGGCAGGTTTCCTTTCGGCCAAACCAGCGGTAACGATTCCGGGCCACCAATTTATAGCCGAGGTTCCGCAAAAATCCCGGAACCATTCTCAGGGCCCAACCGCAGCACGGCCAGGGGAACGGGAGCAGGCAGAGCATGCGCCAGACGGCATCCGATCGCTCGTGCAGCGTGTGTCCGTCCCAGAGAATGACCGATTCGGGTTGTTGCTGGGCCCCACCAGGGAGCGTCTGTGCGGCGGTGGTTCCCTGGAGGGGGGCATATTGGAGCCGCTGATCGCGGTCCTGCCTGAGGAGGAAGTCGATCCAATGGTTACAAAGACCACACACACCGTCATAAAAGACGATCGGTGGGCGGGGCACAGGCGGACTCGCGGCCGACATGGAGTTGGGTCACCAAAGGGACAGGGAACATCCAACAAAAGCCTAGACCAACCCTCCCATCCCGGAAAGCCCAGTCCAAGTCGGTGCCAGTCCAAGCCGTTCCCGTCCACTTCGGTTCCCGTCCACTTCGGTAGCAGTCCACCCGGGACTCCTGACCGGCCGAGGCCCGATTGCGGTGAGGGCGAGATCCCCGTCCTGGGCGGTGCCGTCTGAGACTGAGACTTCGCTGGCAGCGGGGGCGATACAGGCTCGCGTCGTGCCAAGTCTGGAGTCAGAATTTCTGCGAAAGTCGCATGTTTATCGTGGCCTTTGGTGCGGCGAACGCATTCCCCTACAGTCGATACGATCGTCAAGATACCCGACAGTTTCACTGAAGATCCTGTTCGGAAAAGATTTCCCCTCCTGTGTATTCATCCCATCGTCCGATATGCACTGCAGCTTGCGCAATCCAGGGAAGATGTGCGGAGGGAGGAGGAGTGACCCGCAGGCTCAACAGTGAACACTACTGCAGTTGTGCCATGAATTTTGATGTGATTGTGTTGGGAACGTCGTCCGAAGCCCTGGAGGCCGCTGTTGCCGCTGGTCGTCTGGGGGCCCGGGTCGCATTGGTGGAACCCTGGATGCCGGATTGGTTTGCACCGGGTGGGGCTCCGCAGTGGCTGCAGCGGATGCGGGATTCGATCGCAAGTTGTACCCGCACTGTGTTTCCCGACTCACCGCGACGGCGCTCGCAGGCTGGCCTTCCCAGTCCGGCGGTTCTGGCCGAAGAGGCGGTGGAGCGCGAAGCGTGTGCACATCGGGTTGTGCAGCAGCGTCTGGACAGGCTTCAGGTGCAGAGCTTCGCGGGCAAGGTGCGGTTCCTGGGGGCGGACCAGGTCGCACTGCAATTTTCCGGACGGGAGATGCGTCTGAGCAGTCCTCTCAAGATTGTCGCGACCGGGTCCCGAACCGAGATGCCCGCGTGGGCTGTATCCGATGGAGGACGAATCTTCTCGGTCGACGAGGTGGCGACCCTCCGTGAGATCCCCCGTTCTCTGATGATCGTGGGGGGCGGTGCGACGGGGCTCGAAGCGTCGTTTCTGTTCAGCCTGCTCGGGACCCGTGTGACGCTGATCGACCGGCGCCATCGGCTTCCAATCGGTCCCGGAGTCTCTGGCTCGACGATCCTTCGGCAACTCCAGCGTCTGGGAGTGCGGGTCCTGCTCGATTCCGAGGTGACGATGTCATCGAAAAACCCGGATGGCTCGGTCTCCGTCGAACTTCTCTCGGGGGATCGGCTGTCGGCCGAGCGGTTGCTGGTGACGACGGAACGACGCGGACGGACGGCCGATCTCGGGCTCGAGGAACTGGGGGTCCGGCTGGATGAACGGAGCCGTCTCTGGTGCGACGAACAACTGCAGACCTGGTGTTCGGGACTCGTCGGACTCGGAGATGTGGTCGGCCATCCCCGCGAACTGGCCGAAAGTCCGCTTGCACCCCGTGAACTGGTCTGGTTCCTGCTGGGACATACCCCAGACCGTGCTGTGGTGGACAAATCCGTTGCGTCGCCGGTTCCCTTCTCGTCATCCCGGGGGAACTGAGAGCGAGACTCGTGACGACACACCCCTGGACTCACCCAGCCGGGGTGTTTGGGCCGGCCGTCTGTCGCAGGGCGACCAGGACACGACCCATGTCGGCCGGCAATGGGGCGCGGAAGTCCATCGCCTGCAGTGTGATGGGGTGCAGGAACTGCAGTTGCTCGGCATGCAGTGCCTGGCGGTCGATCAGAAGAGGATTGAGGGGATCGTCCGCCTTCGGGAGGCGTGGAGTCTCTCTCTCATCCTCCGCATCCTCGTCGTCGACGTTCGCGGTCTTTCGCAGCGACTGGCCGGTCTGGGGAAGTTGATCTCCCGATCCGAAGAAGGGGCTGGGGAGTTGCGTGGCCCGATGGGCAAGGTCAGCCTCGCGAAACACGGGGCTGGGACCATAAAACTCGTCGGCCAGCAAGGGGTGCCCAATCGACGCCATGTGGACCCGGATCTGATGCAGACGGCCAGTCAGGGGGCGGGCGCGGACAAGGGAGTAGCCCTGAAATCGTTCCAGGACCTCGTACCGCGTGCGCGAGGGACGGGGGTCAATCGCATCGGTCGAGACCGACATCCGAATGGTTCCCCCGCCGGGCCACTGTCCGATTGGTGTGCCGACCTCGCCGCGATCCTCGAGAGGCTCTCCGTAGACGAGGGCGAGGTAGGCCTTTGAGACCCGCCCCTGCTCCCAGCTGATTCCCAGGTGTCGGTGGGCCAGATGGTCTTTGGGGCAGACCATGACACCGCTGGTGAGCCGATCGAGCCGGTGCACGATGCCGGGCCGGACCAGGCCCGGAAGTTGGGTTTGCCGATCGAAATGGGCCTGCAGGGCATTGGCGAGAGAGCCACTCGAAAAGTTGCCGCAGGGATGCACGACGAGATCAGCCGGTTTGTTGACCACCACCAGCCATTGGTCTTCGTAGAGGATTTCCAGTTCTCTGGGTTCGGCGGGCAGGAGGTGGTCGGGAGGTTCCAGCAGGCGGACGTGGACTGCTTGTCCGCGGTAGACCCGGGAACTGGATTCGGCCTGGACCCCCTCGATGCGCACCTGACCGGCGCGCACGAGCCGCTGCATCCGGTAGGGGGTGTAATTGCGGAAATGACGCACGAGGAACGAGTCGATCCGCACTCCGTGCAGATAATTCTCGACGGTCAATTGCGCTTCAAATGGCGCGTCCGAAGGGGCGGGCATGGAGTGCGGGAGGTCGGGAAGCGGCGGATGGCAGTTCGGGTCAGTTGGCAGGAGAGGGACTCCGGCCGAAGACCATCAGGGTGATGTCATCGTTCTGCGGACTTCCCGCCGCATGTTTCCGCACATCATCAAGAATGGCTTTCCCGAGTCGTGCGGGTTCGGCCGAGGACCGGCTGACGAGTTCCCGCAGGCGGTCGGTGCCATAAAGTTTCTCCTGGGGATCGTGCGCTTCACTGACCCCATCGGTGTAGATCACGATGGTCTCGCCAGGATTCAGCGTTCGCCGTACAACCTCGCAGCCGACGTCGTCGACGATTCCCACGGGGAAGCCGATGACCGTTTCGGGAAACTCTTCGACGGTACCATCGACCCGTCGCACCAGGGGAGACATGTGGCCGCCGCTGGCGATGGCCACTTCGTGTGTGGTGAGATCGAGACTCGCCAGCACGAGCGTGACAAACCGCCCCTCGATCATGTTCGCGTTCATGTGGGTGTTGATGCGCGCCAAGGCTTCGCCGACATCCGGGACGAACTCGAATGTGCTCTGCACCACGCTCGATAACCGCGACATGATGAGGGATGCGGCCACCCCTTTGCCCGCGACATCCCCAAAGGCGACCCACACCCGGGATCCCTCCTGGACACGGCAGTCGTAATAGTCACCCCCCACCGCCTGGGCCGACTCGTACGAGGCGAAGAACTCATAACCGTCCAATCGGGGCAGCACGCTGGGTAGCAGTGCCCGCTGGACGTCGGCGGCCATCCCCATCTCGGTATCGTATTTCTGTTTTGCCAGGTGCGACTCGAACAGGCGGGCCGTCTCGTAATTGAGTGCGGCCTGGCCGGCAATGGCGGCGAGCAGGTCGAGGTCGTCCTGGTTGAACTTCTCCTCCATATTCCGCGTGTCGATGTGGATCAACCCGATCGGTTCACCGGACAATCCCAGAAGCGGAACACACATCATTGACCGCATTTTGAAATTGGCCAGCGATTCGCTCGGGTCATACGGGCCCAGGGCGTCGGCTGACAGGATTCCCTGCCTCTTTTCAAGGACCATCGTGACGATCGCCCGGCTCAGGACGACACTTTCATCTTCCTGGGCTTTCCGATGCCGCGTCGCCCGGGGAATCATTTGGCCGGTTGTGGGGTGTTTCAGAAGGATCACCCCACGGTCCACCGATGGGAAAATCCGGAACAGGCTCTCCAGGAT
>DNUF01000104.1 GCA_003508595.1 Planctomycetaceae bacterium
CTGCACGAGCTTGACCCACCTCCCTCTCCAGGGTCGTCGCAGATCCTGTCCGGACTGAACTGTTGCCATTGGCGAATGCGAATTTGACGAACAGGTTAAAAACCACCACGTGGTGCAGACCTCCAGGTCTGCACGAGTTTGACCCACCTCCCTCTCCAGGGTCAGCTCACATCCTGTCAGGGCTGCACCTTTGCCATCGGACAAAGCGAATTTCACGAACAGGTTAAACCACCACGTGGTGCAGACCTCCAGGTCTGCACGAACTTGACCCACCTCCCACTCCAGGGCCCTCGCACATCCCGTCCGGACTGTACCTTTGCCTTCGGCCAAAGCGAATTTCACGAACAGGTTAAAAACCACGACGTGGTGCAGACCTCCAGGTCTGCACGAGTTTGACCCACCTCCCACTCCAGGGTCAGCTCACATCCCGTCCGAACTGAATCGTTGCCATCGGCCAAAGCGAATTTGACGAACAGGTTAAAAACCTATTCCACGACGAGACCTCCAGGTCTGCACGAGCTTGACCCACCTCCCACTCCAGGGTCATCGCACATCCTGTCCGGGCTGCACCGTTGCCATCGGCCAATGCGAATTTGACGAACAGGTGAAAAACCTGTTCCACAACCCCGAAAATCTCCGACCTAAAACGACCCGCCCGAGCTTGGAACTTCGCCGCCGGGAGGGGTCAGTGGGGTGGGGGGGGGAGCCGACTTGGGCTTGTTCCCCGAGGCGTAACTGGCCCGGCGGGTGGCGTAGCGGATGGGGAACGACGGCCAGACTGTCTGCCGGGTTCCCTCCACCTCGGCCTGCGGCCCATCGAAGATCCGGCCGTTCCACAACACGTGCTCAGACACCCACTGGTTGAACCCGAGCCATTGCCGGTCGGGAGCCGCGATGTCGAAGAAATTGCGGGCCTCGGGCTGGAACCCCCAGAACTCACGTGGCAACGGGGCGGTGTGCAGTGAGGTCAACAGGATCGCCATGGTGAGATAGCCGGTCGCCAGCGACCACGGCCAGCGGATGATCTCATGCAGTCGCGAATCGAGTTCGATCTGCGTCGGGGCCCAATGCTCGGCCCCCAGGCGCAGCAAAAAGACAAACAGCGAAAACAGCCCGACCAGTGCGACAAAGTCGGCAAACGGCGCGAAGCCCCGCGAGATCTTTTCGAGTCGCGGTGCGACCACCTCGAAGAAGTTCATGGCGAGCAGCCCGCCAAACAACACGCAGAAAAAGCTGTAGACCGCCCCCATCGCCCCTTCGCTGGCGACACACCACGCGACGATGCCAAACATCGCCAGCAGCAGAATTCCTATCAGTGTGTCCATCGCCAGACCATCGATTGCTTGCAGGGAGACCGGAACAGGAACCGGACGAGAGACCACATCCGACAGAGCATCACTTCACGTTCGCCTGCAACTCGGCCAGCGAGGTCGAACCCTTGACCACCAGCCGCAACCCCTCTTCGTGCATGTACAGCATGCCGTTCTTGCGGGCTTCCGACCGGACTGCCGAGAGCTGGGCATTTTCCCGCAGCATGTCCTTGAGCCGTTCGTTGAGAACCAGCAGCTCAAAGACCCCCAACCGCCCCTTGTACCCCAAACCGCCGCAGGTCGGGCACTGGTTCTGCTCGTCGTCGGGAGGGCGGTAGAAGGCGTCGATCTTCTCGGCAGGGAGACCGAGTTTTTTGAGCAACTCGGCCTTGGGCTGGTAGGGCTGCTTGCAGTCTTCGCACAGCCGACGCACGAGGCGCTGGCCCAGCACGGCGGTGAGGGCCGAGGCGAGCAGGAACGGCTCGACCTTGAGGTCGAGCATGCGGTACAGCGCCGAGATCGTGTCGTTGGCGTGGACGGTCGAGAAGACCATGTGCCCGGTGTTGGCCGCCTGGACGGCGATCTTGGCGGTCTCTTCGTCGCGGATTTCCCCCACCATGATCACGTCGGGATCCTGCCGCAGGATGCTGCGCAGGGCGTTGGCGAAGGTATTCCCCCCCTTGATGTTGACCTCGATCTGCTGCACGTTGGGAATTGTGTATTCGATCGGGTCTTCCACCGTGATGATGTTCTGCTGCAGCGAGTCGATCTCGTTGAGCAGGGCGTACAGCGTTGTCGACTTGCCCGCCCCGGTCGGGCCGCACGACAGGAACATCCCGTGCGGCTGGTGGACCAGTTCGGTGACCTGGTCCTGCATCTGGCGGCGCATGCCCAGCTGCACCAGCTTCGACACCGACTGCGACTGGTCGAGAATACGCAGCGAGAGCTTTTCTCCCTCACGGGTCCCCTGCGAGGCGACCCGGAAGTCGATCTTGCGCTTCTCGAGAATCGCCTTGAAGCTGCCGTCCTGCGACTTGCGGCGTTCGGTGATGTCCATCGTTCCCAACACCTTGAAGATGTTGATGATCGATTCGCCCATCGCCCGGTCAAACGGCTCGGCCGGGTACATCACCCCGTCAATGCGGTAGCGGACCGAGAACTCGTCTTCCTTCGGCTCGAGGTGGACGTCGGTCGCCCGGCGGAGGATGGCGTCGTAGACCAGTTCCTTCGCGGCGACAAACCCGCGCGACTTCTCGGCCTGTTTCGACCGGCTGTCGTCTTCTCCCCGTCCCGAAATCGACTTGCCGATGAACCGGATGGGGGGGCCGAGGGCCGAATCGCGGGCCGCCTTGCTGGGGGCGATGTTGATGCCAATCGCGGCACACCCCCGGATGAACAGCGACTGCAGGTGCTCGGGGGTCATCACCTTCGAGCTGTCGGGGACGCGATCGTTCCGCTCTTTGACGTAGAGCCCGAGGGGAACCCCGTAGGCCAGGGTGGCCGCCAGGAGCCCGAGTGCGAACTGCGGTATGGTGATGCCGCACAGGAGCCCGACCGCCCCCCCCATCAGGACGGCGGCGTTCCACATTCCCGCGTCGAGCTTGAGCCCCTGTGCATCGTCGTCGACCCAGGTGGTGGTGTGAGTCCAGAGGAAGAACAGGGCCAGCAGAGGCAGGAAGCGGAACACGCTGAAATACCAGCCTGTCCCGGTCCCCGATCCCTTCTTCCCACCGGGGACGCTGGGGTTGCCGCGCGAAAACTGCTTGCCGGGGGTCGCGGGATAGAGACTGGGGGGAGCCCCTTCGGGGGTGGTGGCCCCAGCCCCGGCATTGCTGGCACTGACGATGGTGGGGCCGTCCGACTGGGCCCGAAGAGCCGAGAGTGGCAGCAGCCCACACAGCAGTCCCGCGAGCAGGCAGACCGCCAACCATTTTCGGTCGTGCAACATGATCCCTGGCAGTCTTGTGAGGCGGGGAACCGTCCGCCCCGGCGGCAGACCGATTTCGACACGACCGACTATATCGGACGGCGGTCCAACTTGCGAATTCAGCACGGCTTCTGGAATTCGGCGAATCGGCAGCGACAGCAGGAAGACCGTCCCCACCTCTCCCCACCCGGACGAGTGATTTTGACCGGCCGGCAGTGGGAATCGGGTCCTTCCCTGGAAAATCCGTTGCGACCGACGGAATCTGCCAGGAACAGGGAACAACCAGAGTGGAAGCCGGCCGGGAGGTGAGGCTGGTTGCCGGGTGTGCAGGAAATACCGGCCTCAGGCCCCCGGGGGAGGGCTTCGGGGGGTGCGAACGCGGGGGGCTGCTTGCGGGGTTTGTCGATCGGCCGTTAATGTGGAAAAATGACTTCCGGGCCAACGGGTCCGGGGGTTCGGGTGACGATCGGCAGGAGTTCCGGGAGGGGTGCACCCGACCCCGGGGGTGTCGAGCCCGGCGCGGTGTCGACCGGGGACGGATTGTCGTTCGGACGTGGACTGTTTTTTGTTGAGGAACGTGCGGCATGTCGGTGATTGTGCAGAAGTTTGGCGGGACAAGCGTGGCGACTGCCGAGAAGATCCTGGCGGCGGCACGGCGGGCGGTGGCGGCCCGCGAGGCGGGACACCAGGTGGTGGTCGTGGTGAGTGCCCGCGGCCACAAGACCGACGAGCTGATCGACCTCGCCCGGGAGATCACCGAGACCCCGACCGCCCGCGAGATGGACATGCTGCTCTCCACGGGCGAGCAGGAGTCGGTCGCGCTGATGGCGATGGCGGTGCAGACGCTGGGGGCCCAGGCGATCAGCATGACCGGCGCGCAGATCGGGATTGTCACCGACAACACCTTCACCAAGGCCCGCATCCGGTCGATCTCGACCGAGCGGATGCGGAAGGCGCTGGAGGCGGGCAAGATTGTGATTGCCGCCGGCTTCCAGGGGATCGACGACGAGTTCAACATCACGACCCTTGGTCGCGGCGGGAGCGACACCACCGCGGTCGCCCTCGCGGCGGTGCTCAAGGCCCAGGTGTGCGAGATCTACACCGACGTGGAGGGGGTCTTCACGACCGATCCCCGGCTGGTGAAGGACGCGGGCAAGATTGCCCGCATCGCCTACGACGACCTGCTGGAACTGGCCAGCCTGGGTGCCGGGGTGATGCACTCGCGTTCGATTGAGTTCGCCAAGAAGTACCGCGTTCCCGTGCTGGTCCGTCCCGCCTACTCACCGGGCGAAGGGACGCTGATTGGTCCCGAGGGAGACGACGAATCGGTCGTGACCGGGGCCGCACTCGCGAAGAGCGAGGCCCGTGTGACCCTGCAGGACATTCCCGACCGTCCCGGGGTGCTGAGCCAGGTCTTCACCCAGATGGCTCAGCGGAAGATCCCGATCGACATGGTGGTGCAGGACATCGGTGCCGATGGACGGGCGAGTGTGTCGTTCACCGTCCCGCAGGACGAACTGGCCGAGACCCTGACCGCCGCCGAAGAGGCGGTGCGGCAACTGGGAAGTGGCCGGGTGGATGTCGGCTCAAACCTGTCGAAGGTGTCGGCGGTCGGCAGTGGCATGCAGACCCACACCGGGGTGGCCTCGCAGATGTTCGCCGCGCTGTCTCAGGCCGGGGTGAACATTGACATGATCACCACGAGCGACATCAAGATCTCGGCCCTCGTCGACCGCGACCAGGCGGTGCGGGCCCTGCAGGCGGTGCACCAGGCGTTCGACCTGCATCGTCCCCAGCAGCGGATGTTTCCGACGGTCGGGGTGGCACACGAGGTCGCCGACGATGAGAGCGACCAGGCCCGCCAGGAACGCGAACGGGACGTCGTCAGCCAGCTGGCGAGCATGGAAGACATCGTCGTCAGCGAGGTCGAGATTGATCGGTCGCAGGCGCTCATCACGCTGCGGCACCTTCCGGACCAGCCGGGGGTGGCCGCCGAGATCTTCGGCCTGAATGCCGAAGAAGGGGTGATGGTCGACCTGATCGTCAAGAACATCTCGCGGGAAGGCCGGTCGAACATCTCGTTCACGGTGCCGCGGAGCGCGGTAAAGACGAGCCTTGAGGTGACCGGCCGGCTGGTGGCGAACCACCCCGGGGCCCAACTGACCAGTACGGTCGACATTGCCAAGCTGTCGGTCCTGGGGATCGGGCTGCGGACGCATACGGGGGTCGGGCAACGGCTGTTCCAGGCCCTGGCCGACGCGGGGGTCAACGTCAAGATCGTCAGCACCAGCGAAGTCTGCATTTCCACGATTGTCGACCAGGCGCAGGCCGAGCAGGCCCGGCTGGCGGTGCAGAAGGCATTTGGCCGGGGATGACCGGGGCAATCTGCCGAAAAGAGCGGGAGGGCGGGAAGTTCCGCTTCCGTCCCCCCCGAAGACGGCCGTATACTGCGGCCACGAGAGTCGGTGGGACTGTTCCCACGGCCTGTCATCCATCGGGGGTGAGAGGCGGAGTTCCATTTGCCTGAAGTTTGCTCCCCGCGATGTCGAAGAACATGATTTTCGGGTCGATGGCGGCAGCCGGGGTGGTTGCCCTCTTGTCGATTCTCGACATGGTGCTGAAGATTCCATTTGGCGGGGGATTCCTCGTCATGGACATCCTGTACCTGTTGGCGGCAGGGATTGTGCTTTACCTGGGCTGGGATGCCTACCGCGACAACCAGTAAGGTCCTGCGACCAGGTTGAATGGCCGTGAGCAAGCTGCAGCTGTTTTTGGTCTCGCTGATCGGGGCAATTCCCGGGGCCTTCCTGGCATACCTGTCGGTGATGGCGTTCCTGAATTTCGCGGGGGGGTCGTCGACGCTGCTGAAGGCAACGACGGGACTTCTCGCGGCTTTGGGAGCGTTCATGCCGATTCTCTCGGCGATGGTCCTGCTCTCGGGGCGTGGTGAAGCGAAGGGGACCGCCGCCAAGGCGACCCCCGAGAAAGAGACAGCCGTCGCGAAAGAGGCGGCGGCCTCGAGCGACTCGATCACCGATGGCTCGGCCTCGGGTGATGCGTTCGAACTCGACGAGAGCTCGGAAGAAGAATTCACTCTCGATGAAGATGTCTTCGCCGAAGAAGAGCCCAAGGCGAAGGGCAAAAAGAAGAAAAAGTAAGACGCCCCCCCGGCACAAAACCGGTCGTCAGGTCTCGTCCATCAATCCCGGCCGACCATGCCGGCTGTCTGAGAGCCCCGCCCCCATGGCCCATGCCCGCGATCTGCTGACCGCGACGGCGACTCCGCTGATCCTCGCGATCTTGTGTCGGGGTGAGGCCTACTCGTACGAGTTGATCGAGAAGATTCAGACCCTCTCGAATGGGAAGGTCGAGTGGAATGACGGGCTGCTCACTCCCGTCCTGCAGCGTCTCGAGCGGGACGGTCTGATCAAGTCGTATCTGCGGGTCGGCCGGGGTCACCCCCGCCGCCGGTATTACGTGATCCAGCCCAAGGGCTACGACCTGCTGCGATTCCAGAAAGATCAGTGGGAATTGCTGCAGGGCATGCTGACCCCCCTCTGGACCGACCTGCCCGTGCCGTCGTTCACCCCCTCGCCCCCCGCGGAATCGGACGACACGCCCCCCGGGGCCTGAGTTGGGCAAAGACCGTTGCACTCCCGTCCCCCCATGACGTCTCGGCATCCGCGCCGCCTCCCCTCGCTGGAAGGGGATCCCGAAGCGTGTCATACTGGGATTTGTTGATGCCTTCGGGAGACACCGGGGGGCCTCTCTCCTTCGCCCTGCGTGGTCTCCCCCCCACCCTGGTCTCCCCCCCACCTCCCCGGCTGCCTGCCGCTCCCGCGACAGGTGTCCCCACCCCGGAGTGGACTTGCATGTGGACTGTGTCCCTGCCCCTGCCCCGTTCCCCCCATCTGCCTGTTTCGCGAGCCGTCATTACGGCGGCCATCGCCCCGGCGCGGGTGTTTGCCGGGACGAACCGTCGTGGACTGCGTCGGTGGCTGCTCGCCAGCCTGCTGGCCCTGTTGCCGATGGTCGCTACGGCGGGAGACTTTGTCGTCACCCCGCCACAGGTCAAGTTCGACCGCAACTTCGAGCGGGCGCAACTGCTGGTGACCGCCCTCGAGGGGACCGGGCCGACCTCGCCCCGCTCGCCCGACGTCACTTCCGAGGCGTCGTACACCTCGGCCAACCCGGCCGTGGCCACGGTGTCTCCCGGCGGGAATCTCCAGGCGGTGGGCAACGGACAGACGAACATCACCGTCACCCACGATGGGGTCACCCATACGGTTGACGTCATCGTCGGGGGGATTGTCGCGCAACCAGTCGTCCGCTTCACCGAGCATGTCCTGCCGATTCTGTACAAGGCGGGCTGCAATGGGGGAGCCTGTCATGCCAGCCAGCATGGCAAGGGGGGCTTCACCCTGTCGGTGATGGGGTTTGACCCGCTGGCAGACCGGAACATGATTGTGCGCGACCGCATGCAGCGTCGCGTCAACCTGCTGGTACCGGAAGAGAGCCTGTTCCTGCGAAAGCCATTGCTCGACCTGCCCCACGGCGGGGGACGACGCCTGACCGCCGGTTCCAACGATCATGCGATTCTCCGCGCGTGGATTGCGGGAGGCGCGGCCGAGCCCCAGGCCGATGCTCCCAAGGTCGACCGCCTCGTGGTGACCCCCACCGAGCGCATTGGCACCCCCGGGTTCCGGCAGCAACTGCGCGTGCAGGCGGTCTACAGCGATGGAGCAACCCGCGATGTGACCGCCTGGGCCCGCTACGACAGCATGGATGACTCGGTCGTGGGGGTGACCCCCTCGGGTCTGATGACCGCCGTTGGCCGGGGTCAGGCCCCGGTCATGATTCGCTTCGAAGGACAGGCCGAGATTGCCATGGTGGTGGTCCCCTTCGCCGACTCGGTCCCCCTCACCGACTGGCAGAACCGGAACTACATCGACGAACTGGCGGCGGCGAAGTTCCGCGAGCTGGGAATCACCCCCTCGGGAGTGTGCGATGACGCCACCTTCGTGCGACGGGCGTATCTCGATGCGGTCGGGGCCCTCCCCTCACGCGATGAGACGGTGGCGTTCCTCGATTCCCCCGATCCCGACAAGCGGGCGAAACTCATCGACCGGCTGCTCGGTTTCGATCCCGATCCCTCCCGCAACACCTTCAACGACCATTATGCCGCATTCTGGTCGCTGAAGTGGGCCGACCTGATCCGCAACAGCAGCACCACCCTGGGAGACCAGGGGATGTGGGCGCTGCACAACTGGCTGCGCGAGTCGTTCCGCACCAACAAGCCGTTCGACCAGTTCGTCCGCGAACTGGTGACCGCCAAGGGGTCGATCTTCACCCATGGGCCGGCGAACTACTTCCGGATTGCGAGCAACGCCCCCGACCTGGCCGAGACCACCGCACAGCTCTTCCTCGGCACCCGGCTGCAATGCGCCAAGTGCCACCATCACCCGTTCGAAAAGTACAGCCAGGCCGACTACTACGGGTTCGCCGCGTTCTTCTCGCGCGTGGCGGTGAAGGGGAGTTCGGAATTCGGCAACTTCGGCGGCGAATCGGTCGTCTGGGTGCGGCCCTCGGGAGAGGTGACCCATCCCCGCACTGGCCAGGTGATGCAGCCGACACCACTCGACGGCGAACCGGTCGATGATCCGCTCGACCGCCGCGTGGCGCTGGCGAAGTGGCTGACGGCGGCCAGCAACGAGTCGTTCGCCCGCAACGTGGTCAACCGCCTCATGGCCCACTACCTGGGGCGCGGGCTGGTCGACCCGGTCGACGACATGCGGGCGACCAACCCCCCCAGCAACCCGGCCCTCATGAACGCGCTGGTGGCCGACTTCCGCGAGAGCCAGTTCAACGTCAAGCACCTGATGCGCCGGATCATGCACTCGCGGCTCTACCAGCTCGACTCGCAGCCCACCGCCGAGAACCAGGCCGACACCCGCTTCTACAGCCACTTCCGGGTGAAACGCCTGGCGGCCGAACCACTGCTCGACGCCGTCGACCAGGTGACCGGTTCCCCCACGAAATACCCGAACCTGCCGGTGGGGACCCGGGCGATCGAGCTTCCCGATTCGAACTACACGAACCCGTTCCTGGTGACGTTCGGCAAACCGAAGCGGGCGAGTGTCTGTGAATGCGAACGGACCCCCGACGAGAACCTCGCGCAGGCGCTGCACACCCTCAACGGCGATGTGATCGCCTCGAAGATCGCCGACGCGAATGGCCGGATCGCGAAACTTCTGGCCGGGCAGACACCGGTCGCCGACCAGGTGACCGACCTCTACCTGACGACGCTCTGCCGGCGTCCGACAGCGGCCGAGATCGAGTTTGGCAGCAGCTATCTCGCCGGGGCCCCCAGCCCGCAGGAGGGACTGCAGGACCTGCTGTGGGGCCTGATGAACAGCAAGCAGTTCCTGTTCGTGCATTAGGCGTGACGGCCAACCGCCGGGAAACTCCGGCACGCAACCCCGGCGCGACATTCGCACCGGCTGGAAGGGGACAACCATGAGCCTGTGCCATCGGGAGAGAGTCATGTTGTTGCAGCGACCGGGAAACGTGACGGCGGGAGCAGGGTGGCCATTGACGCTGGTACTGGCGTGGTGCCTCGCCGGGTCCTCCGCGGTCATGGCCCAGACCAACAATTCGTATCCGATGCTGATGAGTGTGAAGCCGGCCGCCGCGCAGGTGGGGGCTACGACCGAGCACGAACTCTCGGCCCGCTACAACCTCGCGGGGGCGACGCGCATTCTCGTCTCGGGAACCGGGGTCGCCGGCGAAATCGTTCCGGTCGAGACGAAGCCCGACGACAAAAAGCCCAACCTCCCGAAGATCCGGGTGAAGTTCACCGTCGCCCCAGACGCCCTGCCGGGGGTGCGTGATTTTCGCGTCTTCACCCCGCAGGGGGTCAGCACGGTCGGGCAACTGGTCGTCGGCCGCGATCCGGTGGTGTCAGAAAACCCCGACAACGACACCCGCGACAAGGCGCAGGTGGTCAGTCTGCCGGCGATGATCTGCGGGACGATTGAGAAGGCCGAGGATCTGGACTTCTACCGGTTCAAGATCGATGCCCCGACGAGCCTCGTGTTTGCCGTGCAGTCGCAACGGCTGCTCAATCGCCTGCACGACATGCAGACGCGGGTGGATCCGCTGATCACGCTGCGGACGGCGGCCGGCGGCGTGCTGGCGACGTCCGACAATCACTACGCCGGCGATCCGCTGCTCTTCCACACCTTCACCGAGCCGGGCGAATACCTGCTCGAAGTGCGTGATGTCCGCTACCAGGGGAACGGCGACTGGACCTATGCCGTCGAGGTGCACAACCGGCCGTTCGTGACCCAGGTCTCGCCCCTCGTGGTGGCACCCGGCGAAGCGACCGCACTGGCGCTGGTGGGGCTGAACGTCCCGGCGGGAGCGACCTCCAGCCTCACGCTGCCGGCCGAGACCCCTCCGGGACTCACCGGCATCTCGCCGACGTTCGAGGGACGCCCGCTGAACGACGCCACCGTGCTGGTCAGCCGGCTTCCCCGGACACTCGAAACCACGCAGCCCAACAACACGGTGGACCAGGGACAGCCCTTCACAATCCCCGGCGTGGTCGCGGGAACCATCGAGAGCGAATCGGATGTCGACTGCTACACGCTTGAAGCCAAGGCGGGAGATCGGCTGACGTTTCGCGTGGTGGCGCGGCAGGCGTGGTCGGCGATGGATCCCTACCTGCGGATCCTCAATGACAAGGGGGCCGTGCTGGCGGAAGCCGATGATGCGACCGTCCGGCGGGTGCAGACGGCCGACGGCTGGCTGGAGAACTGGGGTGTTCCTGCGGACGGAAAGTACACCCTCGACATCCGCGACCTGCACCTGAGGGGAGGGCCCCAACTCACCTACGCCATCGAGATCACCCGGGCCGAGCCGCACTTCCTGCTCGAACTCGATACCGACAAGACGCTGCTGGCCCCGGGGGTCGGCTCGGTGTTTTATGTGCGTGGACTGCGCAAGAACGGTTTCGCCGGCGACATCGCGCTGGCGGTGGAGGGACTCCCGGTGGGAGTGACGGCGACCTGTGGGCGGATTCTCGCAGGGCTGCCCGATGGGGTGGTCATCCTGCATGCCGCCCCCGACGCCCCGTTCGACGCCCGCAACATCCGGGTGGTCGGCACCGCCACTCATCCCGTTCCCAATGGCGAACCACTGACCCTCACTGCCGTGGCCGAGCCACTGCAGGAGTACTATTCACCCGGCGGCGGACGGGGGAACTACCCGGTCGACCTGCACACCGTCTCGGTGGCTGAGCCGATGGATGTGCGGTCGGTGAAGCTGAGCCAGACCGACATCCGGCTCAAGCCGGGCGAATCACAAAAGATCGAGGTCACCATCGAGCGGGCCCCGGGCTTCACCGGCAACGTGACGCTCGACGTGCTGTATCAGCACCTGGAGAGCCCGTTCGGGAACAGCCTGCCGAAGGGGGTCACCCTGGATGGAGGCAACAGCAAGACGCTGCTGACCGGATCGGAGACCAGGGGGATGATCACCCTGAAGGCCGCAGCCGACGCCCCGGCGGTCGAGCGTCAGTTGATTCCAGTCATGGCCCACGTGTCGATCAACTTTGTCATGAAACTGACCTTCGCGGGAGAACCGGTCTGGGTGACGGTGGAGAAATAGGCAATCGACTGGAAGGTCGGTCACCACGAAGTCGTGGAATAGGCTTTCAGCCTGTTCGTCAAATTCGGGTGACTCAACACACCGACAACTTCATCCTGCCACAGCCACAGTACCGTCCCCTTCCACCCCGGCCCGTTTTTCCAAAGGTTTGCAGACTCGGCAATTTCACAAACCGCAACCGGGTCACGGTTCTTTGACGCACAGACTGAAAGTCTGTGCC
>DNUF01000071.1 GCA_003508595.1 Planctomycetaceae bacterium
CTGGCGACCCGACATGCCGGGGTGGCGCTGCGTTCCAGCGGCAATCCGGTGCTGTATCTGTCGAATCCCCCGGGGATTGACCGGGAGACTCGCCGGGGATTTCTTGATGATCTCGCGCGGCTCAACGAGCTCAAGCTGCAGGACCAGGGTGATCCCGAGATTGCGACCCGAATGTCGCAGTACGAAATGGCCTTCCGAATGCAGACCTCGGTGCCCGAGTTGACCGACGTCTCGTCGGAACCGGAACACATCTTCGACCTCTATGGGCCCGAGGCGCGGCAGCCGGGCACGTACGCCTACAACTGCCTGCTGGCCCGGCGACTGGCCGAGCGGGGCGTTCGGTTTGTGCAGTTGTTCCACCGGGGATGGGATCAGCACGTCACACTGCCGAAGCAGATCGTGGGACAGTGCCGGGATACCGATCGGGCGTCAGCCGCGTTGATTACCGACCTGAAGCAGCGGGGCCTGCTGGACGATACACTGGTGGTGTGGGGGGGCGAATTTGGCCGCACGGTCTATTGCCAGGGGAAACTGACCGCGGAGGATTATGGCCGCGATCACCATCCCCGGTGCTTTACGATTTGGCTGGCGGGAGGAGGGATTCGCCCCGGGACCAGCCATGGCACCACCGACGATTTCTCGTACAACATCGTCGACAAGCCGGTGCATGTGCATGATCTGCACGCCACGCTGCTGCACTGCCTGGGGGTCGATCACACCCGATTGACGTTCCGGTTCCAGGGACGGGATTACCGCCTGACCGACGTGCACGGGCAGGTCATCCCGGAAATCCTGGTTTGAGAGTCGAGTGTGCTGAATGGCATTGCCATCTGCCACCAGACTTCATCCACCAGACTTCATCCACCGACCGCCGAGCGAAATGCTCGAGCAAAATGCTGGAGTTCAGCCTGATTCACCCCGGCGATTTGCGGTGAATTCTCATGGCCGGGGTGGGTGAGATGAAGTCGCCCCTTCGATGGGGTCGGATTCGGGACGGGGTATTTTCGGAAAGCGGTCTCAGCGATTGGGACGCGGACTGAGTTCGCTGAGGCGGAATCGCTGCTGCAGAACAACGCCCCCTTCGAGTTCGCGCACCTGGAGACGGACGACGGGGTCGGCCGGGGTCCAGTCGATCTGGATGGAGCCAAAGTTGACATCGAAGTACGTGAGTCCCTGGCGGTAGGAATTGATTTCGTTGGCAAACCGGACACCAGACTTGGTGAAGTTGCCACTGGGGGCATTGAGACTGCTGCTGGTGACGTCATAGAGCGGGTATCCGATGCTGTCGGGATGTCCGATGGGCAGACGGGAGATTTCTGCCAGGTGACGGTCGCCGCTGAGCAGCACGACCCCTCGGGCACCCGACTCGCGAATGGTTTGAAAGAGTCGCTTTCGTTCGGCGGGAAAATTGCCCCACATTTCGGAGCCGTGCTCATCGGGAATAACCTGCACTCCGGAACCGATCAGGCGGAGTTCGGCGGGAACGCGAAGCTGTTCGGCGAGCCATTTCCACTGGGTCTCACCGAGGACAGTCGTGCCGGGATCGGTGTTGGGAATGTACTTGCCACGATAGCCTTCACCCGGTTCACCCGGAGTGAACCCCTTCTTCTGCGGACTGCGGTGGTAGCGGGCATCGAGCAGGATGACCTGCACGCGCTGGCCTGCGGGACCATAGACCTGCGACGAGTAGACCCCTTCGCGGGAGCGGCGCGGGTCGTTCTGCGGGACCTGGAGGAAGTCGAGAAAGATCTGCTGCGACTCGCGTTTTTCGGGGTATTCGGCCCCGGCATCATCGGCTCCGTAGTCGTGGTCATCCCAGGTTCCGATGACCGGGCAGGATTCCCGCAGGGTCTGAAAACCGGGCTGTTCGGCCAATTGGTTCCACTTGAAGCGAAGCTGCGCCATGTCATGCGTGTCGCCGTAGATGTTGTCTCCGAGGAAGATGAACAGTTGCGGCTGCGATCCCCGCACCGCCTGCCAGATCGGCTGGGGCTGATCCTGCTTGGCGCAGGAACCGAAGGCGATGGAGGTGAGCGGGGTGTGCTCGTCGGCTGCTGCGGTGGTTGCGATCACCAGGATGCCCCATTCAAGACAGACACATTGGGCAAAAATGAACAGCTTCGACATGTCAGGGACTTCTTGGGCAGTGGAGACGTGGGGAACCTTGTATCGAACAGGAAGCGGCTGGTTGAATTCCTCACCAGATCTTCGCCGGAATAGCGGAATGTCAGGATACCAGCGAGTCCCTCCTGCCGTCGTCTTCCCCTGCAGGACAGTCATCGGAAATTCAGGGGATGGGGAATCCGCAGCAGGGTATTGCCTTGATCGAACCGAACCTCCTGCATTGGACACCTTGCCGTTGACGCCGCCCACATGAACGCATATCTCTCAAATGCCGGAATTGACCTTCCACCGTTGAGAACGCATGTCGTGACTGCCGAGACCTACCGACTCTTCCTGTCTTATGCGGCAGAGGACCGGGAATTTGTCGAGAGTCAACTGATCCCCAGTTTACGCGGATTGAATCTGGATGTCTTCTATGATCGAGAATTGCCGCACGGGGAACCGCTTCACTCGATCTTTGATGAGTTGGCCAAGTCGAACGAAATCCTGGTGCTGATGACTTATTCGGCGATCAAAAGCCTGTGGGTGCTTGCCGAAATCGGGGGAGCACTGACCACCCGAAAAACCTTGATTCCGATCTGTTACGGACCGACAATTGAAGAACTTCGCAGCCTTGGCCTGAGTGATCTTCTGGGAAGTCCGAACTACCTGAATTGGAGTGCCGAGGAGTGGACCAAGTATCTTGCCACTCTGGCTCTGCGTTCCAAGTCACACCGCAAGCGAAAACCGAGACGCCCCTCATGACCCAGAAAACCATCCTGGCCCCCCAGGTATTTCTGTCGTACGCGATCAAGGATCAGGCTGTCGCCCGTCAGATTGCCGATTGTCTGGAGAAGCGTGGATTGAATGTGTTTCTGGATGAGGCTGCGCTGGTGGCGGGGGTCAGGGTCGACGCGGATCTGGCGCGGACCTTGGGAAAGTCGGTGGCGGTTGTTCCCGTTCTGTCGGGGAATTCGACCCGGTCGACCTGGGTCGAGCGGGAATTGCAGGTCGCACTTCAGAAAGTCCCCCATGTGTTTCCGGTACTGCTCGATTCCGGGGGAAGGGCCAGTTGGGTCTGGCCGCTGGTGTCGCACCTGCAGGCCGTCGAGGTGCATCGAAGCAGCGTGGCCAGGCACCGAGATCTGGAGCGGCTTTCGAACGCTGTTGCAGAGGCGATCAGCACTCCGAAATCGGCCAAACCACCCAATCCAGCGCCCGGTCAGCCGATCGCCTCGCTGACCTTTTCGACGGGTCCCTCACCAAGGCGGCGCTAACAGTGGACTGTGGGCTTGCCCCCAAGGAGTCGACCAACGGAGAAGGAAGACCGTTTCCGACGTGATTTTCTTCCCGGGGTGAAAGTCCATTGGACCTTGTGCCGTGCTTCAGATTTTTCCGCGATTGGTAATCTGTTGACACTGGAATCGGCAACTTGGGCAAGCCGGGAGATTACTGCCTCGCTGTTCGGCCGAGTTCCGGCGAAATCCTTGGACAAATCCTCTTGGTGTGTTTCTGAAATCCGGCGTAGAATAGAGATGTCAGCAAGGAGGCTGGCACATGCAAACCATGATGGTGTCGTCGCCGGGCTCGATTGTTCAGCGACTTGCTGCAGGTTTCCGATCTCTCTCGTTGGCTCTCTGTGCCATGTTCTGGCTGACAAAACAAATCCTGCTGCTGATTGTGGCCATTCAGTTGGCTGCGCCGGCGGGCTGGTGTTGTCGGGCCGAGGTGCAGAGTTCGGCGAGCGGGGAACGGACCGTGCGACGGTGTTGTGCCCAGCACGACTCTCCCCGTTCTTCCCCGCGACCTGTCTCGGGTCACACCTGTTGCTGTCCCAAGGCGGCGACGGTGGCGAAGTCGGTCGTGGTCCCCGCTGGAGATGACTCGTCAGCGGACCCTGGATTCTCCCTGAGTTCTGCGGTGGCTCCCGCCCCCCGGCTGGCAAAATCGGTTCTGTCTCGCCGCACCAGCGGCTGGATTGAGCATCGATCGTGTGCCCGGCATGTGGAACTGTGTGTCTGGCGCTGTTGAGAGTGGTGGCGATGGGGTTCCCCGTTGATCCGGGTCGAGCCCAAAAGTCATTGGCAACACCTCTCACTTGTCCCCGGGATCTTTTGTCCCAAAGGGATTTCATTGGCGCCTGTTTCAGGAGTTGATTTCATGTCTGCTTTCAAATCATTCTGCTTTGCCCTGGCCTTCGCTTCCCTGGTGGGTGTGGGCTATACGATGACCAACAGTCCCGTCACGGGACTCCCCAAGGCGGGGGGCTCGTGCTGTTCGGGCAACACGAGTTGCTGTTCGAGCGGCGGCTCGTGCTGTTCGGGCGAAGCCCCCTGCTGCCAGGCGGGAACCTGCAGCACCACCGGCTGTACCGAGGAATGCTGCTCGTCTGAGTGCTGCGGTCAGAAATGCTGTGCCGAGGGTTGCTGTGCCGGCAAAACCGCGAAGGCTTCGTCGTGTTGCCAGGAGCAGGCCGGAGCCTGCCCCCACGCCCAGAAGGAATGTGCTGGCGAGGGAGAATGCTCCCACGCCGATGAGTAACCGGAAAGCCCTGCGAACGCTCCGGGGATTCCGTTCCCGGTGCAGTCCAAAGCTGAATTGAGTCTCCGTTGTGGGGAGAGGTGGTCCTTGCGATCATCTCTCCCCCGCTTTGTTGAAGGATTGCAGCCAAAGGCCGGATCGTCTCCGTTTTCCCTCGATCCCGCCGGTTTCTGCGACACCAGCCCCCCTCTCGGCGGGTAAGGAGGGATGATGGATGGTTCACCACTTCTCCCCCGACCACGGCCCATGGCGAGACACGCACAAATGACCAGAGCCCCCATTCGCAAATCTGCATTTCTGTTCACACTCGCTTTGTCATTGGCAAGTGTTTCGTTCCGTTCGCCCGCGTGGGGGCAGGGGGCGGTCGATTCGAAGGCACCTCTGTTGATTGTGAATGTGGCCAGCTTCGACCGGCTGCTGGGGCAGGTTGCGACGACATTTGAAGCGGCAGGACGACCGGAGCTGGCCGAAACGGTCGGGGGGCAGCTGTCCCGGGTCAATGATCTGAAGGGTCTGAATCGCAACCAGTCGATGGGTGTGATGGTGTATCTCACGGGGTTCAGCCCCACGACCGTCGCCTATGTCCCAGTCAAGAACATTGATGACCTGCTGAAAACGATTGAGATCGGTCCGGTTTCGGCCCAGAAGTCGGGGGATGGACGGTATGAGATCCAGGCCCGGGGCCGAACCCTGTACGCAAAAATGCAGGGGAATTTCGCATTTGTTTCCAACGATTCGACTGCGATCGACCAGGAGTTTCCCGATCCTGTCCAGACTGCGAAGCGTTTCTCGGCAAGCTACGACGTTTCGGCGGCGATCAGCCTGAAGAGCCTGGAACCGGCCACCCGCCAACTCTTCTACAACATTTTCAAAGCCCAGGCCGAGAATGGCCTGCAGCGACGCGACAATGAACCCGAAGCGGCGTGGGAAATGCGGAAGGCCGAAGGAGAACGGACCCTGGCGGTGATGGAGATCCTGCTCAACCAGGGGGATGAGATCCTGCTGGGTTGGACGATGTCGCCTGTCGAAAAGGTGGCGGCACTCGAGGTGGTCATCACCGCCTCGCAGGGAAGTGAATATGCGGCCTACTTCGCTGAGATCAAGGGGGCCCGCAGCCGGTTTGGCAACCTGTTGAACTCGTCGAACCCGATGTCGATGGCCATGTCCTGGAAACTCGACAAGCCGAGCCGGAAGTCGATGCGCACCATGCTGGGGGTCGCCCAGAAGGAGTTGTTCAAGCGGATGACGACCGAGAACGAGAACATCGACGCGGAAGATCACCCGATCCGCCAGTTGTTCTCGGTGCTTGATTCGACGGTGGCGGAGGGACATGCCGACCTGATCGCCCAGATGGTGGGAACGGCTCCCGGGCCCTACAGCCTCGTGGGGGGAATGAAGATGCAGGATTCGGGAACACTGTCAAATGCCATGGTGGATATGTTGGGACGACTGAAGGGGCGTCCGGGGATTGCCGACGTGGTGCTCAACTCGTCGACCCACAAGGGAGTGAACATCCATCGGATCGAACCGGCCGGTCAGGGAAGCGGCCGAGAGCGGCTGTTCGGCGGCCCTCCCTCGATCTACCTGGCCGTGGATGATTCGGTGTTGTGGTTTGCCGTCGGGGCCGACAAGGCTGCGGGAGAGCTGAGGCGGGCCATGGACAAGGCGGCCGAGCCGGTCTCGGAAACACGGGTGGCCATTCCGATGCAGATGGTGATGAATTTCGCGAGCTTCACCGACATCATTGATCCGCAGCAACGGACCGAGGGATTTGCCGGGATGGCCCGCAAGGCGTTCGGCAAGGGGGGGGATGCACTGCGGATGGAGGTCTTGCCAGTGACCGATGGCATGCGGTTCCGCATCCAGTTCGACGAGGCGTTCCTGCGGCTGGCCGGTTCGGCCGCCGCGAGCCGCATGGACCGTGGAAACTGATTGCCGAGGCAATCGTCGGCTCAACCTCGGGTGGTCCCGGTAGCGTTCACCCGCCATCGATGAGGAGAGTTCTGCCTCCCCTTGGCGGCCCAGGTGGCGAGGTGGGGGCAGCGACGGCCGCCCCCACCGACAACAAGTCACGCCCCCGAGCGGACATATCCCAGGCTCCCCTTCCCCTTCCGTCTGTTCTCGCGAATGCCCGGCGCAGTGTGGCACATGGATTCAGCCGTTCCGGGTTCCGGTCCAACGTGTCGTTATGACCTGTTCCTGTGGGACTTTGACGGAACCCTCGCCCATTCCTGGCCCCAGGGATTGCAGGTCTTCAACGAAATTGCCGGCCGGAGAGGATTCCTCCCCATCACCGATCCGCAGGCCCTGCGGAAGATGAGGCCGCGCGACTTCATGCGGCAACACCGGATCCGGCTGTGGCAGATCGCGGGAGTTGTTCGGGACTGGCAGCGCGGGATGGCTTCCTACATGGGGGATGTTGAGCTGTTTCCCGGGATTCCCGAGGCGCTGCAGTCATTGCAGGCGGCGGGGGTCCGGCACGGCATTCTCTCTTCGAACACCGTCGACAACATCCGCACCTGCCTCCGCAGCCGGGGAATCGAAGGGATGTTCGAGGTCGTTCAATCGGCCCCGCGACTGAGCGGGAAGGGACGCGCACTGCGTCGCCTGCTGCGGGAACTGGCGATTCCCCCGGCACGGGTTGTCTACATCGGCGACGAGGCGCGCGATGTGCTGGCCGCCCGCCAGGCGGGAATCGACAGTGGAGCGGTCGGCTGGGGCCTGCATCCTCTCGACCAGTTGGCACAGCACTCGCCGACGCACCTGATCGGCTCCACAGATGATCTGCCCCTTCTGGGCTTCCCACGATCCGCCTGAGCCGGTCAATAATCTGCGAAACCAGGAACACCACTTCTCCAAATTCGCATGGCGGCACGCGCTGACGTGGTTTCGGCGGCCAGGGCGATTTGGGATTTGGACATCCGGGACGGGGACGGCGGTCGACGCTGCCGGTGAGGCTTCTGGGGGAACCTCTGGCTGGACTCTGGATCGGCGTTGCGGTCAGTCGACAGCGACGGGAAAGCGCTCTGCCAAGGGCAATCCAGGGGGCGCGGGGTGGAGTTGCGGATGGAGGGTGTGGGCCAGGATCTCCAGGCCGTCGATGAGCCTCGGGCCTGAACGGCTGAACCAGGCGTTGCCGTCGACGAGATACAATTCTCCGTTGCGGGTACAGCACCAGTCGTGAAATCCGGGGGCCTGTCGCAGCAGGGGCAACTCGTGGCGACTGCGGGCGAGATCAAAGCCGCAGCAGGCGACAACCAACACCTCGGGATCGGCGTGCGTCACTTCTTCCCACGCCAGTGACCGGGATCGCTCGCCCGCCTGTCCCAGCACCTCGCGACCACCTGCCCATTCGACCAACTGGGGCGACCAGTGTCCTGCGGAGAAGGGGGGATCGACCCATTCGAGGAGCAGCGTGCGCCGGGGATTCGTGATGCCCGCAGAGCGATTCTGCACGGCCAGCAGGCGGTCTTGCAGATTTTTCAGCACAGCCTCGGCACGCTGCAAGGTTCCGGTCCAGCGAGCGATCTCGCGCAATGCCTGAAAAACATCATCCAGGGTGTGGGGCTGGAGCGAGAGAAGCGGGGGTTGGCTGGGCAGGCGGCGGACCGCATCCTGCACCTCCGCGAAGCCAATGGCACACACTTCGCACAGCGATTGGGTGATGACCAGATCGGGAGCCAGGGAAAGCAGCCGATCGTGGTCGAGGCGGCTGAGTGGCTGACCGGTCATGGGCTGAGTGCGGACACGTTCGTCAATTTCCTGACTCGTGAGAGTGGGGGACAGCATCGACTGTGTGACCCGGGGACGGTCCTGGAGGCCGGGGGGGAAATCGCACTCATGGCTGATCCCGACAATCCGGTCCGACAGCCCCAGCAGGCAGAGCATCTCGGTGGCACTGGGGAGGAGCGAAACAATGCGTTGCGGCGGTGGGTGGGGTGCAGACATTCGGACGAGAGCCAGAGGAGGTGTTCTGGAAAGCGGAGAGTGACGGTCCGAAAACCTGACGACGGGATCAGGCAAAAGGGAGGGAGAGACCCGGGAGCCGAAGTGTGGAGGGGCGTTTTCCCCAGACGTGGGCAGGAGTTGCGGAGGACCAACCCGGTCGCCGCCCGTCCCCCGTCGACCATGCCCGGAGAAACGCATCTTGACCACCACGTGAGGCTCGGTAGAATCCATCTCCGCATTCGCAGAATCGGATTGTACTGCACCGGGGACGGTCGGAAGCGCTCTCGAAGTCCCTGCGGTTGAGAGGTAATGCAGTGAACCAGGACCCCGGAAGGAACCGGGGGTGGCCAGGGACAGGATGATCCCCCGCATCGGGCGTGGCAGCCCGCAGGTCAGGGGAGTGGAACGTGAATCGTCTGCTGAATGACGATTTCAAGGAACAGGTGCGCAACCGCACCGATCTATTGGCCCTGGTGGGTGAGAGTGTCGCGCTGCGCCCACAGCGGGGTGGACGTGACTACGTCGGGCTGTGCCCGTTTCACGACGACCACAATCCGTCGATGCACGTTTACACCGACCGGCAGAGTTTCCGCTGCTGGGTGTGCGACGCGGGTGGGGATTGTTTCAGTTTCGTCATGCTGCGGGATCGGGTCGAGTTTCGCGAGGCACTCGAACTGCTGGCGAACCGGGCAGGGCTGGAGCTTCCACGGCAGTACAAGGCGGGGACGGCGGGTCCAACGGTCGATGCGCGGCAAAAGATGTACCAGGTGGTCGCCTGGGCCGAGCAGCAGTTCCATGAATTCCTGCTGGAGTCGCCTCAGGCGTTGCGGGCCCGGCGGTACTTGCGGGACCGGGGGATCAGCGACCAATCGATGGTGCAGTTTCGCCTGGGATATCACCCGGACGAGTGGGAATGGCTGATTGCCCAGGCACGTGGGAAATACACCATCGCCGATCTGGCATCGGTCAAGCTGGTGAAGGAACGGGAAGGCCGCGGGGGCTGGTACGACTGTTTTGTCGACCGGGTTCTGTTTCCGATCCGCGATGCCCAGCGGCGTCCGGTGGCGTTTGGGGGGCGTGTCTTGCCCGACAGCCGGTATTCGGAGGGGGCGAAGTACCTGAACACCGATGAATACATACTGTTCATCAAGAGCAAGCTGGTCTATGGGCTGGACGAAGCCCGCGAAACGATCAGCAAGTCGGATACGGTGGTGGTGACTGAGGGCTACACCGACTGCATCATGGCTCACCAGTATGGGCTGAAGAACGTGGTCGGCACCCTGGGGACGGCCCTCAACGACAATCACGTGTCACTGCTGAAGCGGTTTGCCCGTCGTGTCATCCTGATGTTCGACGGGGACGTGGCCGGTCAAAAAGCGACCGAGCGGGCGCTGGTCAAATTCTTGTCGCAGGAAATTGACCTGCGCACGCTGATGCTGCCAGGGGGTCAGGATCCGGCCGACTTTCTGATCGCCCAGGGAGCCGACGCCCTGCGAGGCCTGCTGCAGCAGTCGGTGGAGGCGTGGGAGTACAAATACCGCCTGGTCGTCGAACGGTATGGACTGGACTCGATCGACAGCCGGCATCGGATCCTGCAGGAAATGCTGGACATCCTGCTCGAGGTTCCGGCCGCCGAGGGGGCGGGTCTGGCGGCGAAATGGCGCGAGCGGGAACAGATCATTGTGGGACGCCTCGCCCAGCGACTGAAAGTGGGAGAGGCCTTCATCCGGGATCGACTGCGGGACATGCGGTCGGCCCGTCAACAGCGGGGGACGGGGGTTGGTGGTGGGGGGTTCCGTCCGGCGGAGATGGCGGGATCAGAAACCGGCAGCCAGCCGGCGAAACCGGCAGTCCCCCCCCTTCCGTCACACCCTTCCCGGGACGACCAGGCGGAACTTGATCTGCTGATGGCCGTGTTGACGCATCCCCAACAGATCGAGGCGGCCGCCCGCGAGGTAACGCCAGCCGAGTTTCAGCATGCCGGACTGCGCCGGCTGTACGAGTTGTGCCTGATGACACACGCCCGGGGGGAACTCCCCTCGTTCGAGAAGATTTCCCTGCAGATTGAGGACCTTGGACTTTCGCGGTTGGCGGTGGAAGTGGATGAGCGGGCCCGTCGGGCCGCCCCCCGCCCCGACCTGCTGCAGCACCTGATTGACTATTACCGGCGTCGTCGCGAACTGGAAATGCATTCGACGGAACCTGTGCACGAGTTGGCGGAGGAACCGATCGCACCGGTTCCGGGACCGGCGACTTCAGAGACACTGGATGAAATGGCGAAAGAACGCCTGCGCCGCGCCATGAAACAGTACGCGACACGCGCCCGCCGTCCCTCTGGGATGGCCCACCCGGGAGAGACCACTGATGCACCCGTTTGATGATCAATTGAAGTCCCTGGTCGAAATCGGCCAGCAGCAGGGGTTTTTGACTTTTGCACAGGTCAACGATTACCTGCCCGATGAGGCGGTCAATCCGGAGAAGCTGGACACACTGCTGAGTTCGCTTCAGGAACTCGGTCTGGAAATCCGGGTGGAAGCCGATCTTCCGGCCGCCCCCGCGGCGAAAAAGCCGCGTCCGCGGGCGAAGGGAACGGCCGACGTCAAGCTGGAGGGATCGCGCCGGATGGACGACCCGGTAAGGGTTTATCTTGCCCAGATGGGAGAGATCCCCCTGCTGACCCGGCGTCAGGAAATCTCTCTCGCGAAGAAAATCGAGATCACCCGGCGGCAGTTCCGGCGCGAATTGCTGTTGAGCGAATTCATGATCCAGTGGTCGGTCGACATCCTCGAGCAGGTGCTCAAGGGGGAACTCCCGTTTGACCGCACGATCAAGATTGCCCTGACCGAAGGGCTCGAAAAAGAGCAGATCAACCGTCGTTTGCCCCTCAACATCAAGACCCTGCAGGAATTGCGGCGGCAAAACCTGGGTGACTTCCAGCAACTGCATCACCCCGAGATCTCGGCCGCCCAGGCGGAGGCGATCAGTCGATCGTTGAATTCCCGACGGGGGAAGATGGTCACGCTGATTGAAGAACTCAGCCTGCGGACCACCCGGTTGCTTCCGGGACTGCAGAAGCTGCGACAGATCTGTGAACGCATGACCGAATTGGAGCAGCAGATCGCTCGGGTCGGAGAGAGACCCGAAGGGAAAGAGCAACGGGCGAACCTGTCGCGCGAACTGGGGGACCTCGTGCGAATTGCCCAGGACTCGCCCTCGGCCCTGCGCCGCCGTCTGCAGGTGGTTCAGCAGCGCCAGGCCGAGCATGAACAGGCCATGCGTGACCTTTCGGGTGGCAACCTGCGACTCGTGGTGTCGATTGCCAAGAAATACCGCAACCGGGGCATGAGTTTCCTCGACCTGATCCAGGAAGGGAACACCGGGCTGATGCGGGCGGTGGAAAAATACGAGTACCGCCGGGGCTACAAGTTCTCAACGTACGCGACGTGGTGGATTCGGCAGGCGATCACGCGGGCGATCGCCGACCAGGCCCGCACGATTCGAATCCCCGTGCACATGATCGAACAGGTGACCCGACTGAGGCGGGCGAGCAAACTTCTGGAGCAGCAGTTTGGCCGGGAGCCAACGCTGGAAGAAATGGCTCAATTCACCCAGATCCCACTCGAAGAAACCCGTCGCGTGATGCGAATCGCGCGGCAACCGGTCAGCCTCGACCGCCCCATCGGTGAGGGGGAAGACAGCTACTTCGGCGACTTCATCGAAGACACCTCGGAAAGCAATCCCTCGCAGATCGCCGCCCGCGAGATGCTGCGTGAGAAGATTGATTTCGTCCTCAAGACGCTGACTTATCGCGAGCGGGAAATCATCAAGCTGCGGTACGGGCTGGGGGACGGTTATACCTACACCCTCGAGGAGGTCGGCCGGATCTTCCAGGTCACACGCGAACGGGTGCGACAAATCGAGGCCAAGGCTGTCCGGAAATTGCAGCACCCGGTCCGCTCCCGCCAACTGGAAGGCTTCCTCGAATCGATCGGTTCGGTCGCCGAGTAGGCAGGTTTCTGGTCCCCGGCCCCATCCCGGAAGCGGTCGCATGATTTCCGTCCGCGATTTGACCAAGGAGTACCTGCTGCCCGGAGGGACGATCCTGCGGGCGGTCGATGGAGTCACCTTTTCCGTCGCACCGGGAGAGGTCTATGGGCTGCTCGGGCCCAACGGGGCCGGGAAGACCACGACACTCCGCATGCTGCTGGGACTGCTCAGCCCCACCTCGGGGTATGCGAGCATTGCCGGCTTCCGCTCGGTCGAGGATCCCGATGAGGTGAAGCGCCGCGTTGGAGTGGTTTCTGCCGGAACTGGGCTGTACCAGCATCTGACCGTGCGTGAGATGCTGTTGTTTTTTGCCGACTTGTACCGTGTCTCCCCGGACCAGGCGCAGGCGGAACTGACCCGGCTGTCGGGATTGCTGGGGCTGGAAGAGTTGCTCGACCGCCACTGTGCCAATCTCAGCACCGGGCAGAAACAGCGGGTCAACCTGGCCCGCTCGCTGATTCATCAACCGCCCGTCATGCTGCTTGATGAGCCCACTCTGGGACTCGACGTGCTGGGAACCCAGGTGATCATCGAGTTCATCGAGCTGCTGAAGTCGCAGGGCAAGTCGGTCATCCTGTGCACCCATCACCTGGACGAGGCCGAACGACTCTGCAGCCGGTTTGGCCTGATGCACCGTGGCCGACTGGTGGCCGAAGGAACGCTGGCCGAGTTGCGAGAGCGCAGTGGCTGTGACTCGCTGATGCAGATTTTTCTGCGTTGGTCGACCACAGGCCCGCTGCTCTCGGGCCGTCAGGGCCCCCCCGGAGAATCGCCGGCGGGTCAATGACCTGCGGTCCCGGCCCCTGGTCCCGGGCATCGGGCGGGTCTTGGGGACGAACCTGGGGCTCGGTGACGGGACTGCCTCGCGGAGCCATTTTGCGTCCGGGGGGATGATCGCTACACTCGACCTTCGGGCCGCGACAGGAGTCGTGGCCGAGTCTGTGCCCGAATTCCGGTCGATGCCTGCCGTCCCTCCCGTTGCCGACCCTGGTGGTCGCGGCGTCTCACTGACGAACATCCAGCGCGATCCCGAGAAGGAGGCCCGCGAGCGGCCTCTCGACTTCGGTTTGATCCGCCGGCTGCTGCAGTACACCGCCCCGCACGCCCGCAAGCGGAACTGGCTGCTGCTGACGGTCTTCCTCCGGGCCATCCAACTCCCCCTGGTGGCCTGGACGATTGGTGCGGTGATCAACGGCCCCATTGCCCACGGAGCTCCCTTTCGACAGATCGTCCTGGGAGCCCTGGGCCTGTTGCTGCTGGCCGCCTGGACCAACTTCAATTTTCACTTTCGACAGCGGCTGGCGCTGGAACTGGGCGAGGCGATCGTCCACGACCTGCAGCAGCAGATTTTCGCGCACCTGCAGGCGATGCCCCTGGGCTGGTACAACCGGACCAAGATCGGGCGCATCATCAGCCGGGTGACGTCGGACTGCGAAGCGATGCGGGTTGGAGTGCAGGATGTGCTGTTCGTGACCCTCGTGGGAGCCGGGCAGATGGTCGTCTCCGCCGCCCTCATGCTGTACTACGACCGGGTGATGTTTGCCGTCGTCCTCGCCATGACCCCGGTGATGTGGGGGCTGAACCGTTACTTCCGCAAGCGGCTGAGCCGGGCCTATCGGTCGATCCAGGAGAGCTTCAGCCGGGTGACGGGGACTCTGGCCGAGTCGGTGACCGGGATTCGCGTGACCCAGGGGTTTGTCCGACAGGAATTGAATGCGACTCTGTTTGGCGACCTGCTGCGGGACCACGCCCGGTACAACATGTCGGCCCAGCGGACCGCGGGGGTCTTTCTTCCCCTGCTGGAAACAAACGCCCAGCTGTTCATCGCGGCGCTGCTGCTGATTGGTGGTTACCGCGTGCTTTATGCCGAGCCCGGCATGGCCCCGGGGGACCTGATCCAGTTCTTCTTCCTCGCGAACATCTTCTTCAGTCCCATCCAGATGCTGGGGAACCAGTACAACCAGGCCCTCACGGCCATGGCGGGAGCCGAGCGGGTCTTCCAGCTGATCGACACTCCCCCCGACTGGACCGACAGTGCATCCGCCCGACCATTGCCTGGGGTCCGGGGGGAAGTGAAGTTCGAACGGGTGACGTTCGCCTACCAGCCGGGCCGTCCCGTGCTGCATGCGGTCGATTTCCAGGTCTCCCCGGGGCAGACGGTGGCCCTCGTCGGACACACGGGTTCGGGGAAGACCACCATCATCAGCCTGCTGGCGAGGTTCTATCTCGCGCAGGAGGGACGGGTCTTGATCGACGGGCACGATCTGCGGGAGGTGACCGGGGACTCGCTGCATCACCAGATGGGATTGGTCCTGCAGCAGAATTTCCTGTTCACGGGGACAGTTCGCGAGAACATTCGCGTCGGACGTCCCGGGGCCACCGACGAAGAGATTGCCGAGGCGGCGCGCCAGCTCGACTGCCTCGATCTCTTCGGGAACCTGGCACAGGGGTTCGACACGGTCGTCGGGGAACGGGGTGCGAAGCTGTCGCTGGGGCAACGGCAACTGGTCTGCTTCACGCGGGCCATGCTGGCGGATCCACGCATCCTCATTCTCGACGAGGCCACCAGCGCCATTGATACGTTGACCGAACTGCGGATCCAGCGCGCACTCACCCGATTGCTCTCCGGCCGGACCAGCTTTGTTGTCGCCCATCGCCTGTCGACCATTCGGCACGCCGATGTGGTGCTGGTGCTCGACCAGGGTCGCCTCATCGAACAGGGGACCCATGACGAGCTGCTCGCTCTGGGGGGCACCTACAGCGAACTGTGTCGCAGTTTCATCGAGAGCCGGGTGGAACCTGGGGGCCGGGAAATCGATTCCCCTGCCCCCTACAGTGCAGCGTCCCGCTGACGGGCTCTCGCCAATCGCGCGACGAATGGCTTCCCTGGGGGCCCAGGGGATACACTCGCCACGCGGGGCTCTCTCCCCCCATGTCATTCCTGACCAGAACTTCCACGACTGTCTGAACGATGATCACCGAACAAGGCTGCCTGGCTCGACGAGAGGCGTTGTGGCAACGGATTCCCGCGGAATTCGACACCGCTTTGATTACGGCTCGTCCGCACCTGATGTACCTGGCGGGGTTTGAAGCATCGGCCACGGTGTTCAACTCGCAGGAATCGGCCGCCTCCCTGATTCTCACACGGGAGGGAGATGCGGTCCTGGTGGCCGACAATGCCCAGGAACCATTTTCGCGAGCGGCCTTCGTCACCGAACGGGTGGAGCCACTGTGGTACCGCTGTGTGGAGGCCGCCCCCCACCGGGGTCAATTGCTGGGACAGACCACCGCCGAATGGCTGCGGTCCCGGTCGAAGTCGGGCCTCGCCATCGAGTTTTCACACACCCCCTGGCTGATGCTGGCCGGCATGACTTCCGGGCCGTCCCCATTGCGGCTTCACGATCTCGATGCAGACCTCCGTGCACTGCGCAAGAGCAAGCATCCCGACGAACAGGCACAGATTCGGGAATGCCTGCGGGTGGCGGGGGAGGCGGTGGCGGCCGCCCGTCGCGATGTGCGGCCCGGAATGACCGGGCTGGACCTGTATCGCCTGGTGCTGCGAGTGGCCAGCGAGGTGGCGGGGCGCCCCGTGCATGTGTATGGCGATTTCGTCAGTGGGCCGGGAGCCGAGGCGGGAGGCGGACCGGCCTCCAACCGGTCCGTGCAGTCGGGCGACCTGGTGCTGCTGGATTATTCAGTGGTGATCAATGGCTATCGGGGTGACTTCTGCACGACCTTTGTCTGCGGCGGAACGCCGACGTCCAGGCAACGCGAGATGCACGCCGCCTGCATGGCGGCCCTGGAATCTGCCCGGACTCTCCTGCAACCGGGACGAACGGGACGAGACGTCTACGCCGCCTGCCGGGCTCCGCTTGAGTCGGCCGGTCTCGGCAATCACTTTCCGCACCACGCCGGTCACGGCATTGGCCTCGGTCACCCCGAGCCTCCCTACCTGGTTCCAGAGAGTGATGAACGGCTGGAGGTGGGCGATGTGGTGACTCTGGAGCCGGGGCTTTACATTCCCGGGGTTGGGGGAATGCGGTTCGAGCACAACTACATCGTGACCCAGGAGGGGCCCGAGCAGATCAGCCACCACAGCCTGTCTTTGGACAATTGATCCCTTCGGGATGGGGGGACAATTGAGCCCCGGGGGATCGGGGGGACAACTGATCGCGGGGGACAATGGATCACAGGCGTCGACCGCGCAGTCAACAGGCCACGAAACCGGTTTCGCCGGGATCGTGGCCTGTTGTGTCTCGTTGGACGACCCGCTGGAGGGTCAGGTCCCTTCCGCAGAATCTTTTTCGGGCTCGGGCTGCGCCTTGGCGATCTTCCGCATCTGGGTGAGATTCTTCCCCAGGTCGAGCTGGAATTCGTCTTCGCCCACCAGCAGGGTCACCGTCTTGTCGGCAATCTTGAGCACGCGTCCCTGCATGCCGCCAGCGGCAAACTCACCGCCTGGCTTCAGAACAGTCTGGCGATTGCTGCTGCGATCGAACAGGAATGCATCGGGGACGCCGTTGCGGGTGACCGAGCCAACGAAATAGACATATTCGGCCGTCGAAGGTTCGGTCGGAGGCGGTGGTGGAGGGGGAGGCGGCGGCGGTGGGGGAGCCGGAGGCTCGACAGGCTTGGGAGGACCGTTGTAGGCCCGGACAAACAGGTTCTTGGCTCCAATCACTTCCAGCGACTTTTCATCGTGCACGGTCACCGACGGGAGTGGGCCGGGGGATTCGTCTTCCGTCCAGAGTTCCTTGCGTGCGGGAGAACTGAGCAGTGCCAGGGCATCGATCGCAAGTTCCACCTTCAGCTTGGGATCGCCTTGTTTCCCCTGCGATTCCATCTTGAGGTTGGTGATGCGGGTCAACAGGCCCGACTTCTGGATTTCATGCAGCAGGTTGGTGACCTGGCCCAGAGACCCTTCTCCCTTCATGACCCCATGGACCACGAAGTAGGTGTTTTCCTTCTTTTGCTGGTCGGCACGGGGGCGATCGACGACGAGCTTGGAGAGCTGCGCCTTGCCCCCCATTTCATCGAGAAATTTCTGGAACGCATTGGCAGCAATCACAGGATCGGGGGGCAGACTGCGTTCGCCCATCTCCTTGAGCTGCTTTTGGGCCTTGCGCTGGCGCAACTTGCTTTGTTCTTTTTCGTCGATGCGACGCTGGATCGCGGTGACTTCCGTCTCGCGATTGGCGACGGGCCCCAGGACCCAGTTGTTGAACAGGGAGGTTCCCTGCCAGGCTGCGACCGCCGATCCCAGCACGCCCAAAAGCAGTTTCTGTCGCGATTCCATCAGCGGTTCTCCTTCTCGGCCGACTCTGGTTCCGACCCTTTCACGGGTTCCTGCTCGGGCGATGAGGCCTCGGGATTTGCCGAGGCAACCTTGCTGGCCGGTACTTCCGAGGCAGGAGCCTGATTCCCAGGAGGCTTGGCAGCCGTCTCGCTTGGAGCGGCCGATTCGGCGGTGCCGTCCTTCGCATTCTCCCTGCGGGCGGTTTCTGCCTCCTTGGCGCGGGGCGCAGCCGCGGGGGCCGGCTTTGACTTGGCACCGGGCTTCGGCTTTTCCGGTTCGGCCAGCAGGATTTCCTGGCCATCGATCCGCCAGGGATAGAAGCTGTCGGCGTTGGTCTTCGACGACTGGTAAGGCATCACCCGGTACCGGTCGGAGGTGTGAAGGGCCGACGAGAGTTCCATCACATCCTTCTGGTCGCGGGCGAATCCATGCGCGACCAGCTTGGGGGGCTGAGACCCGACCTTGGTCATCTGCAGTGATTCGAGGTAGACCCGCTCGGTGGAGGGCATGCGGTCCACAAAATCGCGCATCTGGTCCAGCCAGTCGACGCCATCGGTCCGCCACTTGTCGACCAGGGCGACGGCATTTTCAACAGGCTTCCCCTTCTTGATCTCAAGGGCCAGTTGATTGTCCTTGAACTTGAGCTGTTCAATTTCCGAGTCGAGACTGCTGACGGTCCACATCTGGTATCCGAGCAGCGAGGCCACCAGGGCTCCTGCTCCGAATCCTGCATACGTGAGATTGCGCTTGCGATGATCCGGCTTGACCACCGTCTTGCGCGGATTCAGGAAGTCGAGCCCCAGGGCCCGGGGGGACTCCCGGGACAAGAGCATTCCCAGCGGACCGGCAAACTGGGACTTCACCGACTCTTCGGGCCAGTTGCTGAGTGCTGCCGTGTCGACCGTCCCCCAGGCATCCAGCGGACGCACTTCGCAGTTCAACCGGCGTTCGAGTGCGGTCGTGACGGTCTCCTGCTCGGCGGGACTGACCAGCGTCCAGACCCGTTCGATTTTGAGGTCCGACAACGCACCACGCAGGGCGACCAGGGCCCGGCTGACTTCCGGGACGATCGACTGGGTCTCGCCGTCAACACCGGCAGACAGTCGGGCGGCATGCGAGAAAAAGACTCCCCCGAGGCGATAGACGGCGATTTCAAGGCGATGGGCGAACCGGCCCACCACCAGGCTGACACCAGTCCGGTCGCCGGGAATGCCCGCTTCGGCCCGCACCACGAGTTCCGAAATTGCGGTCGCTGCCAGTCCGACTCCGATCACCGTGGCATTCAGCCCCTGGCATTGCCGCTGGATTTCCGACAGCAATTCGTGAGGGACCGTCGCCGCCAGGACCTCGCGACCGGGCATTTCACTCCGCTTGGCCAGGGGAATGAAATCAAGGCTCTGGTCGTCCATGGAAACCGAAGACTTGGTTCCCATCTGCAGGCGGACCATGGCCGGCAGTTCTTCGTCGGGGACCTCGGGCAGTTCCAGCCGGCGGACAAAACCGTCATCACGGGGGAGGGTGACCAGGACCTGACTGGCAGTTCCCACTCCCAGCCTGGTGAGTTCGCTCCGCAACCAATCGGGAGGCAAACCCTGCTCTCCCCGCAGAGCCGGTTCGCGGGGAATCACGAAGCACTGGCGGACACGTACCTGCCCGCCCCCCAGGGTGGCAAGCACCCCGGCGACCTGTTCGTGTTCCCATTCAAGGGCCAAAATGTCTGACATCTGTCGTTCCGTTCAAGTCCAAACCTGGAACCTTCGCCCGCGACTCAGCCCTGCCGATCAGCCTCCCTGTCTGTCACAGTAGCAATCGATCCCCCCACCACTTCCCGAAGATCGGGCGGCGGGGGGAACTGGGCGGCAACTTTCTTCCATTCTACGCGATGTTCCGGTTGTAGGGCCGGTGGATTCGATGTTTTCTGGTTCGCCGCCCGATGACGGCCGGGATCCTGTTTCGCAGCGTCAGGGGGCAGCCGACGTTCCGGACAGGAGCTGGGGAGAATACGGTGCCCCGAGGCCGCTGAGATCACGGGTAAAAACCACCTGCGCGGGAGTCTGAGTGGAATCAATCACCGCCTCGACCCGTGCTGTTCCTCCCCCCTCGGCAAAGTGCCCGACCGAGAAGACCCGCCAGACATCCCCCTTGGTGGTGACATAGGGGTCGAGTGCCGACAGGGTGGGAAGATCGACCACCTTGTGAATGTAGAGCCAGCCCGGAGTCAGGAGGTCGAGGCTGCCATCACCGGCCCCCTTGAGCGATGCCTGGATGGACACAATCTGCTCGGCCATCTGCTCGGTCATGCCGGGAATCGCCAGCAGCGTCTCCCGCCGGGCGTCATTGATGTTGATCCGGCCGCTGATGGTCCGGGCCGTATTGGTGGACACGGCATCGAGGATCGTGGGGAGGTATTCGCGCATCGCCGAGGCATCAGCGGTCAACGGGCTGTCGAGCACCGTCTGCGTGCCATTGATGTTGACCTGAACCTGGGTCCCGATGAGGTCGTAGAGCGAATTGAGCTGGACCTTCGCCCCCGCCGTGAGGTCGATCCCCGCACGGGTGACCTGCCCCTGGGCCGAGAAGACGGCATTCGCCGCGGTTGTGGCGGCCCGGACAGCGGTATTTCGCATCGAGTTGATGGAACCCTGGGTCGACTGGCCGGCCGGTTGCCCACCGACCTGCGTGGCCCCGGTGCGCTGCGAATAGGTGATGACCCCACCCCCGCCACCACCCAATCCAGCACCGCCACCTCCTCCTCCCGCAGCACCCCCGACTTGCTGGGCCGTCGTCGTGGTCGCCCCGCCCGACCCCTGCGACGGAGTGGTGCGGGTTCCACCCGACGGAAGAGAGGGATTGACGGTGGTTGCAGAATTGGGGCTCGAGGGGTTGATCGTCTGGGATCCACCTCCCCCTCCTCCACCGGGCGGCGCCCCACCACCTCCCCCGCCTCCCGGGGGTGCACCACCACCACCGGGACCACCGGATCCACGACCACCGGCTCCTCCAGCCCCGCCGGCCCCACGGCCACCGCCACCTCCCGGGGGTCCACCTCCTCCCCCCGCCATATTGCGACCCGAGTTCCCACCACCGGCCGTGTTGGAAGCCATCGTGTTTCCTCCAGCAGGATTGGTGTTCTGCTGGCTGGGGTCATAGGGCCCCTGTGACCGATAGGCGACGACATAGGCGGCAACTTCCTGTCCCAACACCGGCTCCAGGAGATCGTAGAGCTCCCCCAGGGCATTCATGTTGATGTCGATCTTCGCCGTTCCATCTGCCTGGGTATTTGTCTCGACGCTGTAGAGCGTCAGGAATTGAGCCCAGCCCGGAAAGAGAACTCCATCGGCGTTGTCGAACGGCGGCGATTGCTCGCCATCGTTCTCATTGGGGTCGAGCACTCCGTTCCGGTTGACATCTTCACCATACAGCAGGTCGGGGGTCACCCCGCGGACGAGCAGCAACTCATCGAGGGTTTCCAGCGGCCCATTGCGGGCGGTCATGCCGAATTGTCCGTAGTACTCATCTTCGCAACCCAATTCGCGGGGGGTTGAGTCATCATCGAGAAAGTCCAGGATGGCATCGGCGGTGTCTTCGGTCATCAGGGGAAGCCCCATCAGCAATTGCCGGGCCTGGGCATTGTCGAGTCCCATCCGGGTCAGCCGGTTGAGATTGATCCTGGACGACTCATTGATCATGCCGAACCGGGGCTGGCTTCCCGATGCGTCGCTCTCCAGACCCGCCACGAGGCTGACCAGGCCGCGGGCCCTGGGAGAAGTGGCATTCCGAATCGTGATCCCCTGGAACCGGTCCGGATTGTTGTAGAGAGACTGGGGATCGAGATCGGTCCGATCTGAGAGGATGGCGGCCGCCAGTTCAACGCCCGAGTCGGCAAGAGCCTTGGCCTGGGTTTCGCGCCCGAAGGCTGCGGCGGCCTGGGTCTCAACCACCATGAATTCCGAGAAGGTATATCCCCCCAACACCAGCAGGGCGACGAGGATGGTCACAATGACCAGCACCGACCCCGACCGTCCCGCAGGATTCGCGGTTTCGGCCGGGCCAACTGCTCGATCCCCGTCATTTCGTCTGCGCATGGAACACCTGCGGAAAGGACCAGTCACTCGAGGGTGGAGGTATCGATCGCCTTCGCCAGCGGAAGTGCGACGACCAGGCGGAAGGTCTGGGTGGTGGGTTGTCGGGTCGAAGCCGCGAAACCAGGACGGAAGACCCGGGGTGGAGTTGTGATGTCGACCAGAACTTCGACAGCCATGGGGAGACCGCCGAAGGTTGAGCTGTCCCAGTCCGAACGCCACTGGTACCCGTCATAATAGGCAAATGTCAGGCTCGACACCTCGGGAGCCAACATCTGCAGGCTGGCCATCTGGGTCTGGGTGTCTCCATTCTGCTGGGCGAGATCGAGCAGCATGCGGTCTCCCTCCATGCGGGCCAGACCTGACGGTTGGGCGGTCATCGTCTGGTTGGCATCCCCCAGTTGATAACCGACGGTCAGCAGGTCCGAGGTCCGAGCCCGACCGGGAATTTGCTGTCCCAGTGGAACGTAGACCGCTCGACGCGAGGGGGCGGCCGCCGTCAATCGCAGCGAGTCAAAGGTTCCAAACAACCCCGACACCGGAGCCCCACCGCCAGCCACCTGACCCGTTCCCGTCCCACCTGAGGCAGTCCCACCGGAGCCCATTCCGCCCGACGCAGTCCCCCCTCCTCCGCTGCTGCCACCCGTGGAGGTACCGCCACTGGTGCCGCCACTGCCACTTCCCCCAGACGCCCCCCGACTGCCGCCGGACGCAGTTCCTCCCGAACTTCCCGCGGGAGTTCCCCCTCCACCCCCGGAACTTCCCCCGGCACCCGTTCGACCAGACGAAGCTCCGCCGGCGGAACCCCCTCCCATCCCACCGGTGGTCCCGGTGCTTCCGGATCGCCCGCTGGAACTCCCCCCCATGCTCCCCGCTGCTCCCGTGGAGGTCCCGCCACCAGTGGAGCCTCCCGACCCGGTGCGGGAAGTACTCGCCGCACCTCCCGAGGCGGCCGTGCCTCCCGCCGGGACAGCCGCCTTGGCCGCCTCCGTCATCTCGGGAGACTGGTACACAACGCTCCGCAGGTCGGTCTCGATCCGACGCAGGACCGCCCGGGCAATCTGCGCCCGTTCCACTTCTTCCTGGCCCGTTGTGGAAAACCGCCAGTAGAGGTCCATGGCTGCATAGACTCCGGCCAGCAGCAACACGCTGAGAGCCAGTGCCACAACGACTTCAAACAATGTGAAACCACGGCGGGAGGTCATCGTCCCCCTCCAAACCGGGTGGCACCGCTGGTTCCTGTGTTCCGGGTTGCCGACGAGGAATTCCCACCCGCCGCACCTCCCGCCGCGGATGCCCCGGACGAACTTCCGGAACCCGCCGCAGAACTGGTCTGGGACGATTTGGCGGCTGCCTCTTCCTGTTCCGAGGCGAGACGTTCTTCCTCGGTCGTGCGGGCCAACAGCACTCCTCCCGGATCCCGAACAAGCCGGACGAGTTCGTAGCGCACATCTCCCATCGAACTGTTCGACTGATGCTGCACCCGGACAGTCACCAGGTACAGGTCCGTCTGGGACTCACTTTCGATCGTCACATCCGCCGTCCAGTCGGGATGATCGGGAAGTGCCACTCCGGACTGGCTGGACAGCGGGGTCGCTCCCGACATCATTTCGGCCATCAACGATTCGGCCAGAAAGACCCCCTGGGTCAGCAGCCGCGATTTCACGGCACCGCGGCCTCCTCCCGAGATCAACTGTCCGATGGCGGCGAGGGAAGTCACCAGGATGACCAGTGACAAAACCACTTCAAACAGGCTGATCCCCGTCAACCCGTGGGGCTGGCTCTCGATCAGACAAGTTCGGCGTCGGGAGATCCGCATGGCACAGCTCACTTCGCCGCATTGGTACTGCTGTCGCGAGTCACCAGCACTCCGCCGGTCAGCCCCCGCAGCGTCAGGCTGTAGATGGTATCCGAATTGGGATCGCTCAGCTGGATGGTCTGATCGTCCGAAGATCCATCCGCTTCAAAGATGATGGGGGGGGACCAATTGATGATCGCCAGATCGCGGGCGTCGGGCAGACCCGAGAAGCGCGCCTCCAGGATCATCCCCCCCCCCGTTGTGCCGATCTGCAGTGGATCAAACTGCACCTTGCCCGGGAGTTTGCCCGCGGCTATCGGCAGGCGAATTGTGCCACCGCCCGACGGGAGGGGTGGTTCGGTCGCCGAGTCGCCAGGCAGGATGCAAAACCGCGATCCCCCCGGCTCGAACCGGAACTGGTAGGGCATTCCCTGATCGATTGCGTGGATGCGGGCCGAGAGCAGTCGGATCCGGGCCGTCTCGGCCGCCTGGGCAAGGTTCTGCCGAGTGGCCAGTTTCTGCATGGCGGGCCACGAGACGGCCATGGCAGTGGCCAACAGGGCCAGGACCACGACCATTTCCAGCAGCGTCAACCCCGGCCGGCAAGTCCGCGGCGCGAACTGCCGGTTGTGACATGACGGACCGGGGGACCGACCTTGCATCAAACTCTCACTGCTGCCAGTTGGTGACATCGTCAGCCGTGTTCGGCTGGCGATCGGGACCGTTGGACCAGAGATCGGGCTTGTCCAGATTGTTCTGGGGGGGGAACTGATAGTTCAGCACATTGCCCCAGGCATCGAGGGGCAATCGGCCTCCTTCGAGATAGGGTCCCGACCATTCCTTGTCATTCCCGGGGTTGGACACGAGGATTTCCAGCCCTTCCGAGGGATAGTCACCGCTGTGGTCGGCCGCGTAAATCTTCAGGGCCGACTCGACCCCGCTGATGGTCGCCATGGTCGCCTTGACCATGGCCTTCTTCTGCTGTCCGAGCAGGGCGGGAACGGCAATCGCGGCAATCACCCCGATGATCGCCAGAACGATCAGCAGTTCCATCAGGGTGAAACCAGCGCGGGACACAGGGCGAACTCGCTCGCGGCGGAAGGTACGCATGAGGCGGGACTCCAGGTGGGACAAAAAGGGGAGGTGTACTCTGAGGGACAGCCAGTTCGACTCGGCAAACCGGCGCAATGTGGACGGTGTTCAAACGGGTTATCCCAGGGCGTCCGATCCCTGGAACACCGGCATCAAGAGGGCCAGCATGATGAAGGTGATGATAGCTCCCATGATCAGCAACATCACCGGTTCGATCATCCGGACTGCCAGGTCGAGATCCCGCATGGTACGGGACTCCATGTTGTCAGCCACGTTGATCAGCACCTGTTCGAGGTTGTTCGCCTCTTCACCAACGGCAATCATCTCGACAACTTCGCGGGGAAAATGGCCGCTCGCCCCGAGGGGCCGGGCGAGCGACTTTCCGGAAGAGACATTCTCGGCCGCCGAGGCGATCGCCTGCTCGAGCACACGGTTGCCGGTGGCATCCTTGGCGATCCTCAGCGACTGCAGGATCGGCACGCCATTCTTCAGCAGTGTTCCCAACATCCGGCAGAACCGCGAGATGGCCAGGTTCCGGACGACGGGGCCCATCCCCTTCATCTTCAATCGCCAGCCATCCACCTTCAGACGCCCCTCCTCGGTCTTGAGGTAGTTGCTGCCGAAGTAAACCGCCGCGACGATGGCCGCAACCATCCAGATCCAGTAGGTCTGCATGAAATCACTGAAGCCGAGCAGCAGCACCGTCGGCCCCGGCAACCGACCCATCTCACGCAGGCGGGCGAAAATCGGCTCAAACTTGGGGACGAGATAGGTCATCAGCCAGACGACCACCCCGATGCAGGCAATCATCAGAAAGGCGGGATAAACCATCGCCCCGGTGACCCGAGACTTCATCTCCTCAGAGTGCTCGGTGAACTGTGCAACCCGCTTGAGACAGTCTTCGAGGAACCCCCCTTCCTCACCGGCGCGCACCATGCTGACCGACAACTCGTTGAAGGCCCGGGGGTGGCGCCGCATGGCGTCGGCAAGACGACTCCCCTCCCCCACCTGCTGACGCACATCCGACAGAACGTCTTTGAGTGCTGGGATGGAGGACTGCTCTTCGAGCACCTCCAGCGAACGCATCAGTGGGACGCCGGAGTGCAGCAGGTCGGCCAATTGGGCGTACAGGGTGGCCAGTTTCCGTCCCGAGATGCGCTTGCCGACCTTTTTGCCGGCCCGCTCCACTCCTCCCTGGAGGGTCACCCGGGTGGGAAACAGCGACTTGGCGGCGAGAGACGACAAGACTTCCTGCTCGCTGGCGGCAGTCATCGTTCCGGTCAATTCCCGACCGGACAGCTCGCGGGCGACATAGGCGAATTCAGGCATGGGACCACCAGGCTCAGGTCAGGAAATCGGGCTTGGTGATGCGGGTGACGTCATCGACGCTGGTGATGCCCAGCTTCGCCTTCCGCCACCCGTCCGTCCGCAGCGTGGACATGCCATTCCGCAGGCCATAAGACAGAACCTGAACGGCACTGGCCCGCTCGATGCACAACTGTCGAACCCCTTCGTCGGTCCGCAGCAGTTCGAAGATCCCTTCCCGTCCCTTGTACCCGGCCATCTGGCACTGGCGACATCCGACCGCCTTCCAGAGTTTCTCGGGCAGGGGCCTCGGAAAATCGCGGGGGAGATCGTCTTCGGTCGGGATGTACTGCTCCTTGCAGTACTTGCAGAGCCGGCGGACCAGTCGCTGGGCCATCACCCCTTCGACGGTGCTGGCAACCAGGTATGGCTCCACCCCCATGTCGACCAGACGGGTGAACGCACCGGCAGCATCATTGGTGTGCAGCGTGCTGAACACCAGGTGCCCTGTGAGCGATGCCTGGATGGCGGCATTCGCCGTCTCGCCATCCCGGATTTCGCCGATCAGGATCACGTCGGGGTCATGACGCAGGATACTGCGGAGTCCAGCTGCAAACGTCAACCCGATCTTCGAGTGGACCTGGATCTGGCTGATCCCGGGCGTCTGGTATTCGACCGGGTCTTCGACCGTGATCATCTTGATCGCGGGATCCTTGATTTCATTCAGCGCACTGTAGAGGGTCGTCGTCTTACCGCTACCGGTCGGCCCCGTCACCAGGATGATCCCGTGGGGCAGGTTGATCAGCTCATGGAAGGCCCGCCCCATTTCGTCGGCAAGTCCGACGTTCTTGAGGTCGAAGACCATTCGCCCCTTGTCGAGCAGACGGAGGACAACCCCCTCGCCATGCATCATCGGGATGATCGACACACGAACGTCAACCTCTCGTCCCTGCACCCGCAGCTTGATCCGGCCGTCCTGGGGGAGGCGTTTCTCGGCGATGTTCAGCTTCGCCATGATCTTCAGGCGGCTGATGATCGCCGCCTGGAAGAAGTTGATTTCCTGGGAAATCGGCTGAACCCGCAACAGGCCGTCCACGCGGAACCGGATCACCAGGCTGTTTTCCTGCGGCTCGAGGTGAACGTCGCTGGTGTTCTGGGCGAGCGCCTCCACCAGCAGTTCGTTCACCAGACGAACGACCGAGGCAGCCTGCGCCTGTTCGGCAAGTTCTCCCTCGGCCTCGCCCAGCCCCTCCAGCAGTTCAACATCCTCTTCGGCCCGCTGCGCGACCAGTTCGGTGAGCGTATCGCCACCAACCCCCAACTGTTCGCGAATCAGCCGGGCAATGTCACCCTTGCGGGCCAACACCGGTTCCAGGCGGAAACCGCTGAGTGAACTGACCTCATCGAGGGCATCAAGATCGAAGGGATCCGACGTGGCAACCACGACACTGCCATTCCGCCGCGAGACGGGGAACAGCGTGTGCTTGAAGATCTCGCGTGCCGGAAATTTCGAAAGCAGTTCGCGGTCGATCTGGATTTCGTCGACCTCGACGAACCGCATACCGAGTTCTTCCGCGAGGGCTTTCAGGACCCGGTCCTCGGTGACAACCCCGGTGTCGACCAGGGCCTGGTCAACCCGCTTGCCCGGCGCAGCGGACTGCTGAGCGTGACTCAACTGCTCACGCGTCACCACTCCCTGAGCCAGCAGAATGTCGCCGATGTCCATCGTGTCAGCACTTCCCGAAAAACGTCACATCACGAATCGCCCCTCGAACCGCTCACGGGGATTCCGAGACCGGCGGGTGCGTCGAGGCCACACCGAATTGTGAAAATCGGGGCTGGGGTGAGTCAACGGACTGCACGAAAAGAAGACTGCAGCAACCAGGCGTTGAATCGCACAGAGGGGAAACCCGAGTGCCGGAGACGGCCTCGCATTGACCGGTCTCACCGCCCCCGGCCACCACCACCGCCGCGATTTCCCCCTCCCATGCCGCCACCACCGCCACCAAATCCACCGAAGCCCCCCCCACCCATTCCTCCCCGGTTGCCTCCACCAAAGCCGCCGCCCCCGAAATTTCCTCCCGGGGCACCACGCCCCATTCCGCCGGGGAGCCCCATTCCCATCCCCATTCCCATGGCTGCCGGGTTCATTCCCATCATGCCCGGGATCGCCTGACCATTGCCAAACGGACCACCACCGCGCCCAAATCCGCCCGGGGCTTCCGGTCCGGGGGCACGGCGCCCGGAATTGGCCTGATTCTGATTGACCTTCACCTTGCCCAGCAGCGACGAGAGTGCCTGGCCGGCAACCGCGGTGTTGGAATTCGAAAGCGTGACCACCCGGACGGTGTTGTTGGCCTCCCGTGCTGACTGATCGATCGCCTTCACCAGTTGCTCGACCTGCCTGAACAACTGCTCGGAGGAGGAAACGATCAGCGTGTTGGTCCGCTCGTCAACTCCCAGAGTCAGCTGCAGACCACGCTGCTGTCGTCCCTGGGGTTGCCCCCCTCCTCCCAACATCATCGCGAGAGGGTTGAATCCACCACCGCCTCCCCCGCGTGCGAGGGCCGCCAGGGGATTCCCGCCGTTCGCATCCATCTGCTCGCGGAACACCTCGCGAATGATCGAGGCGACCTCGGTCGCGTCGGCCACTTCGACCGGAATCATGCGTGGAACACGGTCCTTCGCCGACTCGGGAAGCTCATTGGTGTCGAGCACTTCCAGCGCGGCCATGATGTCATTGACCTGCTCGGTCGGCCCGCTGATGAAGAGGGCGTTGGAACGGAGTTCGGGAATGATCCGCAGGGGCTGCGACTTCCCCATGCCGCTCATGTCGACGAGACTGCCCCCCAGCGATGACAACCCACCGGTCAGATTGCCAAACAATCCGGAATTCTGGGTGGCCGTCTGGGTCACTGAACCCTGGGGAAACAGGGCCCCAAGCATGGTCGCCGCTTCCGTCGCATCAGCCGCCCGCAGGTAGTAGACCGTCCACCGGGTCTTGTTGTCGGGGACCCGTTCGATCATCTGCTGCAGAAAACCCTCCAGCCGATCCAGGGCCTCCAGGTCGTCGCCACTGAGGATCAACTTGCCCCCCTCGGAGGTGATCTGGATGGGCGATCCCCCTCCCTGCTCGACGTTCCGCTGACGGGCGGGAGCCGGACGCTCTTCCTCGCGATCATCAACGGCGTCTTGTGCAGCGAGCAGAATTGGCGTTGCAACACGCGCGTTCCGGGTGGCCCGGCGATCGGAACGTGGGACAGGACGCTCTTCCTTGTCGTCCAGCAGTTCGTCGAGTTCGCGAGCCAGGTCGTCGATCGACTCGCCCGACTTGCCAGCCGCATTGCCCGGGCCGGTCCCACTGCGGGCCGGAGCATTGGCTCCCCCCTCGGACGGAGCCGACTTCGGCGGAACCCGGCGGTCGAAGATTTCATTCTCGGGACGCCCCGGACGATTGTTCCCGGAACCCCGGAACAGCGGATTTCCCCCTTCGCCGGGCCGCACGATGCGGATCGCGTTTCGTTCGCCCGGAGGAAGCACCTTTTCGATCAGTGACAAGATATCGTCCGCCGACCGTCCCCCCATGTCGAGGGTGCGGATCGGGCCTCCCGATGACTCACGCCGCCCAGTCCCTTCCCCATCCTCACCCAGCTGGGTCAGCACCTTGCGGATCTCAGCGACCTGCTCGGGAGATCCACGAACCATCAGTCGGCGTCCCACAGCATCGGCTTCGATGCTGGGACCATCGGCGGAATTGGCACCAAAGAGGGATCGCAGGCTGGTTGCCGCAGCCACGGGATCAATCTTCCGCAGGTTGACCACCGTCACCGACTCGCCGGCGCCTCCATCGAGTTGCCTGATGATCGCCCGAACCTGCTGCTGGTCGGAGGGGGAGCCGTAGACATTGATTCGACGGGTCTTGAGATCTTCATAGATCACGAGTCCCGGGACCGTGACATTGAGCATGTCGACCACCATTCGGGGGTCGGCGGCATTCAGCGGATAGACTTCGAGTTGGGGCTGCTTGGCTCCCTGGCGAGCGACCTGGTCGGGCGATTCCTCGACATCGATCGATTCGATCGTCTTCTCGATGAGGGCCAGGTCTTCCGGGCTGGCCGTCACCAGGAGACTGTTGGTCCGCATGTCGGCGGTCAGCTGGATTTTGGCCGACGCGAGAGCGGCGGCGTTCTGGGCCTGCTGCTGTTGCTGTTGCTGCTGGTTATTGTTGTTGTCGCCACCGCGGTCTCCCCCGCGGTCGCCACCACGCCCCTCTTCGCGACGACGCCACCACTCTCCACCGCCACCACCTCCCCCACCCCAGCCCTGGCCTCCCCAACCTCCTCCACCGAAGGGACCGCCCCAACCCCCCTGCCCAAACTGGAATTGGGGCTGCTGAGGCTGCGGTTGTTGGGGCTGCGCAGGGGCCGCCCCACGTGCCGCAGGGGCGGCGGAGGTCATGCGGGTCGACGTCATGCGGGACGGCAGCGCGAACAAGTCACGGAGGGTCCGCTCGGCCTCCAGCGCCGTGATGTACTTGAACTGGAATTGCCGGAAATTGTTCTTGGAATCTTCGACATTCCCGAGGCCTTCGAGCAGTTCGAAGATCTTGCGGAGGTTCGACCCCACATCGGTGACAAACAGGCGGTTGATCTTCGGCAGGGGAATCACTTTGCCCTGCGGGCCGATCAGTTCGCGAATGTCTTCGGCTGCCGTCTTGGCATCGGTTCCCTTGAGGGGAATGACGACCGACATCAGTTCGTTTTTCCCGCGCTTCGCCAGTTCTTCCGGCGTGACCTGGGGCACGAGATTGGGAGGGGGGGGATCATCGAGATTCCAGACGACCAAAAATCGGTCGCGGAAGATGAGCACAAAGCCCTTGCGAAGCAGATAGCCATTGAGGATGTCGAGCGCTTCGGAGACCGTGTATTCCCGGTCATCGAAGTAATTGAAGGTTCCGGTCGGCACTTCGTTCATGTCGAGCGAGAGCTTCGCCGTCTCGGCGAACAGCTTGAGCACCTGGTCCCAGGGAGCGAATTGGAACTTGAACGAAATCCGCACCTCACCGTCATCCGGCTTGGCATCGCCAACCGGGGGCTGATCGGTGGAGAGTTCTTCGCGAGGCTTGCCTGGCGTGGCACGTGACGAGAAATCCGCGACGGCAGGGCCCCCCGCTTCCGTTTCGACCTGACGGCGATCCCGGCGCCGTGGTGCCGGTTCTTCGGTACGCCCAGACGTCCCCCGTCCCGCGGTCTGGGGAGCGCCGGAACTTCCTTCTCCCTCGAACTTGGTCCCCAGTTTCGCGTCCCAGTCTTTCTGCTGATCGGCAGTGAGCACCGCCTTGAGGGCCGCGTCGCGCTCTTCGTTCAACTTCTGCCGTTCTTCCGGCGCACCAAAGAAACCCATCTGCTGCATCTTGGCGCGGAAGTCATCCTGCACCTTCTTCATCTGGGCCTTCTGGTCGTCGGTGAGCTTGAGATCTTCGGCCACATCATCGCGGGAGAGGGCGGAAGTGCCGAGCGACTGGAGGAAGATCTGGCGATAGCGGGCAAACTGCGTGCTGGTCAGCACCTCATTGACCTGCTCGTCGGCCTTTTTCCGCAATTCCTCCTGCTTCTTCCGCATTTCCTCCATGCGGGTCTGAAACTCTTCAGGGTTGCGCATTCCCTGGAAAAGATTCCGCAACCCGCGCCGCTCTTCCTCAATCGGCTTGGCGACTTCTTCGAGCTTGGACTTCTGCGATTCGGTCAGATTGAGCTCTGTCCGAACTGCGTCCCGTCCCAGCAGGTCGAAAACCCAGACTTCGCCAAAACCACCGCGTCCTCCACGCCCCCCGCCCGGGAATCCTCCGCCAGGAAAACCACCACCCGGCCCTCCCCCACCCGGGAATCCGCCACCGGGAAAGCCGCCGCCAGGACCACCCCCAGGGGGCCCCCCCTGCCCCTGAGGGGCGCTGGACGCAGGTGAATCCCCCTGGAAAAACGCCCAACAGGGCCGAGACAATGTCTGCTGCACTGTGGCAGCGAGACAACAGGCCAGACCTGTGGCAAGGAGACTGGAAGAACGGGCGTTTCGAGGCATGGCGATCTCAATGACCCCAGGGGAACAACTCACACGTGTCTGAAACCCCGGCGGGTCTGTGCGGGTTTCACGAATTCTGCCATGATCTGCCCGGAAGGCTCTGTTACGCTGTGGCAGCGGAACTTTGCGCTCGAAGCGGGGTTTGGAAGAAAACAGTGATGGAACGCGGTCTCTCGCCGAGAATGTTGATTGGCTCTGTTGTTCCAGTCTCCAAAACACGCTGGAAACCGCCAAACTGCTTCACTCTTCTGGTTCAGCCTTCTCGTTCAATCTCCTGGTCCCCCCGGTCCGGGAATGCACCGTCTCTGCACGTAGTAACACCAGTTGCGACTCAAAGTGTCGGAAGGACAGTCCGTGAGAGTTTATAGACTTCCCATCTGCGCGGCACTGCTCAGTTGTAGCATCTTTGCCGGTTCCACCGCCTGGTCTCAGGGTCCGGGTGGTCCGCCCGGCGGCGGGCCTGGCGGAGGTTTTGGGGGACGGGGTGGCGGGGGATTCAACCCCGAGGACTTCTTCAACCGTCTGGACCGCAACGGGAACGGTCAACTCGATCCGGATGAGTTGCAGAACTCGCCGATGCGACGGATGTTTGAAGCCGGCGGCCGCGATCTTTCCAAGCCGATCACGAAACAGGAGTTCACCGAACTGCAGAACCAGATGATGCAACGGTTCCGCGGCGGCATGTCAGGACGCGGGGGGGCTGGCGGTCCCGGTGGCCCGGGGATGGGACCACCCGCGGAGGGTGCCAACCCGTCAGCTCCTGCGAGCCCGGGAGGAAATGCCGAAACCAACACGGAAGAGCGTGGGCGCCGCGGTCGCGGCCGGCGCGGCGAGCGTGGCGGCGACGAACGATCGGGCGGGGAGGGTGATGCCACACGAGGAGGAGCGCCGGCGAGCCCCGCCCCCGCGACCAATGCCCCACCTGCCAAGCCGTCTGGAAAGCCCGGGACGAGCAGTGGGACGAATCGTGCCCGCACTCGATTCACCGTTGATCTTCCCGAGCAGTATGCCACCCGGGATGCCAACAAAGATGGCCAGCTGGGTCTTTACGAATGGCCCAAGACCGATCTGGCGACCTTCAAACGGCTCGATCTGAACGGGGATGGGTTCATCACCCCCCAGGAACTGGAGCGGGGCAATCGTCGTGCCGGCACGGCATCCCCGCCGGCAACGGCGGCCACACCTGTCGCTGCGGGCACGGCCCCCACAACTGCCCCCACCACGTCGACTCCAGCCAACCCGGCCGAGCCTGCCAAGGCAGCCTCAACTCCGAAGCCTGGTCCCCCGGCCAATCCTGCCGAAACCGCGTTCAATCTCCTGGACCGCGACAAGGATGGCAGTCTGACTGAGGAGGAGTGGCAGCGCAGCCTGACCACGAAATCGAGATTCGAGCGGGCGGGGGTGACGGTCAGTTTTCCGCTGTCTAAGGCCGATTTTGTTCGTCAGTATCCGGCTGATTCGCCTTGATGCGTTCCTGGTTTGAGACTGTCAGGTTGGCTGTGAGCTTGGCGAATTCCTGTCCCCAGGCATCGTCTTCCAGACGCACCCAGTGGTGTCCGCGAAAACCCATTCGCAGGGCCTTCAACGCGTGCTTTTCGGCCAATTCGCCTTCCTTCTGGCGTGCGAGGCAGAGGGCCAGGTGGGCCGAATAGATCGCCCGGTTTCCCTGGAAGACCGCCTGCTCAAAATCTCGTCGGGCCTGGTCGAGATCTCCCTGCAGCAGGCAGATGGATCCGCGGGTGTCGAGCAATTCCGGAAGATCGCCATGGGTACTGACGAGTTCCTCCGCCAGTTGACGAGCTTCGGGAAGGTTCTGTCCGGAGAACCCAAGAAACCAGGCCAGGTTGTTCATGAGCACCAGATGACGCGGTTCGTTCCGAAGCAATTGGCGGTATTCGTCAATGGCTTCATCTTCCTGGCCGTTCATTCCCCGCAAGAGCGCCAGGCTGAAACGGACGTCCCGCGTCTGGGCTTCTGACAGCAAATCCTTTCGCAGCGTATTGAGTCGCCGAAAAGGGACATTCCAGTTTTCGATCGTCACGGTCGTCGATTCGAAGAGGTGCGCCATGCAGAGGGCCAGATCGGCCTCCGTCAAACGAGGTCCTGCCGACATTTGATTGACCAGTTGTTGCGCCTCGGAGAACTCTCCCTGACGCGCCAGGAACAGCGGCAACTCGAATCGATCCTGGGGGACCGGGCTCCGCTTGCCGAACCCCTCCAGGACATCCCGGGCCCCTTCGACATCGCGAATCGATTCGATTCCCAGGGCCACCAGCAGGGTCACTTCATTCCGCAGGCAATCCAGTGCCACGGTCTCTTGCCACAGTGGAGCCAGTCGCGGGCATTCGCCGAGGCTCACAATCACCTCCCGCTCGGAGGGAAATTGATCGAGGATCCCCCAGGCACCGGCGTTCAGCAAATTGGCAGGTTCTACGTCGGCCAATCTCGATTTCAGTCGATTCAAGCGCCCGGCACGGGCCAGGTCCAGCAGCATTTCCGCCGGTGTGCGCCGAGCCAACCGCTTCCGGAAGATGTCGTACGCAGCCGAGGCATCGAGGGGAAACTGCCGGGCTGTGAAAATCGCCGCTTCGGCTGCGGCGGTCCTCAAGCTGCCTGGTTCACGCCGACGCAGAATTTCGAAGGCCTGATCGAGCGTGGCGAGCAGTTTCGGATCGTTGTAAACCTCGGGATTCGAAAGCCCCTTTCCCAGAATCACACTGGCCGACTCCGGATCCAGCCGGGACTGCTGCAAATCTTCTGTGACCTGCGACAGTAGCCCGTCATCCCCAAGCTCCACACCCACGCGAATGCGACTGCGCATACGCGACGATGACAACCCGACCAGATCGCGACGCTGCCCGAGCCATTCCAACGACTTCCGGCGATGACGGGGCGACTTGCTGCGTGACAGGCAATCAAACCAGACCTCATGCCGGGACTCCATCGGGTTGAGGCCCTCGAGACTGTCATCGAGCGGTTGGAGATGCGTTTCAAAATCGGCCAGGGAGGTCGCGACAGACGCGCCCGAGGCCAATCGGACCACGTTGCCCCATTCCCGGAAGCCCTCCGAGAGGGGATCTTTGGCGAGATCGGGGGACAGATCCAGAACCGCCGAAATGTCGCCGTAACGTCCCTCTCGCAGGCACCACCCCAGGTACTCCCGGACCGACTCAAACCCTCCGGTTTCGGCCTGGCAGGCCTTGCGAAAACCAGCCTCGGCTTCCGACTGCCGTCCGAGAACCTCGGCGCCAAGGGCTTCCACGAGCGGAGCCAGGTGGGGTGGCGACACCGGAAGCGCCCCAACCAACTTTGTCAGTCGCTTCCAGGCCTCCTCCTCTCCTTCGATCTGCAAGAGGGTGTTGATCCGCAATCGCCAGGCCTGCCATTGCGAGGGGAACTTCGTGGTCAAAGCTTCCAGTTGCGGCAGAAGGACCTTCGGTTCTTCACCACGGCCAATCGCCAACTGCATCTCCATCAATTGCCGTCGGGGGGCCTGTGTTTCTTCCGTCCCCAGCCACAACGTCACAATCCTGTCTTCCTCGAAGAGGTTCAGGAGTGCGAATGCGGATCCCACCTGACGTCTGGCGGACCACGCCTGAAGTTCCTGATCGCGCTGCTGGCGGAACAGGTTGTCCACCAGGCTGACCCGTGTTTCCAGGCTGTCATCACCCAGTTGAGAGGCGATCTGAAAGGCTGCGACAGATTCATCGGCATCGCCCCACAAGCCCCTGGCAACGCCCCGCAGGCGATGGAGATGCGCCCAGGCCGGTCGCAACTCGGTGGCCTGATCCAGTTTCCGCAGGACCTCCTGCAACTGCTTCCACCGATCCCGCTGGTCGGCCACTGCAGGCTCGGCCGAGGCGGTCGTCCAGGGCCACAACACCTGATAGGACTCCAGCAGATTTCCCCAGGGCCCTCCCTCCCCCTCGAGTCTCCGGATCGCCTGAAGTGACTGCACGGTCAGTCTGTCATTTCCCAGCCGAATCGCAGCCGCGGCCGCTCCAGCCAACAGACGCACATCACGCACGCCCGAATCCAGTCCACGACGCCCGGCCTCAACAGTGAGCGCATCGTCGCGCGATCGGAGCGTCAATGTCAGCAACCGTCCCGCCATATCGCGGAGCTGGCCCTTCGACCATCCGTCCGTCCCTGCCCACAATTCCTGGAACTTGTCCTCCGGAAGCTTTGTGTCGGGAGTTCCCAATCCCCACGCAAGGGCACGCAGTTGTCGGGTTTCCGGACCATCTCCGCGTTGCTCCAGGAACCCGGCCAACACGCGCTCCCTTGCGGACTCACCCACCGATTTCTCGAGGTCCGGTTGCAGGCGCGTCAGGCGAATCAGCGCTTCGGCGAGCGCTCCATCGCCCGGAAACTTTGCCCGAGCCTCCTCCAGAAGCACCTGGGCCTGATTCCACTCGTTCACCGCGATCCAGCGCTCCGCCTGCAGTAAAAACACAGCAGGATCGTCCTTTCGCAGCGCCAGCAGTGACTTCAAGATGGCATCCACCTTTGTCCAGACGCGCTGTGCGGGGGGCAGATGCAACTGGTTCGCCAACAGTTGTTCGACATCGAACGGAGTTGGATCCCGCTCCGGGATCGGATCGTTCGGCGTGAACAGATTCCTCTCCAATCCATCGCGAATGGCCAACCGTTGCAACTCGTGCCGAGCTGGCCCCCGATCTGTCCCATCGGCGACCGCCCGTTCGAGCGAACGCTGCAGTTGCTCACGCCGCGCCAAGGTCCGATTGCATTCGCACAGCCACCAGTCGATATGAGCCAGCAGAAATGATTTCTGTTGTCTGGTCGGTTGGCGCATCCGGGCGAGGCCGGCCACCGCCTTTCCCAGATGTCCGTCAGCGATGTCCCGAAGAAGATCGACAAATCTCAGAACCCGCCCCGGCACCCCCAAGCCGGTCAGGGCCTCGCGATTCTCCTGCCATTCCCCAATCAACTCTGCCGCCTCAAGATCGGTCGATTCCGAAATCACTCCGACCATTGACTCCGCCAGGGTCAGTCGCAACAGCGATTCCCGCACCTTCCTCTCGGAGGGATTGATGTGCGCGGACTGTGACGCGAGCGCCCGCAACCCTGACCGGCAGCTTTCGCGGGCCTGGTGATTTTCCTGACGATGGAACAGAAGCCGTGCCTGAACTTCGAACAGGTCGAGCCGGGGGATCTCCCGTTGCAACCCTGGTGCGAGCAACTGCAAGGCATCGTCGACAGTTTGTCGTGCGCGCCAGGCATCTCCCTCGGCCAGTTGCTGCTGCCACGTTTTCTCAAGGATTTCGAGGCCCAGGGAAATCACCAGATCCTCGCGAGGCTCGACCTTGCGAGCTTCCTGCCATTGGGCAAGCGCCGTCTCGATGTTCTCGAAATCTGCATAGTGCTGGGCCATGGCCAGCGAATAGGCCCAGAAGGGATCCACCTCACCCCCCATCCGATTCAGAACGGTGGCGGCTTGATTTTCGAGAATCCTGAGCCGGGCCTGTTCGGTCGCAGAAACGGATTCGCGTGGCTCAATCTCCGGGATCTCACGGTTCTCGGGGTATCGAACCCGCCACGCATCGAGATCCTTGATCAACCCATTCAGATCGGAGGCGGGCTCAGTGGTCGAATCGATCAGCTTCAGGACCCGACGGTAGCTGTCAGCGGCTGAAGGTTTCGAATCGATCAGTTTGAGGAGCACCCGGGCCGCCTCGGAATTCTCTCCCAATTCCGTGTGGCACTGAATCGCAATTTCCCGAAACTCGGGATCGGTCGCAATGGAATCACGAACCGGCGCCAGCGCATCCGTCAGGATCCAGCGCCACTGGCCTCTCTTCTTCGCCGCCTCGATCAGCTCCAGGCGATTCTGCCGGTCACCTGGCTCGTCGCCCAGGTGCCCCAGCATCCGTTCAACACCCTCCTCATACTCCTCAGCGGAAGAGGCGGTATGCAACAGACCCCGGGCCAACAGAAGACGCATCTCAGCATCATCCGGGTCGAGCCGCAGGACAGATCGGGCCCGGGAAACGACGGTTCGCTCGTCGCCGACTGCGGTGGCCTCGATCGCTGCCTGCCGCCATTCGCCCTGCCATTTCTCACGAAAGTGCCGCCTGGAATAAAATCCTGCGACGACCAACGCCATAAGCAGCAGTGGCCCACCAAGGATCAGCTTGAGATTCCAACGAACCGAAATCTTGTCAAGGTACTCGAGTTGCTCAACCGCCTGCTGGTCAACAAACGGCATGTTGACCGGTTCGAATGGTGACTCAAACTGGGTCTGCAGCGACACCGGCAGCGGCAGCGCATCGAAAGAGGCTGCCTGGGGAGGCAACGGAAGCAAATCGGGCAGCAGATCATCGTCCCGATCATCAAACTGCTGCGGAGGCAGTGAGTACGATGGGTCAATCGGTGGAATGAACGGATCGGGCACTGCCTCACCACGCGTTGAAGAATGATTCGGTTGAGACACACTCCATCAAGACTGACAGGCTTGCGAAAAGAAGCCACCGCGTGTCAGACTTTCGACGGGTGATCGGACCCCAACCGCCGCAAGACCTCGCAACCCCTGATTCTATCTCGCCCCCGGGACCCGGGCGAGTCACTGAAACCCCTCACAATCACACCAGGCGACGCTCTCACCCCATGACAAAAAAGTTTCCCGAGATCATTTTTCGCATGCTGATCGTCGGAATGGCATCGCTGACAACACTGCTCCAGGCGGCAGAGACGCCAGAAAAATCGCGGCAATTTCTTTTCGAAACTGCCCCCTTTCCCGCCTGTCATGCCGCCACGATTTGTGAACTTGGCGAAAAAATGCTGTGTGCCTTTTTTGCGGGAACTGACGAAGGCGAGGATGACGTTGGGATCTGGTTGTGCACGCTCGAGGGCCAGACGTGGGGACCGCCGGTCCGGGTCGCCGAAGGTCGCCAGCCCACCAGCCGGCAACTCCCGTGCTGGAATCCGGTTCTCTGGCCGATTTCCGAGACTCACGTTCTGCTGTTCTACAAGGTGGGTCCCAGCCCCCAGAGCTGGTGGGGAGTGGTGAAGGAAAGCCACGACGCCGGTCGGACCTGGTCCGCCCCCCGCAACCTGCCCGAGGGGATTCTTGGACCGGTGCGCAACAAACCCGTTCTCATCGACCACCGACTGTGGTGTGGTTCCAGCACGGAACACGACGGTTGGCGGGTGCACATGGAATGGACCGCAGACCAGGGCCGGTCGTGGGAACGGACTCCTCCCCTCAATTCGTCTTCCGAATGGGGATTGATCCAACCCACACTCTTCACGCATCCCGGCAACCGACTGCAGATCCTCTGCCGCAGTCAACAGGGTCGGGTTGTGGAGCTCTGGTCCAATGACCTGGGAGAGACCTGGTCAGCCCCTCAACGGCTCGACTTGCCCAACCCCAACAGCGGTATTGACGGCGTGACCCTCGCGGATGGCCGGCACCTGCTGGTTTACAACCACACCGACCGGGGTCGCAGTCCCCTCAACGTCGCACTGTCGACCGACGGACGAAGCTGGAGCAACCAGTTCACCCTGGAAAACGAACCGGGTGAGTTTTCCTATCCCGCTGTCATCCAGTCCCGTGGGGGGAGCATCGAGATTGTCTATACGTGGAATCGCCGCCGCATTCGACATGTGACACTCGATCCCGCCCAATTGAAGCCGTGATCGGCGTCCGCACGTCGATGACACGAATCCGCGTCGCTCGCCGGGACGCGCGGCCCGACATCCGCTCCACCACCTCGCAGCCGCACCTCCAGCCGACTGGTCAACAGTCGCTGCCCAGCGCGGGCGCGACGGCCAACGGGAGGGATGGGAGGGGCTGGCCAACGGCTTGCGAACCCGACTTCAACGACCTAAAACGGCGATTGATCGGCGATTTCCGCCGGGCAATTCGTCAGGAGCACACGTCACATGGTTCGCTGGGCAGCATCCGCGCTCATGGTTCTCGCTCTGGGATTGGTCACCTGGGGATTGCTGTCCCCCGGTTCCCGTCCAGCGACTGGCTGGGGAGGGAGTCCCGGCACCGCGTCTTCAGCGGCCGCTGAAGACGCCACCTGCCTGCCGGCCGGGGTGATTGGCAATTACTCGCCGCAACTGGTCCGCAATGCGGTCGCCGACGCCCAATTGCGGGGAAGCGCCCGGCGGGGTGCGATGGTTTTTGGCTCGGCCCACTTCGCCTGCCTCTCTTGCCATCGTGTCGGAGACCAGGGGGGAGATGCCGGCCCCAATCTCTCCAGCGTCGGCCAGAGACTCAGCCCGCAGAATATCGTCGAGTCCCTCTACTGGCCCCGAAGAGACGTGCGGCCCGAGTATCGCGCCTGGGTGGCCCAGACGAATGCCGGCAAGAGTGTGCAGGGCTACCTGCATCAACAGGGCCCCCAGTCGGTCACCCTGCGTGATCCCGCCCGGGGGACCCTGGTCGAACTTCCGCGCGACGAGATTCACGAATTGCGCGAAGTGGGAACACTCATGCCCGAGGGACTCGCGGCGGCGATGTCTCCCACGCAGCGCGCCGATGTCGTCCGGTTCCTGATGGAACTGGGTCGCGACAGCCAACTTCCCGCCCTGGTTCAGCCCAGTTCCCATGAACCTGCCCCCTGGGAGTACACCAAGGGGCCGCTCGATCCCGAGCGCTGGCCCTTCCAGGGACAGTTTGTCAATCGCGACCGACTGTATGACTTCTACACCAAGGAGGCCCGTCACTTCCTGTCGGTTCCCGCTCTCCCCGTGCTGCTCCCCGCCTATCCGGGAATCGACGGCGGCACGTTCGGACACTGGGGCAACCAGAATGAACAGACCTGGGCCAGCGATCGCTGGAACCTCACCGACCTCGGGTCACTTCACGCCGCGATCTTTCGTGGTGCCGGAGTCACAGTCCCCAAGGGGGTCTGTGTGCGATTGGGCGAACTGGGAGAGTTGTCGACCTGCTTCAATCCCCAGACGCTGCAGTACGAGGCACTGTGGAAAGAGGGATTTCTCAAGTTTTCCTCCGTCCGCCACGGCTTTATGGATGGGGGATTGCTGACGGGAACCCCATTGACGGCCCCAGCCCCCCGGGAGATTCCCGAAGGAGCCATCTACCGGGGCTTCTATCGACATGGTCGGCAGGTGGCGTTTCTCTATCGGGTGAACGACACCGATTGGCTCGACGTTCCCTCCGTCGAACAGGGGCAGTTTGCCCGAACGGCAGCCCCCCTGGCGGACCATCCCCTGCGGACACTCTCCACAGGGGGGCCGCCCCAGTGGCCGCAGGTGTTTGAAATCCCGGGGGTGCCGGGGACCGCGGCCCCCTACGCCGTCGATCGGATCCCCGGTCCGGTCGACAACGCCTGGAAGGCCCAGCTGTTTTTCTCGGGGCACGATTTCCTCGCCGATGGAACGGCCTATGCCTGCACGATGCAGGGAGATGTCTGGCAGATTCGGGGCCTCGACGAGAGCCTCCGGCGGGTGACCTGGAAGCGGTTTGCCTCGGGGCTCAACCAGCCACTGGGGCTGAAAGTGGTCGATGGCGTGGTGCACGTGCTGGGCCGCGACCAGTTGACTCGACTGCACGACCTCAACAGCGACGGTGAGGCCGATTTCTACGAGTGCGCCAGCAACGCCTACACAACCTCTCCCGCCGGGCACGATTTCATCTGTGGCCTCGAGCGGGACACCGGGGGGAATTTCTACACAGCTTCCGGCAATGAGGGTCTGCTGCGGATTTCTGCCGATGGCCGACGCGTCGATGTGATCGCCACCGGGTTCCGCAACCCGGACGGCCTCGGGATGATGGCGGATGGCGCGATCACCATTCCCTGCTCGGAAGGGGAATGGACCCCGGCTTCGACCCTGTGCCTCGTTCGCCCGCAGTCGGGCGATGGCAGTTTTGAACCCCCGCACTTCGGTTATCCTGGTCCGCGTGACGGCCAGCGACCGACACTGCCGCTGATGTATCTTCCCCGGGGACTCGACAACTCGGCGGGGGGCCAGGTGGCGATCGACAGTGACCGCTGGGGGCCTCTGCAGGGGCTTGCCGTTCACCTCTCGTTTGGAACGGCAACACATTTCCTGCTGCTCCGCGACGAGGTCGACGGACAACCGCAGGGAGGCCTGGTTCCGCTTCCAGGAGAGTTTTCGTCGGGCGTGCACCGGGGCCGGTTCAGCCCGCATGACGGACAGTTGTACGTCAGCGGGATGGCGGGCTGGGGGGCCTACAACACGCAGGACGGGTGTTTTGAACGGGTGCGGTATACCGGCTCGCGTGTCCAGCGTCCCACGGGATTCCACGTCCATCAGAACGGTGTGGTGGTCGAGTTCTCGGCACCGGTTGATCCGGCGGTTGCCGGGAACGCCGACCGGCAGTTCGCACAGTCCTGGAATTACCGCTACAGTGCTGCCTATGGCTCGGAGGAATACTCCCCCAGCCACCGGGGAGCGATCGGGCATGACGCCTGGGCGATCACCCGGGCGGTTGTGCTGCCAGGCGGCAAACGGGTCTTCTACGAGATTCCGGACCTGCAGCCGGTTGGCCAGCTGCACCTGCACCTGGCGGTGGAAACGGGGGAACCACAGGACCTGTTCGTGACAGTGCATGCCCTCGACACACCGTTTGGCGACTATCCGGGCTATCGGCCGGTGGCCAAGACGATTGCCGCTCATCCACTGCTGGTCGATCTTTCCAGCCAGGCACAGTCACCCCCCAATCCCTGGAAGAACCCGCTCGAGGGGGCTCGGGAAATCGTGTTGGAGGCGGGAAAGAACCTCAGTTACGCGACCCGCGACCTGGCCGCGTCGGCCGGGGAGCCTCTCAAGTTGGTCTTCCGCAACCCGGATGTGGTGCCGCACAATTTTGTGCTGGTCCGTCCAGGGCAACTGGAAGCGGTCGGTCAGCTCGCCAACAGGATCATTTCCTCCCCCGACGCGGCGGTGAGGCATTATGTCCCCACGACAGACGATGTGCTGGTCTATACCGACGTGGTGGCTCCCCGGCAGGAGTTCGCCATTTACTTCCGGGCCCCCGAGTCGCCGGGCCAGTACCCTTTCCTGTGCAGCTTTCCGGGCCACTGGATGGCGATGAATGGCGTGTTGACAGTCGCGCCGCCTTCGCAGTGATCCGGGATCGGCGTGAATGAGGGGGGGCGATGTGACAGTGACTGCTGTGTGTTCTCTTGCCTGCCTTTTCCTTTTGGAGCACGTGCCATGTCGAAGACTGAAGATCCAGCCGCCTCGGGGGGCCTTCCCGTATCCATCGTCACAGGGGTTCTCGGGCTCGCCCTGGGTGTCGGGGGAACCATCCTGGGGATGACCAGCCTGGGCTACACCAAAAATGAGGGGGCCACCAAGGCCCCCGATGCGGCAACCG